>NZ_JADYVY010000106.1:0-436 GCF_020194215.1 Bradyrhizobium sp. BRP20 | reverse complement strand
AACCAGCACCGTACCTGAGAGCAAAGGTTGCTTGGACTGCGGTTCTTGAATTTCGGCAATAGCCGTATTGAGGTAAACCGTACAAGGGACATTGAAGGAGAAAACACTGCCATGATCGACAACACTTTGTACTTTGATTTCACCATTCATCATGTGAGCAAGCTGGCTCGACAAGCTTAATCCGAGCCCAGAGCCACCAAAGCGCCTTGTTATACTGTTGTCAGCTTGTTGGAAATTATCAAAAATTCGGCCTATCTGCTGCTCAGTCATGCCAATGCCAGTGTCCTTCACCACAAACTGTAAACCATGGTGCGTTTCAGATACCGCCAATTCAATACGGCCTTTTTCGGTAAACTTTAGGGCATTACTTAGCAAGTTTATCAGTATTTGTTTTACTCGAATGTAATCTAGACGCACGTAAGCGTTAGCCCTTACC
>NZ_JADYVY010000105.1:0-436 GCF_020194215.1 Bradyrhizobium sp. BRP20 | reverse complement strand
GACATCGGTGATGCGGCGCACGTCCACCAGCACGTCTTCCAGGGTGTTGATGCCCAAGTCCGGCAGGCCCAGCGAGCCTGCGGCAACGCCGCCGCCGGACAGGTAAATGGCACGGAAGCCGGCGCGCTTGGCCAGCAGGGCGTGGTTGGCGTTGATCGCACCGATCACCTGCAGCGGCGATTCGGCAGCCAGCGCCTCACGGAAGCGGGCACCGGCGGAGAAAGGGGCAGAAGCGGTCATGCGGCAATCCAGGTTGAAGTACGGGAAAGGAAGCGCAAGCACCATGCCAAGCTGCAAGCGGTTGATTTCACGGGAATGACCGGCATGCAACAGTGGAACATATGAAACATTGAAACGGATGTATCATGAAACATCCTCCCCGAAACGGCTGCCATGTATCTGCCCCGCTCCCCCCTGCGCCATGCCGATGCCGACC
>NZ_JADYVY010000104.1:0-440 GCF_020194215.1 Bradyrhizobium sp. BRP20 | reverse complement strand
GTTCATGACCGTCTGGCGCCCCGAGGACGCCGAAGTCGTCACCAGCGAGGCGGAACTGCGCGAGGTGGTCAGCCCGCCCGCGCCGGTGATCGCCGCGAAGGGGCTGGCCGGGATCGACGGGCTGAGCCGGAAGTTCATCGACGCCGCCACGCTGTACTTCGTCGCGACGACCGCGCCGGACGGCAGCCTCGACCTGTCCCCGCGCGGCGACCCGGCCGGCAGCGTCCTGGTCTTCGACGACAACCGCGCGCTGGCCTTCGCCGACCGGCCCGGCAACCGGCGGCTGGACACGATGCGGAACCTGCTGCGGCACCCGCGCGTGGGGATGCTGTTCGTGGTGCCCGGCAAGGAGGACGTGCTGCGGGTCAACGGTCGCGCGACGATCGTGCGCTCGGCCCCGTTCTTCGGCGAGCTGGCCGAGGGCGGGGTGAAGCCGGCGC
>NZ_JADYVY010000103.1:0-440 GCF_020194215.1 Bradyrhizobium sp. BRP20 | reverse complement strand
GCTCTGGTTCGGCCTCGGGCGCAGCCCCGGGCACGGGGCCCCGCCCGCGCTGGCCTGGTTCCTCGCGGGCAACCTGCTCTACGACGCGCTGGGCGTGGCGATGGCGCTGGTGCTGCGTGACAACCGCGCCTTCTGCAAGTACGCCTGCCCGGTGGCAGCCATCCTCAAGCTGGGGGCGCCCTTTGCGCTGCTCAAGGTGCGCGGCGACCAGGCTCGCTGCGCCGGCAGCGGGGTGTGCGAGAAGATCTGCCCGATGGACATCCGCGTCGGCGAGTATGTGCGCCGCGGCGAGCGGGTGGGCTCGAGCGAGTGTGTGCTCTGCCAGGCCTGCATCGCCGTGTGCCCCGAGCGGGCGCTGGCGCTCTCGTTCGGCCTGGACGGCGGGCGCGAGCTGCTGCGGGCGAGGGCGGCGGGCGGGGCGAGGCCGCCCGCCGCCGAGT
>NZ_JADYVY010000102.1:0-442 GCF_020194215.1 Bradyrhizobium sp. BRP20 | reverse complement strand
GTCCAGGCCGACCGCGATGCCGCACGGGTTGGCGTGCTTGATGATCGCGACCGCCGGGCCCTCGAAGTCGTACGCGGCCCGGCGCGCGGCGTCGGTGTCGACGTAGTTGTTGTAGGACATGGCCTTGCCGTGCAGCTGCTCGGCGTGCGCGAGCCCGCCGCGCCAGTGCCGGTACACCGCGGCGCGCTGGTGCGGGTTCTCGCCGTAGCGCAGCACTTCGCCGCGCTCCCAGGTGGCGCCGGTGAAGTCGGGGAAGCCGGAGTCGTCGGCCGGGGCGTAGGCGTTGGCGAACCACGACGCGACCGCGATGTCGTAGCTCGCGGTGTGCGCGTAGGCCTGAGCCGCCAGCCGCTTGCGGTCGGCCAGCGCGAAGCCGCCGGCGCGGACCTGCTCCAGCACCCACTCGTAGCGAGCCGGGTCGACCACGACGGCCACGTTGTTG
>NZ_JADYVY010000101.1:0-446 GCF_020194215.1 Bradyrhizobium sp. BRP20 | reverse complement strand
TTCATGTATAAAAAAGGTGATTGTATATTATGGTGTTTAATCATATCCCTTGCGTCATAGACAATCATCATGTCTGATTCTGATGGCACAATTTCTATAATAAATGGATAATTTTGTTCAATTAAATATGAGCGAAGTGTTAATAAATCTTCGGTTAAACTTTTAGATACTTCTTTTTCAATTGCGACTACAATGGCTTGGTCACCTTGACTATATATTTTCATTTGTACACCTCTTCAATATTTGGTTACTTTACTTTGATTTTTAATTATAGAATCGATTGAATAGTTCATTTACGTTCATTTTACCTACTCACTAAATTTACTGGTGATACATTAAATCCATTGCTCGCACAACAAAAGGCATGAGTTCGTGAATTAAAGCGTATACAAGGATAAAGCTTATAACAGTAGTAATTGTTGCTATCAAACGAACAACATATATTC
>NZ_JADYVY010000100.1:0-449 GCF_020194215.1 Bradyrhizobium sp. BRP20 | reverse complement strand
CCGACCAGCCGGTGTCGGTGGCCCGGTAGTGGCGCCCGCCGAAGTGCCGGCGCGCGTGGAACATGCGCGGCTTGTCCCACAGCCGCTGCGCGACGTGCGCGGCGGCGTCCGGCGGCACGGCGAGTGACCGGCCCAGCGGCAACGCGATGTCCAGGCCGTGGACGAGGATGTCGATCAGCACCTCCTCCAGGCCGATGCCGGGCGGGATGCGGCGGAACCCGGCCAGGTCCCGGATCTCCGCCACCAGCTCGGGCGCGGGCTTGCGGTAGGCGCAGGCGGCGTCGTGGATGGCGCGCTCGATGTTGCCGCGCGCCCGGATCGCCCCGGCGAGCGCGTCCCGCAACCGGATCCGGTACTGGCTGGCCAGGTGCGCCGCGACGTCCCGCACCGTCCACCCCTCGCACAGCGACGGGTGGGCCCATTCGTCGTCGGTCAGGTCGTCCAGCAGG
>NZ_JADYVY010000099.1:0-452 GCF_020194215.1 Bradyrhizobium sp. BRP20 | reverse complement strand
CACGTAGGGCGCCCACATCCAGACGTCAACAATCACCACGCTCCAGAAAGCCAGGTTGGGGCTGCCGAGCCAGTCTGGGCCGCGGCCCACCGGGAAGCCGAGCAGGTAGTTGAAGATGCCGTAGGTAGGGTTGTAGATCAGCTTCCAGAACAGGCCGACGACCACAGGCGAGAGCATCATCGGCACCAGAATGAGCGTGGTGATCAGCCCGCTGCCCCAGAACTTGCGGCGCAGCAGCAGGGCCAGGCCGAATCCCACCAGCACCTCCAGCACCACCGAGGCGACCACGTAGAAGCCCGTGATACGGAAGTAGCTCCAGATGCGCGGGTCGCTCAGCAGATCCTGGTAGTTCTGCAGGCCAACCCACTGCGGCGCCTGGCTGGGGTCGATCGCGCTGTACTCCGTGAAGCTCAGGAAGAGACTGTAGAGCAGCGGGAAGATATTGAAGACGA
>NZ_JADYVY010000010.1:0-257765 GCF_020194215.1 Bradyrhizobium sp. BRP20 | reverse complement strand
ACCCCGATTCGTGCGACCTCCCCGCCCAGCAAAACCCCTTTATCCTGAGCCTTCGATGCACATTCTCCTGCTCGGTTCCGGCGGCCGCGAACATGCCCTGGCGTGGAAGATCGCAGCCTCTCCCCTGGTGACCAAATTCTGGTGCGCGCCCGGCAATGCCGGCATCGCCAGGGAGGCGGAATGCGTGGCGCTCGATGTCGCCGACCATGCCGCCGTGATCGACTTCTGCAAGCAGAACAGGGTCGAGCTCGTGGTGGTCGGGCCGGAGACGCCGCTCGCGGCCGGCATCGTCGATGATCTCTCAGCCGCCGGCATCAAGGCGTTCGGGCCGAGCATGGTGGCGGCCCAGCTCGAAAGCTCCAAGGGGTTTACCAAGGCGCTGTGCACCGAGTTCGGCATTCCGACCGGCGCCTACAAACGCTTCACCAATGCCGATGACGCCCGCGCCTATGTGCAGAGCCAGGGCGCGCCGATCGTGGTCAAGGCCGATGGCCTTGCCGCCGGCAAGGGCGTCGTCGTTGCCAAAACCGTGCGCGAGGCCGAGGACGCCATCGCCATGATGTTCGAGGGCGCCTTCGGAGAGGCCGGCGCCGAGGTCGTGATCGAGGAGTTTCTGCCGGGCCGCGAGATCAGCTTCTTTGCGCTGTGCGACGGCGACACCGCGATTCCGCTCGCCTCCGCCCAGGACCACAAGCGCGTGTTCGACCACGACGTCGGCCCGAACACCGGCGGCATGGGCGCCTATTCGCCGACGCCGCTGGTCACGCCCGCCGTCCACGACGCGATCATGGCCAGGATCATCCTGCCGACGGTGGCGGGCATGAAGCAGCGCGGCACGCCGTTCCGCGGCGTGCTCTATGCCGGCATCATGCTGACGACGCAGGGGCCAAAGCTGTTCGAGTTCAACGTCCGCTTCGGCGATCCCGAGTGCCAGGTCTTGATGCTGCGCATGATGAGCGACATCGTGCCGGCGCTGCTCGCCGCCTGCGACGGGGAGCTGAAGCACTTCGACCTGCGCTGGCACAAGGAATCCGCGCTGACCGTGGTGATGGCCGCACAAGGCTATCCCGGCGACTACCAGAAGGGCACGCGCATCCAGGGGCTGGAAGAGGCTGCCAAGGTCGACAATGTCGAGATCTTCCACGCCGGCACGGTGGCCAAGGACGGCGCGGTCCTCGCCAATGGCGGCCGCGTGCTCAATGTCTGCGCGCTAGGGGCGACCGTGACGGAAGCGCAGGCGCGCGCCTATCAAGCCGTCGACCGCATCGACTGGCCGGACGGCTTCTGCCGCCGCGACATCGGCTGGCAGGCGGTGGAGGCGGAAAAGGCCAAAAATTAGCGTGTCATTGCGGACGGCGCCCCCAAAAGCGCCGGTCCGGAATCGCGACGTTCGCGTCACCGCGCCGCCACATCTACACTCCAGAATATGCAATCGTCAGTTGGGGTTAGTTGCCCCGACGATAATACCGGTACTGTGCATGGGGTTGTTTTCGACACTTTTTGTCGAGCGGCCCCGCCACCGGCCAACAAGGATGCAACAAGATGTCCGATCTCGCCGACCTCTATCCGGGCTTCGCCGCCGAATGGATCGATACCTCGTTCGGCCGCATCTTCGCCCGCGTCGGCGGCAAGGGCCCGCCGCTGCTGCTCCTGCACGGCTTCTCCGAGACCCACGTGATGTGGCACCAGGTGGCGCCCGAGCTGGCCGAGCACTTCACGCTGATCATCGCCGACCTGCCGGGCTACGGCTGGTCCGACATGCCCGCGAGCGATGCGCTGCACATCCCCTACTCTAAGCGCGCCATGGCGAAAGCCATGGTCGAGGTGATGGAGCGCCTCGGCCACGTGCATTTCGCGCTCGCCGGCCACGACCGCGGCGGCCGCGTGTCGTATCGGCTGGCGCTCGACCATCCCGGCCGGCTGTCGAAGCTCGCCGTGCTCGATATCCTGCCGACCTATAATTACTGGGAGCGGATGAACCGCGCCTATGCCTTGAAGATCTATCACTGGACCTTCCTGGCGCAGCCCTATCCGCTGCCGGAGACGCTGATCGCAGGCCAAGGCGAGTTCTTCCTGCGCTTCAAGATGGCGAGCCAGACCAGGTCGAAGACGCTGGACGCCATCGACCCGCGCGCGCTCGAGCACTACCTCGCCCCGTTCCGCGATCCCGCCCGCATCCACGCCATGTGCGAGGACTACCGCGCCGGCGCCTATTTCGACTACGACCTCGACAAGGCCGATTTCGAGGCCGGCAAGAAGATCACCATTCCGATGCTGGCGCTGTGGGGCAATGCCGGCATCGCCCAGGCCGCCGCGACGCCGCTGGACACTTGGACACAATGGGCCACGAACGTCGACGGCATGCCGGTGGATTCGGGGCACTTCCTCACGGAGGAGAATCCGGAGGTGACTGCGAGGGCGTTGCGCGAGTTCTTCTTGGCCTGACGATCTTGTAGCCCGGATGGAGCGCAGCGAAATCCGGGATTCTCTCCTCGCCGCGGCACTGTCCCGGATTGCGCTTCGCTCCATCCGGGCTACGCGACTCCGACCTACCGCCGCTCCCGAAAGAACTCCTTCAGCAGCCGCGCCGCCTCGCTCTCGCCGACGCCGGAATAGACGTCCGGCGCGTGGTGGCAGGTCGGCGAGGCAAAGAACCGTACGCCCGACTCCACCGCGCCGCCTTTGGGGTCGGCCGCGCCGTAATAGAGCCGTCTCACCCTTGCAAACGAGATCGCGCCCGCACACATGGTGCAGGGCTCCAGCGTCACGTAGAGGTCGCAGTCGACCAGCCGCTCGCTGCCGATCTTCGCGGCGGCCGCGCGCAGCGCGATGATCTCGGCGTGGGCGGTCGGATCATGGTCGGTCAGCGTCCGGTTGGCGCCGGTGGCGATCACCTCGTGATCGCGGACCACTACGCAGCCAACAGGAACTTCGCCCGATTTTCCGGCATTTTCGGCCGCCAGAAGCGCCAAATCCATGAAAGAAGGGGCTTTCATGCCTCGTATCATCGCCAGAAACCTGCTACTAGCTCCGCCTTCAGCAAGAGTGGATACCGATTTTGCCTGAGCATGCGGCTCGCAGCGAGCGCGCACAATGCTCGCGCCACCCCTTAAGTGAGATTAGTCATGCCTCGCGACAGCGACAAAGACAACGATTCCCGCGGCCGGCGAGGCCCGGCCAAAGGCCGTAGCGGCAAGCCGCGCGGGCCAGAGAAGAAATTCGCCAAGCGCGGCTTCGAGGGCAAGGGCGAGGGTAAGCGCGAGCGCGACAGCCGCCCGCCCCGTGGCGACCGCGACAGCCGCCCATTCCGCCGCCGCGAGGAGGGTGACGCACCGCGCCGCGATTTCAGTGACCGTCCCCGCTTCAAGCGCGACGACCGCGGCAGTGAAGGCCGCGGTGAGCGCAGCTTCAAGCCGCGCGGCGATCGCCCGACATTTGGCCGCGACGATCGTCCGCCCCGCAGGGATCGCGACGATGCACGCTCGGCCGGCCGCTCCAGCGACAGGAAGTTCGGCGACAAGAAACCCTACGCGCCGCGCGGCGACCGTCCAGAGCGCAAGTTCGACGGCGAACGGAAATTTTCGCGGGGCGGGCCGGATCGCCAACGCGACCGTGGGGATCGCGGACGCGACCGTGGGGATCGCGGACCGCGCGAGGATCGTGGCGAACGTAGCTTCAAGCCGCGCGGAGACCGCCCGAATTTCGATCGCGGTGATCGCGCACCGCGCGGGGATCGCCCGCGCAAGAGTTTTGATAAGGATTTCGGCGGCCGCGATCGCGGCGACGAGAAGCCCTGGCGTCAGCGCGACGATCGCCGTGAGGGCGGTCGCGGTGAGGACCGTCCGCGTTTCTCTCGCTCGCGCGACGACCGCGCATCCGGTGACCGCCCGTTCCGCGAGCGGCCGAAATTCGATCGGCCCCGTGACCGCGACAGCGAACGCGGTGACCGTCCGCAGTTCGATCGCCCACGCCAGCGCCCCGAAGGCCGCATGGACTGGCAGGAGCATCCCCGCAACGAGGGCCGCTTCCGCGACCGTCCGCGCCGCGACAACGAGGACGACAGCAGGATCTTCGAGAAGCGTCCCGCCTTCGGCGGCCGCGGCGCTTATCGCGAGCGCGATCGTGATTTCGAGGGCCGGCCGCGCCGCGACGACGCGCCGAAGCCGAAGAAGGCCGGCGAGCGCATCGCCAAGGTGCTGGCCCGCGCCGGGCTTGCCTCGCGCCGCGATGCCGAGGAGATGGTCACGCAGGGCCGCGTCACCGTCAACGGCCGCGTGATCAATTCGCCGGCGCTCGACGTCACCAAGAACGACGTCGTCATGGTCGACGGCAAGCCGTTGCCGGAGCGCGAGCGCACGCGGCTTTTCCTCTACCACAAGCCGCGCGGGCTGATGACGACGCATGACGACCCCGAGGGCCGTCCGACCGTGTTCGACAATCTGCCCGAAGGCCTGCCGCGCCTGATCAGCGTCGGCCGGCTCGACTTCAACACCGAGGGCTTGCTGCTGCTCACCAACGATGGCGGCCTCGCGCGCACGCTCGAGCTGCCCGACACCGGCTGGCTGCGCCGCTACCGCGTCCGCGCCCATGGCGACGTCACCCAGGCGCAGCTCGACCAGCTCAAGAACGGCATCGAGATCGAGGGCGTCAAGTATGGTCCGATCGAGGCCACGCTGGAGCGCGACCAGGGCGCCAATGTCTGGCTGGTGTTCGCGATCCGCGAGGGCAAGAACCGCGAGGTGCGCAATGTCTGCGCCCATCTCGGCCTCGAGGTGAACCGGCTGATCCGCGTCTCCTACGGCCCGTTCCAGCTCGGCGAGATTCCGGAAGGTCAGGTCGAGGAGATCCGCGCGCGCGTGCTGCGCGAGCAGCTCGGCGACAAGGTGATCGAGAAGTCGGGCGCGCAGTTCGACGCGCCCTCGAAATCATCTTCGCGCGCCGATGATGCACCGGGCGAGAAGAAGCCCGCCAGCAAGCGCGCGGTGATCAGCGACCGCAAGGGTCGCCGCGTACTGGTTCAGCGCACCGGCAGCGAGGAGGCGCGCGAGCGCAACGAGATGGAGGCGAGCGGCTACGGCCCGCCGCGCCGTCCCAAGCGCGGTTATCACGGCAAACGCGACCTGACGCCGCGGGAGGATTGAAGTTGCGCGTCGTCGGCGGTCGTTTGAAGGGGCGCAATCTCGCCTCACCGTCTTCGCGTGACATCCGCCCGACGGCGGACCGGTTGCGCGAGTCCGTGTTCAACATCCTCGTGCACGCCTATGACGATCCGATTGCGGATGCGCGCGTGCTCGATCTCTTCGCCGGCACCGGCGCGCTCGGCATCGAGGCGGCCTCGCGCGGGGCGAAGTTCACGCTGTTCGTGGACAACGGCGCGGAGGCGCGTGCGCTGTTGCGCAACAATGTCGAGGCGCTCGGCCTCGGCGGCGTCACCAAGGTGTATCGCCGCGATGCGACCGATCTCGGCCCCGCGCATCCCGTCGAGCCGTTCTCGCTGGTGTTCCTCGATCCGCCCTATGGCAAGGGCTTTGCCGAGAAGGCGCTCGCGAGCCTTCGCGACGGCGGCTGGCTCACGCCCGGCGCGCTGCTCGTGGTGGAAGAGGCGAAGGCCGCGCAGTTCGTGACGCCTGAAGGTTTCGAGGAGCTGGAGCGGCGGGCCTATGACGACACGGAGTTTGTGTTCTTGCGTAGGGCGGATTAGCAAAGCGTAATCCGCCACTGTCTCTCACGGCGGAAGCTGAAGAGGTGGATTACGCCTTCGGCTAATCCACCCTACGGCACCGTCACCGCCGCCCGAACAGCTTCTCCACGTCGCTCAGCTTCAGCTCGACATAGGTCGGCCGGCCGTGATTGCACTGGCCGGAGTTCGGCGTGTCCTCCATCTCGCGGAGCAGCGCGTTCATCTCCTCCGGCCGCAGCCGGCGGCCGGCGCGCACCGAGCCGTGGCAGGCCATGGTGGCGGCGACGTGCATCAGGCGGCGTTCGAGCGGCAGCGCCTCGTCCCATTCGGCCATGTGCTCGGAAAGATCGCGCAACAGGCCGCCGGCATTGGTCTTGCCGAGCAGCGACGGCGTCTCGCGCACCGCGACCGCGCCGGGGCCGAAGGATTCGATGGCAAGGCCGAACGATGCCAGCTCCTCGCTGCGCTCCAGCAGGCGCTCCACAGTGGCCTCATCCATCTCGACGATCTCGGGGATCAGCAGGATCTGCCGCTGCACGCCGTTGGCGGCGAGCGAGGCCTTCAGCCGCTCGTAGACGATGCGCTCATGCGCGGCGTGCTGGTCGACGATGATCAGGCCGTCGCGGGTCTGCGAGACGATGTAGGTCTCGTGGATCTGCGTGCGCGCCGCGCCGAGCGGGCGATCGACGAGATCGCCGGCGGGTTGGCTCTCGATCCGCACGTCAGCACTGGGCGCGCCGACGTCGAAGGCAGCCTGCGCACGCTCGGCGAAGGCGGGCGCGGCGGCGCCTTCGAACGACGGCATCGGCGCCACCGGGGCGGCTGGCGAGGCGCGCCAGTCCCAGCTTGCCGGACGTGGCGGCATGAAGGCGGGCCGGAACGAGGACAGCGCGCTCTCGCCGCTATTGGCGGCGGTGCGGCGGCCCTCGCGTGCGAGTGCTTCCTTCAAGCCATGCACGATCAGCGCGCGGACGAGGCCGGCATTGCGGAAGCGCACCTCGGTCTTGGCCGGATGCACATTGGCATCGACCTCGCGCGGATCGAGCGTGACGAACAGCGCCAGCACCGGATGGCGGTCGCGCGGCAGATAGTCGGAATAGGCCGCGCGCACGGCGCCGAGAATGAGCTTGTCGCGCACCGGCCGGCCGTTGACGAAGAGATATTGACCGAGTGCGTTGGCCTTGGTCAGCGCGGGAGCCGCAGCATAGCCGGCGACCACGACGCCCTCGCGCTCGGCATGGACCTCGATGGCGTGGCTGCGGAACTCGGCGCCGAGGATGTCGCCAAGCCGGGTCAGCCGTCCGGCCGCGCCGGGCAGCGCCGCGGTCCAGGTCACCGGTGCGCGCTCCTCGCCGGCGAGCGTGAAGGCGATGTCGGGCCGCGCCATCGCGAGGCGCCGTACCACTTCGCGGATGGCTTCCGCTTCGGTGCGGTCAGTTTTCAGAAACTTGAGCCGCGCCGGCGTCGCGTAGAAGAGGTCGCCAACCTCGACGCGCGTGCCATGCGCCAGCGCCGCCGGCATGATCCCGGACTTCTCGCCGCCTTCGACCGACAACGCCCAGGCGTGCGGCTCGCTGGCGTGCCGCGTGGTGATGGAGAGGCGCGCCACCGAGCCGATTGAGGGCAGGGCCTCGCCGCGAAACCCGAGGGTGCGGATCTGCAGCAGGTCCTCGTCGTCGAGCTTGGAGGTGGCATGGCGCTCGACGGCGAGCGCAAGGTCTTTTGCGATCATGCCGCTGCCGTCGTCGGTGATGCCGATTCGCCGCCGCCCGCCGCCGTCGGTGAAGACGTCGATGCGGCTCGCGCCGGCGTCGATGGCGTTCTCGACCAGCTCCTTGACCACGCTCGCCGGGCGTTCGACCACCTCGCCGGCGGCGATGCGGTTGACGACCTGTTCTGGCAGCTGGCGGACGGGCATGAGGCTCACTCGGCGAATATTCTCAAGTCTAGTGCCACGCAGCGACAAATGCATGGGTCAGGTCGAGCTTCCCACACCCGAAATGGGGGACATTTTCGGCGCGCGTCGTCCGTCGGGAATGCGTGGCATGTTCCGCGCCGCCGCATATGAGGAGCACAATTCCGCGAAAGCGCCGCGAAAACCCTAAACGATCACCACACGACGCGGCTTGCATCACACCGCGCCGTTCGAACTCTCTTTGCGATGAACCGGTCCGGTGCAGGCGAACGGTGCAGAAGGCAGCCGAACGGTTCATCGCGACATTCCAGGAGAAATGGATGAAGTTGGTGAAGACCTCTGCGATCGCATGCGCTCTCGCGGCCCTCGTTGCAACGCCCGTTCTCGCCCAAGGCACCTCGTCAGGGACGAGGCCTGGCGGCACTGTACAAAGCAAGCCGATGCAAGGCGGCGCGTCAGGCAGCGAGGATGAGGATCTCGGTGCACAGCAGGGCGCAGCCGGCGAGAAGGTCGGCATGAAGTCGGGCAAAGGCACGAAGGGGTCCGTCGGGACCACCGGCAGCGCGACGCGCAAGGGCACCACGGACGATGCGGCGACCGGCGGTGCTGCGGCCGGCAAGCGCTACTGACGCCAGTTCGCGAACGGCAAATCTCCGGTCGCTCGCGCGACCGGAGCTTTTTCGCATCAATCGTCGAAGCTCCGGCCGCGGCCGGCCTTGATGTCGCTGCGGCGTTTCTTGCCCTCGAGCCGGCGCTGCTTGGAGGCGAAGGTCGGCCGCGTCGCACGGCGAGGCGTCGGCCGGACCATGGCCTCCTTGAGGATCTCGACGAGACGGTCGATGGCATCCTGACGGTTGCGCTCCTGAGTGCGAAAGCGCTGAGCGTGGATCACGATCACGCCGTCCTTGGTCATGCGCTGGCCGGCAATGCGGGCAAGGCGCAGCGCCGCGTCCTCGGGCAAGGTCAGCTTGCGCGTGTCGAAGCGCAGCTGCGCGGAGGTCGCGACCTTGTTGACGTTCTGCCCGCCCGGGCCGGAGGCGCGGACAAAGCCGATCTCGATGTCGTCCTCGTCGATGACGAGATCGCGGGATATCCGCAGCATGCTGGCACCATTCGTGATGTCAGGACATACCGCGGACATCCGTCGTCAGCAATGGCGCTGCCGTGAAACGCAAATGGCCGGGATGGCCCGGCCATTCAGGAAACGTCGAGAAAAGAGATCAGTTCGACTTCGTCGCCGGTGCAGCCGCCGGTTGCGCGGCGGCCTGCGGGGCCCGGCCGACGACGACGGTCAGCAGCCCCTGGCCCCAGAGCCGCTTGGCGGCCGCCTTGGCATCGTCCAGCGTCACGGCGTCGACGATGGCGTTGCGCTTCTCGATATAGTCGATCGGCAGCTTGTCTTGCTGATATTGCAGCAGCGCCTGTGCCAGCTTGGACGAGGTGTCGAGCGCCAGCATCTGCGAGCCCTTGAGATAGGACTTGGCCTCATCGAGCTCCTTCTGCGTCGGGCCCTCCTCGGCGATGCGGCGCACCTCCTGTTCGATGGCCTCGATGGTGTCGCCGGCGCGGTCGGCGCGGGTGCCGGTATTGCCGATGAAAATCGCCGAGTGCTGCATCCAGAGCAGCGACTCGTACACCGAATAGGCCAGTCCGCGCTTCTCGCGCACCTCGCGATAGAGCCGGGACGATAGGCCGCCGCCGCCGAGGATGTGGTTGACGACGTAGGCCGCCATGAAGCTCGGATCACTCCGCTTCACGCCGGGTCCGCCGAAGGTGATCACCGTCTGCGGCACGTCGAGGGTCACGAAGGCGCGTTGCGGCGGCTTTGCAGCCTCGACGTCGGGGACTGGCGTCAGATTGGCTTTGGCGGGCAGGCTGCCGAAGGTGTGGTCGAGCAGCTTTCCGAGCGTAGCCGGATCGACGTCGCCGACGACCGCAATCTTGAGGCCATCCCTGGCGAGGACACGGCCGACATAATTCCTCAGGTCGGCAATTGTGATGGTCGGCA
Organism: Bradyrhizobium sp. BRP20; assembly: GCF_020194215.1. Taxonomy (NCBI): domain Bacteria; kingdom Pseudomonadati; phylum Pseudomonadota; class Alphaproteobacteria; order Hyphomicrobiales; family Nitrobacteraceae; genus Bradyrhizobium; species Bradyrhizobium sp. BRP20. The sequence goes on along the minus strand of NZ_JADYVY010000010.1, from coordinate 248,162 downwards.
CGCTGTCGAGGTTGCCGTTGCTCTGCCGGCTGTAGGGGTGATCGCCGAACGCGAGCTCCAGAAACTTGCGGCTCGCCAGCGAGGTCGGATTGGTGGTCTCGCGGCGCAGGCCCGAGATGACCTGCGAGCGGATGCGTTCGACGTCGGCCGTGTCGAAATGCGGCGAGGTCAGCGCCATCCTGAGCAGGTCGAAGGCCTCGTCCTTGTTGTCGCGCAGCATGCGAAGGCTGCCCCGGAGGGTGTCGCGGGTGGCGTTGAAGGACAGCTCGATGGCGCGGCGGTCGAGCCGTTCATGGAACGTCTTGGAATCGAGATCGCCTGAGCCTTCGTCGAGGAGAGAGCCGACCAGATTGGCAACGCCCGGCTTGTCCTTGGGGTCCTCCGCCGAGCCCCCGGCGAAGGAATATTCCATGGCAATCAGCGGCACGGTTGCGTCCTGCACGAACCAGGCTTCGATGCCGCCCGGCGAGATCAGGTGCTGGATCTTTGCGGCGGCCTGCGACGGCGAGACCGCAGAGAATGCGAGGACCGCGCCGGCGGCAACGGAGAATGCAATGCGGCGAACGAAGGAATAGGTCACGAGCGCTTCTCCTCGCGCTTGGCGGTTGCAGTGTCCTTGATCAGGTAGCCCGTCACCGAGCGCTTCTTCTCCAGCCATTTCTGCGCAACGGCGCGAACCTGCTCGGCGGTGACGGCGCGGATGCGATCGGGCCAGCTCCTGATGTCCTCGATCGACAGGCCGGTGGTCAGCGCGCCGCCGTACCAGCGCGCCAGCACAGCCTGGTTGTCCTGGGCGTAGATCGCTTCGGCAATGAGCTGGGTTTTGACCCGCTCCAGATCCTCGGCGCGGATCGGGTTCTGCGCGACGTTGGCGAGGACCCCGTCGACCGCCTGCTCGACCTCCGAAAAACTGACGCCGGGTTTCGGTGCAGCCGAGATCGCGAACTGGGTCGGGTCGAGCGAGATGCTCGAATAGCTGGCGCTGGCGGAGACCGCGAGCGGCTTGTCGACCACGAGGGCACGGTAAAGATAGGAATTGCTGCCGCTGCCGATCAGCTGCGCCAGCACGTCGAGGGCCGCGCTCTCGCCGGCCGCGGCCGTGGTCGCCGAGGGCACGAGATAATAGCGCCGCATGTTCGGCTGCTCGACGCGCGGGTCGGCCAGCGTGACGGTGCGCGGGGCGGCGGGCTCGGGCTCCTGCGGACGAACGCGCCGCGCCGGAATCGCGGGCTGTGCGGGGATCGAGCCGAAATTGCGCTCGACCAGCGGGCGGACTTCGGCGGCGTCGACGTCGCCGGCGATCACCAGGATCGCGTTGTTCGGCGCGTAGAAGCGACGATAGAAGGCGAGCGCATCCTCGCGATCGAGCTTCTCGATCTCCTGATGCCAGCCGATCACCGGCCGCCCGTAGGGATGGTTGAGATAGAGCGCGGCCATGATCTGCTCGTTCAACCGCGCATCCGGATTGTTGGCGACGCGCATGTTGTACTCTTCGAGCACGACGTCGCGCTCGGGCAGCACGTTCTCGTCCTTGAGGACGAGGCCCGTCATGCGGTCGGCCTCGAACTCCATCATGGTCGGCAGCTGCTCTTTCGGCACGCGCTGATAGTAGTTGGTGTAGTCGACCGAGGTCGAAGCGTTCTCGTTGCCGCCGACACGCAGCACGGTCTGGGAGAATTCGCCTGCCGGATGCTTCGCGGTGCCCTTGAACATCAGGTGCTCGAGGAAATGGGCAAGGCCGGACTTGCCGGGCGTCTCATCGGCCGAGCCGACCTTGTACCAGATCATCTCGGTGACAACGGGGGTGCGGCGGTCCGGGATCACCACGACCTGCATGCCGTTGGCGAGCGTGAAGCTGGCGGGCGGAGCCGATGTCACCGTGGTCTGGGCAAGGGCGGCGCTGGCCGAAAGGACACTCGTCGAAAGCAGCGCGGCAAGGAGGCAGGCAGCCGATCGGTAAGAGGACATCATGATCCCTGGTTGTGAGGTGCCGAGCCCGGATCTCCGGCTCGGAGGGCACGGCAGGCTACACCGTGCGGCTGAGGCTTCGCGTCACGAAGCAGAGAACTCAACGCTTAGGCAAGTTACTGATAAGCAATTTTGAACGAGGTGGGCGGACATGCGCCGCCCGACCCTCGCTTCGCGTGGGTCAGAATGTCGCGACAGGACAGGAACGCTATTGTTCCTTTTCCTTGCCGGATCGGACGTCGAAATAGGTCCGCTTCGAATTATCCGGGCCGGCGCCGTAGGCGTAGTTCGGCGACGGCGTCTGATATCCCGGCGGCGGCTCCACCAGCGATTGGCGTGGCGGTTCCGACGTAAACTGCTTGGACTCGGGCCCGTTCCCTTTGAAGAGTTTCCACAGCCCTCCGGTATATCCGAGTTCGGCAGGGCTCATCGTCGGATTGGCCACGTTGGTGCCCGGCTGGACCGGGTCATTGCCGGTCTTTTCGGCGGCGGCCGTCCTATGGGCGTTCAACTCGGCGGGCGACAGCGGCTGGGCGTTCTTCCAGTACTCCGTTGCCTTGTTACCGGACTTCTTCCGCTGGGCGATGGCCTCCTTGCGGCGCTTCTCGTCGGGGTCCTTCGGCCAGTTCGGCGCAGCCGCGGCTTCGGCGGCGGCAGGCGGCGGCAGGTCGAGCTTGGGCGGCACGACCAGCGGCGAACGCTCGCGGTATTCGATGCCGGGTTTTTCCATGCTCCGGGCGCCAAGGCCGGTCATCAGGTTGTCGATGAGCTTCTCTTCGAAGGTCATGTCGTCGTCGTCGTCATCGTCGGCAGCACGGGCGCCACCGGTCGACATGACGAGGCCGATGCCGAGCGCGACGGCGGCCAATTTCAGTGCCCGCCAGCCCCCCGATTGGGAGCCCCGAACCATCGAACCGCTGGTCTTCGAGCTGCGCATCACCGTACCTGTTTCATATTGTAGCAGATTGCCGCCCACACGCGGCTTGACCCTTGCAAAAGCCGGGTTCCAGCTGCCGGTCCGTATCGGCCGGGATCAGGGCGCTTTTGCGGCGGGTACCCCCAGGAAGGAATCATACAATAGCGCTGCCACCCCAGCAACGATGGCCACGTCCGCGAGGTTAAACACATACCAATTATAGGTATTTCCGGCGATCTCGATGTGGAACAGGGCGAAATCCACCACCGCGCCATAGGCCAGGCGGTCGATGCCGTTGCCGATGGCGCCGCCGATGATCAGACCGAGCGCGACGGTCGCGAGCATGGTGTGCGAGCGGGCCATCCAGATCGCCAGCGCAACCACCGCGATCACTTTGACGGCCATCAGCGCGAGCTGCGCGGCCTGGCTGTCGTTCTGGAGCCAGCCGAAGCTGATGCCGATATTCCAGGCCAGCACCAGGTCGAAGAACGGCGTCACCCGCACTGCGCCGCGACGGGCGAGGTCGAACACGTTCAACAGCCAGAGCTTCGAGGCCTGGTCGGCCACGAGCGTGACCATGGCCGCGAGGATGCCGGCGCGGAGCGGGGTCATGGCGGACCGATCAGATGCTCACCCCCAGCGCCTTCCATTCGCGCAGCGCCTTGGCGTCGCGCGGGGTGACGTCGGGGTATTCGGCGTCTTCGCCGACCATCGGCGAGATCTTCCAGGAGCGGGCGCATTTGGTGCCGACCGCCTTCTCCACCACGACCGCGACGCCGGGGACGGCATCGAGGCGGAACGCCGAGGCCGGCGCCTCGCCCTCCCGCACCTCGTAGTTCGAGGTGATGCAGACTTCAGCCAGATCGATGTCGAACAAGGTCGCCAGCATGGCGCGATCGGCGACATAGATTACCGGCGATGCCTCGAGCGAGGAGCCGATGTTCTTGGCGGCGCGTTCCAGCTCGAGTGCGCCGGTGACGACGCGACGCACGTTGCGGATCGTCTCCCATTTCGCGGCGAGCTTGTCGTCGCGCAAGGCTTCGAGATCGGTCGGGAACAGCGTCAGGTGCACGGACGGTTCGGCGTCGGGCCGGTACATGCGCCACGCCTCCTCCGCAGTGAAGCTGAGGATCGGGGCCAGCCATTTCAGGATCGAAGCGCACAACAGGTCGATGGTCGTCAGCGCCGCCTTGCGCGTCAGCGACGAGGGCGGATCGCAATACAGCGTATCCTTGCGGATGTCGAAGTAGAAGGCGGAGAGCTCGCTGTTCAGGAAGGCCGACAGGATCGCGACCACGGTCTTGTAGTCGAACTCCCGGTAGGCCTTGCCGATCGCGGCGGCGCGACCTGAGAGCTCGTGCAGCATCAAGCGCTCGAGCTCGGGCATCTCGGCCGGCGCGATTGCATCGGCCGGCCTGTAATGATGTAGCGTCCCCAGCATCCAGCGCACGGTGTTGCGCAGCTTGCGATAAGTCTCGACGGTGTTCTTCAGGATCTCGGGGCCGATGCGCTGGTCGTCGGTATAGTCGCTCGACGCGACCCAGAGCCTTAAGATGTCGGCGCCAGATTCCTTGATGACGGCCTGCGGCTCGATGGTGTTGCCGAGCGACTTCGACATCTTGCGGCCGTCCTCGGCCTGGGTGAAGCCGTGGGTCAGCACGATGTCGTAAGGCGCGCGGCCACGCGTGCCGCAGCTTTCCAGCAGCGAGGAGTGGAACCAGCCGCGATGCTGGTCCGAGCCTTCCAGATACATCACCGTGTCGGCGCCGCCGTCGACCTTGCGCTTGATGCCGGCGAGCCCGGGAAACTGCACGGGATCTTCGAGCACGAAAGCGTGGGTGGAGCCGGAATCGAACCAAACGTCGAGAATGTCGTCGACCTTCTGCCAGTCCTCGTTCGCGCGGGGCCCGAGGAAGCGCTCGCGCGCGCCGGTCGCGTACCAGGCGTCGGCGCCTTCCTTCTCGAAGGCTTCACCGATGCGCGCATTGACGGCCTCGTCCTGGAGGATCTCGGCGGAGCCGTCGCCCTTCTCGCGCACGAACACGGCGATCGGCACCCCCCAGGCGCGCTGGCGCGAGATCACCCAGTCGGGGCGTGCCTCGATCATGCCGTTGATGCGGTTCTCGCCGGACGGCGGCACCCATTGCGTCACCGAGATCGCCTGCAGCGCGCGGGCGCGCAGCGTGTCGCCGCTCTTCGTCTTGCCGCCCACCGCGATGTCCTTGTCCATCGCAATGAACCATTGCGGTGTGTTGCGGAAGATTACCGGCTTCTTGGAGCGCCAGGAGTGCGGATATTGATGCTTCAGCCGGCCGCGGGCGAGCAGCATGCCTTTCTCGACGAGCGCCTTGATCACGGCCTCGTTGGCATCGCCCTTCTCGCCCTTGTCGGTGATGACGCGCTTGCCGGCAAAGCCCGGCGCATGATCGGTGTAGGCGCCGTTCTCGTCGACGGTATAGGGGATGGCGGTGTTGATGCCGCGCGCGTCGAGATCGCGCGCCTCTGCCATCCAGACATCGAAGTCCTCGCGGCCATGGCCGGGCGCCGTGTGCACGAAGCCGGTGCCGGTGTCGTCGGTGACATGGTCGCCAGGCAGCAGCGGCACGATGAAGTCGTAGCCACCGCCGACGCCCTTGAGCGGATGGGCACACTCGATCGCGTCCATGGTGTCGCCGGGGACGTCGCGGACCTTCTCATAGGCCGTCACGCGCGCCTGCTTGAAGACGTCTTGCGCGAGCGCATCGGCGAGGATGAGGAGGTCGCCGTTCCTGGCCCAATTGTCGGCGGGGGCGTCCGTCACCTTGTAGAGGCCATAAGCGATCTTCGGCGAGAACGAGATGGCGCGATTGCCCGGCAGCGTCCAGGGCGTGGTGGTCCAGATCACGACGCTCGCCGAGGCGAGCGCACCGTGCGCGGGCGAGGTCACCGGGAATTTCACCCAGACCGTATCGGACGTGTGGTCCTCGTACTCCACCTCGGCTTCGGCCAGCGCGGTCTTCTCAACCACGCTCCACATCACCGGCTTGGAGCCGCGATAGAGCGTGCCGTTTGCGGCAAACTTCATCAGCTCGCGCGCGATCTGGGCTTCGGCCGGATAGCTCATGGTGGCGTAGGGATGGTCCCAATCGCCGATCACGCCGAGGCGCTTGAACTCCTCGCGCTGCACGCCGAGCCAGTGCGTGGCATAGGCGCGGCACTCCTTGCGGAAATCAATCATCGCGGCGCTGTCGCGGAAGTCGGGCTTCTGCTTGCCCTTCTTGCGATAATGCTCCTCCTCGACCTTCCACTCGATCGGCAGGCCGTGGCAGTCCCAGCCCGGCACGTAGTTGGAATCGAAGCCGAGCATCTGCTGGCTCTTGGTGACGAGATCCTTCAGGATCTTGTTCAGCGCCGTGCCGATATGGATGTTGCCGTTGGCGTAGGGCGGGCCGTCATGCAACACGAACTTGGCGCGGCCCTTCGCACTCTGGCGCAGCTTCTCGTAGAGGCCGATCTCGTACCAGCGCTTGAGGATCTCCGGCTCGCGCTGCGGCAGGCCGGCGCGCATCGGGAATTCGGTCTGCGGCAGGAACAGGGTCTTCGAATAGTCCTTGGCTTCAGACTTTTGGGACTTTTGCGGCTTTTCGGACATGAGGCTGACTGGCTCGGAAGGGCGCGGGAACGGATGGCGATGCGGAATCGCGGGTGAGCGACGAAATCCCGGTCTTGCGCCGAGCCTTCAGGCTCAGGCGGAAGCCGGGCCGCTAATCCCTATGATGCGCCGCGCAAACATGGGCTCTCCATAGCAGGGGGGCGGAGGAAGCGCAAAGGTCCGGGGGCCCGGTTTCGCCTCTCAATCGATCACGCCCAGGCGCGGAAACGCGTCCGGGGCGGCGGCGAGCATGGCGCGGGCGCGGGCGGAATCGTCGTCCATCTGGTGGATCAGGGCCTCTAGACCATCGAATTTCAGCTCATCGCGGATGAAGCCGATGAAGGCGCAGTCGAGGGCCTGCCCGTAGAGGTCGCCCTTGAAGTCGAACAGGAAGATTTCGAGCAGCGGGGCGCCATTGTCGAAGGTCGGGCGACGGCCGAAGCTGGCCACGCCATCCAGACGCACCTGAGCCTTTCCCTGGCCGCGGCCGACCCGGACCGCGTAGATGCCGTGCTTGAGGCCGCAATTGGCGTCCAGGCGGATGTTGGCGGTGGGATAGCCGAGCTCGCGGCCGCGCTTCTCGCCGTGGATGACCTCGCCGGTGATGAACCAGGGCGCGCCCAGCATGGTCGTGGCCTCGTCGAGCTGGCCCTCGGCGAGGGCGATCCGGATCGCGCTGGAGGAGACCGGCCGCTCGTCGATATCGACATGCGGCTGGACGTCGACTTCGATGCCGAGCCGGGGCGCCTCGTTGACCAGGAGGCTCGGGGAGCCGACCCGTCCCTTGCCGAAATGGAAGTCGTAGCCGACCGCGATGCCGCTGACGCCGAGCCGCCCGATCAGGTCATGGTGAATGAAATCTTGCGCGCTGGTTCCGGCACGGGCCTTGTCGAAGGTCATGACCACGGCGCCGGCAAGCCCGGTACCGGCCAGAAGCCGCAGCTTGGCCCGCTCGTCCGTCAGGCGGAATTGCGGGGTGTTGGGGCTGAAGAACCGTCGCGGATGCGGCTCGAAGGTCAAGGCCAGCGCAGGCCGGCCATGCGCCCTGCCCATCTCCAGGGCAGCCGCGATGACGGCGCGATGGCCGAGATGCACGCCGTCGAAATTGCCCATGGCAACCACGGCGCCCCTCGGAATCGCGGAATCCGGCGTTGTATCGCGGATGACGGTAAAAGGCGGAGCCATCAGGGGAATTCTCGAACCGGGCAGGACCGGCCCGGACCGTGGCGCGACCGGCACCGCGAAGTCAAGCGGCGGGGCGGGCAGACATTGAACACGATTTCAAGCCTTCGGAGCTGACCGCAGTTAACGCGCTGTTTAAGGCCTTGGTGCTAGTCCTTGAGGCGTGGAACTGCCGGGCGCCGGCCTGGCAGGTCCGATCGTAATATTCCTGGGTTTGCGTTGGGGGAGTCGAGATGGCGGTTGATTTGTCGATGCCGGTTCTGGTGGTGGATGACTACAGCACCATGATCCGTATCATCCGGAATCTGCTGAAGCAGCTTGGCTTCGAGAACATCGATGATGCCAGCGACGGTTCGGCAGCGCTGAACAAGATGCGCGGCAAGAAGTACGGGCTCGTGATCTCCGACTGGAACATGGAGCCGATGACGGGCTACGACCTCCTGCGCGAAGTCCGCGCGGATCCGAACCTCGCCACCACGCCCTTCATCATGATCACCGCGGAATCGAAGACCGAGAACGTGATCGCGGCCAAGAAGGCCGGCGTGAACAACTACATCGTCAAGCCGTTCAACGCGGCGACGCTGAAGACCAAGATCGAGGCGGTCTTCCCGGACATGGCGAGCGCGTAAGGGCGCTCTTCGCCGGACAACAATTTTCCATTTGGAACGTCATGCCCGGGCTTGTCCCGGGCATCCACGTTCTTGGATGCAAAAAAAGGAAGACGTGGATGGCCGGGTCATAGGCGAGCGCAAGCGACGCCGTCCTTCGGACGGCTATGCCCGGCCATGACGGCGTCTGAGGCTTGCCCTTTGGTCTAAGTCCATTGCAGCTGCGCGCGCTCCGCCGTCACCACTTCAATTCGCGCATCAGCGCCTTCGGCGGGTGGCCGAACAGCTCCATGACCGAATTCGGGTCGAGCTGGTCGAGGCCCTCGAACTCCTCGGCATGGATGCCGCGGGTGACGAACAGGCAGTCGATGCCGAATTCGCGGGCGCCGGTTAAGTCGGTGCGGACGGAATCGCCGATCGCCAGCACCTTCTTCCGGTCGATCTGGTAGCCTTGGCGTTCGCCGGCAAGCGCCATGGCGCGCTCGTAGATCGGCCGGTGCGGCTTGCCGTAGAAGATCACCTCGCCGCCGAGCTCGCGGTAGAGCTCGGCGATGGCGCCGGCGCAGTAGATCAACCGGTCGCCGCGTTCCACCACGATGTCGGGGTTGGCGCAGACCAGCGTCAGCTTGCGCTCGCGCGCCTGCAGCATCATGCCGCGATAGTCTTCCGCCGTCTCGGTCTCGTCGTCGTAGAGGCCGGTGCAGACGATGTAATCGGCTTGCTCCAGCGGCGCGGTCACCGCATCGAGGCCGCGATAGATCGAGTTGTCGCGCTCGGGGCCGAGCCAGAACATCTTGCGGCCGGGATGCTCGGCGACGTAGAGCCGGGTCAGGTCGCCTGAAGATACGATCGCGTCATAGGTCTCATCGGGGACGCCGAGCTTGCGCAATTGCCGCTGCACGGAGTCGGCAGGGCGCGGTGCGTTGGTGATCAGGATTACCGTACCGCCGCGGCTGCGATAGGTGTGCAGCGCCTCGCAAGCTTCGGGGAAGGATTCCAGCCCGTTATGGACCACGCCCCAGATATCGCTGAGCACGACCTCCACGCCGCCCACGAGCTCGCGCAGGCCTTCGGCAAAATGCAGCGCGGTCATGACGTGCGCGGCCGATCAGATGCGGCGCGCGAGCGCTGCGTTTCCGGTGATGCGTTGGGGCGGAGGCGCCGAAGAGGTCGCGCCTGAGCTGGGTGTGGCGGAGCCATTGGATCCCTGAATGTCCTGCGCCTGGTTCGGCGAGGCCCCGCCGGTAGCAGATGCCCCCTCGGGCCGCAATGGCCGGGGCGGCGCGAACAGGAACCCTTGGCCGAACCGCACGTCATAGTCGAGCAGGTCGACCACGGCGCGCTCGCCTTCGATCCGTTCGGCGATCAGGTCGATGCCGAAGCGGCCGAGCAGGTCGGAGAGGTCGGACGGGTGGATGTCGGAGGCGGAGGCCTGCTTGGGATCGAGCAGCAGCGCGGCAGGCACCTTGATGAAGCGAACCCCGCGATCGGCCAGCTCGCGCGGTTCGATGCGCAAATCCGTGACATGGTCGATGGAGAAACGGAAGCCGCGCTGGGCGAGCGCCGCGAGGTTCTCGGTCTCGGCGGGGCCGAGATTGCGGAAGGTCGACTGCTTGAACTCCAGCACCAGCGAGGGCGCCAGCGCGCGGTTGGCTTCCAGGAAATCGAGACATTGCGCGAAGGTGGTGGAATTGCCCAGCGTGGACGCCGCGACGTTGCAGAACACGCCGACGTCCTTGTTGCGCACCATCAGGCGCCGCAGCACCTGCACGCATCGCAGCATCACCATGTTGTCGATGCGACCGATCAGGCCCGAGGCTTCCGCGATGCTGATGAACTCTTCGGCGGCGATCAGCTGGTCGCGCTCGTCGCGCAGGCGCGTCACCGCCTCGTAGAACCGCACCTTGCGCTGCGGCAGCGTGACCATCGGCTGCAGGAAGATATCGATGCGGTTCTCGTCGACCGCATTGCGCAGCGTCGCCAGCAATTGGGTCTGGTTGCGTCCATTGGCGGTCTGAACCGGGGGGGCGGCCTGGACCTGCACCGTCGGCGGCGCCGGCCGTAGCGGGGGCTGCGGAAGCGGAGGAGGAGCGAGCGGCTTCTCCTCGAACGGGGCAGCCAGATCGATCGGCGTTTCCGGCTCGGGCCTTGAGACCGGGGCGGGTGCGGGAGCCGACGCGTGGCCGGCGAGCAGATCCTCATGGGCCGCCACGGTGGTGGCGAGCTGCCTGACCAATCCGCCAAGTTCGTTGATCTCGCCGATGACCGACTGGATGCGGTCGGAATTGGTCGAATTGGACGCGGCGATGCGGCTCTCGACCGCAGCCAGCCGGCGGCCGAACTCGGCCACCTGGCGGGCGAGATCGGCGGTGCCGCGCGAGAGATCGGCGATCTGGCCGCCGACGTCGCTGCGGTCGCGCAGCCGCATCGACACCGCGTTGTAGAGGATCAGGAAGGTCAGCGCGGTCAGCGCCACGATCGCCGATTCCGTTCCGCTGATGCCGGCGACCGAATAGAGCACGAGCCCGAGCGAGGCCGCGACCAGGACCATGCAGATGGCGATGAAGATCGTCGAAATGCGAATCATGCCGCGCGTTATGCCTTTAAGAGCTGACTGCCTCACCCGGGGAAAACACGGGTCGCTCGACCTCGTCACGCCTCATGCTCCCCCAAGCTTCGATCAGCCTAACATCATTGTTGATTCGAGGGGATAGGACTGTGTCGGAGCCTATTCAGGCCCGCGCGCCCAAAGCCTTTCGTCACCGGTCTGCCGGCTCAGGTGCGGAAATCAAGACGCTCTCAGCGGAAAATCATGCCGGCCTCAAGGCCAGCGCGCCGCATGCGCCCTATCGTCCCGGCGTTTTCAACCGCAGGAGATTGCCATGTCGACATCCGCCGCGCTCAAGCCAGCCGCCCCCCAACCCGATCTTGCCGCCGTCAAGCAGCGCCAGCACGGCGCCTGGTCGTCCGGCGATTATGCCGTGGTCGGCACCACCTTGCAGATCGTCGGGGAACAGCTCTGCGAGGCCATTGACTTGCGCGCCGGCAGCAAGGTGCTGGACGTCGCTGCCGGCAACGGCAATGCGACGCTGGCGGCGGCGCGGCGCTGGTGTGACGTCACATCCACCGACTACGTGCCGGCGCTGCTCAAGCGCGGGCGCGAGCGCGCCATGGCCGAACACCTCGCCGTCGAGTTCCGCGAAGCGGATGCCGAGGCGCTGCCCTTTGCGGATGCCGCCTTCGACGTCGTGCTTTCCACTTTCGGCGTGATGTTCACACCGGATCAGGACAAGGCCGCTTCCGAGCTCGCGCGGGTCTGCAGATCCGGCGGCAAGATCGGCCTTGCCAACTGGACGCCGCAAGGCTTCATCGGCCAGCTGTTCAAGACCATCGGCAAGCATTTGCCGCCCCCGGCGGGCGTGAAATCGCCCGCCATGTGGGGCACACCGGCACGGCTCGAGGAGATGTTCGGCGGCGTGGCCGCGGAGATCGCCGCCGAGCCGCGCATGTTCGTGTTCCGCTATCGTTCGCCGGACCATTGGCTCGAGATCTTCAAGACCTTCTATGGCCCCACGCTGAAGGCGTTTGCCGCGCTCGACGCGAACGGGCAGGCCGCGCTGGCGCGCGATCTCCTGGCGCTGCTAGAAGAGTTCAACCACGCCGATGACGGCACGATCGTGGTGCACAGCGAATATCTGGAAGCCGTGATAACCAAGCGCTGATCGCGCCTGGGATGCGGTCGGGCCAGCTTCGGCCCGACCGCCACCGATCAAAATGGCGCGGTGGCGCCGACGGTGTCGGCGGAGACGGCGTCCCGGGTGCCGAGCGGCTTCGCCCGCCCGGTGGTGGTATCGCGCAGCGTCTGCCGCTCGATCTCCGAATTCAGCTCGGCGCCGAACATGATGACGATCGCCGACATCCACATCCACGTCATCAGGCCGATCGCCGCGCCCAGCGAGCCGTAGGTTGCGTTGTAATTGGCGAATTCCGAGAGATACCAGGACAGCAGGGCAGAGCCCGCGATCCAGAGAATCGCGGCAATCACGGCGCCGAGGCTCAGCCATTGCCAGCGCGGCGCATCGCGGCTCGGCGCGAAGCGATAGAGGATGGCGAGTGCGACCAGCAGGATGATGAACAGCAGCGGCCATCGTGCCAGCGCCACGATCAGCTTGCTTTCCGGCGCCATGCCGAGATGATTGAGCGCAAGCGGGAAGGCGACGACGGCTCCCACCATCAACAGCAGCGCCACGATGCCGCCGACGGTGAAGGCCAGCGAGACCATGTTCAGCCGGATGAAGCTGCGCTTCTCGCGTTCCTCATAGGCAACGTTGAGGGCGTCGAAGATCGCCTTGACGCCGGCATTGGCGCTCCAGATCGCAAGCAGCAGGCCGACCAGGAAGGTGACGCCGAGCGTCGCATTGCCGTTCGACACCACGCGCGCGACCTGGTCCTCGACGATCTGGAACGAGCCCTCCGGCAGCATGGTCGCAAGCGTGTGCAGATTGGCGCTGATCGTGGCGGGATCGGCGAACAGGGCATAAGAGGAGACGAGCGCGGTGACTGCGGGGAAGAGCGCGAGCAGCCCGAAGAAGACGACGCCGCCCGCCGTCGCGAGCAGGCGATCCTCGTCGATGCGTTGATAGGTCCGCCAGAAAATGTCCTTCCAGCCAGCCCAGGGGATCTCGAACGGGCTTTTCGCCCGGCGGCCGCGGCCCGGCTGCATCGCCGCACCGGCCGGGTGCGTTTCCGGGGAATTCGCTTCGCCCTTGCGGTGGTGTTGCGGAGGCCCGGGCCTCGCCAGGCCGGAATCCTGAAAGTAGCGCTCCGCGGTCAGCACGAACACGGCCGTTGCCGCCACCAGCAGCCAGGAGTCGATCTGCTCGGAGCGCCGCGCCAGCATCACGCCTCCAGACTATGCCTGTTGCGTCGCCGCCGGGCGGCCGTCAGCCCGACCAGGCCGACCGCCGCGAGCATCAGGCCGAGCTGCACGGGACGGTTGGCGCGGGCCGGCCAGGTTTTGATGCCGCCGCGCTCGCCCGGTGCGAGCGGCGCGAGGGGAATCGTCGTTGCGACCTCCTTCACCGCCTCCTTGACCGTTCCACGCGGGATCCGGGGCGTGGCGATCGCCACGCGCAGACGGCTCGCGAGCGGCACGACCGGCTTGGCCTTGCGTTTCATCTGGGCCATGGCCACCCCGGCACAGACCCCGGCCAGCACCAGCAGCACTGCGGCGACGGCGCCAAATCCCCAGAACTGCCCGTAGGTGATCCCGACCCAGCGGTACAGGGCGATCAGTCCGACGAAGAATGCCGCGACAACGAACAGGCCGGCGACCGCGAACAGCCCGCCGGCCACCGCGTAAGATGTCACCTTGCCTGTGGCCTGGCTGGTCTGGTCACGCAGATAGGATTGAGCAGCGCGTTTGACGTGATTGAGCTTGAGCGCCATCCCGGCGCGCAGCAATTCGCCCGATGGCGCGAGCATGCGGACATCCTCCCAAGACGAGAAAATTCATCGGGGGATGAACGTGGCGATATTTGACTTGTTCCGACGGAGCGTGATCGGCCGCGATGAATCAGCCGAGATCGGCGGCCGCGATCCAGAACACCTCGCCCTCGGAATCTTCGGTGTCCAGCCAGAGCAGCGGCAGTTCCGGAAAGGCCTCGTCGACCAGCTCGCGGCCGCGGCCGATCTCGCAAATCAGCCCGCCATCCGCCGTCAGGTGGTCGGGCGCATCGCGTAGGATCCGGCGCACCACGTCGAGACCGTCGGCGCCACCATCGAAGGCGAGCTTCGGCTCGGCCCGGCACTCCGGCGGCAATGCCGCCATGCCCTCGGCGTCGACGTAGGGCGGGTTGGTGATGATCAGGTCGTATCTGTTGCCGCCGAGAGGGGCGAACAGATCGCCGCGATATAGACTGATGCGGTCCTCGAGCCCGTATTCGCCGACATTGCGCGCAGCGACCTCGAGCGCGCCCTTGGAGATGTCGACGGCGTCGATGGTGGCGTTCGGGAAATGATGCGCGGCGAGGATCGCAAGGCATCCCGAGCCCGTGCAGAGATCGAGCACGCGCTCGACCGCCGTCGGGTCGTCGATCAGCGATCCGGCCTCGCCGTGGGCGCCGAAATGCGACTCCAGGAGCTCGCCGATGAAGGAGCGCGGAACGATGACGCGCTCGTCGACATAGAAGGGCAGGCCGCGCATGTAGATCTTGTTGACGAGATAGGCGGCCGGTTTGCGCGTCGTGACGCGCTGATGGATGAGGTCAAGGAGGGTCTTGCCTTCCGCGGCGCTGACGCGCGCGTTGGCGAAGATCTCGAACTGGTCGGGATTGAGATGCAGCGCCTCGCAGACCAGGAACGCGGCTTCCGCGACGGGGTCGGTCGTGCCATGAGCAAAGGAAAGCTTGGCCTCGACGAAGCGGCTCACCGCATAGCGGACGAAGTCGAGCAGCGTGAGAAGCTCGCCGGGTCCCACCTTCGCGAGGTTAGGCGCGGCGCGGCCGCGCACGGTCTTTTTCGTTGGCTTGGCCATCAGGATTTGGTCCAGCGTGCGGCGGCTTCGTCGTCACGGGCATGGGCCTCGACCCAGCCGGTGCCGGTGGCGCTCTCTTCCTTCTTCCAGAACGGCGCGCTGGTCTTGAGATAGTCCATCAGGAACTCGGCCGCCTGGAACGCCGCCTGTCGGTGCTGCGAGGCGGTCACCACCAGCACGATGTTCTGGCCCGGCATCAAGCGGCCGACGCGGTGGATCACCGTGATGCCGTTGAGCGGCCAGCGCGAGACGGCCTCGTCGGCGTGGCGCCTGATCTCTTCCTCCGCCATGCCGGGGTAATGTTCGAGCGTCAGCGCGGCGACCGTGGCGCTGTCCTCGTCGGCGCGGCAGATGCCGGAAAATGTCACCACAGCGCCGATATCGGTCCGGCTGCTCGTCAGGACCGAGATCTCGCGCGCGATGTCGAAATCGTCTTCCTGGATACGGATGGTGACGGGGCAGGTCATGAGGCTAGCCGCCGGTCATGGGCGGGAAGAACGCGATCTCGCGGGCGCCTGCGATGGCGGCGTCCTGCTTGACGTGAGCGCGGTCGATCGCGGCGCGGATCACCTTCGGCTTCTCGAACGCGTACGCATAGGCTTCGCTTTGGCCGGAGAGCCAGGCGATCAACTCCTCGACGGTGCGCACGCTCGCGGGAGGCTCGATCGTCTCTTCGGCCTTGCCGACGCGCTCGCGCACCCAGGCGAAATACTTCACCTTCATCCCTCGTCCTCCTTGATGAGGTGATGGATGCCGGCGCGGAAATAGTCGTAGCCGGTGTACATGGTGAGGATCGCCGAAGCCCACAGCAGTGCGAGCCCAATCATCGAGACCACCGGCACCACCTGATCGCCGGCTGGGCCGGCGATCAGGAAGCCGATCGCAACCAGCTGGACCGTGGTTTTCCACTTCGCAAGCTTGGTCACGGGCACGCTGACACGGAGCGCAGCCAGATATTCGCGCAGGCCCGAGACCAGGATCTCGCGGCACAGGATCACGATGGCGGCCCATAGCGACCAGCCGTGAATGATGCCGTCCGCGGCCAGCATCAACAGGCAGGAGGCGACCAGCAGCTTGTCGGCGATCGGATCGAGCATGCGGCCGAAAGCCGATTGCTGATTCCAGATCCGCGCGTAGTAGCCGTCGAGGTAATCCGTCACCCCTGCGGCGATGAAAAGGGCGACCGCGAGCCAGCGCAGCCAGAGCGGCTGATCCAGAATCGACTGCGCATAGATGCATCCGACCACGACCGGGATCGCGGCGATCCGGCCATAGGTCAGGATGTTGGGGAGGGACATCGCGCGGCTGGTCGTCCCTCGTGTGGTGGCGATGTTCATCCGTCCTACCAATACCGCTGCTGCCTGAACGTCAACCGTCCCGCGCCCCAAATGAGGTGCGGACACGACGATCATATGACTGCAGTCCCCCTTTAGTTCATCCCGGCTGGGGATGGAAATATTCGAAAATCCTGCGCGCGCTCTCGGCGCTCACCCCCGGAACCTTGCCGAGATCGGCGATCGAGGCCCGTTCGATCTCCTTCAGGGTTCCGAAATGGTGCAGCAAGGCACGTTTGCGTGACGGGCCGATGCCCGGAATCTCCTGCAAACCAGCCTCGCGGATGTCCTTCTTGCGCAGCTTGCGGTGCGAGCCGATGACGAAGCGGTGGGCTTCGTCGCGCAGGCGCTGGATGAAATAGAGCACGGGATCACGCGGCTCCAGCTTGATCGCCTCGCGCTCCGGCATGAACAGGGTCTCGCGGCCGGCATCCCGGTCCGGTCCCTTGGCGACTGACATCAGCGACACCTGGGTCAGGCCGAGATTGGCGAAGATCTCGCGCACGGCGTTGAGCTGGCCACGGCCGCCGTCGATGATCACGAGGTCGGGCCATTGCGGGAAATCGTCGTCCTTGGCCTTGCTGGCGGCATCCTCGGGCGGATTGATCAGGCGCTTGAAGCGGCGCTCCAGCACTTCGCGCATCATGGCGAAGTCGTCGCCGGGCGTGATCCCTTCCGACTTGATGTTGAACTTGCGGTACTGGTTCTTCACGAAGCCATCTGGGCCCGCGACGATCATGGCGCCGACCGCGTTGGTGCCCTGGATGTGGCTGTTGTCGTAGACCTCGATGCGCTTGGGCACGTGCGGCAGGCTCAGCGTCGCGGCCATGGCCTCGAGCAACCGGCTTTGCGTCGCGGTGTCCGCGAGCTTGCGGCCGAGCGCCTCGCGCGCATTGGTCAGCGCGTGGGTGACCAGCTCCTTCTTCTCGCCGCGCTTGGGCGCGGTGACCTCGACCTTGTGGCCAGCCTTGATCGATAGCGCGTTGGCGAGCAGCTCGCTCTCCTCGATATCGTGCGAGAGCAGGATGTTCCTCGGCGGCGGCTTGTCGTCGTAGAACTGCGCCAGGAAGGACCCCAGCACCTCCTCGGGCGTAAAGCTCTTCTCCGCGCGCGGAAAATAGGCGCGGTTGCCCCAGTTCTGTCCGGTGCGAAAGAAGAACACCTCGACGCAGGAGAAGCCGCCCTCCTGGTGGATGGCGAACACGTCGGCTTCCTCCACCGTGCGCGGATTGATGCCCTGCTGCGACTGGATCGCCGACAGCGCGGCGAGGCGATCGCGGTACAGTGCGGCGCGCTCGAATTCGAGCTCGTTCGAGGCCTTCTCCATCTCGCCGGCGAGCTCCTGCTTCACCGCATGGCTCTTGCCGGAGAGGAAGTCGCTGGCCTCGCGCACCAGCGTCGAATAGCCGCCGAAATCGATCTCCCGGGTGCAGGGTCCGGCGCAGCGGCGGATCTGGTGGAGCAGGCAGGGCCGGGTGCGGCTCTCGAAGAAGGAATCGGTGCAGGAGCGGATCAAGAACGCGCGCTGCAGCGCCGTGATGGTGCGGTTGACCGCGCCGGCGGAGGCAAACGGGCCGAAATAGCGCCCGGGCCGGGTCTGCGCACCGCGATGTTTCAGGATCTGCGGCGCCCAATGGTCGCCGGTGATCAGGATGTAGGGGAACGACTTGTCGTCGCGAAGCTGCACGTTGAAGCGCGGCCGCAGCTGCTTGATCAGGTTGGCTTCCAGCAGCAGCGCCTCGGTCTCGGTCGTGGTCGAGACGATCTCCACCGTGACGGTGGCCGCGATCATGCGCAGGATGCGGGCCGGCAGCGGCGCACTCTGGCGCGCATAACTGGACAGGCGCTTTTTGACGTTCTTGGCCTTGCCGACATAGAGCACGTCGGCGTTCGCATTGAGCATACGATAGACGCCGGGCGAGGTCGGTGCGAGGCGGACCGCGCGCTCGATCGCCTCGTGACCGGTCGCGAGCGGGCCTTCGCCGACGGCGCCGCTCTCTTCCAGGATGTCCGGCAGCAGGGCATCGTCCTCGTCATCGCCCCCTGCCGCCGCGGGATCTACGTCCGGCCCGGCCAGCCGCTCGGGCGGCGTGTCGCTCGCAGCAGCCGGCGGCGCCTTGCGCGCGCGGTCGTCCGGATTGTCGGGGGAATCGTGAACCATGGGACGAATTTAGGCGCTGGGGGGACTGATTTGAAGTTCCGGCCATGCGGCACGCACAGAGGATGGCGGGCAGCTCCCGGTAACGCTTCCTTAAGTCTGTTAAGCAGGCGGTAACCCGGCTTAACAGCCCTTTAACTTAAAACTCTCGATAAATCCTACGCGAAAAGCTCTTGGTTCCGTAACCATGCGATTTTGCTCGCGCGGCGGCGCGGGCATCGCTCGGGTTGCGACAGTGGCGTTGGAGTGAGTGATGAAGAGGCTCGTTGTGGGCGCAGCCGCGTTGGTTGCAGCCGGCTGGACAGCTTCGGCAGAGGCCGCCGATCTCAGTTACGGGCAGCGTGCGCCCTATACCGTCAATCAGCCGCTCAATGCCTATAGCTGGGCGGGTCCCTATCTCGGCGGCAATATCGGCTATGAATGGGGCTCGGTCGACAACAACCCCACCAAGCCGTCCGGCTTCGTCGCCGGTGTGCAGGCCGGCTACAATTTCCAGAACGGCCCGTGGGTGTTCGGCGTCGAGGGCGACATCCAGGCCGCCGGCGCCGACGACACGTTTGCGCCGTGGAAGTTCTCCAACCCGTGGTTCGGCACCCTGCGCGGCCGCGCCGGCTATGCGTTCAACAACGTGCTGTTCTACGGCACCGCCGGTCTCGCCTTCGGCGAGCTGCGCGCGCAAACCTTCGGTTGGTCGGAGTCGCACACCACCGCGGGCTGGACCATCGGCGCCGGTGCGGAAGTCGGCCTCGCGCCGAACTGGAGCGCCAAGCTCGAATATCTCTACATCGATCTGTCGACCAGCCAGTTCGCAATCACGGGCGTGTCAAACGGCTATAGCGCCAACGTTGTCCGCGCAGGCGTGAACTATCGCTTCTGACATTCAAAGAAGAAAATACCGGACCAGCCTCCCGGCCGCTCGCGGCCGGGATTTTTTTTCGCCAGGCTTGCTAGGAGAGGATCACCAGATTGACCGCCTTCGGTCCCTTCCCCTTCTTGTCCGGTTCGACTTCGAAAGTAATACGCTGTCCTTCGGCAAGGTCCTTCAGTCCCGCCCGCTCCACAGCAGTGATGTGAACGAAGACATCGCGACCGCCGTCGTCAGGCTTGATGAAGCCGTAGCCGCGCTCGCCGTTGAAGAACTTGACCGTTCCCGTCATGGCCATCGGGAAACTCCCCCTCATTGCTCCTCCGTCGCGACGCAGACTCACGTCGCGACATGACCGGGCCTTACGGAGCCCGGGAGCTGGCCATCCTTGGACGGACCTGATCGGTCCGGCGGGATCTTTCTTAGGGCCTTCACTCCGCCGCAACCATTCGCGGAAGCGGAACGTAAAGCCAGTCACGGAAATAGCATAATACGGTTCTTTGCAGATTGACTACCGGTCCTGCATATTTTTCCCAAGAATGCCGGAGTGTTACGGCTTGGCGTCAATGCTTGGCGCTAAGGCTTGGGCACCTCCAGCCGGAATCTGGCAGCACCGCCCTGGCCGAGCGGTATTTCCAGCTCCGGCAGAATGGTCTTGAGCTCGCCGTGCAGCGTGTAGGGCGGGTTGACGATCAGGAGACCGGTGGAGGTGAGGGCGGCGCTGTCGGCTTGCGGCGCGACGCTGAATTCGAGGCGCAGGCATTTTCCAGGCGGCTTTGCTGCAGCTGCGAGCCGCGCCACGGCTTGTGCCAGCGTGTCGGTGGCGCGCCGGTTCTTGGCGGGATACCAGATTACGTAGATACCGGTCGGCCATTTCGCGAACGCTGCCGAGAAGGCTTCGCCGAGCCGCTCGAACTCGTCCTTGGCCTCGAAGGGCGGATCGATCAGCACGAGGCCACGCCGCTCCTTCGGCGGCACGAAGGCCGGCAGCGCCACCCAGCCGTCGAGATCGACCACGCGGGCCTGCTCGTCGCGGCGCAGCGCATCGATCAGCGCTTTGCGGGCCTTCGGCTCGAGCTCGCAGGCGACGAGCCGGTCCTGCGGCCTGAGCAGGCCGCGCGCGATCAACGGCGAGCCCGGATAGGCCTTGAGCTCCCCCTTTGGGTTGAAGGCGCGGACGATGTCGAGATAAGGCTTCGTCAGCGCTGCGCTCTCGTTCGACAGGCGCGCCTGCAGCAGCCGCGCGATGCCGGTCAGCCATTCGCCGCCGCGGCGCGCCTCGTCGCTGTCGAGATCGTAGAGGCCGGCGCCGGCATGGGTGTCGATGACGCGGAACGCTGCCGGCTTGTCCTGCAGATAAGTGAGGATGCGCGCCAGCACGATGTGCTTGATGACATCGGCGAAGCTGCCGGCGTGGAAGGCGTGGCGGTAGTTCATGGCGGAGAGGACTACGTTGTCTGGCGCGATCCTAACCCCTGTCATTGCGAGCGCAGCGAAGCAATCCAGAAATGCGTCCGCGGAGGCACTCTGGATTGCTTCGCTGCGCTCGCAATGACTGAGCTACCCGCCCCTGATCGGCGGCATCGTCACCTGGTCGCGGCGGCAGGCGCGGCGCTCGATCTCGTCGCAGGCGCGAAATTGCAGGTCCTTGCTGAGGCAGATGCGGACCTCGGACAGCCGTGTCCGGTTGCAGGTGACCGAGACGGCGGCATTGCTGAGACCCGGATTGGCCTTGATGAAGGCCTCCTCGACCTCCGCCGGCGCGACGGTCTTGGCCTGCGCCAGATCGAGATATTCGGCCGGAATCTTGATCGCAGCGCGCGCCTTGCGGATCATCTCGAAATAGCCGCGGCCCTCCAGCCCGGAGCAGGTGCCGTGCTTGTCCCATTCGTTGAAGATCAGGCCCGGCGCCGGCATCAAATCGAGCATCGAGGAGACGATGTTGCGGTTCAGCCGCGGCGCCGGGCGCTGGCAATACTCCGGAAAACCGTTCTCGTATTGCGGCCACAGCCCATGCACCACGAAGGCGTAGGGCCGTCCGCCGCATTGCATCTGGGACCGGCCGCCCCGTTCGGCGGCTTCCTCGCAGAACGAGGGCGACCACGACAGCGCCAGCACATAGAAATCGAACTCGCCCGGGGCGTTCTGCCGCTTGTCCTGTGCCTTCGCACCGCCCGCGAGGGTGGCCAACCCCGCAGCGAGGGTCAGTGAGATCATCAGGCGGGACAACGAATGCAATCTGGAGTGAAACATGACAACGCCCCTCAACTAGACTGTGCAATACAGCCTAGCAGGCAATGGGAACATTTCAAGAACAAAATTGGGGCAGCAGCCATCGACTGGCTGATCAGCCCGAATCCGCCGCTGTTGATCAGGGCTTGGCGGCGCGGCAGGCCGGATTGTAGGCCCAGTTGCGGTCGACGCCGACGACGCACCATTCGACACCGTTGCCGTAGGAGGCAAAGCCGCCATCCTCGATGATCGAGAAATGCACCTTGCGCGCCTTGCCGTCATTGAGCATGGCCTCGCCGGTGCAATAGCGCCGCGGAATGTTGTCGGACTGCCAGGGCCGGAACGCGGTCTCGCGAACGGCGGAGAAACCGGTGATCTGCAACGAAGAATTCCAGAACTTGGATTCCTTTTCGGCGAATTCGTGCACGATCCTCGGCAGAGCCCAGTCGCAAGGGGCGACGGCGCCGTCATAGCGCGGCCCGCTCAGCCAGAAATTCAGCTCCAGCGGATTGGCGGCCCTGGCCTCGCCGAGTGACAATGCTCCGAACATGAGGCCGAGCACGGCGGCGAAACGGAGCGATTTCTCGAAGGGGGCGCGCATGATCAATCCGGGCAGCTAAGGTCTTGCGAAGGCCGGACGGTGCCGCGAAGGTTGGAGGAGGTCAAGTGCAGCGCGGCAACACTTCGCAAGGACTTGACCAAGTGTCGCGGCCAACAGGGGTTCGGTTCTTTTCACGTGCGTCGCGGCACCGTAAACTGGCGCCAGCCAATTGGAGTGACGGGAATGCGAATCATTGCGGCCGCGGGCCTTCTTGCCAGCCTGGTTGTCTCAGGCATGATGGCGAGCCAGTCGGCGCGCGCCGATTACGTGCCGCCGTTCAAGGGCAACGACACCGGCGGCATCATCGCCTATTCGATGGCGACCCGGGTCGATGCGCGCCAGGTCGCGGTCGATCATTGCGCCCGCTACGGCAAGGTGGCGAAATTCCTGGCCGTGCAGGGCTATGAGGGCGGCTACATCTCGTTCTCGTGCCGCTGGGTGCCTTATGGCGCCGCCGACCGGCCGATCCGCACACTGTACTGAGGCGCTGTCGTAGGCGCCGCACCTCTCTCAGCCGGGAGCTTCCCTCATGACGCGCAAACTCGCTTTGCTCGGCTCGATGCTTTGCCTCGCGTTGTCGGCAGGCAGCGCCAGCGCCGACGAACTGCCGCTGCGCAAGGCCGGTCTTTGGGAGATGAAGCTTGTCACATCGGGCTCGCCCATGCCCGAGATGACCATGCAGCACTGCACCGACGAGACCGTCGACAAGGAGATGAGCAACAACGTCTCCCCGATGGCCAAGCAGATCTGCGCCAAGCAGGAGATCAAGAAGACCGCGACCGGCTATGTCAGCGATTCCGAGTGCAGCGTCGCCGGCGTCAGCACGACCTCGCATGCCGAGATCACCGGAGACTTCAACTCGGCCTACACGGTGAAGACGACCTCACACGCCAAAGGCGGCGTTGCTGGTGCGGCGGGGCGCGATAGCACGACGACGCTGCAAGCCAAGTGGCTCGGGGCCTGCAAGCCGGATCAGAAGCCCGGTGACATCGTCATGCCCGGCGGCTTCAAGATGAACACGCGCGACATGGACAAGCTGAAGGCGCTGCTGCCGAAGTAGGTGTGCTCTTTCCCTCTCCCCTTGTGGGAGAGGGTGGATCGCCGCAAAGCGGCGAGACGGGTGAGGGGTTTCTCTCCGCGAATTCAATGAGACTTGGACGCGCGGAGAGATACCCCTCATCCGGCGCTTCGCGCCCTTCTCCCGCAAGGGGAGAAGGGAAAACCGCACCTACACCGGTATCCGCACGCTCGCCCTCAATCCTCCCATCGGGCTGTCACCGAGCGTGATGTCGCCGCCGTGCGAGCGGGCGATGTCGCGGGCAATAGCGAGCCCCAGGCCGGTGCCGCCTTCGTCCTGGTTGCGGGCGTTGTCCAGCCGCAGGAACGGCTTGAATACCTCTTCGCGCAAGTGGGCGGGAATGCCGGGGCCGTCATCGTCGACGGTGACGGTCAAATAACGGTGATCGCGTTGGCCGGTGATGGCGATGTTCTTGCCGTAGCGCGCTGCGTTGGTGACGAGGTTGGCGAGGCAGCGCTTGAACGAAGCCGGCTTCACCGTCACCACGGGCAGGCCGTTGAAGGCGACGGTCGCGGTATGGCCGTGACGCTCGGCATCGCTGCGCAGCTCTTCGAGCGCCTGCGCCATGTCGGTCGGCTGCGACTGCTCGCCGAAATCGCCGCGGGCGAACGCAAGGTAATCCTCCAGCATCATCGACATTTCGTCGACGTCCTTGCGCATGCCTTCGAGCTCGGGACTGTCTCCGATCAGTGCCAGCTCGAGCTTGAAGCGGGTCAGGATGGTGCGCAGATCGTGGCTGACGCCGGCGAGCATCGCGGTGCGCTGCTCCATCGTGCGCTCGATGCGCGACTTCATCTCCAGGAAGGCGACCGCCGCGCGCCGCACCTCGCGCGCGCCGCGCGGCCGGAAATTCGGCGCCTCGCGGCCCTTGCCGAAGCTCTCGGCGGCATCGGCAAGGCGCAGGATCGGCTTGATCTGGTTGCGCAGGAACAGCACCGCGACGATCAACAGGATCGAGGATGTGCCGACCATCCAGAACAGGAAGATCTCCGAGTTCGAGGCATAGGCGGCGCTGCGCTGCGCGAACACGCGCATCACGGCGTCGTCGAGCTGGATGCGGATCTCGACCAGGTTGGAGCGGCCGACCGTGTCGATCCAGAACGAGCGGCCGATCTGGCGGCCGAGCTGCACCGACAGCGTCTGGTCGAGCAGCGAGAAGAACGGTTTTGGTCCCGGCGGCGGCATGTCGCCGGCAGGCAGGAAATCGACCACGAGGCCGAGCCGCTGCTGCGCGATGCGGCGGATCTCGTTGCGGTCCTTATCTTGCGGATAGCCCTTGTAGACGTCGATCAGTGCGGCGATGTCCTGAACCACTGCGGCCGACAGGCGGCGCGTCACCGTGTTCCAGTGCCGCTCCATGAACACGAAAGCGACGACCGATTGCAGGATCACCATCGGCACGATCATGATGAGGAGCGCGCGGGCGTAGAGGCCGGTCGGCATCCAGCCCTTGAACGCGTTGCCCATCCAGCCGTTGGCGGCCGAGACGCGGCCGGCGGCGCTCTTCAGCAGCGTCAGGCCGGTATCGATCGTGCTCATCTGGCGCGCTTCACTGCGGTTCAGGGCGAGGCCACCAGGCGGTAGCCGATGCCGCGCACCGCCTGCAGGAACAGCGGATTGGCGGGATCGGTCTCGATCTTGCGCCGGAGGCGGTTGATCTGCACGTCGACGGCGCGCTCGTTGACGGTGCCATTGCCGGTCAGCGCGCTGCGCGGCACGGTCTCGCCCGGCGTCTCCGCGAGAATCCGCAGCATCTCGCGCTCGCGGTCGGTGAGGTGGATGACCTCCTCGCCCTGGCGCAATTCGCCGCGTTCGAGATGGTAGACATAGGGGCCGAAGGCGATCTTCTCGATCGTCGTGGCCTGCGGCGGCGGCGCGGCGCGCTTGAGGATGTTGTTGATGCGCAGCGCCAGCTCGCGCGGCTCGAACGGTTTTGCGACGTAATCGTCGGCGCCGATCTGCAGGCCCTCGATGCGGGCTTCCGCCTCGTGGCGCGCCGTCAGCATCACGATCGGCACCGACGACGAGGTGCGGATGAAGCGGGCGAGGTCGAAGCCGGTCTCGCCGGGCATCATGACGTCGAGGATCAGGAGATCGAAATGCAGGCCCATCAGCTTCGAGCGCGCATCACCGGCGCTCGCCGCGGTGGTGACGCGGTAGCCTTCACTTGCAAGAAAGCGCGAGAGCAGGTCGCGGATGCGGCGATCGTCGTCGACCAGCAAGAGATGCGGGGCATCGTCGGCCGGTTGCACCGGCGGGCGCGCGAGCGTGGCTGCGAGCGGCACGGTCACTCCTTGGCGTCTTGTTTGACGGAAGCGAAGATCGTCTCCAGCACCTTGTCCGGATCGTCGCGGTCGATCATCGCGCGCAGGAAGCGCTTGACCGTCTCGGCGTCCTGCGGACCCATCTCCGCGAGCGCCCTGGTGATCCGCGTGGTCTGCAGCCCGGCGAGCTTTTGCACCAGCGCCTCGCCCTTCGGCGTCGCGTAGAGCAGGCGCTGGCGACGATCGTTGTCGCCGGTCTTCTGCACGATATAACCCTCGTCCAGGAGCTGCTTCAGCACCCGGCCGAGCGACTGTTTGGTGATGCGCAGGACGTCGAGCAGGTCGGCGACCTTGAGCCCGGGATAGCGGTAGACGAAATGCATGACCCGGTGATGGGCCCGGCCGAAGCCGAACGCCTCCAGCTCCTGGTCGGGATCGCCGACGAAATCGCGATAGGCGAAGAACAGCAGCTCGATGATATCCCAGCGCAAATTGCCTCCATCGCCTGCGGCCGGCCGGGGCGCGGCAGCGTCTTGAGAAGGAGTCGCGAAATTTATGTCAGGCATATTGACGTATCTTGGGTTCAATGTTACAAAACGATCGACCCGCACGAAATTTTAGATCGTTTCGCGCCGGGTGGCATCGGAGCAGGACGGCCGGAGAGAGCCGGACAGGCGGCGACGGCCGAAGCAGATCTACCGTGCGATTGTCGAGCGGCATTTCGGCAAAACATACTGGACTTCCGCCTTCCGCAAAAGCATGTCCTCGATGACATGCTGGCTGCGGAAACCGGCCGTAACATGGCTGGCGGCGGTCCGGCCAGAAACCAATCAAGCCAGCCGGGCCCGAACGGGCAGGCGGGCGCGAGAAACAGCGCCGCCACCGGCAGCGGGAGGCAAGGACATGAGCATGACATTCGACATCCAGCCCGCATCCAATCCGACGCCCGAGAAGGACCGCGTCGCCAAGCTGGTGGATCCCGGCTTCGGGCGGGTCTTCACCGATCACATGGCAATCGTCCGCTACAACCAGGCCAAGGGCGGCTGGTACGAGGCGAAAATCGAGGCGCGCGCCAACTTCCAGCTCGATCCCGCCGGCGCGGTCCTGCACTACGCCCAGGAGATCTTCGAAGGCCTGAAGGCCTACAAGCGCGACGATGGCGGGGTGAACCTGTTCCGTCCCGACGCCAATGCGCGCCGCTTCAAGGACTCGGCCGATCGCATGGCGATGGCGCAGCTGCCCGAAGACGTCTTCATCGAGGCGGTCGAGCAGGTCGTGCGCATCGACCGCGCCTGGATGCCGGGCGGCGAGGGCAGCCTTTACCTGCGTCCGTTCATGATCGCGAGCGAGACCTTCCTCGGCGTCAAGCCGTCGTCCGAATACATCTTTGCGGTGATCGCCTCGCCGGTCGGCTCCTACTTCAAGGGCGGGCCCGCGCCGGTCTCGATCTGGGTGTCGGAGAACTACACGCGCGCCGCGATCGGCGGTACCGGCGCGGTCAAATGCGGCGGCAATTATGCCGCGAGCCTGCGCGCCCAGGCCGAAGCGATCCAGCACGGCTGCGACCAGGTCGTCTTCCTTGACGCGGTCGAGCGCCGCTACATCGAGGAGCTCGGCGGCATGAACGTGTTCTTCGTGTTCGACGACGGCTCGCTATCGACGCCGCCGCTCGGCACGATCCTGCCCGGCATCACCCGCGACTCCATCATCACGCTCGCCCGCGACGCCGGCAAGACGGTGCGCGAAGAACCCTATACGCTCGAGCAGTGGCGCAAGGACGCGGCCTCAGGCAGGCTGAAGGAAGCCTTCGCCTGCGGCACCGCCGCGGTGATCTCGCCGATCGGCAAGGTGCGCTCGGTCAGCGGCGATTTCGACATCTCGGGCGGCGCCGCCGGCCCCGTCGCCATGGGCCTGCGCAAGCAGCTCGTCGACATCCAGTACGGCCGCACCAACGATCCCCACAACTGGATCCGCAAGGTGTTTTGATCACCCTCCCCTGAAGGGGTCCGGGACGAGCGTAGCTCGCCCGTGGGTCGATCGCGCGCAGCGCGAGCGGGGTGGGGTGATCTCTCAACACGGGCAGTGTTCGATGTGGAGAGACCCTCACCCCACCCCGTCTCTCATCTTCGCTACGCTCAGATGCGAGCCGACCACGGGCGAGCTACGCTCGTCCCGGGCCCCCTCCAGGGGAGGGTAAAAAGCGCAACGTTTGTGGCTTATTGCGCACTGAACGTGCTGCTGCCGACGTGCGACAAAGCCAGGACACAACAAGCGTCCCGGACATCGCGATCATGGCAACAAAGCTCTCCCAACCCATGAAATGGGTCGTTCTCGCCGCCATCACCGGCGTTTGCGTTTTCGGCATCCTGACCGTCGGCCCGACGCACGAGGTTGCTGCGCAAGACCGCTCGCCGATCGTCGATGTGCGCACCGGCGATCCCGAGATGAACACCGCGATCGCTCGCGCCCGCGGCTCGCTGCCGACCTTCTGGGCCTCCTATGAATCGCCCAAGCCGTCCGAGTCTGGTCACGCTTTGAAGGTGCGCTTTACGACCCGCAAGGGCGGGGAGCACATCTGGATCGGTGAGGTGAAGAAGCTGCCCGACGGGACCTTGACCGGCGTCTTCGCCAACGAGCCGCGCGATCTGCCGGGCAAGCGAGCCGGTGATAAGGTCAAGTTCGCGGAGGCCGACATCTCGGACTGGATGTTCATGCGCAACGGCAAGATCGTCGGCGGCGAGACCATCAAGCCGACGCTGAAATCGCTGCCGAAGGCCGACGCGGACGCGCTCCGGGCGCGAATGGAGCAGCCGTAGGGCAGTTGCCGCCCCGCGCCGCGGCTGGTAAACGCCCGCATGGCCGAGAAACCCAAAAAACCCCAGAAACTGAAGGCGCGCCTGCCGCGCGGGCTCGAGGATCGCGACCCTGCCGCGATCCGGGCGACGCGCGAGATGGTCGAAAAGATCCGCGCCGTCTACGAACTCTACGGTTTCGAGCCGGTGGAAACGCCGGCGATGGAATACACCGACGCGCTCGGCAAATTCCTGCCCGACCAGGATCGCCCCAACGAGGGCGTGTTCTCGTTCCAGGACGACGACGAGCAATGGATCAGCCTGCGCTACGACCTCACCGCGCCGCTCGCGCGCTATGTCGGTGAGCGCTACGGCACCGACGGTCTGGTGCTGCCCTATCGCAGCTACCGCGTCGGCTACGTCTTCCGCAACGAGAAGCCCGGCCCGGGCCGCTTCCGCCAATTCATGCAGTTCGATGCCGACACCGTCGGCTCGGCGACGCCGGCGGCGGACGCCGAGATCTGCATGATGGCGGCGGACACGATGGAGGCGCTCGGCATCGCGCGCGGCCAGTACGTGGTGAAGGTGAACAACCGCAAGGTGCTCGACGGCGTTCTGGAAGCCATTGGCCTCGCGGGTGAAGAGAATGCGGCGCGCCGACTGACCGTGCTGCGTGCGATCGACAAGCTCGACAAGTTTTCCGCCGATGAAGTGCGCAAGCTGCTCGGTCCCGGACGCTGGGATGGCGGCGAGGAAGGCAAGGGCGACTTCACCAAAGGCGCCAATTTGAGCGCGGCGGAAGCCGATGTTGTTCTCGCCATCACCAAGCCGCGCGAGGATTGGAGAGAAGCAATTGCCGCGGCAGAAACCTATCTCGCCAAGAGCGAAGTCGGTCAGGCCGGCGTCAGCGAGCTGGAAGAGATTGCAAAACTGGTCACGGCCTCGGGCTATGGCGCGGATCGTATCAAGATCGATCCCTCGGTCGTGCGCGGCCTCGAATATTACACCGGCCCCGTCTACGAGGTCGAACTCCTGCTCGATACCAAGGACGAGAAGGGCCGCCCGGTGCGCTTCGGCTCGGTCGGCGGCGGCGGGCGTTATGACGGCCTCGTCTCGCGCTTCCGCGGCGAGCCGGTGCCGGCAACCGGATTCTCGATTGGCGTGTCGCGGCTGCAGGCCGCGCTGACGCTGCTCGGCAAGCTCGACACGCGGCCCGAGTTCGGCCCGGTCGTCGTCACCGTGTTCGACCGCGACCGCGTGGCCGACTACCAGAAGATGGTCGCGAGCTTGCGTACCGCGGGCATCCGCGCCGAGCTCTATCTGGGCAACCCGAAGAACATGGGCAACCAGCTCAAATATGCCGATCGCCGCAACTCACCTTGCGTCATCATCCAGGGCTCGGATGAAAAGGCGCGCGGCGAAGTGCAGGTCAAGGACCTGATCGAGGGCGCCAAGGCGGCCGCTGCGATCGCCTCCAATCAGGAATGGCGCGAGACCCGGCCGGCGCAGTTCTCGTGCAGCGAAGCCGATCTCGTCGCAAAAGTGCGCGAGGTCCTGGGCCGCCATGACGTGAAGTGGGGCTAGCTATTCGCAGGCCGCGTCCTGCCCGGGCTTGTCCCGGGCATCCACGTCTTGTTTGATAGATGAGAACGTGGATGGCCGGGACAAGCCCGGGCATGACGACAGCAGCAGGGAGAGAACAATGCCTGAGATCACCATCAGCATGGCCGAAGGCCGTACCGACGAGCAGAAGGCCGGCATGATGCGCGACATCACCCAGGCGCTGGTGAAGAATCTCGGCGTCGATGCCGATGCCGTCGTCATCCAGATCAACGAAGCCCCGCTCCGTCACAAGATGAAGGGCGGCAAGACCTTCGTGGAGCGTGCGGCGGCGGCGAAGAAGTAGCGGTCGACGGTTCTGCATTCACCGCTGTCGTCCCCGCGAAGGCGGGGACCCATAACCACAGGGAGTGGTATTGGGCCAGCCGGTAACTCCGAGCCTTCGCCAAACTTGATCCTGTGGTTATGGGTCCCGGATCGGCGCGCGCTTAAGGCGCGCTTGTCCGGGACGACACTGAGTGTGAGGGTCCATGGACGCACGCGACTTCATCACAACAGGCATGAGCGCCGAGCGCACGCTGGTGGTCCCGGTGGAGCGCACCGTCGGGCATTTCGTATCAGGCATGCCTTTTGTCTACGCGACGCCGATGATGATCCTGGAGATGGAGATGACATCGGGCGATGCGATCCGCGCCGCGCTTCAGCCGGGTTGGGTCACTGTCGGTACCGAGGTCGACATCCGCCATCTTGCCGCCGCGCTCGTCGGTGCGACCGTGCGGACCACTGCAAAGGTGGTCGCGGTCGAGCGCCGCGTCATTCGCTTCGAGGTTGAGGCATTCGAGGGCCCGCGCAAGCTCGGCGAAGGCCGCCACGCCCGCGGGCTCGTCAATGTCGAGATGTTCAACAAGCGGCTCGGGGCTTAACGCGGCTGTGGATTTCGCCTAATCCACCTTCCGCGCTTTTGGAGACGAATACGACGTTTCCTGCTCCCTGCGGAGACGCACGGCAGACAGCCTCTCGTCAATCGCCACATCCGCCCAGGTGATGCAGGTGTCTTTGGCTACCGCCTTGGTCAATCGCACATTGTGCGCAAGCCCGAGTGGCAGATAGCGCTTTTCAAGGGAGGTGCTGGCGGGCGTCAGTTTGCCGAAGACGCTGTAGCCGCCTTCTCCGTCGAGCATGTCTCCCTCGCGCAAGTCCTTCTTGGCTGTGGCAGCAACATCGGCGTTGAACGTCGTGGCGACGCCTGTCGCCTCATTGCGCAGAGCGATCGAGGCAACTGAAATTCCAAGCTCCAGCCCTATGAGATGCCACTTCTTGTAGGAGCTCATGTAACGACCGCTCGGATCGGTGACGACGCTGTATTCCTGGAAACAGTTGCGGATGTAATCGCTGTCGCCTTCGAAACAGACCCACACGCCCTTGCGGATGTCGTTGGGGATGGGCCTGCCTTCGGCCGTCAGGCAGGATACGACCTCGACCTGGCCCTTGGATTCCAGGATGCCGCCCTCCGAACGGGGGCGCATCAGCGTGGGGATGTCGTCGACCGATCCCGGTGGGAATGCAAGGCCATGCGAGGGCGCCTCCAGGCCGGTTGCGTTCGCGATCGCGGCAGATTCAATCGCAGGCTTGGAGCCGTCGAGGAACGCGTTGAACATTTTTGGATTCATGCCCCCGCGCGCAGCTTGCTCTGCAGACAATCCCCAGTGATCCCAGACCGTTTCGGGCGTGGATTCCCGGTAATGCGGCAGCCATTTGTGGCCACGGCCCGCTGCCACGACGGGAAAACCGCAGGCCCTCGCCCAATCTACGAGGTCGCAAGCGAGAGCCGGCTGATCGCCATAGGCCAGGCTGTAGATCACGCCGGCCTGCCTGGCTCTCTGCGCGAGGATCGGTCCGCAGAAGGCGTCGGCTTCGACGGTCACGTTGATGACGGCCTTGCCTGCAGAAAAGGCGCCGAGGCAGTGCTCGACCGCCGCGACAGGATTGCCGGTGCACTCTGCGATCACCTCGATGCCTTCGCACTTCACAAGCGCTTCCCAGTCGTCGGTCAGGAAGGTCGTGCCGTACTTGAGAGCATCCCCGAGTGAGGTCGCGGCGAACTGCTCCGGGCGCCACCCCACCCGGTACAGGTTTTCGCGGGCACGCGATGGGGACAGGTCAGCAATTCCAACGAGATGGACGCCCGGCGTACGCAGGACTTGATGGAGATACATTGCGCCGAACTTGCCCGCCCCGATCAGTCCGATTTTGATGGGGCGCCGCTCGGCCTGTCGTTCGAGAAGTTTCGCGTAGAGGTTCACGATTGCTCTCCCTATCGGCAACGACCGGGATCGCCGCGCATTCGGCCGCCGAAGCGCTCTGATCCGTCTACTTCGCCAATTCCTTCGACCGCTGCGTGGCCGCGGCGATGGCGCGGATCATGAGTTCGCGCAGGCCCGGCTCGCCCATCAGCACACTGAGCGCGGCGGCCGTGGTGCCGCCGGGCGAGGTGACGTTCTGGCGCAGGGCGCTGGACGGCAGCTCCGACTGGTGCAGCAGCTCGCCGGAGCCGGCGACGGTCTCGCGGGCGAGCTTGGTCGCCAGCGCCTCCGGCAATCCCGCTTCGACGCCGGCGCGGGCGAGCTCTTCGGCGAGCAGGAACACATAGGCCGGGCCCGAGCCGGACACGGCGGTGACCGCGTCCATCAATCCTTCATCCTCGACCCATTCGACCGAGCCGGTGGCGCGCAGCAGCGCATCCGCCACCGCGCGCTGCGCGGCGCTGACGTTGTTCGCGGCAACAGCGACGGTGATGCCGCGGCCGATCGCTGCCGGCGTGTTCGGCATCGCGCGCACCACGGCGCCGCCACAGACCTCCTGGAGCGAGGCGATCGTGGTGCCTGCCATGATCGAGACCACCGACGTCTTCTCCGAGACGAACGGCTTCAGCTTGGCGCCGGCCTCGCGGAACATCTGCGGCTTCACCGCCACGACCAGCGTCTCGACGGCGCCGGCGGCGCTCACATCAGGATTGAGCACGACGCCCTTGGCGGCCAGCGCGGAGATCTCGGGCGCAATGTGCGGCTCGATCACCGCGACGCGGCGCGGATCGAGCCCGCCCGAAAGCCATCCGGTCAGCATCGCGCCGCCCATCTTGCCGGCGCCGGCGAGCAGGATGGTGCCGGTGATGTTTTGAAGAGGGTTGTTTGCCATCGCCCTTGCCACGCGTTTGCTGTCATCCCCGCCTAGTGCGCAATTGCGCACGGGGGGCGGGGATCCCTGCGCGAGCGATTGCTCGTCGCATAACCACAGGCGGTTCTAGTGGATCGAGGTGTCGGCAACAAGCCGCGTGCCACAAGTGGCCATCACGCGGTATGGATCCCGGATCGGCGCGCGCTTTGGGCGCGCTTGTCCGGGATGACGTAGGGAGGGAGCTGCGGCTCCCCCACGCATTGCGAGTCCTAGGCCTCGCCCACCGTATCGAACATTGCCGCGTCCATCGCCTCCGCCGTGCTCTTGCCGGCCCACACCACGAACTGGAACGCCGGGAAGTAGCGCTCGCAGGCATGAATGGCGCCGGCGAGCATGACCTCGCATTGCGCCGGCGAGGCGGTAAGGCCGCCCGGCAGCACCAAGGCCTGGCGGTGCATCACCATGCCGGTGGTGGTCCACAGGTCGAAATGGCCGACCCACAGCTGCTCGTTGACGGCGGCGACGAGCCGCTGCACCTCGCCGCGGCGCGCGGGCGGAATCTTCATGTCGAAGGCGCAGGCCAGATGCAGCGCCTCGATCTCGCCCATCCAGGTAAAGGAGAGCTGGTAGTCGGTCCATTGTCCCTTGGAGACAATCGTGAGCTCGTCCTCGCCGGAGCGTTCGAACGGCCAGTTGTTGCTGGCGGCGATGTCCTCGACCACCGCGAGCGGATGGTTTCTGGAATCGATAGTGCCTTCGAGCAGGGACATGCCGTCTCGACCTCTTGCCTTCTTGTTGTCTTTGATACGCACGCGGTTGGGCCCGGCGCGCACTCCCTAAACGTCGCTGCGGCGTCCCTCGGATCAGCCTTTGCAATCCCCTCGGAGTCGCTGTTGCGATCCCTCGGATCAGCGCGGGCCTGTCGCGGATCAAGTGATGTGATTTGCGGAATCTGCGCAACGGGGTCGCGAGTCCGTCCACAAGCCAGGACTCGTTCGTCCACAGCTCATCTCCGCCACAATCCTTAACGGACGAGAACAAACCGGAATCGGATTCGGCAAAAAAGCTCGCCGCAAATTCCGTGGGGCGAGGGCCGGACCGCCGTGCGGGCATGGGACCATGCGCTTGGCCCATGCGGAACACGCTTGCCGCGACTGCCCGGCGGCGGCATATTTCCTGATAGGCCGTTCATCCCGGACGGCCGATGTTCTCAGGGCGGGGTGAAAGTCCCCACCGGCGGTAAGGGCCGACAAGCCCAAGCCCGCGAGCGCCTTCCGCAAGGGTTTATCCCGAACGGAAGGGTCAGCAGATTCGGTGCAACTCCGAAGCCGACGGTTAAAGTCCGGATGAAAGAGAACGGTCGGTGGCAGACGCATCGCAAGGTGCGGCTGTTTGTCGTTCCGTGTGCCCTGATTCTGGTCCTTAAACCGAGGAAAGCCATGAATCAGATGCTGCAAGACCCCCAAACCGAAACGTCCCAAACGCCGCCGCCGGTTCCCGTGGATCCGGCCCCTGCGCATCCGCGTTTCGCCAAGCCGCAGCGGGTGGCCTTCGTGCAGGCCTGCTGGCACCGCGACGTGGTCGCGGAAGCCCGCATCGCCTTCATGAAGGAGGCAGAAGCCCGCCACCTCACCCATGTCGACGTGTTCGAGGTGCCGGGCTCGTTCGAGATCCCGCTGCACGCGCAGGTCCTCGCCAAGACGCGGCGCTACACCGCGATCGTCGCGGCCGGTCTCGTCGTCGACGGCGGCATCTACCGCCACGAATTCGTCGCCGACACCGTGATCAAGGCGCTGATGGACGTGCAGCTGCGCACAGAGGTGCCGGTGTTCTCGGCCGTGCTGACGCCGCAGCAATTCCACGAGACCGAGGCGCACTACGATTTCTTCCGCAAGCACTTTGCGATCAAGGGCGTCGAGGTCGCGACCGCCTGTGCGGAGACGTTGCACGGCTTGGAGCGTTTGCGCGGCCAGGTCGCGGCGGGGATCGTGGGGTAGGCAATGGTCATTCCGGGGCGCGCGCAGCGCGAGCCCGGAATCCATTGATCGACACGGATTGCTGCAAGATGGATTCCGGGTTCGGCGCTGACGCGCCGCCCCGGAATGACGGTGCTAGATCAAATCAGTCGAACAGGCTCGACACCGATTCTTCCGCCGCCGTGCGCGCGATCGCATCCGAGATCAGGCTGGCGATCGGCAGGGTGCGGATGTTCGGCGCCTTGGTCACCGCGTCGGTCGGCAGGATCGAATCGGTAATCACCAGCTCCTTCAGCCTGGAGCCGGCGATGCGGGCGGCGGCGCCGCCGGAGAGCACGCCGTGGGTGATGTAGGCGTAGACGTCCTTGGCGCCCTTGGCGAGCAGCGCATCGGCCGCGTTCACCAGTGTGCCGCCGGAATCGACGATGTCGTCGACAAGGATGCAGGTGTGGCCGGAGACGTCGCCGATCACGTTCATGACCTCGGATTCACCCGGGCGCTCGCGGCGCTTGTCGACGATCGCGAGCGGGGTGTTGATGCGCTTGGCGAGGCCGCGCGCGCGGGCGACGCCGCCGACGTCGGGCGAGACCACCATCGTCTTGGTCAGGTCGAACTTGTCCTTGATGTCGCGCACCATCAGCGGCGCGGCGAACAGGTTGTCGGTCGGGATGTCGAAGAAGCCCTGGATCTGGCCGGCATGC
The DNA here is from genome assembly GCF_020194215.1 of Bradyrhizobium sp. BRP20. Classification (NCBI taxonomy): domain Bacteria; kingdom Pseudomonadati; phylum Pseudomonadota; class Alphaproteobacteria; order Hyphomicrobiales; family Nitrobacteraceae; genus Bradyrhizobium; species Bradyrhizobium sp. BRP20. The sequence continues at coordinate 212,587 of NZ_JADYVY010000010.1, read as the reverse complement.
AGGTCGAGCGTCATGACGCGGTCGACGCCGGCCTGCGTGATCATGTTGGCGACGAGCTTGGCCGAGATCGGCGTGCGCGAGCCTGATTTACGGTCCTGCCTTGCGTAGCCGAAATAGGGCAGCACTGCGGTGATGCGGCGCGCCGAGGAGCGGCGCAGCGCGTCGGTGATGATCAGCAATTCCATCAGATGATCGTTGGCGGGGAACGAGGTCGACTGGATGACGAAGGCATCCGAGCCGCGGACGTTCTCCTGGATCTCGACGAAGATCTCCATGTCGGCGAAGCGCCGCACCACCGCCTTGGTCAGCGGCAGGTCGAGCCCTTGCGCGATCGCCTGGGCGAGGGCCGGATTGGAGTTGCCGGCGACGAGCTTGATGGAGCCGTTTTTGGCCGACATGGACGCTTCCTCCCGCGCTTTGCTGGATACGACCTTCAACATCTGAGAATACCCGCTGGCAGCACGGTTACGACGGGCGAGGAAATATCAGGCGGAAGGCCGCGATGGCAACCCGGGATGCTACGTTTTCCCTTCGAAAATCCTGAGTCGGGCCAACGGCTTGGCCGCAAGTTGAGGCCGTGGTTTAGCGGGGGTTATTGCTCGGCATAGCCGAGCGCTGATGCCGGCATGTCCTGCGCGGGAGCGTCCTTGACGACGCTGGCCACCGCCGGTCCCCGCAATGCCGGAGCCGCGCCGGGTGCATCCGGCGTTCCGTTGATCATGTTGGAAAGTCCGCTGAATCCGGCCTGGGCGATCTTCCGCAGCACGAGGTCGTCGGCAGCCGACCACGCGTCGCGCCCGCCCTTGGCCGAGGTCGGTTCCTCGCCGGAGAGACGCAGCACGCGCTGCTGGTTGGCGTCGTAGACGTCCCAGACCCAGGCGATCACGGTCTTGCCGCGCACCACCTGGGCGGAGAGGTAGCTGCGCACGCGATAGGCAGCCGTACCTTCGCGGGAGACCACGGACAGGCTGCGCAGCTTGGATTCGCTATCGAGCACGCCGACCATGCGGTCGAACACTTGCGGAGGTGGCCCGTCGATCGATTCGAAGGCGATAGTGGCCCCGCTGCCGGCGCTCGGCGCCATCGCATAGGAATTGGCGGCAGTGCCGCCGCCGCCGGCGCAGCCGCCCAGCGCGGCCGCCGCCGCCAGCAGCATGACCGCCAGCACGCGCGAACCCGCGCGGCGGAAGATGAATGACGCGTCCCTCATTATGGAGGGCAGCGATATCGTTAAAATCGATTAAGGTCTAGGGCAGGCGCGACACATCCCCACTGTCACTCCGGGGCGATGCGCAAGCATCGAACCCGGAATCCATTTCGCCGCGTGAATTGCCGCACGATGGATTCCGGGTTCTCGCTTCGCGAGCCCCGGAGTGACACGGGGTTGCCCCTGTGTTCACCCATCCAGCGCAATCGCGTGAACGTGACGGCCGTAATCCGGCTCCTTGCGATGGACCGAACGGCGATAGCTGAAGAAGCGCTCGTCGGCGTAGGTGTCGAGGCCGAGATCGTCGATCATCAGGATGCCGGCGGCCTCGAGCCGCTTGCGGATGAAGCCGGCGAGATCGAACATCGCGTGGCCCTCGCGCACCGAGGGGATGAAGAACACAGCGTTCTCGGCATCCTGTTCGATGAAGCGCGCGACGAACTCGTTGCCGACCTCGTAGCTGTCCTGGCGGATCAAGGGGCCGATCGCGGCGATGATGCCGCCGCGCGTGGCGCCGAGCTGCTCCATCGCCGCGATGGTGGAATCCAGCACGCCCGTCAGTGCGCCCTTCCACCCCGCATGCGCGCCACCGATCACGCGCGCCTGGGGATCGACGAACAGCACCGGCCCGCAATCGGCGGTGGAGACGCCGAGCGCGATGCCTGGCGTCTTCGTCACCAGCGCATCGCCCTTCGGCCGTGGCCCGCTCGGCCACGGTGCCTCGGCAACCAGCACGTCGGGCGAATGGATCTGGTGCAGGCTGAGGAAGCGCTCGGGCGCAACGCCGACATGCTCGGCCATGCGGCGCCGGTTCTCGGCGACCAGGGTCTGATCGTCGTTGGAGCCGAGCCCGCCGTTCAGCGCGGAATAAATGCCGCCGGAGACGCCGCCTTCGCGGGTGAAGAAGGCATGGCGCAGGCCGGGCACGGCCGACAGCAGCGACGAAGCTATCGTCATGAGGCCTCTCCTGTCTGTTCGAGATCGCTGAGGCCGGCAAGGCTTGCCAGCCGCGGCTCCGAGATGCCGAGCACCTTGAACATCGAGCCCATGCCGCCACGCCCGGTATCGGTCAGGCGCTTGAGCGCCACCGAAATGTCGGTGGCGACGTCGGGCGCTGCTTTCTGCATCAAGGCGGCGGCGCGGGTGTCGATGCCGATCCGCTTGAGGAAGTCGCCTTGCGTCACCGGCCCATGCACGCGCGCGCCGACATCCTCGGCCGCGCGCGCCAGCGCCTGGAAATCGACATGGGCGGTGACGTCGGCCTGGCCCGGCGCCTTCAAGGGATCGGCGAAGGTGTGGCGCGCAATCGCCTGGAACGTGTCGCCGGCGTCGCTGCGGAGGTGGCCGTAATCGATGATGAGCGCCGCGCCGTCCTGGTCGCGCACGCGCGTGGCAAGCTTCATGATCTCGCCGTCGGGGCGCCACTCGAACACGGCGCCGATGGGGGCGGCGCGCACCAGGGGCGGCAGCAGCACGTCGAAGCGAGGCGTCGGCTCCGGCGCCGCGCCGAACTGAAGCTTGCCGTTGGGATCGATCTCGATCACGCGCTCGTGCCAGCCGTTCTCGAGCCGGACCATCTGGTGGATCGGCAGCACGTCGAAATATTCGTTGGCGAGGATGATGCTGGGGCCCTCCGGCACCTCGTCGATGCTGTCGTGCCAGGCGATGTTGCGCACGTTGGCGAGCGTCGCGCTCTGCCGGTCCCGCAACACGGGATTGACCTCGACCATGTGGATGTGGAGCGCCTGGTAGAGCGGGGGCAGCACGCGGAGCGCGCGCAGCGCATCCGCCATCATGGTGCCGCGGCCGGGGCCGAGCTCGATCAGCCGCACAAATTGCGGCGAGCCCATCTGCTTCCAGACCGAGGCGGTCCACAACCCCAAGAGCTCGCCGAACATCTGGCTGACTTCGGGCGCCGTGGTGAAGTCGCCCTCGCGCCCGAGCGGATCGCGCGAGACGTAATAGCCGTAGCGCGGATGCATCAGGCACAGTTCCATGTACCGCCAGACCGGCATGGGCCCGGAAGATTTGATCAGCGCCTTGATCTCGTTGAGCAGCGGCTGGTCGGTCACGGCGATCTTCTCGAAATGAATTAGCGAATGGCCTGGACGGGCGTCGGCGCACCGCGCCTCACTGCCAATACAATAAGAATGAGGCCGACGATAAGCATCGGGATCGACAGCAGCATGCCCATGGTTAATCCGCCCCAGAGGAAACCGAGCTGCGCGTCCGGCTCGCGGAAATGCTCGCCGGCGATGCGGGCCAGACCATAGACCAGGATGAAGGCGCCGAGGATCATGCCGGGGCGCTTCAAGGCACCGAACCGGATCATGATCGCGAGCACCGTGAACAGCAGGATGCCCTCCATGCCGGCTTGGTAGAGCTGGCTCGGATGCCGCGGCAACTGCGTCGGATCGTTGGGGAAGATGATCGCCCAGGGCAGGGTCGGGTCGGTGGCGCGGCCCCACAATTCGCCGTTGATGAAATTGGCGATGCGTCCGAGCAACAGCCCGACCGGGGCGACCGCGGTGGTGATGTCGCCGAGCGACAGGATCGAGATGCCATTGCGCCAGGCGAACCACATCACCGCGACGACGCAGCCGAGGAAGCCGCCGTGGAACGACATCCCGCCCTCCCACAACTTAAAGATCGCGGCGGGATGATCGATGAAGAAGGGCAGGTTGTAGAACAGCACGTAGCCGGCGCGGCCCCCCACGATGATGCCGAGCGTGACCCACAGGATGAAGTCGTCGATCTGAAGCAGCGAGATCGGCGCGGGTCCGCCCCACAGGCGTTCGCTCTTCAGCAGCGCGCGGGCATAAAGCCAGCCGAACACGATGCCGCAGATATAGGCCAAGGCATACCATTTGATCGCGAACGGACCGATCTCGAGCGCGATCGGGTTGAAGGCGGGGAAGTCGATGAGCAGAAACGGCATCGCGCCTTCTGTGTCCAAGCGGGATCGCGGCGGTCGGCGCCGGCAGACGCCCCGTGATTCCTCTTATGCAGGGACGTTGAATACGATTGCAAGGAAACCGGCGCATGACAAGGATACCGCCGCTTCGCTCTTGAACCGGCCCCGTCGGATTGCCATTGTCATTCTGCGTGTTCGCGCAAAGTTTATCGGAGGCCCACAATGACCCAGACCAACAACCGGTTTTTCGACGAGATCGGCCGCCTGATGAACGACGCCGCCGGTGCTGCCCAGGGCGTCAAGCGCGAGTTCGATTCCGTGATGCGCAGCCAGGCCGAAAAATTCCTGCGCGACATGGACCTCGTCAAGCGCGAGGAGTTCGAGGCGGTCAAGGACATGGCGCGCCTTGCGCGTGAGGAGAACGAAGCCCTGAAGGCGCGGCTCGCAGCGCTGGAGGCGAAGCTCGGGGGGACCCCGACGTCGTAAAGCGCGGTCTCTTACCCTCCCCTGGAGGGGGAGGGTCGGCGCGTAGCGCCGGGGTGGGGTGATCTCTCCACTCGGGCACCGCCTCGATCGAGAGACTGTCACCCCACCCCGGCTCACGTTTTGCTACGCTCCATATGAGCCGATCCTCCCCCTCCAAGGGAGGGTAAGGACCCGGGCCTCCAGGGGAGGGTACCAGCCCATTCTCCTTGTCATTTCCGCAGCTTCCGGGTAAAAGCCCGCCACGTCCGCGGCCCCCGCACCCCTGGAGGCTTGCTGTGGATTATGCCATGGGCCGCCTTGCGGCCCATTAACTTTTGCAAAAACAAGGACTTAACGACATGGCGACGACCGTCAAGGAATTGAAGGCGACCGCGCGTCCGAAGAGCGGCAAGGGGGCCGCCCGGGCTGAGCGTCGCGCCGGGCGAGTGCCCGGAGTGATCTACGGCAACAACCAGCCCCCGCTGACGATCTCGATCGAGGATCGTGAACTGCGCCAGCGCATCCTTGCCGGCCGGTTCCTGACCACGCTGGTCGACATCGACCTCGAGGGCAAGAAGCACCGCGTCATTCCGCGCGACTATCACCTCGATCCGGTCAAGGACTTCCCGATCCATGTCGACTTCATGCGGCTGGGCGAAGGCGCCACCATCCGCATCAGCGTTCCCCTGCACGTGGTGAAGGCCGAAACCTCCCCGGGCGTGAAGCGCGGCGGCACCGTCAACATCGTCGCCCACGCGATCGAGCTCGAATGCGGCGTCGAGAGCATCCCGCAATATATCGAGGCCGATGTCGGCTCGCTCGAGATCGGTCACTCCCTGCATCTGGCCGACGTCAAGCTACCGGCCGGCGTCAAGGCGCTGACCCGCGAGGACGCGACCCTCGTCACCATCGTGCCGCCGTCCGGTTACGCCGAAGAGCAGAAGGCCGCTGCTGCGGCTGCCGCTGCTGGTGCGGCCCCGGGCGCTGCGGCTGCTCCGGCCGCTGGTGCTGCGGCTCCGGCTGCTGCTCCTGCCGCTGCTGCCAAGGCTCCCGCCGGCGGCGACAAGAAGAAGTAATCTCTCGAAGCTGGCGCGCGGTCCTTGACCGCGCGCCGAGCGGGGGGCGCGCCGCGTCATGCGACTCTTTGTTGGGCTCGGCAATCCCGGCGCGAAATACGCACGTAACCGGCACAATATCGGCTTCATGGCCGTCGACGAGATCGCGCGGCGTCATGGTTTTGCGCCGTGGCGCCGCCGCTTTCAGGGCGAGACCTCGGAAGGTGCGCTCGGCACCGAGCGCGTGATCCTGCTCAAGCCCACGACCTACATGAACGAGTCCGGACGCAGCGTTCAGGAAGCGGCGAGCTTCTTCAAGATTGCGACCAGCGACACCACCGTGTTCCACGACGAGCTCGAGCTGCCGCCAGGCAAGGTGCGGGTGAAGATCGGCGGCGGCATTGCCGGCCACAACGGCCTGCGCTCGATCTCGGCGCATATCGGCAACGATTATCGCCGCGTGCGCCTCGGCATCGGTCATCCCGGCGTCAAGGAGCTGGTGCACGGCCATGTGCTGTCGGACTTCGCCAAGGCCGACAACGAATGGGTGACGACGCTCTGCGACGCGGTGGCCGAGCACGCCGCACTGCTTGCCAAGGGCACGGACGCAACCTTCGCCAACAGGGTGCATCTGGCCATGCAGGCGAAGGGGTTTTTGACCAAGGACGAGAACGGCAAGGAATAGCACCTGTCATCGCCGGACTTGATCCGGCGATCCATCCTTCGAAGACGATGGATGCGCGGATCAAGCCCGCGCATGACGAGTTCGAAAGACATTTGCGCGCGAAGCGCGGAGGCCAGGACCACCATGGGATTCAAATGCGGGATCGTCGGATTGCCCAATGTCGGCAAGTCGACCTTGTTCAATGCGCTGACCGAGACGGCCGCGGCGCAGGCCGCGAACTATCCGTTCTGCACCATCGAGCCGAATGTCGGCGAGGTCGCCGTGCCCGATCCCAGGCTCGACAAGCTCGCGGCCATCGCCAAGTCGGGCCAGATCATCCCGACCCGGCTGACCTTCGTCGACATCGCCGGCCTCGTGCGCGGCGCCTCCAAGGGCGAAGGCCTCGGCAACCAGTTCCTCGCCAATATCCGCGAGGTCGACGCCATCGCGCATGTGGTGCGCTGCTTTGAAGATTCCGACATCACCCATGTCGAAGGCAAGATCGCCCCGCTCGCGGACATCGAGACCATCGAGACCGAGCTGATGCTCGCCGACCTAGACAGCCTCGAGAAGCGCGTCGACAATCTCACCAAGAAGGCCAAGGGCAACGACAAGGACGCCAAGGAGCAGCTCGATCTCGTCAACCGCACCCTGGTGCTCTTGCGCGAAGGCAAGCCCGCGCGCCTCGTCGAGCGCAAGGCGGAGGAGGAGCGGGCCTTCTCGATGCTCGGCCTGCTGTCGTCCAAGCCCGTGCTCTATGTCTGCAACGTCGAGGAAGGCTCGGCCGCGACCGGCAACGCCTTCTCCAAGGCGGTCGAGGAGCAGGCGGCGAAGGAGGGCGCAGTTGCCGTCGTCATCTCCGCCAAGATCGAATCCGAGATCGCGACCATCTCGCGTGACGAGCGCGCGGACTTCCTGGAGACTTTGGGCCTCGAAGAAGCCGGCCTCGACCGCCTGATCCGTGCCGGCTACACCCTGCTCGACCTCATCACCTACTTCACCGTGGGCCCGAAGGAAGCGCGCGCCTGGACCATCTATCGCGGCACCAAGGCGCCGGCGGCGGCCGGCGTGATCCACACCGATTTCGAGAAGGGTTTTATCCGCGCCGAGACCATCGCGTATGACGATTACGTCGCGCTCGGCGGCGAAGCCGGTGCCCGCGATGCCGGCAAGCTCCGCCTCGAAGGCAAGGATTACGTCGTCGCCGACGGCGACGTGATGCATTTCAGGTTTAATACGTAGGAGCTGGTCATTCCGGGGCGCGCGAAGCGCGAGCCCGGAATCCATCTATACGCTTGTTCTGTGGCTCAATGGATTCCGGGCTCGCCTCTTCGAGGCGCCCCGGAATGACGGGAATCACCGCATCCCTGATCCCTGGTCCCTGATCGCGCCGAGATGCTCGTTGATGCGGAAGACGATCAGGATCAGCTCCGCGACGATGCGCGAGAACACGATGCCGACCACGACGCTGGCGATCGACGACAGCAGCACCAGGAAGCCGCCGAATGGGCTGATCGCCATCGCGGCCAACCCTGAGAAGATGCCGGAGAGCCCGAACAGGCAGATCAGCGCGATCACCAGCCAGTAGAAGGTCTTGATGATCGTCGGCGTGATGAAGCGGTCCCACTGGAACAGGTCGCTGAATGAGAACATTGCTCTCCCCAAGGCAAATCGCAAGGCAAATCGGGACTTCAAATCGGGCTTCGGCCGTCGATCGATCCGACTCAAATCAACGCCGATCTCAAGTATGTAGCACGAGCCATGCGGGCCGGCGGGTTGAGATTGCCGCAAAGTGCGGCCACAATCTGTCATTCCCGCAAAGCTTTCCCGAGATGACCCTGACCTTCGAAGATTTCCCGCCCGGCCGGTTCGGAACGTTCGGCCCGCGCCACGTCACCCGCGACGAGATATTGGCCTTTGCCGCCGAGTTCGATCCGCAGCCGATGCACCTCGACGAGGCGGCAGCAGCTGAGAGCATGCTGCGCGGCCTGTCCGGTTCGGGCTGGCACCTGTGCTCGCTGATGATGCGGATGATGGCCGACGGCTTCATCACGCGCGCCGCGTCACTGGGATCTCCCGGCGTCGACGAGGTGCGCTGGCTGTCGCCACTGCGGCCCGGCGACGATCTCACGCTCGACGTCGATGTCCTGGAGGCGCGGGCCTCGAAGAGCCGACCTGAGCTCGGCATTGTCAAGTTCAAATGCACCGCGCGCAATGCGGCGGGGCAGGCGCTCGCCGAGATGACCTCGCCGATCCTGATCAAGCGGCGCGAGGGAGCGGCCTGATGCGGTTCTTCGAAGACATCGCGATCGGTCAGCGCCGCGAGATCGGCGCCTATACGTTCACGGCGGAAAAGATCAAGACCTTCGCCGCCAAGTTCGATCCGCAACGCTTTCACCTCGACGAGGAGGAGGGCAAGAACTCGCTGTTCGGCGGGCTCGCGGCCTCGGGCTGGCATCTCGGCTCGGCCTGCATGAGCCTGCTTGTCGCCGACGGCCAGCGCCTGGCACGCGAGGCCGCCTCGCGCGGCGAGGAGGTCGCGGTGTGGGGCCCGTCGCCGGGCTTTCGCGACCTGCGCTGGATCAGGCCGGTGCTCGCCGGCGACACCGTCGCTTACGTCAATGAAGTCATCGACAAGCGCGCCTCCGCCTCCCGTCCCGGCTGGGGCATTTTGACGGCCCGCACCACCGGCACCAACCAGCGCGGCGAGGAGGTCTATTCCATCACCGCCTCCGCCTTCGTGCCGCTGCGCAAGGGCGGTTAGATCTGTTCCAAGATGAACGGGCAAATGAGTGCGCGAGTGTTGCCCGCGCGCTATGGACGCGATTCCGGGTGGCTGCCATAAGCCTGCGCAACATGGTTACGGCGAAGCAGTTTCGCGGAACCAGTCAGTTGCTAACTAATTATGAACCTGTCGCTGTCTATTTGAAACGAATAGGCAGACGACAGGGGACGAGGACCATGGCTGATCGCGGCGCACTCAAATTTGTTGGATTCATCTTCGCGACCGCGACGCTGGCCGTGATGCTGGTCGCGGGCATGGTGGCGAAGGGCTACGCCGATGGCGCCTACACGCTGGAAGCCTCGACCGCGGAAGCGGCCCGGTAAGAATTCGTTAACGATCGCGGCCGGCATCCGGCCGCAGCTCAGCGGCTATAGACGAACGCCAGGATGGCGATCGCAACCGCCAGCAGCCCGACAAAGCGCAGCATGATCGTGCCGAATTGATTCGGCGCGGGCCGCAACGGGATCGGGTCCGTGGTGTCGGGCCGAATGCTTTCCATCTGAAATGTCCCCTGAGCCCGGCCGTAGCTGCACGGGCGCTTGGCGTTGGTCGCCGGGGTGGGCCGGAGGGTTCAATGGTGGCCGTTGGCCGCGCCACATTCTCCGCTGTCATGCCCCGGCTTGTCCGGGGCATCCAGTACGCCGCGGCCTATCGATTCAATCACCGGCGCTGGTGGAATACTGGATCACCCGCCCCTGTGCGCAATTGCGCACTAGGCGGGTGATGACACCTGTGTTGGAGAAACGGCTGCGTGACCCACCAACAAATCAAAACCGCCGCGCTCCCTTCCGGAACGCGGCGGCCAATGATGCGTTCGTGCCGGCGATCAGCTGTTGCGCAGGCCGTCGGCGGCGCGCTTCCACTGCGCGACGTTGTCGGCGATCATGCGGGTCGATTTCATCGCGGCCTGGCTGAGCTGGGCGTAGCCGGAGATCTCGCGCTGGACGCGCTGGCCTTCGGCGTGGAGCAGGTCGCGCAGGCTCTCGAGCTCGGAGATCAAATTCTCGATCTCGGCGAGCGAAGTGCCGGCGACGCGCTGGATCAGCGAGTTGACGTTATTGACGGTGGCTTCCGCGCTCGGATCGAGCGGCGGCGCGTCGGTGGTGGTCGCGGCCGGACGGCGCAGATAGGCGATGTCGTTGCGGACGAAGTCGCGGATGCCGGCTTCGACCTCGGTCACGGCGGCGAGGTTGGTGTCGACCGTCTCGGTCTCGGTGGCTTCGATCTTTTCGGGACGCATGGCGTTCATCGTTATTCCCCTGTTCGCGTTGAGCGCAGCGCGAGTGTCCCCCGCACGACGACGTCTGTGAGGCAGGCCGTATCAGGGCGTCCGATTTTGACCGCAAATGGGCCGAGATGCGGCAAGGCCGGACCATTCGGGGGTTTTGCCGTGGCGTATGGTTAGGGAAGGGTGAATGCTGCCGCGGTGATGGCCTTCTCCCCGCAGGCGGGGAGAGGCGCCGGCCTCACCAGCTCTTCTTGAAGCCCGCCGTCACGCTCTTGTTCAGCGTGCCTTGCGAGGTTTCACCGACCGAGCCTGATACGGTGACGTTGTCGAACAGCTTCTGCTCGGCGCCGAGCTTGCGCAGCCATTTGTCGTCGGTGGTCGACAGCGTCTGGCCGGCAACGATGCTGGTGCCGGTGTCGGTCACGGTGACCTTGGCGCTCTGGTCGGTCTCGTAATTGCGCGTGACGTGGCCGCCGATGCCGGGGACCGCACTGGTGCCCTGCTGGTTGACGCTATAGCCGTTCTGCAGCGTCAGCGAGGTGTCGCCTGACAGCGGCACCGATTTGGTCAGCGACGCCCCGATCTTGCTGTGCTCGGCGCCGGGATCGACCCTGGCTTCCACCGCGGTCTTGTCCCAGATCGCGCCCGCGCCCGGCGCGGTTGCCGTCGCCCAGGCGCTGCCCGAGGATTGCGGCAGGTTGCCGCCGTTGGTGGCCTTCTGCGCCAGCAGCTCGGACATCGTCCTGGGCTCGCTCGCCAGCGTCATGTCGGCGCCGACTCGGGTATCCCAGAACGAGGACACCGATTGCTTCACGGTCACCGCCGAGGAGCCGTTGGCATTGGGATTCGACGACCAGTCGAGGCCTTCCCTGGCGGCGGCCTGCGCGCGCTTCTTGGCGGCCATCGGGTCGATGCCGGTCCCAGCATCGACCGCGATCTGGCTCCAGTCGAGCTTGTCGACGTCGATGCCCTTCATGATGTCGGGATCATTGACGTCGGGGGCTTCGGCCGCCTCGGCCTCGTCGTCGGATGCGGGTGAGGAGAAGGGCGGAATGATCTGTGCCTGTAAGGTCAGCACCGAGCCCAAGATGAATGCGGCCGCCAGCAACGGCAGCCTGGTCAAGCCAAACCCTGTCGAGAATTCCATCGTCCTGCCCACGAACCCCAGCGCATGCTGTCCGCCTCACTATAGCGGTCGCAATGACCATGCGCCATTCCGGCGCCGAAAGTGCCGATTTATCGTTGCGGAATTGTGGCGGTTCGCAAGGGGAGGCGAACCAACGGGCCGCGCGAAAGGCGCGCGCCCGATGACAGGTTCGTGATGCGACGGCATCCGGCGGGGCTGGAGGCCAGGACGTCGCGATCGCCTCGTCATCGGTCCCGAACAGCGGGGCCCGTTGGCGTCCCCCCTAAAGCGCGATGATCATCATCGCGCTTCAGGTTGTTGTTTGCGCATGATCTTCTCGGAAAACCGCTTCGCACTTTGCGCTAACGCGGCCCTTCGGGGCCGGATCATGCGTTAGCCGACGCTGGTCATCTTCGGCAGATGAATGGCGCGGCCGAGTGCCTGCTCGACCAGGTCGAAGGTGTCGATCAGCACCCGCATGCTGATCAGCTTGCCGGCCTTGAACTGGGCGAACTGCGCCACGCGCAGGCTGATCGGCTTGTTGGAATCCAGCGCCGTCAGCGAATAGCGCACCATCGAGGCGGCGGAATCGACGCCCAGCATGATGCTCTCGCGGTCGAAGCGGCGGACCTGGAAATTGTCGGCGAGCTGGCGGATGACGTCGAGCACGGCATCCTTGCCCTGGCGCGCGCCGAGGAACGGAAACATGTCGATCGGGCCGTAGAGCGCCCACTCGACGTCCTCGTCGATCAGGGCCTCGATATCCCTAAAATCCCGGTCGTTGATCGCGCGGTGCAACGCACGCGAGAAACGCCAGAGGCTGTGCTCTGTCATTTGGGGCAGTCCTGAAGCTGGCTTTACGGAAAAAAACGGCAAACAACCCCATGCGCACCAAGGCGCCAGGGCTCAACTCATTTGTATACGAACAAATTAGCAGATTTCGGCCAAAACGCAATTCACGTTTTCGCAATGCACACTTGAACGGGTTTTGTGAGATTTACAATACAACCCCGTAATTGTCCGGGTCCCGGCGCTCAGTCCGCCCCGGCAATCAGCGGCCCGATCTCCCGTTCCAGCACCTGCTGCACCAGGTCGTAGGAATCGATGATCTCGCGCATCTCCGCCACCAGTCCGCCGCGAAACGTGTAGAACACCGCCATGTCGAACTGCACGATGCGGTCGTTGCTGCGCTTCTTGAAAAAAGCGTGCATGTAGGTCGCGACGGCCTCGCCCTCGGCGACGATATGCGGCGTCTTGTAACGAACCTCCGAATAGCGCGACCAGACCGTCTGCCACAGCTCGCGCAGCTCCTGCTTGCCGTGGCGCGGCACCAGATGTGGCAGCACGTCAATCGGGGCGTGGGTGAGGAAATAGACGTCGTCGGTGCAGCTGGCCAGCGCCGTCTCGATATCGCCGCGCGCGAAGGCATCGAGCAGGTGCACGACGCGTTGGCGATTCAGCTGCTCCACCGTCATTCCCACCCGCTCTCCTTGGTCTTGTGCCTTTTGCAAGCCTAGCGCGTGGTCTCACGCCGGCGCAATCCGCAAGATCACAGGGATGTTTGCAGAGGTTTTGACGTGCGAGCGCAATGCCCGGTTCATGGGGTTCGCGGCGTCTTCGGCTGCTTGGTGTGCAAGCCCGCGTGGACGAACCCGCAAAGCCGCGCGCCGGCAACATAGGCGGCCCGCTCTCGTGCGCCGAAGCTTGCGTGAACGTGGAGGGGACAGACGCAGCCGGCATCGCCGGCCTGCGTGATCCATCTCACGTCGCGCCTGTCCAGACGCCGCTACCGTCATCCCCAAGTCATCAGGGAGACGTGCCATGGCCACCATCGCCGCCACGAGAAAGTCCCGCCTGCATAACGCGCTCGAAGGCCTCGCGCTGACCGCGGCCCTGCAGAGCTTCCCGACCTTCGCCACCGCGGCCTTCCTGCTCAAGCTCGTTGGCAACCACGACCTCGTCGGCGATCCCGGCGTCGCCATCTTCGTCGCCTTCGCCTCGTTCACCCACGCCCTGATCGCCGTGACCCTCGGCCCGAGCTTCCCGCACCTGTTCAAGACCGTCTACGAGCCGAAATTCTTCGAGGCCCATCTGTCGCTCTCCGACAAAATCACGGCCTGGCGCACCCAGCCCGTCGCCTCGCTGCAACTGGTGACGATCGTGCTGCTGCTGTCGGTGATGGCCGTGGTGACGGCGAGCGTGGGGTGAGGGGGGTAACCACGAACGTCACCGATAAACCTACGCGTCTACCTCTTCTTCCACCCACCCCTTCGTCCCGGCGCCCCACCGGTCGACTTCGGCGCCGGCCCGAACTCCGGCCCTGACTGCCGCGAATCCGTCGGCTGGATGATCCTGCTGGTGCTGCCGAACGGCTTTGACGGCAGCGCGCGGCTCTCGCGATAGGGCAGCGATTCCGGGCCGTGCATCTCGTCGAGATGCGGCTTGTGCACGCGGGAGCCTTTGCCGCCGCCGGCCTTCAGCGCGGTTGCGGCACTCTTGTTCTTCATGGCGCTGACCGGGAGGTTGGCGGCATCGCCGTATTTCTTCGCTCCTGCATAGGCGCCCGCCTTGGTCGCGACGGTGCGCTGCTTGGCGGTGGGGTCGTCGACCACGGCGAGCTCGGTCGCGCGCAGGCGCTTGACCTCGTCGCGCAGGCGGGCGGCTTCCTCGAAGTTCAGATCGGCGGCGGCCTCGCGCATCCTCGTTTCGAGATCGGCGAGCACGGCTTCGAAATTGTGGCCGATCGAGATGACGTCGTCGGTCATGTCGTGGCCGCCGACCTCGACCAGCACGTGGTCGCGCTCGTAGACCGAGTTGAGGATGTCGCCGATCTGCTTCTTCACGCTCTCCGGCGTGATGCCGTTGGCGTTGTTATACTCGACCTGCTTCTCGCGGCGGCGGTTGGTCTCGGCGATGGCGCGCTCCATCGACCCCGTCATCTGGTCGGCATAGAGGATCACCTTGCCGTCGACGTTGCGCGCGGCGCGGCCGATGGTCTGGATCAGCGAGGTCTCGCTGCGCAGAAAGCCTTCCTTGTCGGCGTCGAGGATGGCGACCAGGGCGCATTCGGGGATGTCGAGGCCCTCGCGCAAGAGGTTGATGCCGACCAGCGCGTCGAAGGCACCGAGGCGCAAGTCGCGGATGATCTCGATGCGCTCGATCGTGTCGATATCGCTGTGCATGTAGCGCACGCGGATGCCCTGCTCATGCAGATATTCGGTGAGGTCCTCCGCCATGCGCTTTGTGAGGACCGTGATCAGTGAGCGATAGCCCGCCTGCGCGGTGGCGCGCACTTCGCCGACGAGATCGTCGACCTGCGTGCGGGCGGGGCGAATATCAACGGGAGGATCAATCAGCCCGGTGGGGCGAATGACCTGCTCGACGAACACGCCGCCGCTCTCGTTCAGCTCCCAGCTGCCCGGGGTCGCCGACACCGCGACGGTCTGCGGCCGCATCATGTCCCATTCCTCGAAGCGGAGCGGGCGGTTGTCCATGCAGGAGGGCAGGCGGAAGCCGTATTCGGCCAGTGTCGCCTTGCGACGGAAGTCGCCGCGGAACATGGCGCCGATCTGCGGGATGGTGACGTGGCTTTCGTCGGCGAAGATCAGCGCGTTGTCGGGCACGTATTCGAACAGCGTCGGCGGCGGCTCGCCGGGGCGGCGGCCGGTGAGGTAGCGCGAATAGTTCTCGATGCCGGCGCAGCTGCCCGTCGCCTCCATCATCTCGAGGTCGAAGGTGGTGCGCTGCTCCAGCCGCTGCGCTTCCAGCAGGCGGCCCTGGTTATTGAGCTGGTCGAGCCGCTGCTTGAGCTCGAACTTGATCGACTTGATCGCCTGCACCAGCGTCGGGCGCGGCGTCACATAGTGCGAGTTGGCGTACATCTTGATGAATTCGAGCTCGTCCTGCTTGTGGCCGGTGAGCGGATCGAACTCCTCGATGGTCTCGATGGTGTCGCCGAACAGGTTCACGCGCCAAGCGCGGTCTTCATAGTGCGCCGGGAAGATGTCGATGACGTCGCCGCGCACGCGAAACGTGCCGCGGGTGAAATCGGCCTGGGTGCGCTTGTACTGCAGCGCGACGAGATCGGCGATCAGCTGGCGCTGGTCGATGCGCTCGCCCTTCTTCAGCGCGAAGGTCATCGCGGTGTAGGTCTCGACCGAGCCGATACCGTAGATGCAGGACACCGAGGCGACGATGATGACGTCGTCGCGTTCGAGCAGCGCGCGCGTCGCCGAGTGGCGCATGCGGTCGATCTGCTCGTTGATCGAGGAATCCTTTTCGATGTACGTGTCCGTGCGGGGCACATACGCTTCCGGCTGGTAGTAATCGTAATAGCTGACGAAATACTCGACTGCGTTGTCGGGGAAGAAGTTCTTGAACTCGCCATAGAGCTGGGCGGCCAGCGTCTTGTTCGGCGCCAGGATCAGGGCCGGGCGCTGCGTCGCCTCGATCACCTTGGCCATGGTGTAGGTCTTGCCCGAGCCGGTGACGCCCAGCAGCACCTGCGAACGGTCGTTGCGGTTGATGCCCTCGACCAGCTCGGCGATCGCGGTCGGCTGGTCGCCCTTCGGCTCGTAGGACGACTTGATCTCGAAGCGGACACCGCCTTCGGACTTCTCCGGGCGCGGCGGCCGGTGCGGCGTCCACACCTTCATGGAGCCGTCGCCCTTGCGGAATTCCGGCCGGCCCTCGCGGATCAGCGATTCCAGCGCATCCGCGGTGGCCTTGACGCCCAGTGCCTCCATCTTGGAACGCGGCGGACGCGCCAGCGCTTCGGCATCGTCCTCCTCGGTGGGCAGGCCGAGCTGCCGCGCCAGTTCCGGATCGAGCGTCGGGATGGTGGCCGCAGTTCCGTAATTGGCCTGCGGCGCCTCCTCCAGCCCGGCAAGCTCGCCGGACTGACGGGCGCCCGGCGGCTGCGGATTGGGCCGCAGCGGCATCGGCCGCGCCGCATCTTGCGGAAACTCCTTCGGCGTCGAAGCCCGCGCGCGATGCGCGGCGGCCTCGCCCCCGGCGCGGCGGTCGCGCGAATTATCCGGCGGCGGCTGCAGGCCGGTGCCCGAGCCAAGTCCGGCATCGCCGCGATTGATCGCGGGATTCAGCAGTTCAGCCAGCGCCGGCCCGATCGGCTGCACGTCGGGGCGATGCGCCTTCGAGTTCGGAGCCTTGGTCTTGGGGGATTTGCTGGATTTTTCGGAGGATGCAGGTTTCTTCGCCATCAGGCGAATATGGGACGAGTCCGCCCCGCAATAAAGGGTGAATGCCCCTGGCGATGCAGGCTGCTGACAGCAGGTTGGCAGCAGCCCTGCGGTTCACGCCGCCGGCAGCGGCCCCTCGTCGTCTCCGGCGGTGACATTCGGCTCGAGGATGTCGAGATGAATGCCGCCGCAGTCGGTGCAGCGCATGGCCCAGTACTCGCATCCGGCACGGCCGCCGATCACACGGAGCACCGTGAGATCGCTGTCGCATTCCGGGCAGTTGGACAGCACTGCGCGGGCGTAGATCCGCGGCCGCGCTGCATCGGTTTCGATGATGGACATGACCGGTTCCCCCTTTTTTCGCCGCCCTGTCTCTGGTCGGCCTGGCGGACCGCCTATTCGTCGTCGCCGCCGGTCCGCAGCCGAAAACGATCGATGTGGTGCTTGGCATCGGCAATCGCGGCATCGCGATCGGGCCAGGCGAACCCGACTTCCATGGCCGGAAACAGCACGCCGTCGATGGCCACCGGGCTGAGATCGGCCCGGCGGATCCGCGCGTGCCACAGCCCCTTGCCAGCTTCGAAGGATTCGATGTCAAAGCCGTCGTAGAGGGTCGTCATGAGTGTAGGTCCCACGTTTCTTTTCGGAGGGTCACGAGACCACGTCTGCGGAATTTGGGATGTGAAGCCGTTCACAAGCAGACGGCTTTTTTGCCCGCCAGGCTTCAGTTCCGCGCTGCGGCGCGGCCGATCCGGCGCGGGCGGGCGGCGGGTTCCGATGCCGCCCGCATGATCCAGCGGCGGAAGGCGGCAAAGTCGCGCTGCTCGGTCTGGAAGCTGCGATAGAGCAGGTACCAGCGCATGCCCTTGGGCACTGACAAGTCGAACGGCGCCACCAGTCGGCCGGCCGCAAGATCGTCGTCGATATAGGGGCGGATGCCCATGGCGATGCCGAGCCCGTCGGCCGCGGCCTGCAGCGCCTGGCCGTAGAGAACTGGAACTCGGGCCCGCGCGCGTTGATCCTCGCCGTGCCCGCCGCCTTCAGCCAGATCGGCCAGTCCTCGGGTGAGTGCGCGACGCGGATCAGGCTCGGTCCTTTCAGGTCGCCCGGGCGCTTCAATCCGCCAGCAAGGCGCGGCACGCAGACGGGGGTGAGGTCGCCCGCGAACAGCGGCTCGGCGACGAGGCCGGGCCAGTCGCCGGTGCCGAGCTTGATGCCGCAATTCCAGTCCTCGCCGAACGGCACCGCGGCGCCGCCGGTGGTGAAGCGCACCTCGATGTCGGGCTCCTCGCTGCGAAACTCCGACAGGCGCGGGATCAGCCAGCGCATCGCAAAGGTGTGGCCGACGCCGATGGTGAGCACGCGCACGCTCGCAGGCGCCGTCACCTGCGCCGTGAGGCTCGCCAGCGCATCGAAGATCGGAGTCAGCCCGCTCTGATAGGCGCGGCCGGCCTGCGTCAGCACGAGCCTGTTGGCCTTGCGCTCGAACAAGGCGACGCCGAGCCGCTCTTCGAGCAGGTGCACCATGCGGCTGACGGCGGCCGCCGATACGCTCAGCTCCAGCCCGGCCGCAGCAAAGCTGCCGGTCCGTGCCGCCGCCTCGAACGCCTTGATGCCGTTGAGAAACAGCAGCCGCCGCAAATGACCCACCCTCAGGAAAGCTGATGCCAGGGCAAGATATCTCAGTTTGCGGAACAGGCGCAAGCGAGGCACAAACATCAGCGTAATTCGTGCTGATTTGTTGAAGCAGGCGCGGTGCCTTCGCCTCTCCTCGCGGGGCGAGGGAGTGAAACAGTTTGCGTCCCTCACTCGCCCTCGGGAGATTCCTTTCGTGAC
Organism: Bradyrhizobium sp. BRP20; assembly: GCF_020194215.1. NCBI lineage: Bacteria > Pseudomonadati > Pseudomonadota > Alphaproteobacteria > Hyphomicrobiales > Nitrobacteraceae > Bradyrhizobium > Bradyrhizobium sp. BRP20. The sequence continues at coordinate 194,109 of NZ_JADYVY010000010.1, read as the reverse complement.
GCCCATCATGATCGCTGCCCTCGGATTGCTGATGGTGGCCACCGCGTTCCTGTCGGGGCTGTTCGGCATGGCGGGCGGGCTGATCCTGATCGGCGTGCTGCTGGCACTGATGCCGCTGCCGACCGCGATGGTGCTGCATGCGGTCACGCAGATGGCTTCGAACGGCTGGCGCGCGTTCCTGTGGCGGGCGCATATCCGCTGGCGGCCGGTTGCGAACTACATGGTCGGCGCGGCCCTCGCGCTCGCGGCGTGGTCGCTGACCCGCTACGTGCCGGACAAGCCGGTCGCGCTGCTGCTGCTCGGCATCACCCCGTTCATGGCGCGGCTTTTGCCGGCGAACGTCAAGCCGGACCCTGATAGCCTCTGGCAGGGCACGGTCTACGGCACGATCTGCATGGGCCTGATGCTGATGACCGGCGTCTCCGGCCCGCTGCTCGACACCTTCTTCCTCGGCGGCGATTTCGGCCGGCGCGAGAAGGTGGCGACCAAGGCGATGTGCCAGGTCGTCAGCCATTTCACCAAGCTGATCTATTTCGGCGGCATCATCGACCAGGCCGCGGGCCTCGATCCCGTGCTCGCTGCCGTCGCCATCGCAGCCTCGATGCTCGGCACCACGCTGGCGCGGCGCATCCTCGAAGCCATGACCGACCAGCAGTTCATCGCCTGGTCCAACAAGCTGATCACCACCATCGCCTGCTACTACATCGTCCACGGCGGCTGGCTGTTGCTGCGTGCGCCGGTTCTGGCCGCCTTCGACAAGGGAGGTTTGCAATGAGCTGTAACGCCGATCCGCTGGTGCTGGACTTCGTCGAATGGGTCGCGCGCGAGCCGCGCGTCTACGCCGAGGTGCTCGCGACCTGGAAGACCTCGTGCCCGCGCCTCACCATCTGGGAAGACGCCGCCGAGCGCGGCTACGTCGCGCGTGAGACGATTGCCGGTCTCGGGCTGGTGATCGCGGTGACGGAAGGCGGCGAGAGGCTGTTGCGCGCCAACGGGCGGTAGTTTCTTTGCCTCTCCCCGCCTGCGGGGAGAGGCCGACACGCGAAGCCTGGCAGATGAGGGGGAGTCTCCGCGAGTCCGTCTCTCACTGTGATTGCGGAGGCAGCCCCTCACCCCAACCTCTCCCCGTAAGAACGGGGAGAGGGAGAAGACATAGCGCAGCTCTCTCCACATCGTCATTGCGAGCGCCAGCGAAGCAATCCAGAATGTCTTTCGCGGAAGCAGCCCGGATTGCTTCGCTGCGCTCGCAATGACGGAGCACTGCTCAATGTCGCTCAAACTCTACGAACTCGTCGGCACCGATCCCGCGCGCCCCTTCAGCCCGTATTGCTGGCGCACCCGGATGGCGCTCGCGCACAAGGGCCTTGCGGCGGAATCGCTGCCCTGGCGCTTCACCGAGAAGAGCGCGATCGCGCCGCACGGCTCGGAGAAGGTCCCGGTGCTGTTGCATCATGACAAGCCGATCGTCGATTCCTGGACCATCGCGAACTATCTCGAGGACACTTTTCCGGATCGCCCGTCGCTGTTCGGCGGCGAGGGCGGCCGCGCGATGGCGCGCATGATCAATGCGTGGGGCGACATCGCCATCGTCGGCGGCATCTTTCCGCTCATCATCGCCGATATCCCGAACAATCTGAATGAGGTCGATGCCGCCTATTTCCGCAAGTCGCGCGAGGCGCGCTTCGGCGGCAAGACGCTCGAGGAGATCATGGCGGGCCGCGACACCGGCATCGTCGCGTTCCGCAAATCGCTCGAGATCATGCGGCAGACGTTCAAGACGCAACCTTTTCTCGGCGGGCAGGCACCGAACTACGCCGATTACATCGTGTTCGGCGGATTCCAATGGGCGCGCGTGGTCAGCCCGTTCAAGCTGCTCGAAGCGGATGATCCGGTCTATGCCTGGCGCGAAAAGCTGCTGGATGCATTCGACGGCTTGGCGCGCAAATCGCCAGGACATGAGGTGTAAACTTCGTAGCCCGGATGGAGCGCAGCGAAATCCTGGGCCGGTGCTAGCGGAACGATTCCCGGATTACGCTTGCGCTCCATCCGGGCTACGCGTCGCCGCTTTCCGCAAACATTCCCGGCACAGGCAATCCTCCCCCTCGATCGGCATCGGCAGCCGTGCCGTCTCCTCCGCGCACCAGCAATTGCCTGAGAGATCGCAGCCGAATTCGCTGCCGCAACGGGAACAGGTGAGACGGCGCGCAAGTGCCGGCGCTGACGGGATTTCTTTCGGATTTGTCATGTTTTACGTCGAAGCTTCGCCGTCATTTTCATGGCGGGTTCATCTGCCGCTGCAGTATATTACGCGCCGACCGGGTCGAAAGGAAAGCACCTCGCAACGCGCGAAGGACAGATCATCGATGGCCCGCGATTCGCAAGCCGCCCTCGTCGCGCTCAACCGCTTCGGCTTCGGCGCCCGCGGCGGTGCATCGGGCGATCTCGTCAACGCGAGCTCCGACCCGCGCGGCTTCGTGAAGGCGGAGCTTTCGCGTGCCAATGGCGTGCTGCTGGAAGCGCCGGGCCTGCAATCGACGCCGCAGCTCGGGCAGGCCGTGTTTGCCTATCAGGACCAGGTCAAGCAGGCGCGTGAGGCGGCGAAGGCTGCTGCGCCCGCCGAGACGCCGCCCGCCGATCAGAACGCGCCCTTGCGCCGCAATCTCTCGCTGAATGCAGCGGCAGAGATCACCGGCCAAATGGCCGATGCAAAGCCCGCCGAGAACACCGTTCGGCCGGAGACCATGCAGCCGAACGCGCCCGCGCCGCAGCCCGCCGCCAAGCCTGCGCCGCAGCCGCTCAACGTCATCCAGAAAACCTTTCGCGCCGAGGCGCTGGCGCGGCTGCAGCGCGCCACGCTCGCCGAATGCGGCTTCACCGAGCGCTTGGTCGCGTTCTGGTCCAATCATTTCTGCATCTCCGCCAGCAAGGGCGAGCTGGCGCGGATCTGGGCCGGGGCGTTCGAGCGCGAGGCGATCAGGCCGCACGTGCTCGGGCGCTTCGCCGACATGCTGAGGGCCAATGAAGGGGGCCCTGTGGGGCGTCTCGCCTTCCTGCTCGGCGGCCTCGACGGCGCGCTCGCCGAATTCGAAAGCGGATTAAGGGATCGCTGGCGCGACACCGTCGTGGTGGTCGCCACCGAGTTCGGCCGCACCGCGCGCATCAACGGCACCGAGGGGACCGATCACGGCACCGGCACGATCGCCTTGCTTGCCGGCGGCGCGGTGCAAGGCGGCCGGGTGATCGCGGACTGGCCCGGCCTCAGGCTCGCGAACCTGTATGAGGGCCGTGACCTCAAGCCGACCACGGATCTGCGCTCGGTGATCAAAGGCGTGCTGCAAGATCAGTTCGGCCTGTCCGATCGCACGCTGGCCGAGACGGTGTTCCCCGACAGCGCAAGCGCAAGGCCGATGAAGGGGCTTGTGGTCTGACTTAACCTCTCCCCGCCCTTCTGCGGGGAGAGGTCGGATTGCTCAGGCGCGTGCGCCTGAGCAATTCGGGTGAGGGGCAAGGCACACTATTCCCGAGAGGGGAGTCCATCCGATTCCCACATTGACCGTGCGTGCATCGCGCACATCGCCTACAATCGAGACCGAACTCGCGGAGGCAGCCCCTCACCCCACCCTCTCCCCGTAAGAACGGGGAGAGGGAGCGAGAGAGCACCGCATCCTGACGATCGCGCCCACAGGAGACACCACCCCATGTACATCGCCATGAATCGCTTCCGCGTCGCCAAGGGCTCCGAGGCTGCCTTCGAGCAGGTCTGGCTCACGCGCGACACCCATCTCGACAAGGTGCCTGGCTTCATCGAGTTTCACCTGCTGCGCGGGCCGGAAGCCGAGGACCACACGCTGTACGCCTCGCACACCGTGTGGGCGAATTATGCGGCGTTTGAGGCCTGGACCAAGTCGGAAGCGTTTCGCGCCGCGCATCATAAGGCCGGCGACAACAAGCCGCTTTATCTCGGCCATCCCCAGTTCGAAGGTTTCGAGGTGATGCAGACCGTGGGGCGCGGCGCCAAGTAACGCTGCCAAGTAACGCTGCCAGCAAAAAAATGCGGCCCCTGTCAGACGCGGCGACTGACGGGGACCGCTGGGGCGCATGATCGGTGACGGGGGGCCTGACCAGACGCAGGGGCAGCCTAGCCTTGCTGTGTTACGCGCGGGTGACAGGTGGAGTTATCCACAGGCTCCCGGCACGACTCAGAAGATCTTGCGATAGACGATGAAACCGGAGCGCTCCGCGACCTTGTCGTACAGGCGCTGCGCCGTGAGATTGGTCTCGTGCGTCTGCCAGTAGACACGCGGCGATCCCGCCAGCTTCGCCCGTTCGTAGACGCCATGGATCAGCGCCGAGCCGACGCCCTTGCCGCGCGCGGCCTCGGAGGTGAACAGGTCCTGCAGATAGCAGGACGGCTCGATCGCGGTGGTGCTGCGATGGAACAGATAATGCGTCAGCCCGAGCAGGCGGCCGTTGTCCTCGGCGACCAGCGCATGCATCGGCTCATAAGCATCGAAGAAGCGCTGCCACGTCATCGCAGTGATCTCGGGCGCGAGCGCGGTCGGACCGGAGCGGCCGTAAAAGGCGTTGTAGCCGTCCCACAGCGGCAGCCATTGATCGTAATCCTGCCTGGTGACGGCGCGAATGATGAGCGACATGTGAATTTCCGCGATCTCGGAGGTGCGCGATGAAGGGATGTCCTTCATACGTGATGATCGTATTGCCGATCAATCGCACACTCGCCTCACTCCGCAACGCGCAAGTACTGGATCAGCTTGCGGCCGGTCGGATCGCGCAGCGAGCGGTAGTAGTCGGCGCGCGCCGGCGCATCGGTGTGGCGCACGAGGTCGGTCACGGGCGTGTAGCTCAGCATCCGCCCGCCGTCCGGCAGTGCGGCGCAGACGAAGCGCAGCACCTCGCCGTTGCGCAGCGCGACGTTGATCGGCGTGGCATCGCCGACCCGCACCATCTCCATGCGCTGCGCGATGAAAGTGCCGAGCTCGTCCTCGGGCAGCGCGAACGCGCCGGTGTCGCGGCCGTGATACATCAGCGCGATGAAGGGTGGCTTCGCCTCGACGACCTCGTCCGGCACCGCAAAATAGTCGCGGAACGCGCGGTTGATGAATTCGGCCCGGGTCTCGGCATCGAGCAGCACGATGCCGATATCGACCTTGTCGAGCGCGGCCGACAGCCGCGCGGCAATGGCGTGGCTGCGGCGCTCGGCCGCGAAACTGCCGAGCAGCCGCTCGCGCATCAGCCCGGTGATGCCGGCGGTTCCGAAAACGGTGACGGCCAGGAGGCCGAGCGGCGCCAGATCGGCGGCGCCATGGCCGGAGACGCCGTGGCGATTGAGGAAGAACAGCGCCGCGCCGATCACCGCGACAATCGCGGTCGTCACGGCGGAGGCGAGACCTGCGAGCGCGCCGGCGAGAGCCACGATGGCGACGAACAGCGGGGCGGGCGAGGGCGCGGGGACGAAGCGATCGAGCAGCATCGCCAGCAGCAGGGTCGCTGCCGTCAGCGCCGGACCGGAGATCGCACGCCATCCGAACCGCATGGACCTGTCTCGCTCCTCCCGAAAGAGGTAAGGCCGCAACACTGGCTGATTGTTGCGTGACTGCGATGCGATTTCGTGCGGCGTGCTTAAGGCGCGGTTGCGTGGAAGCGTAAGGCTTTCGGATGATTTTAAAGCATGATCCGGAAAAGTGTGAAGCGGTTTTCCGAAAAGATCATGCTCAAACAATAACCTAAAGCGCGATGACGATTCATCCTAATCGCATCGCGCTTTAGACCATGTGCGCGCGCTGCTGCAGCGTCGGCGCATGCAGCGTCGACGTGCCCGTGCCCTTGCGCGTGCCGACGATGATCAGCAGCGAGGCCGCGACCAGGATGGCCGCAGTCAGGGTGATTGCAACGACTACCACAGGTGATTTCATCGACGTCCTGTCGCGATGCCGGTCGGCGCGGGCCGCACGGCGCCCTGAAGGCTGGTCCAGGATGAAACGGGAATCAGACCGGCAGGCCCATCGCCATGGTCGCCTTGGTCGACAACACCGTCAGGGTGACGATCAGGCACAGCGAAAGCGCGGCGACGGCGAGCGAAGCCGCGACCGCATGGGTGAGCCGGGAAGACGCGACGGTAGCGGATGGGCTCTGAAACCCCGCTGTGCCGGACGCCCGCATCATGGTCTAAATCCTTCAACACGCGAGCGAATCACCCGCGACTTTCCAGAATTTCCCAGTTTCAACCGGCAATATTGCGGCGGCGACCGCGCGGAAAGTGGCGGGATTGCGGCAGAGGCGGCCCTTATGCCCGCTATTCGCCGGAGCGGACGCGCCTCAGGCGCTCGCGGCGATGCTGGCGGGGTCGTCGATGTCGGCCGGGCGCCAGTCCATGGTCACGAAGCCGGGCGCGGCTTCGACGCGTTTGAGCCAGTCCCGGATCGCCGGGAAGGCCTGGAGGTCGAAGTCGCAGCGGTCGGCGAGGTGGGTGTAGCCGTACAGCGCGATGTCGGCGACCGTGAGCTGGCGCGCGGCGAAATAGGAATTGGTCTTGAGGTGATTCTCCATCACCTGGAGCGCGCCATAGCCGCGCTCCATCCAGTCCTCCAGCGAATGGGTCTGCAGGTCGCGGCCGCCCTTGACCAGCGACAGCCAGAAATAGGCCGCGCCGATGTTCGGCTCGAGCGCGTGCTGCTCGAAGAACATCCATTGCAGCGCCTCGGCGCGGTCGATGCGGTTTTCCGGCGCGAGCGGCGTGCCGACGGCAACGTACCAGAGGATGGCGTTGGACTCGGCGAGATAACGGTCCTCGCCGACCTCGAGCAGCGGCACCTGCCCCGACGGGTTCTTGGACAGGAAATCCGGCGTGCGGCTCTCGCCGCGCAGAATGTCCACCTCCACCGCTTCGTAAGGCAGATTGAGCAGCGCCAGCGCAAGGCGGACCTTGTAGCTGTTGCCCGAGCGTTGCATCGAATAGAGCTTGTACATTCTGGCGTTCGAAATCCGAGGACGAGAAGACGCGGCGCCCGTTGCCCCGCGAGGCGGCTAAACAATGATGCCGATGCGAATCCGCCGCAAGTGCTGGCCGATAGAAAAACTCGAAAACCCTACCGCACTGCAATGGAGGGGAAGATCATTTCGCGTCGATGCAGTTCAGTTCACATGTACGTCAATCTGCGGACACATCGCTCTACGTAGGCTACCGCATAGACGATCGAGATTAGGACGCCAGTGTTTCCGCATCGTCATGGCCGGGCTTGACCGGGCCATCCACGTCTCACTTGCCGCACGAAGAACGTGGATGCCCGGGACAAGCCCGGGCATGACGACGAGCGGTTTCCTGGAGACGTGCACCATCCAGAATTGCTCCGAGGACAGGCCTTGTCGGATATGAGCAATTCCGGAGGCAATGTTACGGAATATTGCGGGAAACCGCGCCTCGCAGCGCTCCAAATCGTAAACTTTTCCGGGATCTGGCCGAAGTTTCTTGCGGCCCAGCGGCACACGTTTTAGGGTGGCTCATTCCCACAATTGGAGTCGTGAGGCGAAGGGCTTCACGACGCTCGCCAGGAGATGATGATGTCCTTCCTTGCCGCTGCGCTCGACCGTGTGAAGCCGTCCGCGACCATCGCGGTCACGGATAAAGCACGCGCGCTGAAAGCGGCGGGCCGCAACGTCATCGGCCTCGGTGCCGGCGAGCCCGACTTCGACACGCCCGCCAACATCAAGCTGGCGGCGATCCGCGCCATCGAGGCCGGCAAGACCAAGTACACCGCGGTCGACGGCATTCCCGAGCTGAAGGAAGCCATCATCGCGAAATTTCAGCGCGAGAACGGCGTCGCCTACAAGCCGAACCAGATCATCGTCGGCACCGGCGGCAAGCAGGTGCTCTACAACGCGTTGATGGCGACCATCAATCCGGGCGACGAGGTGATCATTCCCGCGCCCTATTGGGTCAGCTATCCCGAGATGGTCGCGCTCGCGGGCGGCGAGCCGGTGCCGGTGGTCTGCACCGCCGCGACCGGCTTCAAGCTCCAGGCCGAGGCGCTCGAGCGCGCGATCACGCCGAAGACCAAATGGGTCATCCTGTGCTCGCCGTCGAACCCGACCGGAGCTGCCTACACGCGTTCGGAACTGAAAGCGCTCACCGACGTGCTGGTGAAGCATCCCCACGTCTGGGTGATGACCGACGACATGTACGAGCATCTCGTCTATGACGACTTCCAGTTCACCACGGTCGCGCAGGTCGAGCCGAAACTCTACGACCGCACGCTCACCGTGAACGGCGTCTCGAAGGCCTATTGCATGACCGGCTGGCGCATCGGCTACGCCGGCGGTCCCGCGCAGCTCATCAAGGCGATGTCGACGATCCAGTCGCAGTCGACCTCGAACCCGTCGTCGATCGCACAATGGGCCGCGGTCGAGGCGCTGAACGGTCCGCAGGACTTCATCCCCGCCAACAACAAGGTGTTCAAGGAGCGGCGCGACCTCGTCGTCTCCATGCTCAATCAGGCCAAGGGAATCGAGTGCCCGCGTCCCGAAGGCGCGTTCTACGTCTATCCGTCGTGCGCCGGCACGATCGGCAAGACCGCGCCGTCGGGCAAGGTGATCGCCAATGACGAGGACTTCGTCACCGAGCTCCTGGAGACCGAAGGCGTCGCCGTGGTGCAGGGGTCGGCCTTCGGCCTTGGACCGGCGTTCCGCATATCCTACGCGACCAAGACCTCGGACCTCGAAGACGCCTGCAAGCGCATCCAGCGCTTCTGCGGCAATCTGCGGTAAGACGGTCGCGACAAGAATCGGAAAGGCCCGCTTCGGCGGGCCTTTTTTGTTGTTTTTCGATAAGAGGAGTCGGATGGACTTTTTGTTTCTGGTCGGCGTTGTGCCCGGCCCCTCACCCGGATCACATCTGCGATGTGATCCGACCTCTCCCCGCGGAAGAGCGGGGAGAGGTTAAGCAAGGCCGGCGACGTTGCATTGTGAGGGACGCACGGCTCTCTCACTCCCTCGCCCCGTTCTTACGGGGAGAGGGTGGGGTGAGGGGTCTCTCCGCAAGTTCGATTCTAAACGCGCGCGAGCTGGCACGGCCGCGGCTCTTGTGGCATAGACCCGCAACACGGGTGGGGCGCTCTCTCTGCTCGCATCACATCATCGCCGGAGACATTCATGCGCCGTTCGTTCCTCTTCGCCGGACTCACCGCTGCCAGCCTCATCGCGTCCGTCGTGAACACCGGCGCGCAGCAGCGGATGGCGCGGGTCGGCGTGCTCGAATGCCGCGGCGGCGCCAGCGTCGGCTTCATCGTGGGATCGGTGACTCATCTCGGCTGCGTGCTGCGCGCCGACGGCTTGCCCGACGACCGCTACGTCGCGACCATCCGTAAAGTGGGCCTCGACATCGGCATCACCCAGGAGACGGCTTTGGCCTGGGGCGTGTTCGCGCCGGTCGACCGGCTCGGCCCCGGCGACCTCTCCGGCAATTACGTCGGCGCGCAGGGCAGCGCCTCCGTCGGTGTCGGCTTGGGGGGCAACGTGCTGGTCGGCGGCTCCAACAATTCGATCGCGCTGCAGCCGCTGAGCGTGCAGGGCCAGGTCGGCCTCAACATCGCCGCCGGCCTCGAGAGCCTGGAACTCCGTCCGGGCCGTTGAGATATACGGGCGAAGCTCTCTCCTTACCTCTCCCTTCGGGAGGGGTGGAACACCGAGCCTGCAGTCCGTGGAATTATAAGACTTGATCCAACTGACGACGCACCGCAGCGACGTTTGATGCTTGCCAAATCTCGGGGAGGGGCAGAGCATCGGCGTTTGCCGACCCAATCACGGGCCGAGCTCCACACCAAGGAGGCGGCGAAATGGGACAAGACGTCAGAAGTCCCCGAGGTCCACGGTGCATAGCGCTGGTGGGCCCTTTCCAAAGCGGTAAAACCACACTTTTGGAAGCAATATTGGCGCGAACGGGCGCAATCCCGCGCGCCGGCAGCGTCGACGCCGGAACGTCCGTCGGCGATGCCACGGCGGAGGCCCGTCATCACAAGATGACCGTCGGCCTTACTGCCGCCACCACGAGTTTCATGGGCGACAGCTACACCTTCCTCGATTGTCCCGGTTCCGTCGAGTTTGCCCACGACATGCGCGCCGCGTTGCCGGCGGTCGACGCCGCAATCGTGGTCTGCGAGGCCGACGAGAAGAAGCTGCCGCAGCTTCAGATCATCCTGCGCGAGCTGGAGGAGCTGAAGATCCCGCGTTTCCTGTTCCTCAACAAGATCGACCGCGCCAGTCAGCGCATCCGCGAGACGCTGGCGATGCTGCAGCCCGCCTCGCGCGTGCCGCTGGTGCTGCGCCAGATCCCGATCTGGAAGGGCGAGCTGATCGAGGGCTTCGTCGATCTCGCGCTGGAGCGCGCCTTCATCTATCGCGAGCACAAGGCCTCCGAGGTGATCGCGCTCGAAGGCGGCGATCTCGATCGCGAGAAGGAAGCCCGGTTCTCGATGCTGGAGAAGCTCGCCGATCACGACGATGCGCTGATGGAGCAGCTGCTCGAGGACATCCAGCCGCCGCGCGATGCCGTCTTCGACGATCTCGCCCGCGAATTGCGGGAAGGGCTGATTTGCCCGGTGCTGCTGGGCGCCGCCGTGCGCGAAAACGGCGTGTTGCGCCTGATGAAGGCGTTGCGTCACGAGGCGCCCGGCGTTGCGGAGACCGCAAAACGTCTTGGCGTACCGGAGACCAAGGACGCGCTCGGCTACGTCTTCAAGACGCTGCATTCGCAGCACGGCGGAAAGTTGTCGCTGACGCGGCTGCTCGCCGGCCATCTCGACGACGGCGCCACGCTGCAATCCTCATCCGGCGGTGCCGGGCGCATCTCCGGCATCCTCGCCGTCAACGGCGCCTACGACACCAAGCGCGCCTCGGCCGAAGCCGGCGAGACCGTGGCCCTCGCCAAGCTCGATCCGGTCAAGACCGGTGACACGGTGTCGAGCGGCAAGACGGCGCCCGCGGCATTGATCACGATCGAGCCGACGCCGCCGGTGCTCGCGATCTCGGTCGCGGCCACCGACCGCAAGGACGACGTCAAGCTCGGCCAGGCGCTGACGCGCCTGCATGAGGAGGATCCCTCGCTCATGATCGTGCAGAACGCCAAGACTCACGACACTGTGCTGTGGGGCCAGGGCGAGATGCATCTGCGCGTCGCCAGCGAGCGCTTGCGCGACCGCTTCGGCGTCAAGATCACCTCGCATCCGCCTGCGATCGGCTATCAGGAGACCATCCGCAAGCCGATCACCCAGCGCGGCCGTCACAAGAAGCAGTCCGGCGGCCACGGCCAGTTCGGCGATGTCGTGCTCGAGATCACGCCGCTGCCGCGCGGCGACGGCTTCAAGTTCGCCGAGAAGGTGGTGGGCGGCGCGGTGCCGCGCAACTACATCCCGGCGGTGGAGGAGGGCGTCGTCGATGGATTGGCGCGCGGTCCGCTCGGCTTCCCCGTCACCGACGTGCAGGTGACGCTGACCGACGGCTCCTATCACAGCGTCGATAGCTCCGATCTCGCCTTCCGCACGGCCGCGCGGGTCGGGCTCAACGAAGGCCTGCCGCAATGCCAGCCGGTGCTGCTGGAGCCGATCCACATGGTCGAGATCGTCTGCCCGACCGACGCCACCGCCAAGATCAACGCGATCCTGTCGGCGCGGCGCGGCCAGATTCTCGGCTTTGACACCCGTGAGGGCTGGACCGGCTGGGACTGTGTCCGCGCCATGATGCCGGAAGCGGAGATCGGCGAGCTGATCGTGGAGCTGCGCTCTGCCACCGCCGGCGCCGGCAGCTTCACGCGCCAGTTCGACCACATGGCCGAAGTCACCGGCCGCGCCGCCGACCAGATCATCGCCGCACATCAGCACGCGGCGTGATCGGGTAGGAGATCTCGTGCCCCGGACGCAGCGCAGCGCTCCTTCAGCGGTGCGCTGCAGAGCCGGGGCCCACGTATCAGCGTGCTCGGAATTTCTGGGTCCCGGCTCTGCGCAGCAACGCCAAGAGCGTTGCAGCGCGTCCGGGACACGAGATTCTCGTATGCCACCGCACCACACTCCGTCATTGCGAGCGCAGCGAAGCAATCCAGAAATCCCTCCGCGGAAAGATTCTGGATTTGCTTCGCTACGCTCGCAATGACGGAGGCTATGGACGACGCCTCCCTTGCTTTCGCCACCGTATGATGTATTTTGCATCATTGTATATGTTCTAGATATCACTTATAGCTGCTCGTAAGTGAGGCCAAGGTGATCACCTCGTTCCAGATGCGGGCAGCCCGCGCGTTGCTCGGCATCGACCAGAAAACCCTGGCCGAGCTCGCCGGCGTGTCGCTGCCGACCATCCAGCGGATGGAGGCCTCCACCGGCAATGTTCGTGGCGTGGTCGAGACCTTGATCAAGGTGGTCGAGGCGTTCGACCGGGCCGGCGTCGAGCTGATCGGCGAGCAGGCCCGCAGCGACAGCGGCGGACGTGGCGTTCGCTTGAAGGAGCCGGGGCCGCCGCGCCGTGTCGGAGCATGATCGCGCGTTGATCATGCCCGGGATCAAGATGGGCTAGCGCATCGTCGCACCTTAGGACGCACGATGCTTCGGAGCATTGTGGGGCCAGCGGAGCACTTTGCTGACATGAGCATCACGAGCGATCAGGCAGGCCGGCTGCACCAGCTGCGTCAGCCGACCTTTGCCGAACTGTATCTGCCGAAGCTCGTCACCGTCTTTCGCGAAGGCTACGGCCTTGCGGATTTCCGCGCCGACGTCTTCGCCGGCCTCACGGTCGCGATCGTCGCGCTGCCGCTGTCGATGGCGATCGCGATCGCCTCGGGCGTGACGCCGGACCGCGGCCTCTACACCGCCGTCGCCGGCGGCTTCATCGCCTCCTTGCTCGGCGGCAGCCGGTTCCAGATCGGCGGCCCTGCCGGTGCGTTCATCGTTCTGGTCGCGGCGACTGCGGAGCGGCATGGCGTCGACGGAGTCATCCTCGCCACCATGATGGCGGGCCTGTTCCTGATCGGCGCAGGGCTGCTCAGGGTCGGCACCTACATCAAGTTCATTCCCTATCCCGTCACCGTCGGCTTCACCGCCGGCATCGCCGTCATCATCTTTGCCAGCCAGCTCCGCGATCTCTCCGGCATCACGCTCGTGGGCAAGGAGCCCAGCGAGTTCGTGCCCAAGCTCGTCGCGCTCGCCGGCGGCCTCAACACGATCAATCCGTCCGCCGTCGCGGTCGCCCTCGTCAGCATCGGCATTATCGCCGCCTTGCGCCGCTGGCGGCCGTCCTGGCCCGGGATCCTGATCGCGGTCGTGTTTGCAGCCGTCGCCAGCGCGGTGCTGTCGTTGCCGGTCGAGACCATCGGCTCGCGCTTCGGCGGCATCCCGCGCGAATTGCCATCGCCGGCGCTGCCCGCGTTCTCACTGGAAAAGGCAAGGGCGGTGCTGCCGGATGCGATCGCGTTCGCGCTGCTGGCGGCGATCGAATCGCTGCTGTCGGCGGTGGTGGCCGACGGCATGACCGGCCGCCGTCATCGCTCCAATTGCGAGCTGGTGGCGCAAGGTGCGGCCAATATCGGCTCGGCGCTGTTCGGCGGCATCTGCGTCACCGGGCTGATCGCGCGCACCGCGACCAACATCCGCGCCGGCGCGCGCGGGCCGCTCGCGGGCATGCTGCATTCGGTGTTCCTGCTGCTGTTCATGCTGGTCGCGGCGCCGCTTGCAAGCTACATCCCTCTGGCCGCGCTCGCCGCGGTGCTGGTGGTGGTGGCCTGGACCATGGCGGAGAAGCATGAATTCGCAACTCTGCTGCGCTCGTCATGGGGCGATGCGGTGGTGCTGCTCGCGACCTTCCTGCTCACGATCTTTCGCGATCTCACCGAGGGCATCCTGGTCGGCTTCGCGCTGGGCGCGGTCCTGTTCATCCATCGCATGGCGGAGATGACCGGCATCGAGGAGCGGACGCCACTGGTTGCGGATGATCGCCCCGACGACGGCAACGGCGACCGTGTGCGTTACGATCCCGCGCTTGCGGTCGACCGCGACGTGCTGGTCTATCGCATCACCGGCGCGTTCTTCTTCGGCGCGGCCTCGGCGATCGGCGGCGTGCTCGACGGCATTGCCGACCGGCGCAAGGCCTTCGTGGTCGATTTCGCCGCGGTGCCGTTCCTGGATTCGACCGCGGCCAACGTGATCGGCCGCGTCGCCGCCAAGGCGCACCGCCAGGGCATCAGGCTGTTCATCACCGGGGCCTCGCCCGCGGTCCGCCGCGCGCTGCTCACCCATGGCGTCACGCCGCCGCGCGCGCGCTATCGCACGAGCCTCGAGCGCGCCATCGCCGACATCAAGGGCCGGGCCGCCGACGAGACCGCTGCGAGCTGACCGCGCGCGCTTGACAGAGCGGGCGCGACGCGAAATGGATCGCCTCGGAAACGACCCGAGGGAAAGATGACCGCGCCCAAGCCCCCTGCAGCCTGTCTGATCGGATGGCCGGCCGCGCATTCGCGCTCGCCGCTGATCCACCATCACTGGCTGCGCACGCTCGGCATCGAGGGCGGCTATGTCATCGAGGCGGTGCCGCCCGAGGATCTGCGCGATTTCGTGCTGCGGCTGTCGCTGCGCGGCTTCGTCGGCGCCAACGTCACCATCCCGCACAAGGAAGCCGTGCTGGCGCTGTCGACGCCCGACGCGCGCGCCGGGGCCGTCGGCGCCGCGAACACCCTGTGGTTCGCCGACGGCGAGCTGCGCTCAACCAACACCGATGTCGAAGGCTTCATCAACAATCTCGATGCCAGCGCGCCCGGCTGGAACATGGCCGAGGCGGCGCTGGTGCTGGGCGCCGGCGGCTCCTCGCGCGCGGTCGTGTTCGGCCTGCTGGAACGCGGCATCAGCTGCGTGCATGTCGCCAATCGCTCCATCGCGCGGGCCGAGACCCTGGCACAACAGTTCGGATCGAACGTGCATCCGCTGCCGTGGGACGCGATCGGCGACGTGCTGCCGCGCGCAAAGCTTCTCGTGAACACGACCTCGCTCGGCATGCATGGCCAGCCTTCACTCGACGTCGACCTCGCGCGCCTGCCGCAAGATGCCGTCGTCGCCGACCTCGTCTACGTTCCCCTGGTGACGCCGCTGCTCGCCGCGGCGACGGCGCGCGGCCTGAAGACCGCCGATGGGCTCGGCATGCTGCTGCATCAGGCGGTGCGCGGCTTCGAGCTGTGGTTCGGGCGGCGGCCCGAGGTCACCGCCGAGCTGCGCTCATTGGTCGAAGCCGATCTCACGAAGACTTGAGAGGGGCGCGGCGAATAGCACACCATCTCTGGAGTTCTACGTCGTGGGACAATCGGAGACCGTCATGCCTGTTCAACGTGCAACTTTCACACGCCCCCTGATCGCCGTCGCGATGGTGGTCGTCTCGACCTACTGCGCCTTCGCCCAGAGAGCGCCGGTGCCGACGCGCGTGCGCGGCACCATCGAAAGTGTCAATGGCGACACCATGCAGGTCAAGTCGCGCAGCGGTGAAGAGCTCAAGCTTCACCTCGCCTCCGACGTGAACGTGTCGGGCGTTATCAAGATCTCGCTCGCCGACATCAAGCCGGGCTCGTTCATCGGCGCCACCACCGTGCCGGGACCGGACGGCAGCCAGAACGCCGTCGAGGTGCACGTGTTTCCGGAAAGCATGCGCGGCACCGGCGAAGGCTCGCGACCCTGGGACCTCAAGCCCAACTCCAGCATGACCAATGCGACCGTCGCGGAGAGCGTCGTCGGCAATGACGGTCACACGCTGCTGGTCAAGTACAAGGACGGCGAGAAGAAGGTGTTCGTCGCCGACGACACGCCGGTCGTGACCTTCGTGCCCGGCGACAAATCCGAGCTGAAGCCCGGCGCCAAGGTCATCGCCTTCATGAAGCAATTGCCCGACGGCTCGTTCGAGACCAACCGCGTCAGCGTCGGCCGCGACGGCCTGACGCCGCCGATGTGAGGGGCTGTGAGACGCGCACCTGCCGCCTCAAATGCGGCCGTCGTCCCGGACAAGCGTCAGCGCAGGTCCGGGACCCATAACCACAGGGAAAAGTTGTTACGCGAAGCTGGTTACTCCGGGTCCCCGTAGCCACACCCGCCTGTGGCTATGGGTCCCGGATCGGCGCGCTTTGGGCGCGCTTGTCCGGGACGACAGTGATTATTGCTGCGGCATCCCGGCAGACGCACTCACACCGCAATCACGTGATCGTCGATCTCGTCCACCCGGTTGACGCCGCACAGGCCCATCGTGGTGAGCAGCTCCTTCTGGATGATGTCGATCGCCTTGGCGACGCCGGCCTGGCCGCCGGCACCGAGGCCATAGGCATAGGCGCGGCCGATCATGCACGACTTTGCGCCGAGCGCCAGCGCGCGCATCACGTCCTGGCCGGAGCGGATGCCGCCGTCGAACATGATCTCCATCCTGTCGCCGACCGCGTCCGCGATCTCCGGCAGGACTTCGATCGAGGACGGCGCGCCGTCGAGCTGCCGGCCGCCATGATTGGAGACGACGAGGGCCTGCGCGCCGGTCTTGGCGGCTTCCTCGGCGTCCTCGACGTCGAGGATGCCCTTGATGATCAGCTTGCCGGGCCAGATGCTGCGGACCCACTCGACGTCCTTCCAGTTCAAGGAGGTGTCGAATTGCGAGGCCGTCCATTCGGCGAGGCGGTTGAGATCTTCAGTGTTCTTCACGTGGCCGGCGAGATTGCCGAAGGTGCGGCGCTTGCCCTGCAGCACGCCGGAGACCCAGGCGGGCTTGCTGGCGAAGTCCAGCAGCTTCGACAGCGACCATTCCGGTGGCACCGTCATGCCGTTCTTGATGTCGGCGTGGCGCTGGCCGATCACCTGCAGGTCGACCGTGAGCACCAGCGCGCTGCACTTGGCGGCCATCGCGCGCTGGATCAATTCCTTGATGAAGCCGCGGTCCTTCATGACGTAGAGCTGGAACCAGAACGGCTTCTCGACACTGGCGGCGATGTCCTCGATCGAGCAGATCGACATGGTCGATTGCGTGAACGGGATGCCGGCAGCCTGCGCGGCGCGGCAGGCGTGGATCTCGCCGTCGCCGTGCTGCATGCCGAGCAGGCCGACCGGCGCGAGGATCAGCGGCATCGTCGACGGCTCGCCGAGGATCGTGGTCGAGGTGTCGCGCTTGGAGACGTCGACCAGGATGCGCTGGCGGAACTTGATCGCCTGCATGTCCTCGCGGTTGGCGCGCAGCGTCTCCTCGGCGTAGGAGCCGCGGTCGCAATAGTCGAAGAATGCCTTCGGCACGCGCCGCCGATGCAGCGTGCGAAGATCGTCGATACAGGTAATATGCTTCATGTCGTTTCCCCGGCCCGTCACGTACAAACAGTCTTGCATCGGAAGATTTCGAGGTCATCTAGCATGGTTGGATGCACAGCCAAATCGTTTGCAGAACGTTTTGGAAGGAGAGTGCCAAGGAGAGCGTCATGACGAAGCCGCACGCAGGACCTTCGCCGGAAGAGATCAAGGAGAAGCATGATCTCGAGGAGGCGCTCGAAGAGGGGCTGGAGGAGACCTTCCCGGGCTCCGATCCCGTCAACGTCACCCAGCCGGCGCCCAGCCGCGCGGACGGCCATGTGAAGCGCTCGGATTAAGGCGAGTTCCACCGCTTTTCGCTGGTCACGCCGGAATTGCAATGTTAACAATGTGTTATCGGGGGCGGTCGCGGCGCCGGTTCCGTAATGATTCATCATATTTTTTGAAGCCAAGTTAGCCGCGATAGCTTTATAAGACCTCGGCAAATCAGGGATGCGGGTCCCGTTGGGGCAGCCCGTGGTTGTAGAGGGGAGTCCCTGGTTGCTGCTTGGGGGACGATATGAGCCGCAAATATTTCGGGACGGACGGGATTAGGGGCCGCGCCAACGGACTGATCACGCCGGAGCTCGCGCTCAAGGTCGGCCAGGCCGCGGGCCTTGCGTTTCAGCGCGGCGACCACCGCCACCGCGTCGTGATCGGCAAGGACACCCGTCTGTCCGGCTACATGATCGAATACGCCATGGTCGCAGGCTTCACCTCGGTCGGTATGGACGTGCTGCTGGTCGGCCCGATGCCGACGCCGGCGGTCGCGATGCTGACCAAGTCGATGCGCGCCGATCTCGGCGTGATGATCTCGGCCTCGCACAATCTGTTCGAGGACAACGGCATCAAGCTGTTCGGCCCGCAGGGCTTCAAGCTCTCCGACGACGTCGAGCGGCAGATCGAGCAGCTGCTCGACGAATCCCTCGACAAGCGGCTCGCCCAGAGCGCGAGCCTCGGCCGCGCCCGCCGCATCGACGGCGTGCATGACCGCTACATCGAATTCGCCAAGCGCACGCTGCCGCGCGACCTTTCGCTCGAGGGCTTGCGCGTGGTGATCGATTGCGCCAACGGCGCCGCCTACAAGGTGGTGCCCGAGGCATTGTGGGAATTGGGCGCCGATGTGGTGCCGATCGGCGTCGAGCCCGACGGCTTCAACATCAACAAGGATTGCGGCTCGACCTCGCCGGAGGCGCTGTCGAAGAAGGTGCGCGAGATGCGCGCCGACATCGGCATTGCGCTGGACGGCGACGCCGATCGCGTCATCCTGGTCGACGAGCGCGGCCATGTCGTCGACGGCGACCAGCTGCTCGCGGTGATCGCGCAGAGTTGGAAGGAGGACGGACGCCTCTCGCGTCCCGGCATCGTTGCCACCGTGATGTCCAATCTCGGGCTGGAGCGCTTCCTGCAAGGGCAGGGGCTCGAGCTCGTGCGCACGCCGGTGGGCGACCGCTACGTGCTCGAGCAGATGCTGAACGGCGGCTACAATCTCGGCGGCGAGCAGTCCGGCCACATCATCCTGTCCGACTACGCCACGACCGGCGACGGTTTTGTCGCCGCATTGCAGGTGCTCGCCGTGGTGCAGAAGCTGCGCCGCCCGGTGTCCGAGGTCTGCCACCGCTTCGATCCGCTGCCGCAGATCCTCAAGAACGTCCGCCACAAGGGCGGCAAGCCGCTCGATGATTCCGACGTCAAGTCGGCGATCTCCGACGGCGAGAAGCGCCTCAACGGCCACGGCCGCCTCTTGATTCGCTCCTCCGGCACCGAGCCCGTGATCCGCGTCATGGGCGAAGGCGAGGACCGTCACCTCGTCGAGGACGTCGTCGACACCATCGTTTCGGCATTGGGGCAGGCCGCGGCTTGAGTCCTTCCTTCTCCCCTTGCGGGAGAAGGTGGCGCGAAGCGCCGGATGAGGGGTTCTATCCGCTCGCAACACAGCTCGTGAGGATAGAAACCCCTCACCCGTCTCGCCGCTAACGCGGCGAGCCACCCTCTCCCACAAGGGGAGAGGGTAAGAGACGCATCCCAGCCATTTGCGATTGACGATGGTCCCACCGTCGCTTGCGTCGTAATCAGCACCTCGCGGCAATCTGCCGCGCCGGATTGCCGCCTTGAACAAGCCTGTCGTCGTCTCAGAGGAAACGCTGACCGAGCCCGTCGTCGTCGCCGAATTGGCGCCGGCCGCCGCCAAGGGGCCGGCCTATATCGTGCTCGCCGGCATCAGCGTCTCGCACTTCCTCAACGACACCATGCAGTCGCTGATCGCCTCGGTGTACCCGATCCTGAAGGACGCCTACGCGCTCGACTTCGCGCAGATCGGCATGATCACGCTGGCATTCCAGTTCACGGCCTCGCTGCTGCAGCCGGTGGTCGGGCACTACACCGACAAGAAGGCGCAGCCCTATTCGCTCGCGGTCGGCATGGCCTCGACCTTCTTCGGCCTGCTGCTGCTTAGCGTCGCGCACCAATATCTCGTCATCCTCGTCGCCGCCGCGCTGGTCGGCCTCGGCTCGGCGGTGTTTCACCCGGAATCGGCGCGCATCGCGCGGCTCGCCTCGGGCGGACGCTACGGCTTTGCGCAATCGGTGTTCCAGCTCGGCGGCAGCTTCGGCACCTCGATGGGGCCGGTGCTCGCGCGTTGATCGTGGTGCCGTTCGGGCAGGGCAGCATCGCCTGGTTCTCCTCGATCGCGTTTCTCGCCATCCTGATTCTCTGGCGCATCGGGCGCTGGTACGCGCCGCAGATCGCGACGAAGAAAGCGGCGCCCGTCCACACCCAGCCCGGTGCGCCGAGCTCGCGCCGTGTCGCGGTAGCGCTCGCAGTGCTCGTCGTGCTGTTGTTCTCCAAGCAGCTCTACGTTTCGAGCCTGTCGAGCTATTACATCTTCTACCTGATCGACCGTTTCGGCGTGTCGACGCAGGCAGCCCAGATCTATCTCTTCGTCTTTCTCGCGGCGAACGCCGTGGGTGCGTTTCTCGGCGGTCCGCTGGGCGACCGCTTCGGCCGCAAGATCGTGATCTGGATCTCGATCCTCGGCGCGCTGCCGTTCACGCTGGCGCTGCCCTATGCCGGGCTCGTTGCGAGCGCGGTGCTCAGCGTCGCCATCGGCCTGATCATCTCCTCGACGACGTCGTCGATCATCGTGTTCGCGCAGGAGCTGGTGCCGCACCGCTTCGGCATGATCTCCGGCGTGTTCTTCGGCGTCGCCTTCGGCATCGGGGGCCTGGGCGCGGCCGTGCTCGGCAAGCTCGCCGATCACACCTCGATCGAGTTCGTCTACCAGGTCTGCGCCTATCTGCCGGCGATCGGGCTGCTCGCGGTGTTCCTACCCAAGCTGCCGCGAAACGCGCGTTAACGCATCCTCTCTTGCCGCGTTGCGGCTTCACACATCGTTAGGGAATGCGGCGCCGATGTCGCATTTGGCGCGGCATTTTTGCAACGCTCGCACGGCGCGCGCGTGTAGGGTGAGAAAAAATCAACCTTAAAAATTAGGGTTAAGTGGCGCTTAAACATTTGCTGGCATCGTCCCCCCGTGAGTTTCCAGAACGTGAGGCGCTCGTATTCAGCCTCACCGGCCATAAGGACGAAGCCAATGCGTAGCGTTAAGTCTCTCCTTGCCGCGGGTGCGGCAACCCTGATCTCGTCGATGGCGTTCGCCGCCGATATGCCGATCGCCGCCCCCCCTCCGATGTACGCGCCGCCGGCTCCGCCCGCCGACTTCGGCGGCTGGTATCTGCGCGGCGACATCGGCATGACCAACCAGAGCGCGAAGCGCATCGAGAGCGCCCTGCCGGCCGGGTACTCGAAGACGACGGAAGGCCTCGGCTTCGACTCCTCGCCGCTGTTCGGCCTCGGCGTCGGCTATCGCTTCAACAACTGGTTCCGCGCCGACGTCATCGGCCAGTACCGGGGCAAGGCCAATTTGCACGGTAGCGACAATGTCGTGGGACCCGGCTTCGTCGGCGTCAACAACTACAGCGGCAGCAAGTCCGAGTGGCTCGTGATGGCCAACGCCTATGTCGACCTCGGCACCTGGTGGTGCGTCACTCCGTTCATCGGCGCGGGCGTCGGCGGCTCCTACAACAAGCTCAGCGGCTTCCGCGACGACGGCGTGTCCTACAGCCCGCTGCTCAACAACAGCGTCGCCTACTTTGCCGACAACGGAAAGTGGAACCTCGCCTGGGCCGCTCACGCCGGTCTTGCCTACAAGGTCAATCCCGGCTTCACCGTCGAACTGGCCTACAGCTACATGAACCTCGGCGATGCCGCGCCCGGCAACTACCGTTTGTTCGACAACAGCGCTTCCGGCCCGACCTCGATCAAGGTCAGGGACATCACCTCGCACGACGTCAAGCTCGGCGTGCGCTGGGATCTCAACAGCCCGCCGGCCTACGTGCCGCCGCCGCTGGTCACCAAGGGCTGATCGCAACCTGATCGGTTAGGACTCCTTAACGGCGCGGGATCATCCCGCGCCGTTTTGCTTTGCGTATTTTTCATGGCGAGGTGCGGCGAAGGCGCCTGGCGCAACCATTGGTTAAGGTTAACAGGCGATGATCATCGCAACAGTTCGAGTCCGATGGAGCGTGGTGATGCGTAGGCTGGTGTTGGCAGCGGCGATGTTGGGGACGGTGTCTGCCGCGCAAGCGGCCGACATGCCGGACCTGCCCGTGCTGCGCGGCGGCTTCGCCGACGGTCTGTCGAAGACCTCCGTGAATTGGAATGGCTTCTATGTCGGCGGTCATGGCGGTTATACCGCAGATGCCACGGATTTCAGCCAGAGCGTGGTCGGACTGACCAACTACATCTTTCGCGACAGCGTACTCCAGGGGCCGACCTCAACGTGGTCGCTGCTGAACAAGACCAACACTCAAAGCACCAATTTCGGTGGCTTCGTCGGCCGCAACTGGCAATGGTATGATGCCGTTCTCAGTCTCGAGGGCACTTACAGCTACTTCAACGATATGGCGACATTGACGTCGGGAACCAACTCGCTCGTCATCGTCAACCCGCCTGGTGAGGTGCGGGCGCCCGGCGTCACCAACAACTATGCCGTCACGCTGACGGGTGCCGCGGCGGCACAGGTCAAGGACATGGTGACGCTCCGCGGCCGCGTGGGTTGGGACGGCGGCAGCTTCATGCCTTATGCCTTCATGGGCGCTGCCGTCGGGCGAATGGACGTGTCGCGCACCGTGACCAGCAGCGTCTCGATGCGACAGGACACGACGACGACGGATTTCTTCGGCAACACCACGACGATACTTGGAACGTGGGGCCCGGTTCCTGCGCAGTCGGGCACGCAAGGTCAGCACAGGACCAACACGTACGCAGTGGGTTGGACCGCCGGCCTCGGGCTCGAATACTGCGTTTGGGACGGCTTGTTCGCCCGCATCGAATACGAATATGTGAGATTCTCGCCCGTCATGAACACGCAGGTGACGTTGAACAACGCGCGCCTCGGCGTCGGCTACAAGTTCTGAGCCGTCCGCTTCCTGTTGACAGCTGCGCTTCGTCCTGATGCTCTCTCGTTCCGAAAGCGGGGCGGCAGCGATGAAGATCTACGGCGACAGCAATTCCGGCAATTGTCTCAAGGTGAAGTGGGTCTGCGACAAGCTCGCTGTGCCCTACCAGTGGATCGAGATCGACACCCGCAAGGGCGAGACGCGCACGCCGCAATTCCTGAAGATGAACGGCGCCGGCCAGGTGCCGACCGTCGCATTCGACGACGGCCGTACGCTGGCGCAGTCCAACGCCATCATCCGCTATGTCGCCCGCGACAGCGTGCTGGTTCCGCGCGACGCCTTCACGGCGGCCAAGATGGACGAATGGCTGTTCTGGGAGCAGTACAGCCACGAGCCTTATATCGCCGTGTGCCGCTTCCTCATGGTCTATCTCGGCAAGGATGCCTCCGAGCTCGATCCTGAAAAGGTCAAGCGCGGCTATGCGGCGCTCGACCGCATGGAGCAGCATCTCGCCGCCAGCCGCTTGTTCGCCGGCGAGGAGGTGTCGCTCGCCGACGTGTCGCTGCTCGCCTATACGCGCCTCGCGCATGAAGGTGGCTTCGACCTCGGCCGTTATGCCTCCGTCCGCCGCTGGATCGGCGACGTCGAAGCGTTTCTCGGCCTTCCGCCGGCGCGCTGAGGTGCGGAGTCGCCTGACATGAATGCCGAAGCCGTCTCTATCCGTCCCGCGCGCCGCGAGGACGTCGTCGCGATCGTGGCGATGCTCGCCGACGATCATCTCGGCCGCGCGCGCGAGCGCGTGGAGGATCCGTTGCCGTCCTCCTATTACGACGCATTCGCGCGGATCGCGCGCGATCCGAATCTGACGCTGGTGGTTGCCGAGAGTGAGGGCAGGGTGGTCGGCTGCCTGCAACTCGCGATTCTGCCGGGCCTGAGCTCGCAGGGCGGATCCCGCGGACTGCTCGAGGACGTTCGCGTTGCCACCGAGTGTCGCAGCCGCGGCATCGGCGAGCAATTGGTGCAATGGGCCGTGACGGAAGCAAAGGCGCGCGGCTGCAATCTGGTCGAGTTGCTCACGCATCAGACGCGCGTCGATGCGCAGCGCTTCTACAAGCGGCTCGGCTTCACGGCGAGTCACGTCGGCATGACTGTCCGCTTTTGAGGCAGCGCGACGCGAGCGCTTCGCAGCCGGCGAAAAGCGGGCTTTTCATTCGGTCGTGTTAAGAGCCGGTAAACTACCGCTCCGTCGTTCACATTGATGAAGGAACGAAGGGTGCTACGGGGGCATCTGACACCGGGCTCGCTCGGTTCGGGACATTTCAATGACAAGCTATTCGATGATCAAGGTCGGCAACGACTACGTCGTGCAGGCCAATGACAAATGCATTTTGAAGGTCGGAAGCCGCCGCAAGGCGGCGCAATTGATCAGCGATGCCACGGACTTGCTGAACGCGCTCACTGTTGTCGAATCCCCTGATATTGCACCGGAAGCGCCATCACTGGCGCGTGAGGCCCCGGAACTTCCTTGACGGACCTTCCCGATTCCCGTATCAGCCGCGGCGGGACACCTCCCCCCAACGGGAGGCTTACTATCTGGAAGGGTAGATCATGACTGTAGCGAAGCCCGCTTCGCGGCCGACCGTGCCGCATTTCTCCTCCGGCCCCTGCGCCAAGCGCCCCGGCTGGAACGCCCAAAATCTCAAGGACGCAGCTCTCGGCCGCTCGCATCGCGCGAAGATCGGCAAGGCCAAGCTCAAGCTCGCGATCGACCTGACGCGCGAAGTGCTTGAGGTCCCCTCCGATTACCGCATTGGCATCGTGCCGGCCTCCGATACCGGCGCGGTCGAGATGGCGCTGTGGTCGTTGCTCGGCGCACGGCCCGTCACCACGCTCGCCTGGGAATCCTTCGGCGAGGGCTGGGTCAGCGATATCGTCAAGGAATTGAAGCTCAAGGACGTCACTAAGCTCAATGCGGCCTACGGTGAGATCCCCGATCTGTCGAAGGTCGATCCCAAGAGCGACGTCGTCTTCACCTGGAACGGCACCACGTCGGGCGTGCGCGTTCCGAACGCGGACTGGATCAGCGCGAGCCGCGAAGGCCTGACCATCTGCGATGCGACCTCCGCCGCATTTGCGCAGCCGCTCGACTGGGCCAAGCTCGACGTCGTCACCTTCTCCTGGCAGAAGGCGCTCGGCGGCGAGGCCGCGCATGGCATGCTGATCCTGTCGCCCCGCGCGGTGGAGCGGCTCGAGACCTACAAGCCGGCCTGGCCGCTGCCGAAGATCTTCCGCATGACCAAGGGCGGCAAGCTCAACGAAGGCATCTTCGTCGGCGAGACCATCAACACGCCGTCGATGCTCTGCGTCGAGGATTATCTCGATGCGCTGAACTGGGCCAAGTCGATCGGCGGTCTCAAGGCGCTGATCGCGCGCGCCGATGCCAACACCAAGGTGCTGGCGGACTGGAAGGCGAAGACGCCCTGGATCGACTTCCTCGCCAAGGACGCTTCGATCCGCTCCAACACCTCGGTGTGCCTGAAGTTCACCGATCCCGCGATCACCTCGCTCTCCGAGGACGCGCAGGCGGAGTTCAGCAAGAAGCTGGTGGCCCTCGTCGAGAAGGAAGGCGCGGGCTACGACTTCGCCTATTACCGCGACGCGCCGGCCGGCCTGCGCATCTGGTGCGGCGCCACGGTGGAAGCAAAGGACGTCGAGCTGCTGACGCAGTGGATCGACTGGGCCTTCGCCGAGACCAAGGCCGCTCTGCCCAAGGCAGCGTGATGCTCTGACCCTCCCCTGGAGGGGGAGGGTCGACGCACCGCTAGGTGCGGCGGGGTGGGGTGATCTCTCCACACGACGTACCGGCGACTTTCTTTGTTGCAGCTTCACCCCACCCCGGCGCTTCGCGCCGACCCTCCCCCTCCAGGGGAGGGTGTGAAGGACAAATCCCATGACCAAACCCAAAGTTCTCATTTCCGACGCGCTCTCGCCCGCTGCCGTGCAGATCTTCAGGGATCGCGGCGTCGAGGTCGACTTCCAGCCCAATCTCGGCAAGGACAAGGACAAGCTGGCCGAGATCATCGGCAATTACGACGGCCTTGCGATCCGCTCCGCGACCAAGGCGACCGCCAAGATCCTCGAGAAGGCGGCCAGGCTGAAGGTGATCGGCCGCGCCGGCATCGGCGTCGACAATGTCGAGATCCCGGCCGCGACGGCCAAGGGCATCATCGTGATGAACACGCCGTTCGGCAATTCGATCACGACCGCCGAGCACGCCATCACCCTGATGCTGGCGCTCGCCCGCGAGATCCCGCAGGCCGATGCCTCGACGCAGGCCGGCAAGTGGGAGAAGAACCGCTTCATGGGCGTGGAGATCACCGGCAAGGTGCTGGGCGTCGTCGGCTGCGGCAATATCGGCTCGATCGTCGCCGACCGCGCGCTCGGCCTGCGCATGAAGGTGATCGCGTTCGACCCGTTCCTGTCGCCGGAGCGCGCCAAGGACATCGGCGTCGAGAAGGTCGATCTCGACGATCTGCTCAGGCGCGCCGACTTCATCACGCTGCACACGCCGCTGACCGAGAAGACCAAGAACATCATCGACGCGGCCGCGATCGCCAAGATGAAGAAGGGCGTGCGCCTGATCAATTGCGCCCGCGGCGGTCTCGTCGACGAGCAGGCGGTGGTCGATGCGCTCAACGCCAAGCACATTGCCGGCGCCGCCTTCGACGTCTTCGTCGAGGAGCCCGCGACCAAGAGCGTGCTGTTCGGCCATCCCAACGTGATCTGCACGCCGCATCTCGGCGCCTCCACCACCGAGGCGCAAGAGAACGTCGCGCTGCAGGTTGCCGAGCAGATGTCGGATTACCTGCTCACCGGCGCGATCTCGAACGCGGTCAACTTCCCCTCGATCACGGCGGAAGAAGCGCCGAAGCTGAAACCGTTCATCGCGCTCGCCGAGAAGCTCGGCTCGTTCGCCGGCCAGCTCACCGAGAGCGGCATCCTCAAGGTCGAGATCACCTATGAGGGCCACGTCGCCGAGATGAAGATCAAGGCGATCACCTCCGCGGTGCTGTCGGGCCTGCTGCGGCCCATGCTGGGCGAGGTCAACGTCGTGTCCGCGCCGGTCGTCGCCAAGGAGCGCGGCATGGTGGTGGACGAGATCGTCCGCGCCGCGCAGAGCGATTATGAGAGCCTGATCACCGTCACGGTCACCACCGAGCGGCAGGAGCGGTCGGTCTCGGGCACCGTCTATGCAGACGGCAAGCCGCGCCTCGTCGACATCAAGGGCATCCGCGTCGACGCCGAGTTCGGCAAGTCGATGATCTACGTCACCAACGAGGACAAGCCGGGCTTCATCGGCAAGTTCGCGGGGCTTCTGGGCGACGCCAAGATCAACATCGCGACCTTCCATCTCGGCCGGGTCGCTCCGGGCAGCGATGCCATTGCGCTGGTCGAGGTCGACGGTGTGGTGCCGGCCGACGTGCTCGCCAAGGTGCAGGCCCTGCCGCAGGTCAAGCAGGCCAAGGCGCTGACGTTCTGAGCGGCTCCCACCGGCGTCATGGCCGGGCATAGCTGTCCGAAGGACGGCGTCGCTTCCGCTCGCCTATGACCCGGCCATCCACGTCTTGCCGCTCGGCGCGAAGAACGTGGATGCCCGGCCCTTCGCCGCGCCGAAGCGGCTTCGGCCGCGCAGGCGGGACAAGCCCGGGCATGACGTGTGGATAGAGCGGGCGCGCACGCCCCGGAATGACGATCATCATATCATATATTCCGACACGCGGAACAACGCCGTCTCCATCGCCGGAGGCGGCGTTTTCATTTTCCCCACCCCCAATCTTTGTGTACCAATGGCGTCAGGACGCTCCGTTCCAAATCGTTCGACAAGGGAGAAAGCAATGCGTGAAGCCGTCATCGTTTCCTATGCGCGCACGGGCCTGGCGAAATCCGGCCGCGGCGGGTTCAACATCACGCCGCCGATGTCGCTCGCGGCCCACGCCATTCATCACGCGGTGGACCGCGCCGGCGTCGAGAAGGACTATGTCGAGGACTGCTATCTCGGCAATTGCGCCCATGGCGCACCGAACATCGGCCGCCAGGCCGCGCTGCTCGCGGGGCTGCCGAAGACCACCGCCGGCGTGTCGGTGAACCGCTTCTGCTCGTCGGGCCTGCAGACCATCGCGATGGCCGCCAACTCGATCCGCTCCGACGGCGCCGATTGCATCGTCGCCGGTGGCGTCGAGAGCATCTCGATTCCCGGCGGCGGCACGCCGAAGGAATCGGTCGATCCGGAACTGCTCAAGGTCGCCCCCGACATCTTCATGGCGATGATCGACACCGCCGACATCGTCGCCGAGCGCTACAAGCTCAGCCGTGAATATCAGGACGAGTTCTCGCTGGAATCGCAGCGCCGCATGGCCGCGGCCCAGCAGGCGAACAAGTTCAAGGACGAGATCGTCCCGATGAAGACCAAGATGAAGGTCGTCGACAAGCAGACCAAGGCCGAGTCGATCGTGGACTACACCGTCGATCGCGACGAATGCAATCGCCCCGAAACGACGATGGAAGGATTGGCAAAGCTCGAGCCGGTGAAGGGCCCGGGCAAGTTCGTCACCGCCGGCAATGCCAGCCAGCTCTCCGACGGCGCCGCCGCGGTGGTGCTGATGGAAGCCAAGGACGCCGAGAAGCGCGGCCTCAAGCCGCTCGGCCGCTTCGTCGCCTGGGCCACCGCCGGCTGCGAGCCGGACGAGATGGGCATCGGCCCGGTGTTCGCGATCCCGAAGCTGCTCAAGCGCACCGGCCTCAAGATCGACGACATCGATCTGTGGGAGCTCAACGAGGCCTTCGCCAGCCAGTGCCTGTATTGCCGCGACCAGCTCGGCATCGATCCCGCCAAGTACAACGTCAACGGCGGCTCGATCGCGATCGGCCATCCCTTCGGCATGACCGGCGCCCGTCTCACCGGCCATCTCTTGCAGGAAGGCGCCCGCCGCAAGGCCAAGTGGGGCGTGGTGACGATGTGCATCGGCGGCGGCCAGGGCGGCGCCGGCCTGTTCGAGATCTATCACTAAAGGCCCAAGTCTCGCGCAGACAAGGAAGCACGGCGCTGGTGAAGCGCCGTGCTTCTTTTTTGGAACTGTGCCTGTGCACGTCACCGTGCACAACGGCGAGCATTGTAGTGAAATACACGTATTAATACGTGCCCGCAAATTAACGGAAGCTTTCACTGAATATCGCTTCATCAATGGCATCGCTCACCACCAGCTTGGTTCACGATGCGGCTCCTCTCCCTGCGACTCACTCACAAGATCACCGCGATCGGCGTCATTGGCGTCATCGGCGTCGTCCTGATCGGCGGCATTCACCTCTACGGCGAGCGGAGGATGGGCGTCTATCGCGACGCGGCCGAGGATGCGCGCACCGTGTTCGAGCTGAACAACAGGATCGCGGTCGAGCTGCTCGAGGCGCGCCGCGCCGAGAAGGATTTTCTGTTGCGCAGCGATCCGGCCAGGGCGCAGCGACAGGTCGAGATCGGCCGGCAGGTGGCCCTCGACATCGAGACGCTCCGCGGCAAGATCGCAGCGCTCGGCCAGCCCGAGCTGGCGCACAAGATCGACGCGATGAATGCGTCGCTGAAGACCTATCAGGCCCGCTTCGCCGCGGTGGTCGAGGAACGGCAGCGGCTCGGCCTCGACGAGAAGTCCGGGCTCGAAGGCCGCCTGCGCGCTTCCGTCCACGGTATCGAGAGCCAGGTCGACCAGTTCCAGAATTCCGAGCTCAAGGTGATCATGCTGATGATGCGCCGGCATGAGAAGGATTTCATGCTGCGTCGGAACGCCAGATATGGCGAGGAGATGAAGAAGCGCGCGTCCGAATTTGCCGCAGGCCTCGACGCGGCAGCCATTGCCGACGGCGCCAAGGCCGAGCTGCGCCAGAAGCTCGCCGACTATCAGCGCGACTTCTCCGCCTGGATGGAGACCGCGCTGAAGCTGGCGGCTGAATCGAAGGCGATGTCCGAGGCCTTCGCGTCGGTCGAGCCGGTGATCGAGCAGGTTTCGACGTCGGTCGACCGCATCCGCGCCCATGCCGACCGTCTCAACGAGGCCGAGCGCACCAGCATCCAGTTCTGGATTGCAGTGGCGATCGCGTTGATTGCGACGAGCGTGCTCGGCCTCGGCATCTTCATCGGACGTTCGGTCTCGAGGCCTTTGACCGCGATGCGCGCGGCGATGATTGAGCTTGCCAACGGCAATTTCGCCATCGTTCTTCCCGGCCTCGGCCGGCCCGATGAGATCGGCGAGATCGCGCAAGCCGTCGAGACATTCAAGATCAACGCCGAGCGGAAGGCGCAGGAGGAGGCCGAAGAGAAGATCAGGCAGGACAAGCTCGCCGCCGAGCGCCGCCGCGCCGACATGATCAGGATGGCGGACGATTTCGAAGGCGCGATCGGCGAGATCGTCGAGACCGTGTCGTCGGCGGCCAATGAGCTCGAGGCGTCGGCGACGTCGCTGACCACGACCGCCAGCCGCTCGACCGAGCTTGCCACGCTGGTCGAGGCGGCGTCCGAGGAAGCGGCGACCAACGTGCAGTCGGTGGCGTCCGCCGCCGAGGAGCTGACCGCCTCCGTCAACGAGATCAGCCGCCAGGTGCAGGCCTCCGCGCGCATGGCGGGCGAGGCCGTCACCCAGGCCGGGCAGACCAACGATCGCGTCAGCGAATTGTCCAAGGCGGCCGCGCGCATCGGCGACGTGGTCGAGCTCATCAACGCCATCGCCGGCCAGACCAATCTCTTGGCGCTGAACGCCACCATCGAGGCCGCGCGCGCGGGCGAAGCCGGACGCGGCTTTGCCGTGGTGGCCTCGGAAGTGAAGGCCCTGGCCGAGCAGACCGCGAAGGCGACCGGTGACATCGGTCAGCAGATCTCGAGCATCCAGGTCGCGACGCAAGATTCCGTCGGTGCGATCAAGACCATCGGCGGCACCATCGAGCGCCTGTCCGAAATCTCCTCCACCATCGCGGCCGCGGTGGAAGAGCAGGGCGCCGCGACCAGCGAGATCTCGCGCAACGTCCAAAGCGCCGCCGCCGGCACCACGCAGGTCAGCGCCAACATCTCCAGCGTGCGCCAGGGCGCGACCGAGACGGGATCTGCCTCCTCGCAGGTGCTGTCCGCGGCGCAATCGCTGTCGAACGACAGCAGCCGGCTGAAGATCGAGGTGAGCAGGTTTTTGGGGACGGTGCGGGCAGCGTGAGCCCCGCCGTCATTCCGGGGCGTCGCGAAGCGACGAGCCCGGAATCCATTGCACCACCATTGATGCGGATCGATGGATTCCGGGCTCGCGCCAAGAGGCGCGCCCCGGAATGACGACTTGAGCGTGCCGCGCCCTACGCCCCCGCCAGCGCGGGCGCGAGCACCACCTCGATCAGCGTGCCGTGGCCGGCGCTCTTGATGTTGAACCGGGCGCGGTTGGCTTCGACCAGCGCTTTGGTCAGCGACAGGCTCAGCGCCGAGCTGTCGGCGGCATCGCCCGGCGGCGGCGTGCGGAACGGCTCCATCGCGGCGGCGACTTCGCGCTCGGAAAGGCCATGGCCGGTGTCGCGGATGCGAAGCGCGATCTCGCCGCGATCGGTCAGCGCGGTCGAGACGATGACCTGGCCGCCGGCGCTGGCGAGCCGGATCGAGTTCGAGATCAGGTTCATGGTGATCTGCCGCATCGCGCGCGCATCGACGCTCACCTGCGGCAGCGCATGGGCGAGCGAGGTGCGGATGATGATGCGCTCGCGGTTGGCCTGCGGCTGCATCACCGTCACGCAGGCCTCGACCAAATCGTTCAGGTTCAAGTTCGCGAAATTCAGGTCGAGCTTGCCGGTCTCGATCCGCGACAGCTCCAGGAGGTCGTCGATGATGGCGATGACGCGCTCGCCGGAAGCGCGGATGTCCTTCATGTATTCGCCGTAGCGCTCGTTGCCGAGCGCGCCGAAGCGCTCGGAGATCATCACCTCGGCAAAGCCGATGATGGCGTTGAGCGGCGTGCGGATCTCGTGGCTGATCCGCGCCAGCATGTCGGCCTTGGCGTTGGCCGCGCCGTCGACGAGGCGGCGGGCCTTCGTCAATTCGCTCTCCCCCTTCTTGGCGTGCGAGAGATCGCGGAACACGGCGAAGAAGTTCGGCCCGTCGGGGCGCGTGCGGCCCATGATCATCGCGAGCGGAATGACGCCGCCCTTCTTCTCGCGGCCCAGCACCTCGCGGCCGTGATCGAGCAGGCTCGCGATGTCCTGGCTCTTCAGGCTTTCCAGATAATCGGCGACGATCTGCTGGCTCTCGGGGGCGAACAGCGTCAGCAAATTCTGCTGCAGCAGCGCCTCGCCGTCATAGCCGAACAGCGCCTCCGCGCTGCGGTTGCAGGCGTGGATGTTGCCTTCGGCGTCGAACATCACGATGCCCTCGGCCGTGGTGTCGAGGATGGCGGCGAGATCCTCGGCATCGGCATCGCCGGCCGCGGGCTCCGCGTCCGCGGCGTCAGGCTCTGCGGCCACCACGGTCTCTGCGACGGCAGCCGCCGCGATCGGCGCCGCCTGCGGCAGCGCGCAGATCAGCGCATGCGCGCTGTCGCCGTCCCACTCGATCGTGTGCAGATGCGCTTCCGTCGCGGGCGGCGGCGTTTCGCCGTTCGCGATTGTCGCGCTGATCGTCACAGGCGTGCCGCCTTGCGTGGTGCTGCTGGCCGCCGACACGCCCGGCTCGACATAGAGCGCATCCAGCCCGCCGGCATGCTCCAGCGCGTTCAGGCCGTCATAGCCCATGCGCGCGAGGAAGGCGGGATTGGCGTAGAGCAGGCGGTCGAGCCGGTAGATCAGGATGCCCGTCGGCAACAGGTCGAGCAGCGTGCGGTCGCGCGCGCTCATCCCGCGCGGCGGCGGTGCGGGCTCGGTCAGCCATTCGGCGGCGGCCTGCGGCGGCTCCGGCTCCGGTGCTTCGGCGCTGGTCTCCGCCACTGGTCCGGCCGCGTCGGTCGTGATGGTCTCGCGCTCGCGTTCGAGCCGCTCGGACAATTGCCGCGCGAGCTCGTTGAACGCGCTGTTCTCGACCGGCGTCAGCGTCGGCGGCCGCGTATCGCCGGCGACGCGGAACGGCACGACATTGGGAGGCGTTTCCACGGGCGTGTCCAGTTCGGTTGGGTGTGAAGTCTCGCTTGTGGGCTCTGGCAGGTCGGGTTCGGCTTGCGGTTCAGGCTCGGCTTGCGGCTCAGGCTCGGATGGCGCGATCGGCGGTGCCTCTGCTTCGCCCTCCGCCTCAGCTTCCGCCGCCGCTTCAGGCTCGGGCTCCGCATCGAACGCGACGGCCTCAGTGGAGCGATCCTGTGCCGGCGGCTCGACCAGCAGCTCGAAGCGCCTGAGCGCCTCGAGCCGGTTGAGCGCGTCGAGATCGCGGCAGACGCCGAAGCCGCGGAAGCCGGCGAATTCACGGTTGCGGTCGTAGACCGGCAGGCCCGCGAGCTCGACCGGAATGTGCTCGCCGCCGTCGGCCGGCCAGTTCACTGTGATGCCGGCCCAGGTATCCTTGCTTTCGAGCGCCTTCGCCACGCGCCCCTCGGGATCGAGCGAGAATTCCTCGGCGATCTCGCGCCAGGGGCGGCCGAAGCCGGCGGCCGTATGCGTGCCCATCAGGCGGATGAATTCATCGGAGCCGAGCACAAAGCGGCCCTCTTCATCCATCTGCCAGAGGAAGCGCAGCGGATGCTGACGCGGTGCGGGCGGCTCTTGGTGGCTAGCAGAGTCCTGGCCCGAAGTCGGCTCGACCATGCCTGCATTGATCGGCGCGGGCTGCGGCGACACAATGGCTTGCGGCTGGTTTTCAACCGGAGTTTTGGCCGCCGCGGGGACGACCGGCTCCGGCGTCGGCGCAATCGTCTCGGCGGGCGGTTCGGCCGGCTCAGTGAATGCGTCGAACAGCGCAATCGCAGACGATGCCTCGTCTGGCGCAGGCTGTGCGTCCTCCGGCACCGCGGCCGGAGGCTGCGCGGGCGTCACGTCGGGCGCGGCCTCGCGCGCCGCTGTGGCCGCGGCGGGATCGATCAGCGCGACCAGGCCGATATCGGCGCCGCTGCCGACCCGCTGCAGCACCATCTGGCCGATGCCGATCGGCGTCGCGGCGCGGCCGGTTGCCAGCGCATCGCTGCGGGCGCGGTCGAGCCCGGCCTCGAATAGATCGCGAAAGCCGAGCAGGGAGCGCGCGGCCTCGCTCGCGCCGACGAACAGCCCGTCCGGCGCGAACGCCGCCATCGGCACCTTGGCGCCGGCGACCAGCCGATGCAGCCGCTCCACCAGCGGCATGGTGCGCAGCGTCGGGTCCATGGCGATGACGAGCACGGCGTGACTGCCGTCGGCAAAGTCGAGCCGCGCGCAAGCACAGGTCATCAGCGCCCCTAACCGGGCGCCGAAGCCGCGCAGCCGCTGCAGCCGCACCGTGCCGTTCGCCGGCAGCTGGGGGGCGAGCCTGACGATTTGGCGGCGATGGCTGTCGGCGGGGCCGAACACCTTGTCCGCAAGGCCGGCGCTGTTGGCCGCGCCGAACAGTTTTGCGCCGACCGGATTGGCCCACAGCACGCGCGCGCCGTCGGTCGACCAGAGCCAGACCGGCAGGGCAGAGGTCGCATGCACGGCCAGCCGCGGATCGCCCACCCCTCGCAACTGGAAATCCGAACGCGTCATCAGGCCGGCTGCATCTCACGCTTCACGAGTGGCGGCTGCCGGGAATGACAGCCTTAAGAAAGGGTTAGTATCGCCCGGAAGGCGCGACCAGGTCCACGGCCCAACGCCCGCAAGCGTCCCCCAAGCGGCGATAACCTTAATCCCGCCAACCCCGCAAGCCGAGCCGACGTTGCATCCAAGGGATTCAAGGCGTGGGCGCTTGCGAAGAGACGCAGGGCTCGCGGCATCTACGGTGCCCATCCTCCCCTGGAGGGTCCGGGACGAGGGTAGCTCGCCCGTGGATCGGTTCGCACGCAGCGAAGCGGAGAGCGAACCGAGGTGGGGTGAAAGTCTCTCCCCACAGGCGGTCCCCGAGTGGAGAGATCACTCCACCCCGCTCGCGCTGCGCGCGATCGACCTACGGACGAGCTACGCTCGTCCCGGACCCCTCCAGGAAGAGCGCGTGTGTTGCCGGGCGCATCCCACTACCTCAACCCCCGGTTCCCCCATACCGGAACCTCATCCTCCCCGAGATTAAATTTCGCATCGCACCCCTCTGCCGCGTTGCGATGCACAATGTTGACATGATAGGCAGCCATAATTCTGGCGCTGGGCGAGCCATCACCTTTGTTTCGCGTTTCCAGTCTTCGTACCCGCTCAATGCGCAGGGCCCATGGTCGGGGCCGGCGGGCGCGCCAGAAAGGCTCACTCCATTTTTTCAATTTGCGTGAGGGACCAACATGACAGGTGCGACTGATCCGTTTTCTGCCTCGATCATCCCGTTCGAGGTTCCCGAGCAGGTGCGTGCGTTCGCCGAGAAGGGCGCGGCGCAGGCCCGCGAGAACTACGCCAAGTTCAAGGACGCCGCCGAGACCCACAACGGCACCGTCGAGGCCGTGTTCACCTCGGCCTCCAAGGGCGCAAGCGAGTACACCGCCAAGCTGGTCGAGTTCATGAAGGCCAATTCGAACGCCCAGCTCGACTTCGCCCAGCAGCTGTTCGGCGCCAAGTCGCCGACCGAAGCGATGGAGCTGTGGACCGGCCACGCCCGCAAGCAGCTCGAGACCTTCCAGGCCCAGGCCAAGGAGCTGGTCGAGCTCACCCAGCGCGTCGCCAATGAGACCGCCGAGCCGATCAAGGCCAGCGCCTCGAAGTATTATCCGCCCGCCGCCTGAGCGGAGCGGATCGGTGTGAGATGCGAAACCCGGGTCGAGAGGCCCGGGTTTTTTCTTCGCCTCTCCCGCTTCGCATTTGGGAAGGTCGTCATGCCCGGGCTTGTCCCGCCTGCGCGGCCGAAGCCGCTTCGGCGCGGCGAAGGCCCGGGCATCCACGTTCTTGGGGCCGCGGGCAGAAGCCGTGGATGGCCGGGACAAGCCCGGCCATGACGATGTGGGACCTAGAACGCCCCAATCGTCGGGGTCATATGCGAGGTCTCCCCACCGCGCCCGATTTCCCCGCGCCGACGATGATTTCACCCGGTTTTTCACCCCATTGCGGCCTTGCCAAACCGGGCCGTTGCACCTAGTTTCCGCCCCGTCCAGCCCCCTCGGCGATGAGCCTTTTCAGGCAGCCCCAAGGCGCGGCTCGCAAGGATGCAGTTGTAGCTCAGTTGGTTAGAGCGCCTGTCTGTGGAACAGGAGGTCGGTGGTTCGAGCCCACCCAACTGTACCAGCGGGATCAACCAGTTAGCATCGGTCGCTATTTGCTCGACCGTTTGAGTGGCGCGCTCCCTACGGCCGCGGCTTAAACAGATCGGCGAGCCTCTCGACGGGATCCTAAGGCAAAGCCACTCCCGGCGATCTCCAGATCGTCAAGAACTGACGGACTGCGTCTCGAAATCGCCGAACGACGCGGCGTGGCAGCGAGTGGAAACAATAAGTTTGCGGCGGAGCCAAACTTGCCGCGCTCTTTCGATGCTTTCCCGAGTTGCGCTTCGCACTTCTTAGGAACGCCAGTTTCCGGCCTCAACTCGAGACGCAAACCTCAGGCTCAGCGCTAGCGCGCCACCACCCACACCACCACCGGTAACGTCACCGCCGCCAGCAGCGTGCCCAGCGCCACTGCGCCCGACACCGGGTTCACCATCCGCTGATACTGCACGGCGCAAATGTACGCATTGCGCCGGTCGGCATCGCCGCGAACAGCACGATGACGCCGGCGATCGGCGGCAGGTCGAGCAGTCTTGCAAACAGGAATGCAGAGGCCGGCATTGCCGCAAGCTCGAGCGCGCGCATCACCAAAAATGCTCTGCCGCTCGCTCTTCACCTCGCGCGAAACAAACAGATGCCGAGATTGATCAGCGCCGTCGGCGAGCCCGAATGCGCAAAGGATGTGATGATTGTTCGGAAGACTGCCGAGATTGCAGGTCGTGCATCAGGTAAGCCAGTCGATCTTACTGTTTGGGGCGCGCCTCAAACTCTTTTCGACGAAAGCGAGGACGGGTGTAAACTGTTTCACAGCAGCCGGCTGGCTGCGACCTTAAGATCGTTCTGCACTTCTACGTTCTTGTGCGGCTCGTCCGTACAAGATGTCGCTCTCTGTTGAAACAACGAGGAGCATGAAGATGAAGACGTTTCTTGCAACGAAATCTCCATTCCTGATCATCGCCACTCTTGCAGTTTGCATCGGCACTGCGCGTGCCGATGTCATCATGGACTGGAATGCGAAAGCAGATGCGATTGCCGCTGAAAAGAAGGTGCTGCCTGTGCCACAGGCCCGCACGATGTCGATGCTTCACGTTGCCATGTTCGAGGCCGTGAACGCGATCGACAGGCGATACACGCCATACAAGCTGGATCTCGTGGCAGACCGCTCCACGTCCAAGGAAGCCGCAGCGTCGACTGCGGCTTACAACATTCTTCTGACGATCTATCCGGACCAAAAAGCTGCCCTCGATGCGGCATTGATTGCATCGCTTTCCGGCATTCCGGACACGGAGGGAAAGGCGAAGGGAATCGAGCTTGGAAAGGTGGCCGCTTCCGGCGTGATGGCGTTGCGCAGGGATGACGGCAATGATGTCCAGGAGACTTATCGTCCCTATACAGCCCCGGGGGCCTATGTGCCGACCGTGGTGCCGATCGGCACGACGGCTGGAATAATGTCCCCTTGGGTCATGACATCGGTCTCACAATTCCGTCCAGCGCCACCTCCGGCGCTTGATTCCGAGACCTGGACCAGAGACGTCAACGAAATTCGGGAGCTCGGCGCTCGCAACAGCACCACCCGAACGGCAGAGCAGACCGCGATCGGACGAGTCTGGTTTCTGGTCGGGCCTCCCAGCTTCAATCCAATCGTCCGGCAGGTCGCCTTGGCCAAGCACATGGACGTCGTTGACTGCTCGCGCCTCTTCGCCCTCACCGAGATCGCTGCGAACGACGCAATCGTTGCCGTCCTTGATGCGAAGTATCATTACAACTTCTGGCGGCCTGTAACGGCCATACGCAACGCGGACATCACGCACAACCCGATGACGCCACGCGAAGCGTCTTGGTTGCCGCTGGGTGAAACGCCGATGCATCCCGAATACCCCTGCGCCCACTGCATCGTATCGGCGGCGGTGTCCACGGTTCTCCGGTCCATCGCGGGCGACGAGGTCGGAGAGCTAACGATGACCAGCCCCACTGCGCCAGGGGTGACTCGCAAATGGACCAAGCTCCAGGATTACAGCGATGAGGTCGCAAATGCCCGCATCTATGCCGGTTTCCATTACCGTTTCTCGACGGAGGTCGGAAAGGACATGGGCCGTAAGATCGGTGACTTGACTGTCGGGACACAGCTTCGCGGGCTGGAAGCGCGAGCTGAACCGAAGCAGTAAGCCGGCGTGCAGGTACACTGCGAACCACACAGAGGTCGAGAAGCGCTCGACATCGAGGCATCCAGGCTCGAGATGGCAGAACAAGTCGACGTTCGAACATGGTGGGCAGGGCCGCCAGTGCTCTGCCCACTCATATGGCGGCTTGCTGCCCGCTCTGAAGCAAATCGAACTTCATCGTCCTTCAGGAGATCATCGCCTTGACCTGCGCCGTATCCGCAAACTCGATCAGCTCGACGATCTTGCCATCCTGAAATCTGAACAGGTCCAAAAGCTCGGTACTGAACGTCTTGCCAGTTGGATGGTAGCGGACGTCAAGGCGGGAATGGACCGCGACGCGATCACCGTCGACCAGCTCGGCCAGGATTTTGCGGTTTTCGAAGCCGAAGTTCTTGATCAATTCACCGAAAACCCCTCGTAGGGCTGGGTGACCCTGCACGCTTCCTGCCAGTTCGAGCGTGCTCTTGTCGCCCTTCAAAGTGAATGCGCCCTCGGGATGAAAGGTCGTCACCAAGCCCTCGACGTCATCGTCGCCGCGCGCGGCGTAGGCGTGCCGGATCGTTGCGAGCATGTCTTCGCGCTGTGCCATGTTACCCTCCCTACAACGTATCAGGCAGACTAGCGACCTTTGCGTGTAAACGCAAAACTATCGCGGGTGGTGCGAGGGCTCCAGCGCGCCGAAGCAGCATCGTTCGTTTTCGTTCCCCGATACTGCAAGAAAACGGCGGCGAGCACCGGCGAACCTTTTCACGACCCCAGGTGTTTGTAGCTGCGGCAGGACTGACAACGCTGAGGGAGCTGAGCTATGAACGGTATCATCTATATCATCGGGCTGATCGTCGTGATTGCTGCGGTGCTCTCGTTCTTCGGCCTGCGCTGATGATGGATTGGGCGCAGCGAGGCCGTGAGGCGTCGCCGGCAAAGCCTTTGACGCCTCACCCCGCCACCACCCACACCATCACCGGCAGCGTCGTCGCCGCCAGCAGGGCGCCCAGCGCCACTGCGCCCAACGCCGGTTTCACCCGCCGCTGATACTGCATGGCGAAGATGTACGCGTTCGCACCGGGCGGCATCGCCGCGAAAAGCACGATGGCGCCGGCGGCGATCGGCGGCAGGCCCGGCAGCTTGGCCAGCATGAACGGATATTTCGGTGATAGTGCACGAAACTGCACAACATCGGGCGAGATCGATCTTGTCACCGCCCGCGGTCACCCTAACCTCGCGCAGTACTACGCGAGCCGCCTGAGTTTCCCGGAAAGTCTGCTCCTGAACACTTATATCAAGCCGCGCGATCGAATTGTGGGCCTGCGTTCGGCTGGACAAATTCGCCATTTGGAGTAGCCTTTTCAGACACAGCAACATGTTGGCGGAGGTTCTCCGTGGAACATCGCGGCGTAAGCTTCTCGGTCGTTGAGATGAGCTACCCGGCTGGTTGGAAGTGGACTGTCGGAAAGGGCCGAACAGTGTCGGTCGGTGTCTGTGCGACGAGGCTCGACGCGATCCGCCAGGCTCAGACCTTCATCGACGCGATCATGGACTGGGCTGCCTAGGCTAAAGTCAGAATACTCGCTCTCGATTGGTCATGCCGAGCACCGTAAACCAGCAGCTGAGTTTCTGTCGGCGCGGCGCTACCTCCCCCCTACGGTGACAGTGCACCAAACCCCGATTTCGTGGGGCGTTCATTAGACCACTGGCGAAGGCCAATTTTCTGGACTGTCACGGTACTGTAGCTGCCTCACGTCTGGGGCAACATCCCGAGATCAGCCAGCATCGACAATCTTTGGAGCCTGAGAAAATGATCTCAGCCGAATACTGCCGGCTTATGTCCCGCTACAACATTTGGCAGAACGCCTCTTTGGTAGCTGCCGCCGACCGGCTGACCCACGAGGATCGCTGGAAGGATCGAGGGGCGTTCTTCCGGTCGATTGCAGCTACGTTGAACCATCTCTATTGGGCTGATGCCCTCATACTGGAGCGGCTGAAAGGGAATGCGCGTCCAGAGCAAACCATCAAGCACTCCCTCGCAAATCCCTCGGATTGGGAGGCCTTCAAGGCGCTCCGCTTGCAACGGAACGAGGAAATCGAAGCGTGGTCAGCGCGATTGCGCGACGCGGATCTGAACGGGATGCTCGTTTGGTATCCTGCAGACGGTTCGACTCGGATCGAGAAACCAAAGACGCTCGTGGCTGTTCAACTCTTCAATCACCAGACCCACCATCGAGGTCAGGTGCACGCGATGTTGACGGCAGCGGGTGCAGACCCAGAGCCGACTGACCTTCATCTTCTGGCGTAGCGCGAGGACGCTTCATCCATCTCGCAGGTCAGGAGATCATCGCCTTGATCTGCGCCGTATCCGCAAACTCGACCAGCTCCGCGATTTTGCCATCCTGAAATGTGAACAGGTCCACGATCTCGGTGCTGACCGCTTTGCCGGTCGGGTGGTATCGCACGGTGACGCGGGAGTGGACAGCGACGCGATCGCCGTCGACCAGCTCGGCGAGGATCTCGCGGCCTTCGAAGCCGAAGCCTTCGGTGAATTGATGGAAAGCTTCGCGCAGGGTCGGGTGGCCCTGTATGCGTCCTGTCAATTCGAGCGCACCCTTGTCGCCCATCAGGGTGAATGCGCCCTCGGGATGAAAGGCCGTCACCAGGCTATCGGTGTCACCGCCATCGCGCGCGGCGTAGCCGGCCCTGATCAATGCAAGCATGTCTTCGCGGTTCGCCATGTGCCCCCTCCCTGCAATGTGTATCGGGGCAGCCTAGCGACCTTTGCGTGCAAAGGCAAAGTGATTGCAATCGTGCTGCGATTGCTCAGCGTGGCGCGATCCAGGCCCGTTAGCTGGCTGTACAGCGACACCGCCTGAGCGCGCGTTTCGGTCCCTACGACCCCAGCCCAATGATCCTCCGCGCCATGCGCACATTGGCGTAGTCGATCATCTTGCCGTCCAGCGTCACCGCGCCCTGTCCCAGCGCCTCGGCCTGCTCCATGGCTTCGACGATCCGCCGCGCCTGGGCCAGCTCCTCGGCCGAGGGCGTGAACGCGCGCAGCGTCGGCTCGATCTGGTCGGGATGGATCACCTGCTTGCCGTCGAAGCCCATCGCAGCGGCCTTTTGCGCGCTGGCCTCGGTCAGTCCAGCATCGCGGAACGCGCCGCAGGGGCCATCGATCGCGCGCAGGCCGTGCGCGCGAGCGGCGACCAGCAGGCGCATCATCGGATAGGCGAACAGGTCGAGCGGCGCGGCGGCGTAGCCGCTTTGAGCTGATCCGACATGACGATAACCATCCGGCGAAATGCCGATGTCGGAGGTGCGGGCGCCGAGCGAGGCTGCGAGGTCGCCGACGCCGAGATGCAGCGCGGCCACGCTGTCGTGGCACGCGGCGAGGGCGTCGACATTGACGAGGCCGAGCGCGGTCTCGATCAGCAGCTCGAGCGTAACAGGCGCGGCCCGATCGGGCGCGGCCGCGTGCAGCTGACCGGCGATGGCAACGATGTCACTCAACCGCTCCGCCTTCGGCACGATCAAAGCATCCAGCCGGGGCAGGGCCGCCAAGCTGCGGATCTCCTCTGCGATGAACGGGCTGTCGACGGCATTGAGCCTGACCGCGACGTGCTTGCTGCCCCAGTCGAGCGAGGACAGCGCGCGGGCGGCTTCCGTCAGCGCAACGCCCTTCTCCGCGGGCGGCACGGCGTCTTCGAGGTCCATGAACACCGCGTCCGCCGATGATGCCGCCGCCTTGTCGACGACACGGGCGCGATGCGCGGGAACGGCGAGATAAGCCCGCGTCGGGCGCTGCGAGGCCATTCTCACGTTCCCTTAACGAGGCCAAGTTCGCCGAGGATCTTCTCGTTGTGCTCGCCGACATCAGGCACCGGATCCATCCGCGGCGTCACGCCGGGAATGGTGAGCGCGGGCAGGAAGCTCATCACCGGCCCGCACGGCGATCCCACGCTTCTCACCCGCGCGCGGGCATGCAGCTGCTCATGCTGCAGGAACGCCTCGACCGAGTTCAGGTGCGCATTCGCGATCGCGGCTTCGTCCAGCAGCCGCAGCACCTCCTCGCTGGTCATCGAGGCAAAGCGCCGCTCGATATGCGCTTGCAGCTCGTCGCGGTTCTGCATGCGTAGCGGATTGGTGCGGAAGCGCAGGTCGTCGGCGAAGTCGGGGTCGCCCAGCACGATGCGGCACAGCGACCGCCATTCCCGGTCGTTCTGGATGCCGAAGAAAATGGTGTTGCCGTCGCCGACGCGGAACGGGCCGTAAGGCGCGATCGTCGCATGCTTGGCGCCGGTGCGCGGCAGCGGCCGGCCCGTACTCTCGGTGTAGAAGGCGGGATAGCTCATCCAGTCCGTGATGGAATCGAACAGCGAGGCCTGGAACGCCGTGCCCTTGCCGGTCCGTTCGCGCCGATATAGCGCCATCAGCACGCCGTTGAGGATGTACATGCCGGTGGCGATATCGACGACGGAAAGCCCGACCTTGGCCGGCTCGGCCTCCGTGCCGTTGATGGCGAGCACGCCGGCCTCGCACTGCACCAGGAGATCATAGGCCTTCTTGTCGCTGTAGGGGCCATCAGTGCCATAGCCCGAGACGTCGCAGGCAATCAGCCGCGGAAATCTGCGCAGCAGCGAAGCGGCATCGAGGCCGAGTCGCTCCGCCGCGCCCGGCGCGAGGTTCTGGATGAACACGTCCGCCCGCGGCAGCAGGGCGTCGAGCACCTTGCGGCCCTCGGGACTCTTGATGTCGATCGCAAGGCTTTCCTTGGAACGGTTGGTCCAGACGAACTGGCTCGACATGCCGTTCATGACGTGATCGTAGTCGCGGCAGAAATCGCCGCTGCCCGGCCGCTCGATCTTGATCACCCGCGCGCCCCAATCGGCGAGATGCCGGCTCGCCAGCGGCGCCGCGATCGCCTGCTCCAGCGAAACCACCGTCACACCCGACAGCGGCAGCTCCGCTTCATTCCCCGTCATGTGATTGTCCTCCTCGTGTGCGCTTTTCGACCAGCGCAGGAGACAGGCCGGCCACCCCACGCGCATCTTCTTGAGGGTGACATGATGCCCCTGTTTTGCCCGACAAGTCAAATTTGGCTTCGAAAAATCCTAAAATTTGGCGACCTGAGTGTTTGCAATGACTTGGCTACTGTGCATGGGGTTGTTTTCGCACTTTTGGTTTGGGGCCGACAACGGCGCCTTCGTTTCGTTTCCCGGAACTGCCAAGGCCCCTGACCTGTTGCCGAGAGCGCACACGTGCCGGCTTTCGCACTTGCCCTCGGTTGCCAACGAACCGCCGTTCACCCACTATTCGCGCTGACTCGTGATGGGGGGGATCGATGCCGGCGTTTCGCTTCAAGTCCTTTGCAAAGCCCGTGGCCGTTGCAAGCCTCGCGCTTGCCCTGGCCATCCTGGCGCTGCCGCGCGCCGGTTTCGCCTACACCCAGGAGGAGCAGCAGGCCTGCACGCCGGACGCGATGCGGCTGTGCGGTGAGTTCGTCCCGAACGTCGATGCCATCACCGCCTGCATGATCAAGAAGAAGGCGCAGCTCTCGCCGCAATGCGCGGTGTTCTTCCGCCGCGGACCGGCGCCGCGCGAGCAGCGCGCCGGCAAGCCGACCCAGATCGCGCCCAAGGCTGCGAAGAAGACCGCCAAGCCGGCGCCGAAGAAGAAATCCAGCCAAGGCTGAG
Organism: Bradyrhizobium sp. BRP20; assembly: GCF_020194215.1. Taxonomy (NCBI): domain Bacteria; kingdom Pseudomonadati; phylum Pseudomonadota; class Alphaproteobacteria; order Hyphomicrobiales; family Nitrobacteraceae; genus Bradyrhizobium; species Bradyrhizobium sp. BRP20. The sequence goes on along the minus strand of NZ_JADYVY010000010.1, from coordinate 150,128 downwards.
CGCCCAGCGACCAAAGCCGCGCCATCGCGCGCTTTCCTCGTTCCGGCCCTGACATCGGCTTCGCGACAGATTGCGGACTCGTTTTGTTCGCACGACGCCGGAAGGCTTGCATCGATTGACGGGCGTGCGCCCCTGAAAAGAAAGCGCGCGGCAGGTTGCGCGGCAAGGTTGCATTCCGCTTTTGTCCCGCGCATTGCTCAAAAAACGCACAGACGCGCGCCCGAGCGGCATTTCGATGCGGCCCGTGTCTCCGTCCTGCGAAGCAGTGTGACTCAAAAGCCAACACGTCTTGTTATTTCGTGGCTGTCGCGCAGCTCCCGACAAATTTTTCTTTCACGAATCAGCGCGCTGATTCATTTTCGCGGCCTGGGGTCAATCTGGAGGCGGAAGGTATGAACGTCATTGTTTTCGCATCACGTAAAGGCGGTTCGGGCAAGAGTACCCTCGCCGCGCATCTCGCCGCGCAGATCAAGGCGAGCAAGCAGGTCATGCTGGTTGACGCCGATCCGCAGGGCTCCCTGACGCTGTGGCACAAGCTCCGCGGCACCAACGAGCCCCCGATCAAGGCTGCCGTCAACTCCGTCAGCGGCATCGTCTCCGCGGCCAAGCGCGACGGTTATGAATGGGTGTTGATCGACACGCCGCCGAACCTGTCGGCCGTCGTCGACGACGCGATCAAGAACGCCACCATGGTGGTCATCCCGGCGCGTCCCGGCGTGTTCGACGTCAACGCCGTGCAGGAAACCATCCAGATGTGTCGCGCCGCGCGCAAGCCCTACGCGGTCGTGCTCAACGGTGCCCCGGCCAAGCGCGACGAAGCCGAAAGCCCGATCGTGACCATCGCCCGCGAAGCACTGGCGAAATTCCGCGCTCCGGTGTGGGGCGGCCAGATCACCAATCGTTCGGATTTGTTGATGGCGCTCAGCCACGGCGAAGGCGCGCGCGAATATCAGGCCGAGAGCCGTGCGGCTCAGGAAATCGCAAGACTGTGGGCGGCGATCGAGCGTTCGGTGAAGGCTATCCGCGGCACCGCGTCGGCCTCCGGCGCAATGCACAAACAGGCAGCTTAATTTTCATTGATCATGTCGAACGGCGAAAAACGCGCGGGAAGTCCGCGCGTTTTGCGTTTCTGATTTCGCTCACGCTACCATCAGCATGTAGAACACGATGACCGGCGACAGAGTCAGGATCACCGACCAGATGCCGACGGCCCAGAGAATGTCCTCGGTGCTGAAGCCCTGCTGTTCGGCGTCGAAATGCGACGCCATTTCATTCTGACTATTCACAAACGCCCCCGCGATTTCTTCGCTTATGGACGTCAGTGATAGCAGCGATGTTTTAAGATCCGGATCACATCTGCCCGTGCATTTTGAACACAGGTGCTACCACGGATTAACCATCCTGCGCGCGCAGCTTCAGCCGACCAGCCAGACGCGAAACAGCAGCACCGGCATCAGGCCGAGCATCACGGCCCAGAACCCGAACGACGAGACGACGAGAATTCCCTTCAAGAGATCGGCGGGCGCGAACTGGCTCGCGGCCGTAGGCCGGGTGCGATACCCCATGGTCATTTCCCCTTCGGTAACTTTGGACAGAACGATAGGCGCGATTGCGTAAACGAGACGTGGATACGGATTGCAGCAGCTGCGAAGGCCGTTGGGGCGCGGTTAACCAAACGGGCACGCTTCACCCTCTCCTCTTGTGGGAGAGGGTGGCTCGCCGCGGAGCGGCGAGACGGGTGAGGGGTCTGTCTCCACACAAACAGTCTTGCGCTTGGAGAAAACCCCTCATCCGGCGCTTCGCGCCACCTTCTCCCACAAGGGGAGAAGGAAGAGCAGCGTGCACGGAGAGAAAACTACGCCGCGATCGTCATCCGTCGCTCGATCTCGCGATCGATCGTTGCCGCGAGTTCGCTGCTCACTTCCACCATCGGCAGGCGCACCTCCGGGCTGTCGATCAGGCCGGATCGCCACAGCCAGTACTTCGCCGGCGCGGGGCTCGGCTCGGCGAACAACAGCCGCGTCAGCTCGGCGACCTCGTGCCAGCGCGCCAGCGCCGCATCGTGGTTGCCGCGCTTGTGCTCGCTATAGATTGCCGCAAACGTTGCGGTCTCGACATGGGCTGAGAGCACGATGCCGCCGTCGGCGCCGTCACTGAGTGCCTCGAAGAAATTGGCGTCCTCGCCGGTGAGCACGCGAAAGCCCTTCGGCCGGTCGCGCAAAAGCGCGATCGATTGCTCCCGGCTCGCGCCGCAATCCTTCAGGCCGACGATGTTCTTGTGCTCGGCAAGGCGCAGCATGGTCTGGTTGGTGATGTTGACGGCGCAGCGATAGGGAATGTTGTAGAGCGCGATCGGCCATGCGGCGTGGTCGGCGAGCGTCTCGAAATGCGCCAGCAGGCCGCGCTGCGACGGCCGCACATAATAGGGACTGGCGATCAGGTAACCGTCGATCGGCCAGTCCGCGGTCTCGTCGAGGCGCTCTTGCAGACGCGAGGTGTCCGCACCGGACAGTCCGAGGCAGATCGGCAAGTTGCGGCCGGCGGTCGCCATCTCCTCGCGCACCACGGCGACGAGACGTTCGAGCTCGGCCGCGCGCAGTGTCATGCCTTCACCGGAGGTCGCGCCCAGGATGAGGCCGTCGATGCCGTGCGCGCAATAGTGCCGGGTCAGCCGCCGCAGCGACCTCTCGTCCAGCGCGCCGTCCTGGAACGGCGTCACCAGCGGCAACCACAGCCCGTGCAATTGGTCTCGTAGTCCGGTCATGTTTCCATCTCCTTCTCGGGAAAAATGCCTGAGACGGAGGGCACATGAAAAAACCCCGTCCAGGCGGCGGGGTTTTCGGGATTGGCTCGCGATGACGAAGTCAGCTTAGCGCGCGCAATATTCCGAGGCCCCGGGATGGGGGCCCTTTTTCGAAACGATTGCGCACGACTTCGTGATCATGGGCGAATGATGCGGGGTATGCGCGGAACTGTCAACACACGCGGAGAGCGAAGCACATTTTGACGAAAAAAAGCCGGACCCGAGGGCCCGGCTTAGGTATTGGCCACGTGAGGCCGACACAATCACCTTCCAAGAGGGATTACTGAACTCCCGCGCCACTGGAGGAGGGGGACAAATGCGCAACGCGAAGGCTCAGCGTACAAACATTATGGGCTTGCCGAGTGCCTTGCAGCAACAGCCGAGGCCGCATGTCAGTCATGCGGAAATCAGGACGGCCAGCGTTGCGCCTTGCTCACCACGAAGTCACGGAACACCTGCACGCGCGCGACCGTCTTCAACTCCTCGGGATAGACGAAGTAGGTGTCGAGCTGGATCGAGTCCGACTCGCCGAACAGCTGCACGAGCTTGCTCTGCTCCTCGACCAGGTAATCGGGCAGGGCGGCGATGCCGAGGCCCTGCGCGCAGGCGCGCACGAGACCGAGGATGTTGTTGACCTTGAAATAGGCCTCGCGCGGACCCGAGCCGTTGCGCCCGGCTTCGATCAGCCAGTTGCGGTTCTGCAGGTGCGGCGCGAAGTTGCCGTCCGAGAGCGTGATGATGCGGTGGGAGTCGAGCTCCTCCAGCGTGCGCGGCGTGCCGAAGCGCTTGATGTATTCCGGCGAGCAATAGGCGTGGAAGCCCATCGCGAACAGCTTGCGCTGGATCAGATCCGGCTGCGTCGGCTTGCGGGTGCGGATCGCGACATCAGCCTCGCGCATCGACAGATCGAGCTCCTCGTCGGTGACGATCAGCGAGATGCGGATCTCCGGATAGAGCGCGGTGAATTCGCCGAGCCGCGGGATCAGCCAGTTGATGCCGACGCCGGGCGTGGTGGTGATCTTGAGATCGCCGCTCGGCCGTTCGCGGCTGTCGGTCAGCTTGGCGCGCGCCGCCTGCAGCTGCATGAACACGTCATGCGCCGTGCGGAACAACAGGTCGCCCTGCTCGGTAAGGATCAGGCCGCGGGCGTGGCGGTGGAACAGCGAGACCGAGAGCTCCTGCTCCAGCGCCGAGACCTGGCGCGACACCGCCGATTGCGACAGGCCGAGCTGCTCGCCCGCATGCGTGAAGCTGCCCGCTTCCGCCGCGGCGTGAAACACCTTCAGCTTGTCCCAGTCCATATCCGTAAATCCGTCGCGTGTTCGGGGCATGATTCTATTCCGCTGCCGCGCGCTCGCTGGCGCGAAGGGCCAAGAAACGTTCGGCTTCGAGTGCGGCCATGCAGCCGAGGCCGGCGGCCGTCACGGCCTGGCGATAGGTTTCGTCGGCGACGTCGCCGGCGGCGAACAGGCCGGGCACCGAGGTCGCGGTCGAGTTCGGGGCGACCTCGATATAGCCGGAGGGTTTCAGCTTGACCTGATCCTTGACGAGCTCGGTGGCCGGCGCATGCCCGATGGCGATGAAGATGCCGTCGGCCTTGACGTCCGTGAGCGCGCCGGTCTTGACGTTCTTGAGCCGGACATGGGTGACCTTGTTGGGGTTCTCGGTGCCGCAGATCTCGTCGACGGCGGCGTCCCAGATCACCTTGATCTTCGGGTGCTTGAACAGGCGCTCCTGCAGGATGCGCTCGGCCCGGAAATGATCGCGACGATGTACGATCGTGACCTGCGAGGCATGGTTGGTGAGGTACAGTGCTTCCTCGACCGCGGTGTTACCGCCGCCGACCACGATCACCTCCTTGCCACGGTAGAAGAAGCCGTCGCAGGTGGCGCAGGCTGACACGCCGCCGCCCTGGAACTTGGCTTCCGACGGCAGCCCGAGCCAGCGCGCCTGCGCGCCGGTGGCCAGGATCACGGTCTCGGCGAGATAGACGTCGCCAGAATCGCAGGTGAGGCGGAACGGCCGCTGCGCCGTCTCCAGCTTGGTCACCAGGTCGGAGACGATCTTGGTGCCGACATGGACCGCCTGCTTCTCCATCTGCTCCATCAGCCAGGGGCCCTGGATCACGTCGGCGAAGCCTGGATAGTTCTCGACGTCGGTCGTGATGGTGAGCTGGCCGCCGGGCTGGATGCCCTGGATCAGGATCGGCTCAAGCATCGCGCGCGCGGCGTAGATCGCGGCGGTGTAGCCAGCCGGGCCGGAGCCGATGATGACGACCTTTGCATGAACAGGAGCGGACATTTCGATGGACGCCTTTCACGGGGAATTTGCAGCGCGGGCGCGGAATGTGCCGGGAGGCCTAGCGGAGGCGCTGAAATATCAGAGCTAATCTAAGCAATCTGGCGAGCCATGCAAGAATTGCATTCCCTATCGGCGGATTTTTCCAACAGGGAACAAAAGTCGATTGCGCTGCACGCGCAATAAAATTGCGCCGGCGGTGCGGATTGGGCTATGAGGATTTCGACAAGTCCACCCAATACCGCCGCAAAGGCCAGGAGTTCCAATCACGTGTCGCGGAACCTAGACGAGATCGACCTGAAAATTCTCACCGAGATTCAGGCCGACGGTCGAATCACCAATGTCGAACTGGCCAAGCGCGTCGGCATCTCGCCGCCCCCCTGTCTGCGCCGCGTCCGGGCGCTGGAGGAGGAGGGTTACATCCACGGCTATCGCGGCCTCCTGGACGCACGCAAGCTGGGCTTCGACGTGACCGTTTTCGCCGCCGTGCACCTGTCCAGCCAGGCCGAAGCGGATTTGCGCGCGTTCGAGGAGTTCGTCCGCGCCGAGCCCCTGGTGCGGGAATGCTGGATGCTGTCCGGCGAGGTCGATTTCATCCTGAAATGCGTCGCACCCGACATGGCGACCTTCCAGGATTTCGTCACGCATCTGACGGCGGCACCGCATGTCCGCAACGTGCGCACGTCATTGGTGCTGCACAATTCGAAGTACGAGGCGGCCGTGCCGCTCGAGGTGAAGGGACGACGTTAGGGTCTTCTCCCTCTCCCCGTTCTTACGGGGAGAGGTGAAGACCAGTCCACGGTCCTCTCCGTCATTGCGAGCGGAGCGAAGCAATCCAGTGTCTTTCCGCAGAGGCAGTCTGGATTGCTTCGCTCCGCTCGCAATGACGTGTGGTGAGAACGTGTGTCCGCCACAACTCCAGCAACACGCCAAAAAGGCCGCGCACTGCGCGGCCTTTTTGAAACGTCAGCAGACGCAGCGGCAAGTCCTTACCGCCACTCCACCTTGGTGATCTCGTACGCCTTGGCGCCGCCCGGCGTGTTGACCTCGACCGTGGCGCCCTTCTTCTTGCCGATCAATGCGCGTGCGAGCGGCGAGGTGATCGAGATCCGGCCCTTCTTGGCGTCCGCCTCGACCTCGCCGACGATCTGCCACACCGTCTTCTTCTCGGTGTCCTCATCGACCAGCGTCACGGTGGCGCCGAACTTGATGGTGTCGCCGGAGAGCTTGGAGATGTCGATGATGTCGGCGCGCGCGAGCTTGTCCTCGAGCTCGGCGATGCGACCCTCATTGTGCGACTGCTCTTCCTTCGCGGCATGATATTCCGCGTTCTCCGACAGGTCTCCGTGCGAGCGCGCCTCCGCGATATGCTCGATGATCCGCGGACGGTCCACGGACTGGCGCTGCTTCAATTCTTCCCCGAGCGCGACAAAGCCGGCCTGGGTCATCGGAACCTTTTCCATCGTCTCTCTCGTCCTTCGATCGTGCGCCCCAGAATGCGGATGGGCGCCGCAACCTTGATTCGTCAGTCCTCCAGAGCCCAAAGAGGGGCTGCCGGACCTTGACAGATATGGGCTTTAGCGCCGGAACAGAACTGCCACCTGGCCGGATCGGTTCCTCCGGCCATTGTGGCTTCATTGCCAATCACTTAGCGGAAGCTTCGCTGCCGCTAGCGATCAGGTTTCCGAAAAGTAGCTCTGCAGGGTACGAACCTCAAGGTCCCCGCCCAGATAGGCGCGGATGCCCTGCGCGGCCGCCACGGCCCCGGAAAGAGTGGTGTAATATGGCACTTTATGCAAGAGGGCCGCGCGCCGCAGCGAGCGGCTGTCGGCCAGCGCCTGCGGGCCTTCGGTGGTGTTGAAGACGAGCTGGACGTCGCCATTGGTGATGGCATCGACGATGTGCGGCCGCCCTTCCAGCACCTTGTTCACCTTCTCGGTCGGGATGCCCTGGTCGGTCAGGAAGCGCGCCGTGCCCGAGGTCGCCAGCACCTTGAAGCCGAGCGAATGCAATTCGCGCACGGCATCCGCGATGCGCGTCTTGTCGCTTTCGCGCACCGAGACGAACACGGTGCCCTTACGCGGCACCCGCGTGCCGCCGCCGAGCTGACTCTTGGCGAAGGCGACCGCAAACGAGCGGTCGATTCCCATGACCTCGCCGGTCGAGCGCATCTCGGGGCCGAGCACAGTGTCGACGCCGGGGAAGCGTGCGAACGGGAAGACCGATTCCTTGACGCCGACGTGCTTGAGTGCCGCCTTCTTCAGCTTGAAATCGGCAAGCTTCTCGCCGGCCATGATGCGCGCGGCGATCTTGGCGACCGGCGTGCCGATCACCTTGGCGACGAACGGCACGGTGCGCGAGGCGCGCGGATTGACCTCGAGCACGTAGATCTCGCCGTCCTTGATGGCGTATTGCACGTTCATCAGGCCAATGACGTCGAGGCCGAGCGCGAGCTCGCGGGTCTGCCGCTCCAGCTCCTCGATCATTTCCGCATCGAGCGAGTGCGGCGGCAGCGAGCAGGCGCTGTCGCCGGAATGGATGCCGGCTTCCTCGATGTGCTCCATGATGCCGACGATGAAGGTGTCCTTGCCGTCGCACAGGCAGTCGACGTCGATTTCCGTGGCATCCGACAGATAGCGGTCGAAAAGCAGCGGGTTCTTGCCGAGCACGGTGTTGATCTGGCCGGTCTTGTCGTTCGGATAGCGCGCCTTGACGTCGGCCGGCACCAGCTCCGGCAGCGTGCCGAGCAGATAATCATTGAGCTGGTTCTCCTCGCGGATGATCTGCATCGCGCGGCCGCCGAGCACGTAGGACGGGCGCACCACCAGCGGCAGGCCGAGATCGGCGGAGACGAGGCGGGCCTGCTCGACCGAATAGGCGATGCCGTTCTTCGGTTGCTTGAGGCGCAGCTTGTCGAGCACGCGCTTGAAGCGGTCGCGGTCCTCGGCGAGGTCGATGGCGTCGGGCGAGGTGCCGAGGATCGGCACTTCGGCGGCTTCCAGCGCGCGCGCCAGCTTCAGCGGCGTCTGGCCGCCGAACTGCACGATCACGCCGTGCAGCGTGCCGTTGCTGCGCTCCTTGGCGATGATCTCCAGCACGTCCTCGGCGGTGAGCGGCTCGAAATAGAGCCGGTCGGCGGTGTCGTAGTCGGTCGACACCGTCTCCGGATTGCAGTTGACCATGATGGATTCGTAGCCGGCGTCGTGCAGCGCGAAGCAGGCGTGACAGCAGCAATAGTCGAACTCGATGCCCTGCCCGATGCGGTTGGGACCGCCGCCGAGAATGATGACCTTCTTCTTGTCGGACGGCGCGCTCTCGTCCGCGGGCAGGCCGGCGAACGGCGCCTCATAGGTCGAGTACATGTAGGCGGTCGGCGAGGCGAACTCGGCCGCGCAGGTGTCGATGCGCTTGTACACCGGGTGGACGCCGAGCGCGTGGCGCTTCGCCTTGACTTCGGCCTCCGTCGTCTCGGCCAGCACGGCGAGCCGCGCGTCGGAGAAGCCCATGGCCTTCAGCGTGCGCATGCCGAAGGCGTTGCCAGGCAGGCCGTTCTTCCTGACCTTCTCCTCCATCTCGACGATGCCGCGCATCTCGGCGAGGAACCACGGATCGATCTTGCAGGAGTTGAAGATGTCCTCGTTCGACCAGCCGAGCCGCATGGCCTGGGCGACCTGGAGGATGCGGTTCGGCGTCGGGGTGCCGAGCGCGGCGCGGATCGCGTTCTTGTCGTCGTCGCGGCCGAGGCCCTCGATCTCGATCTCGTCGAGGCCGGTCAATCCCGTCTCGAGCCCGCGCAGCGCCTTTTGCAGGCTTTCCTGGAAGGTGCGGCCGATCGCCATGACCTCGCCGACCGATTTCATCGAGGTGGTCAGCGTGGTCGAGGCGCCCGGGAATTTCTCGAAGGCAAAACGCGGCACCTTGGTGACGACGTAGTCGATGGTCGGCTCGAATGACGCCGGCGTGGCACCGCCGGTAATGTCATTGGCGATCTCGTCGAGCGTGTAGCCGACCGCGAGCTTGGCGGCGACCTTGGCGATCGGAAAGCCGGTGGCTTTCGAGGCCAGCGCGGAGGAGCGCGACACGCGCGGATTCATCTCGATGACGACCATGCGGCCGTCTTCGGGATTGACGCCGAACTGAACGTTGGAGCCGCCGGTCTCGACCCCGATCTCGCGCAGCACCGCCAGCGAGGCGTCGCGCATGATCTGATATTCCTTGTCGGTCAGCGTCAGCGCCGGCGCGACCGTGATGGAATCGCCGGTGTGCACGCCCATCGGATCGAGGTTCTCGATCGAGCAGACGATGATGCAATTGTCTTTCTTGTCGCGCACCACCTCCATCTCGTACTCTTTCCAGCCGAGCACGGACTCCTCGATCAGCACTTCGTTGGTGGGAGACGCGTCAAGGCCGCGCTCGATGATGTCGAGGAACTCTTCCTTGTTGTAGGCGATGCCGCCGCCGGTGCCACCCATCGTGAAGGAGGGGCGGATGATCGCGGGCAGGCCGATCTCGGACAGCGCCATCATGGCCTGGCCGAAGGCGTATTCCTGGTAGCGCTTGCGACGCTCGCTCTCGCCGAGCGTCCACTGCCGATCGAGCTCTTCGAGCGCGGCGCCCGACAGCTTCTCGCGTTCGGCCTGGTACTTCTCGCGGAACGACTTCTTCAGCTCGGAGGCGTTGGCGAGCCGAGACTTCGGCGTCTCGAGCCCGATCTTGGTCATGGCCTCGCGGAAGAGCTGGCGGTCTTCCGCCTTGTCGATGGCATCGGCGGTGGCGCCGATCATCTCGACGTCGAACTTCTCCAGCGTGCCCTGGCGGCGCAGCGACAGCGCGCAGTTCAGCGCGGTCTGGCCGCCCATGGTCGGCAGCAGCGCGAAGCCGCCGGGGACGACGTGACGTTCCTTCTCGATGATCTTGGCGACGATCTCGGGCGTGATCGGCTCGATATAGGTCGCATCCGCCAATTCCGGGTCGGTCATGATGGTGGCCGGGTTGGAATTGACGAGGACGATGCGATAGCCCTCTTCCTTCAGCGTCTTCACCGCCTGCGTGCCCGAATAGTCGAACTCGCAGGCCTGGCCGATCACGATGGGACCGGCGCCGATGATCAGGATGGTCGAGATGTCGGTTCGTTTGGGCATCACCGCTCACGGGCTGGGATCTGGGCACAAAAAAAGGGCGCGCTTGCCGCGCGTCCCCATTTGGCGAGAGCGCGGGGTCTCCCTCGCGCGCGGGTGGGTCTTAAACCAGTTTTTGGAGCGGCGAAACCCCGAAAAACGCCCATCAACCGCCAATTTTCAGGGGTTTGACGGTGCGTTGCCGGCATCGTCGGGGCGGGCGGGCAGTCCGTCTCCGCTTCCGCTATGCTCCAGCTACGCCGGACACGCTTCGCCCCTTCGGGTCTTGCCTGGCTGCGCCACGCGTAGCCCCACACGGGCGAAGCGTGGAGACCCGGCCTGGATTTGAACCAGGATGAAGAGCGATGCACCGCCCCCGCGTAGACATTTCCGCCACCGGGCCATCAGGATTATTCCCGATCGGCGTGCGCCAGGCCACCTCAGCTGATCGTTATGCTTAACGGACCAGAGGCGGCCTCGCGATGAAGGTCATGCGCCAGCGGTTGTGCCCGATATTGCTGTGGGCGCGCTGGACCGCGAAGCCCGCCGCCTTCAGCTTGGCCGTGATCTCGTTCTCGCTGTAGCGCTGCAGTCCGATCTTCGAGCGCAGCTGGCGATAATCCGACAGCGCGGTGCTGATCAGCCCGATCAGCGCGTCCTTCAGAAATCCGTGACGCAGGCCGAACCCGAGCAGCGCCATCACATCCCTGACCATGCCGACATTGGGCTGTAGAATGTCGCCCAGCACCAGCTTGCCGGAGGGTTTCAGGATGCGGCGGGTGTTCAATAGCGCCGCATCGAGCTCGTCCGGCGTCATGTATTGTGCGACCGAGTTCATCACGACGAGATCGATCGACTGATCCTGCATCTTGCGGACGTCCTCGAGCGAGCGGACGCGGATCTTGGTGTTTGGGGCAAATCGCGCGATCAGCCGGCCGCGCACGCCCGGCGCGGGCTCGGCCAGGATCAGCATGCCGCAGGCGGCCGCCACCTGGCTCGCCGACAGCGCTTCGCCGCAGGCATAGTCCAGCACCGTCGCATCGGGCGAGGGGATGTAGCCGATGATGTCCCGCGCAATGATCTGGAAGTGCAAGTTGCGATGCAGCTTGCTGACATAGATCGTATGCGTCGAGTCGTAATAATCGATCCAATCGTCCATTGGTATCCCGCCCAGGGGTTCCTATCTAGGAACCGCGCTGCCCACCTTGCGTTAGGGGTGCGGCGGCGCGCCGTCAATGTCCGCGTCCTAACAGGAAGGTCTCCCGTGAGCAAAACCAACAACAAGGTCTCGCCCGAACTCGATACCCCCACGGATCTGTCGCCCGACGGGGTCAAGAAAGTCTCTGAGGCGCTCAACGTGCTTCTGGCCGACGCGTTCGCGCTTTATCTGAAGACCAAGAATTTCCACTGGCACATCAGCGGGCGCCACTTCCGCGATTACCACCTGCTGCTCGACGAGCAGTCCGACCAGATCTTCGCCACCACCGACCAGCTCGCCGAGCGCGTCCGCAAGATCGGCGGCACCACGCTGAAGTCGATCGGCCAGGTCGCAAAGCTCCAGACCATCAAGGACAATAACGAGGACTACGTCCCGCCGCGCGAGATGCTGCGCGAGCTGATGCAGGACAACAAGCACGTCGCTGCCGCGATGCGCAAGGCGCACGACGTCTGCGACGAGGCCGGCGACGTCGCCAGCGCCAGCATTTTGGAGAACTTCATCGACGAGACCGAGCGGCGGACCTGGTTCCTGTTTGAAGCGACGAGGCAGGAGGGCGGCAACGAGGCGTAACGGGATGCGTAGGGTGGGTTAGCCTCGCAGAAGCGCGAAGCGCATCTGCAAGGCGTAACCCACCACTGTCTCTGTCCGCGGAAACAGAAGAGGTGGGTTACGCGTTTGGCTAACCCACCCTACTGCACCACGCGTGTGGCTACCGCCACAGCCGCATCAGCGCGCCGTCCTTTCCCGTTACGGGATCAGCGGGCGGCAGCGCCACTTGCGGAATCGTCTTCAGCGCTTTCGCATGGTTCTCCGGCGTTGCGCGCGTGATCTCCATTTTTGCGCCTGGCGGATAGGCGCCGATCACGCAAAAATCATCGCTCGCCTTGATGCATTGATGTCCGGTGCCGGCGGGCAGGATCGCAACGTCGCCGGCCTTGATCTGAAGCTCCTGGCCGTGATCGCCGCCGAAACGCACGCGGGCGCTGCCGCGCGCGACGCCGAGCACCTCATGCACCGTCGCATGATAATGCAGATAATCGTAGACGCCGTTGCGCCACGTCCCGCCCCAGCCGTTCGCTTCGAACAGGTTTTCGATGGTCTCTTCCGGGTGTCCCGGATCGAGCTTCACCGCGCCCTGGTAAACCAGGAACGGAAGGATGTTGTTCGGCACGAGCCCGTCATCCTCGAAAACAATGGCGAGCGGCTCGGCCTTGTCGCGGACGACGGACATGACGGGCTCCTGCGCAAGAATAGCAGGGATCAACCAAACGCGTGCGGCGACGTTCCTCGTTCCACCGTCATTCCGGGGCGACGCGCAGCGTCGAGCTATGATGCGCAATTGCGCATCAGAGAATCCATGACACTGCAAAGTCTGTTGTCAGATGGATTCCGGGCTCGCGCTACGCGCGCCCGGAATGACGAAAAGCCCGGGGCGAGCCCGGGCTTTTGTCGTGAAGTATCCGTGGAGAACGCGCCTTACGCCCTCTTCCTCTGCCGCATCAGGTCGGCGAAGCGCTGGAACAGGTAATGCGAGTCGCGCGGGCCGGGTGAGGCCTCGGGATGATATTGCACGGAGAATACCGGCTTGCCGTCGAGCTGGATGCCGCAGTTGGATCCATCAAACAAGGAAATGTGGGTCTGCGTCGCGCCCTTCGGCAGCGTCGTCTCGTCCACGGCAAAGCCGTGGTTCATCGAGGTGATCTCGACCTTGCCGGTGGTCTCGTCCTTCACCGGGTGATTGGCCCCGTGATGGCCCTGATGCATCTTCTTGGTCTTGGCGCCGACGGCAAGGCCCAGCATCTGGTGGCCAAGGCAGATGCCGAAGGTCGGCGTGCCCGACTTGATCACGTCGCGGATCACGGGCACGGCATATTTGCCGGTCGCGGCCGGATCGCCCGGACCGTTGGACAGGAACACGCCGTCCGGCTTCAACGCCAGGATGTCTTCGGCGGGGGTCGTCGCCGGCACCACCGTCACCTTGCAGCCGACACCGGCGAGCAGGCGCAGGATGTTGCGCTTGATGCCGTAGTCGATGGCGACGACGTTGAACTCGGGCTTGTCCTGGCGGCCGAAGCCCTTGTCCCAGGCCCAGGGCATCTCGTCCCAGGTGAAGCGCTGGCCGCTCGTCACCATCGGCACGAGGTCCATGCCCTCGAGGCCCGGCCATTCGCGCGCCTCTTCCTTGAGGCCGTGCAAATCGAACTCGCCAGACTTCGAGTGCGCGATCACGGCGTTCGGCATGCCCTTGGAGCGGATCAGCGCGGTCAGCGCGCGGGTGTCGATGCCGGAGAGCCCGATGATGCCGCGCGCCCTAAGCCAGGCGTCGAGATGCTTGGTGGCGCGGTAATTCGAGGGATTGGTGATCGCGGTGCGCAGGATCACGCCGCGCGCGCCGGGCGTCGCGGCCATGTTCACCGTCTCGATATCCTCGTCGTTGGTGCCGACATTGCCGATATGCGGGAAGGTGAAGGTGATGAGCTGGCCGGCATAGGAGGGATCGGTCAGGATCTCCTCATAGCCGGTCATTGCGGTGTTGAAGCAGACCTCGCCGACGGCGTGGCCCTCGGCGCCGAGACCAAAGCCCTCCAGCACCGTGCCGTCGGCAAGCACGAGGAGCGCGGTCGGTTTGTGGTCCGGCCAAGCGGGATCGTTGTCATGTTGTGTCATGAGCCCGCTTCATAAGCCCCCCGCGTGTGCACGTCAAAGCGAGAGAGGGCCGATTCACATGCGTTTTTGCATATTTGACAGGCCTCCTCCCACCCTTAAGCTCGGACGCACAATTTCCGGCAATTTCCTGGGCTTGCGAGGCAATAATGGACCAGACCACCCCCATTGTGCTGGTTCCGGGGCTGGCGTCCTCGGCCCGGATCTATGCGCCCGTGATCCCTGCGCTCTGGCGTTTCGGGCCGGTGACGGTCGCCAACCACATCCGCGACGACAGCATGGTTGCGATCGCCCGCCGCATCCTCGCCGAGGCGCCGCCGCGCTTCGCCCTCGCCGGCCATTCCATGGGTGGCTACATCGCCTTCGAGATCATGCGCCAGGCCAGCGAGCGCGTGACAAAACTCGCGCTGATCAACACGCAGGCGCGGCCCGACTCGCCGGAGGCCACCGCGCGCCGCCGTGCCCAGATGGAGCGCGCCAGACGCGGCGAGCTGCGCGCCGTGCGCGAGGAGAGTTTTCCGGAGCTCGTGCATCCGTCGCGGCGCGACGATGCCGGGATTCTCAGGCTCGTGCATGCGCAGGACGAGGACGTCGGCGTCGAAGGCTATCTGCGGCAGCAGAGCGCGATCATCGCACGGACGGATTCGCGGCCCTTGCTGGCGACGATCACATGCCCGACGCTGGTGCTGACGGGCGATGCCGACAACACCATCCCCAACGCCTTCTCCAAGGAGATGGCCGAAGGCATCGCCGGCGCCAGGCTCGTGATTCTCGATCGCTGCGGGCACCTGCCGCAAGCCGAACAGCCGGAGGCGACGGTTCAGGCGCTGACCGAATGGCTGGGGAGCCAGGTTGTGCGACGGCCGCAAAGGGCCTAGATCAGGCGTTTATATCGAAGGGATCACGATCATGCTGCGCGACGACATCAACAATGCGGTCAAGGAGGCCATGAAGGCCAAGGACGAGCGCAAGCTGTCCACGCTGCGCATGGTCAACTCGACCATCAAGAACGCCGACATCGACGCGCGCGGCAGCGGCAAGCCGCCGTTGTCGGACGCTGACATCCTCGCGGTGCTGCAGAAGATGATCAAGCAGCGTCAGGAGGCGGTCGAGCTCTACGATAAGGGCGGCCGCGCCGAGCTTGCCGCGCAGGAGCGCGAGGAGATCGCGGTGATCTCGGCGTATCTGCCGAAGCAGATGTCCGATGACGACGTGAAGAAGGCGATCGCGGATGCGATTGCCGAGACCGGCGCTGCCGGCATGAAGGACATGGGCAAGGTGATCGCCGTGCTGCGCGCGAAATACGCGGGCCAGATGGATTTTGGCAAGGCGTCTGGTCTCGTGAAGGCAGCGCTGTCGGGCTAGCTTCTTCCCTTCTCCCCTTGTGGGAGAGGGTGGCTCGCCGCGTAGCGGCGAGACGGGTGAGGGGTCTTTCTCCGCGAGCGATCCTCTCCCAGTAGTTCACGCGGATAGAGACCCCTCATCCGGCGCTTCGCGCCACCTTCTCCCACAAGGGGAGAAGGGGCACCTTTGATGTCGCATAGGTTCGGTCTACTCTCCCGGCAGAAACAAATCGGGAGCAACCGATGACCGCCATCAATCCGTTTCGCATCGCCATCGGCGACGACATCCTCGCCGACCTGAAGTCACGCCTTGCCCGCACGCGCTGGCCGGAGGCCGAGTTGGTCGACGACTGGAGCCAGGGCGCGCCGCTGAAATGGATCCAGGAGATCTGCACCTATTGGGCCAACGAGTATGACTGGCGCTCGCGCGAGGTAAAGCTCAATCGCTTTGCGCAGTTCACCACGGAGATCGACGGCCTCGGCATCCACTTCATTCATGCGCGCGCGAAGGAGCCGTCGGCGCTTCCGTTGATCATCACCCACGGCTGGCCCGGCTCCATCGTCGAGTTCCAGAAGGTGATCGCGCCGCTCACCGATCCCGCCGCGCATGGCGGCAATCCCGCCGATGCCTTTCACGTGATCTGCCCCTCGCTGCCTGGCTTCGGCTTCTCGGGCAAGCCGGGGACCACCGGCTGGGGCGTCGATCGCATTGCCGCGACCTGGGCCAAGCTGATGGACCGCCTGGGCTACGCGCGTTATGGCGCGCAAGGCGGCGACTGGGGCTCGGCGGTGACGACCTCGCTCGGAGCGCAGGACCCCACTCATTGCGCCGGCATCCACATCACGCTCGCCTTCAACGCGGCACCGAAGGTCGAGGGCGAGCCGACGCCAGAGGAGAAGCGGGCGCTGGCCGGCCTCAAGCACTACGCCGATCTCGACTCCGGCTATTCCAAGCAGCAGTCGACGCGGCCGCAGACGCTCGGCTATGGCCTGACGGATTCGCCGAGCGGCCAGGCGGCCTGGATCCTGGAAAAATTCTGGGCCTGGACCGATTGCAATGGCCACCCCGAAAACATCTTCAGCAAGGACGAGCTGCTCGACAACGTCATGCTCTATTGGGCGACGCAGACGGCGACCTCGTCGGCGCGGCTCTATTGGGAGAGCTTTGGCAAGCGCCGCACCACGCCGGTGGTGAAGGTGCCGACGGGTGTCGCGGTGTTCCCCAAGGAGATCGTCACGCCGGTGCGGCGCTGGATGGAGCTGAACTTCCATGACATCACGCATTGGAGCGAGATGGAGAAGGGCGGTCACTTCGCCGCCTTCGAGCAGCCGGAGCTGTTCGTGCGCGATGTCCGGAAGTTTTTTGCGACCGTGCGCTAACCACGCCGTCATTCCGGGGCGCTCGTAGGGCGAACCCGGAATCCATCGGGCCGCAGCAAACGCTGCGCAATGGATTCCGGGCTCGACGCTGACGCGTCGCCCCGGAATGACGTCGCGGGGCTCTTGTTCCGAGCACTCACAGCTTTAGACTGGGTCATAACAACAAGACACCGGGAAGACGACCAAGCCCATGCTGACCGAAGCCGCAAGCTACGACGAACTCGTCCGCAACTTCCGTTGGGATATCCCCGCGCGCTTCAACATCGCGGAGGCGTGCTGCGATCGCCATGCCGACGGCACCGGCCGGCTTGCGCTGATCTATGTCGACGACACCGGCGCCACCAGCCGCACCACCTTCGACGAGATCGCGGAGATGTCGCGCCGCTTCGCCAATGTGCTGTGGGCGGACGGGCTTGTGCGGGGCGACCGCGTCGCGGTGTTCCTGTCGCAGTCGCTGGAATTGCCGATCGTGCACATGGCGGCGTTTCGCTCGGCCCTAATCTCGATCCCGCTGTTCGCCCTGTTCGGCGAGGACGCGCTGGAATTCCGTCTGTCGAACTCCGAGGCCAAGGCGATCGTCACCGACGAAGCCGGCTGGGAAAAGCTGTCCAAGATCCGCGACCGCCTGCCGGAGCTGAGGAACGTCTACATCGCCGGCGCGCGAGTGCCCGCCGGCACGACATCGTTCTGGGATGCGGTAAAGGCCGCTTCGCCCGACTTTACGCGCGCGGACACCTCGGCCGACGATCCCGCCCTGATCATCTACACCTCGGGCACGACGGGTAACCCGAAGGGCGCGCTGCATGCGCATCGTGTCGTGCTCGGCCATCTGCCGAACGTGGAGATGTGCCACAACTTCTTGCCCAAGCCCGGCGATCTCATGTGGACGCCGGCGGATTGGGCCTGGATCGGCGGGCTCATCAACGGTCTGCTCGCGTTCTGGTACCACGGCATTCCCCTGGTCGGCCATCGCGCGCGGAAATTCGAGCCGCAAGCGGCGATGCAGATGATGGCCGATCTTGCCGTCCGCAACGTCTTCCTGCCGCCGACGGCGCTGAAGCTGATGCGGCAGGCCGGCGTCAAGCATTCCGGCGTCAAGCTGCGCAGCATCTTCACCGGCGGCGAATCGCTCGGGGGTGAATTGCTCGGCTGGGTGCGCGCGACGTTTGGTGTCGACGCGCATGAGGTGTTCGGCCAGACCGAGTGCAACCTCGTGATCGGCAGCAACGCGAACCTGTTTCCGATCCGCCCGGGTTCGATGGGCAAGGCGACGCCGGGCTTCGATGTCCGCATCGTCAACGACAAGGGCGAGGAATTGCCGCGGGGTCAGCGCGGCATCATCGGCGTGCGCCAGCCGTGCCCCGTCACCATGCTCGAATATTGGCGCAACAAGGAGGCGACCGCCAAGAAATATGCCGGCGACTTCCTGCTCACAGGCGATCTCGGCCTGCAGGACGAGGACGGCTATTTCTGGTACGTCAGCCGCGAGGACGACGTCATCACCACCGCCGGCTACCGCGTCGGCCCCTCCGAGATCGAGCACACGCTGATGAAACATCCGTCGGTGGCAATGGCTGCGGTGGTCGGCATTCCCGATCCGATCCGCACCGAATCGATCAAGGCCTGGATCGTGCTGCGTCCGGGCTTTTCCGGCAGCGACGCGCTGGCGCGCGAGATTCAGGACTTCGTCAAGGTGCAGCTCGCCGCGCACGAATATCCGCGCTTCGTCGAGTTCACGGAGACGCTGCCGATGACGGCGACCGGCAAGGTGCTGCGCCGCGAGCTGCGGGCGAGAGGCTAGCTTCCAATCATGGCAAAGACGTCTCAAGCCGCGGGGCTTCACCGCGCCTCGCTTGCAAAGCTGCACGAGCTCGATACGGCGCTGGAGCTCATGTATTACGGCTGGCGCGGCATGACGCTTGAGGCCGACACATATCTGGCCAAGCAGGGCCTGTCGCGTCCGCACCATCGCATCCTCTACGTTGTGGCGCGCCGGCCCGACATCGCCATCGGAGCGCTGATCGAGATCCTCGGCATTTCCAAGCAGGCTCTCAACCGGCCGCTCAATCTGCTCCTCGAGCGCAAGCTCCTGACCTCGAAGCGGGCGCCGGAGCAGCACCGCTCGAAATTGCTGCGCCTGACGGAAGCGGGGCGGCGCATCGAGCAACGGGCCTCGGACCACGAGCGCCAGGTCCTGCGCGAAGCGTTCGCGCGCGCCGGGGCGAGCGGTGCGGCCGGATGGATCGGCGTGATGGAGGCGATCGCCGACAACAACTGACCGAAATCTCAAGTCAACATAGTTGACATGAGGCGCGCGCTTTGCCACCTTCCGGGCCACAAGCCGAAGGGAGGATCCGTGTCGTGAGCGGACAGGCAATGGACCGCGCGGCCGCTGCAAGCTTCGTCGCGGCATGGTGCGCGAACTGGTGCAAAGTGGACATCGACGCGGTCGTCGCCCATTTCGCCGACGATGCGCAGATGCGCAGCCCTCTCGCGCTCACCCTGACGGGGTCTCCGACCGTCACCGGCGCCGAGAACATTCGCGCCTACTGGCGGAAAGCCTACGGCCACATCGAAAGCGCCGACCTGAAGATCCTTGACTGGAGCTGGGACGAGGCGATCGCGCGACTGACGGTGTGGTGGCAATTGGGCGATACGCGCGCCAGCGAGTTCATGGATTTCGACGATGCGGGCCGTGTGGTGCGCAGCGAAGCCTTCTACGGAAAATGACCATGCGATTTTCGGATATCGTCCTGCTTCTCAACACGCTCTGGTTCGTGGGCGCGTTCATCCAGTTCAGCATCGCGCAAACCAACACGTTGAAGATCCTGCTGCCGCGAGAGGAGCGCAGCAATCCGATCGCGCCGACCCTTGCAGCGAGCGTCGCGTTTCTCGGCGGCATGAATCTGCCGATCGGGCTCTTGTCGCTCTATCTTCTGGCCGCCCGTCCGTCCTTCTTTCAACCGGTCGAAGCGCAGCTCGCGCTGTTCCTGTTCTTTGCCGCCTGCCATTTCAGCCAGTTCGCCTATAACGTCCCGGTGCTGATGCGCGGCGGCCGCGTCGGGGTGGCCTATTGGCCGGTGTTGAAGGGCCCGATGCTCCGGATCTTCGTGATCGATGCGGCTCTGTTCGCCGCCAATCTCGCAGTGGCGCTGCAGCTCACCATCGCGTCCTGATCTAGCGCGGCGGCTCCGAGAGGGCCGCGCGCAGCATTGCGGCGAGCTCCTTGCGCCGGAACGGCTTGGTCAGAATGCGCGCGTCGATCCCGTCGGGCGTCTTGACCGGATCCTGGCTGTAGCCGGACGTGAAGAGCACCTTGAGGCCAGGCCGCAGTTGAACGGCCTGCCTCGCCAGCTCCGGCCCGAACATGCCGCCGGGCATCACGACGTCGGTGAACAGCAGTTGGATGTCCGCGGACTGGCGCAGCACGTCCAGCGCCGCGGGTCCGTTTGCCGTCGTGATGACGCGGTAGCCGAGCGCCTTCAGCTCGTTCTCGACATAGGCGCGCACCATGTCGTCGTCCTCGACGACGAGGATCGTCTCGTATCCCTCGGGTGCGGCGACACGCGCTGCCGGTGACGGCTCCTCGCTCGACGACGTCGGCAGGCGAGGAAAGAACAGCCTGACCACGCTGCCTTGACCCGGTTCGGACTGCATCTGCACGAGTCCGCCGGATTGTTGCGCAAATCCGTAGACCATGCTGAGGCCAAGGCCGGTGCCCTTGCCGACCTCCTTGGTGGTGAAGAACGGCTCGAACGCGCGCTGCAACACCTCGCTGCTCATGCCGGACCCGGTATCCTTCACGGCCAGCATGACGTAGTCGCCGGGCCGCGGCTCGCCGTTGACGTCGAGGTCGGATTCACCGAGCGATGCATTCCGCACCTCGACCATCAGCTTGCCGCCGTCAGGCATCGCGTCGCGCGCGTTGAGCACGAGGTTGAGCACGGCCGTCGCCAATTGGCCGGGATCGACGCTGGCGAGCCAGAGATCCGGCGCGAACGTGAAGCTGGATTCGATGTGCTCGCCCAGGGTCCGCTGCAGAAGCTGCTTCATGCCGGTCACCTGCTCGGCGATGTCGATCTCGCGCGGCCGCAGCGGCTGCTTGCGCGCGAAGGCGAGCAGGCTCCGCGTCAGGTCGGAACCCCGCTCGGCGGCGGTCGCAATGTCGTCGGCGATCCGGTGCAATTCCTTGTTACCTGCAAGCCTGTCGGCGAGGTGCTCGGAATTGCCGAGAATGACGGTCAGGAGATTGTTGAAATCGTGCGCCACGCCGCCCGTGAGCTGGCCCATGGCTTCCATCTTCTGCGACTGGCTGAGCTTGTGGCTGAGATCGGCGATGGCGGCGCGCTGCTGCTCGAGCGATTCGGCCGTGCTGTTGAGCAGCGTCATCAACCCGCCGAGCTCGCCCCCCGGGTGGGGCTCCGGAATGCGCGCGCTGAGATCGCCGTGCCCCAGGCTCTTCGCCATGGCAGCGAGCCGCCCGACCTGCCGTCCGATGCTCACCGTCGTGAGGATCCAGAGGCCGGCGAGGAGCAGCAGCGAGGCCACCGCCAGGATCGCCATGTCCTCGTAAAGCCGGCGGTTCGCTGCCGCGATCAGTCCGTCCTTGGACCGCCCCACCAAGATATAGAGTCCGGCCTTGCGGATCGCGGGCGAGCGGGCAACGCCCCAGATCTGCGTGCGGCCGTCGCGATCGGCGATCTCCCGGAATGGTTCGCCGTCGGGATCTGCCGCGAAGCGGAACAGGTCGGAGCCCGCAATGGAGTCGCCGATGGGTACGCTCCAGCCGCCGCGCTTGGGGGCGGCCAGGACCGTGCCCTTGGCGTCGACAAGCAGGATGTCCTTCTCGGCGAGCAGCCGCTTGTCGTGAAACTCCGCGAATTTGTTCAGGTTGAAGGAGGCCAGCAGCACGAATTTCAGCGCGCCCGTATCCGATCGCACCGGATAGGCGATCTGCAGCACCGACAGTCCGGTGAGGCGGCCGAACACCGGTTCCACCGCGACGAGGCCGTGAAGAGTCTGGACCTCTTTGAAATAGCCGCGGTCGTTCAGGTCGAGCGTGCGGTTGGTCCGCAGCGAGTCGCAGAACAGCCTGCCGTCGGGATCGATGGTCAGGATACCCGTGAACTGCGGATATTCCTCGCGGACATCCGACAGAAACGCCGAGCATGCCGCCTTGTCGCGCGTGTCGAGGTCGCGGGCGCGGGCGAGCCCGTAATGAAGCTGGGCAGTCCCCTGGATCTTCTCGCCGAGATCGCTGGCGATGTCGTCGGCGGATGCGGCGAGATTGGCCAGCGCCGCGTCGATCTCGCTCGTCCGGTTCTGCACGAAGCGCAGCCCGACCAGAATCGCCGGCACGAGCATGGCCGCGATGACGAGGATAAGTAACCGGGTACGCAGGCTCATCGGTGGGCGATCGGCTCTCGGGCGGCGGTATTCGGAGGTGCAATTTGCGGCACGATCATCTGCCCCGTCCATAGCGGGCGTTGCAAAAATCGCGCGAAAGGCTAACGATTTCGCCGTGCGAGCATCGTCTTGTCACTGCCACCCTTCGCGCCGGCCGGCATCAAGTTGCGCCGCCGCGCGGCGGCGCTAATATCGCGGCATGCGCGCGACGAAGATCGCGCCGATGTGCGGAGGAAGCTGATGTCCATCTCGGGCAAGGTCGATCCGGTGGTGCGTCCCGTGGCGGCGGTCGACATCGCCGAGGCGCTGGTCGAGGGCCTGCGCGATTTCCAGGCGCTGCCGCTCTACGGTCTCTGCTTCGGCGCGCTCTATGCCGCCGGCGGCATCGTCATCATGCTCTGTCTCACTGCCTTCGGCATGGTCTACCTGGTCTATCCCCTCGCTGCCGGCTTCGCGCTGATCGGACCGTTCGTTGCGATCGGCCTCTACGAAGTCAGCCGGCGCCGCGAGCGCGGCGAGCCGGTCTCGTTCGCTGCGATCTGGTCCGCGATCCGCTCGCGCAGCGAGATCGGCTGGATGGCCTTCGTGACGTTGTTCGTGTTCGTGGTCTGGATGTACCAGGTGCGGCTCCTGATCGCGCTGCTGCTCGGCCTCAACGCCTCGTTCTCGAGCTTGCAGGAATTCATGACGGTGGTGCTGACGACCAGCGAGGGCCTGCTGTTCCTGGCCATCGGCAATGCGGTCGGGGCCGTGCTGTCGCTGATCCTGTTCTCGCTGACCGTGGTGTCGTTCCCGCTGCTGCTCGATCGCGAGGTCGATTTCGTCACGGCCATGGTGACGAGCGTGCGCGCGGTGGTGACGAGCCCGCTGCCGATGATCGGTTGGGCCGCATTGATCGTGATGCTGCTGATCGTCTCGGCGCTGCCCTATTTTCTCGGGCTGGTGGTCACGCTGCCGGTGCTCGGGCATGCGACATGGCATCTGTACCGCCGGTTGGTGGCGCCGGTGTAGGCCGTCGCCCCCGCCTAGTGCGCAGTTGCGCACGGGGGCGGGGGCCCATAACCCCAGGGAGAAGTTGGGGCGCGAAGTCGTAACCACGAGTCTTCGCCAAACTTCATCCTGTGGTTATGGGTCCCGGGCTCGCGCTTCGCGCGCCCCGGGACGACAGCGGAGATTGCCTCGCTCAAGGCACCTTGATCCCCATCGCCTTCAGCGCCTCCAGCAACCGCACCGGCGGGGACATCTCGATATGCGGCGCCTTGCCGGTCTCCAGCAGGCTCTTCAATCCGGAGAGGATCGCGGGCCAGCCGGTGCGGCCGCCGGAAAGGATGTCGTCGCTGAGCTCGCGGTCGTGGCGTTGGCTCAGGGTGAGGCGGACGGCTTCGCCGGCCTGCTCGATCTCGTAGGTGACGATGGTGGTGCCGAGCTTTTCCACGAGGTCCGGCCAATTGACGTTCCAGCTCACCGTGAGCCTCGTCGGCGGATCGTATTCGAACACTTCGCCGCGGATGTGCTCGGAGCCGTCGGGCGCGTGCACGACGAAACTGCCGCCGAGCTTCGGCTCCATCTCCACCGCAAAGCCGGAAAAATATTTCCGGCTGAACTCGGCGGACGTCAGCGCCTCCCACACCTTCTCGGGCGTCGAGGCGATGTAGATGGTGTAGACGGTCAGCGGCTTGAATTGATCGAGGTTCATCGTGCATCAAATCCTTCGTTGAGCGGACTCACTCGTCGCCGTTCTCCAACTGACGTTTCAGCTCGTTGAGCGCGGCGAGCTTGCTGCGCTCGAACTTCCTGATCCAGCGTTCGCCGATCTGATGGATCGGCACCGGGTTGAGGTAGTGCAGCTTCTCGCGTCCATGCCTGATGGTGGTGATGAGGTTCGCTTCCTCCAGGATGGCAAGGTGCTTGGTGACGGCCTGTCGCGTCATCGCAAGCCCCTCGCAGAGCTCGTTCAGTGTCTGGCCGTTTCTGGCGTGAAGCCTGTCGAGCAGCGAACGTCGCGAGCTATCCGCGAGCGCCTTGAAGACCTCATCCATGGCGGCGATAATAGGCAACTAAATGGTTGCATGTCAAGGGATCGGCTTGGAGCGACTGACGCATCTTCCGTTCCAGCGCTCGCCATGCATTAATGCGGCGAAACCGCCTTCAGCGAGTCCCTCCCATGATGTCCATGCAAGCCTACCTCGCCTTCGTCGCCGCCTGCATTGCGCTGGCGCTGCTGCCGGGACCGATCGTCACCCTCGTCATCGCCAATGGCCTGCGCCACGGCACGCGTGCGGCGCTCATCAACGTGGCCGGCGCGCAGGCCGGGCTTGCCATCGTCATCGGCATCGTTGCGATCGGCCTGACCTCGCTGATGGCGACCATGGGCTATTGGTTCGACTGGGTGCGCTTTGCCGGCGCCGCATATCTGATCTGGCTCGGCATCAAGCTGATCTGGGAGCCGGTCGAAGGCGTCGATGTCGATGCGCCGCCTCCGCCGCCGCGCGGCGGCTTCTTCCTGCAGGGATTCCTGGTGCTGCTGTCGAACCCCAAGGTGCTGGTGTTCTTCGGCGCTTTCATTCCGCAGTTCATGGACATGAGCCAGCCGCATTTCCCGCAGGTCGCGCTGCTGGGTGCCACCTTCATGGTGACGGCGGTGATGACCGATGCGCTCTACGCGATTGCCGCCGGGCGCGCCCGAAAATTCTTCTCGGCGCGGCGCACGCGGATGGTGTCGCGCATCTCAGGCGGCTTCATGATCGGCGGCGGCATCTGGCTGGCACTGACGCGGGCGAAGTGACCGCTTAACTCATTCCCTGCTCGCGTAGCGCGGCCTCGATCTCGCGCAGGATCCGCGCCAGCCGCTCGGCCCATTGCTGCTGGCCGCCCTCGTCGGCGATCAGGTCCTGGCGGATCTCGATGCCGGTGTTGACGAGGCCGCGCGCCTCGCCGTGGACGGGGATGGTATAGTCGGTGATGTCGCTCACCGCATAAGGCTGGTTGTCGCCGACGACGAGCGCGCTCTCGGCCCGCAAATGCTGCAGCATCAGCCGCGGCAGCACGGTGTCGCGGTGATAGAGCGTGCCGATGTGCCAGGGCCGCGGCTCGCCGTAATAGACCGGCGTGAAGCTGTGCAGCGCCACCAGCACCGTCGGCCTGCCCGCCCTGATGCGCGCATCGATCGCAGCGCCAATCCGCCCGTGATAAGGATCGAAGATCTCGCGCCGGCGCATCTCCTTGGCCGCGGCCGACAGATCCTCATTGCCGGGGATAGCGGTCGCCTCGGAGATCACGGGAATCGAGCTTGCGACGCCGGGCGGGCGGTTGCAGTCGATCACCAGCCGCGAATAACGCTGCGCGATCAGATGCGCATCGAGCATCTCGGCGAGCCGCTCGGCGACACCGGCGATGCCGATGTCCCAGGCGATGTGCCTGACAAGATCGGTATCCGCGACGCCGAGATCGCCGAGCGCGCGCGGCAGCACCCGTCCGTAATGGTCCGCGGTGAGCAGGAACGGCGATGTCCCTGCCGTATTCACCTCATGCACGGGCGGAATGTCGTCCTCGCCGAGCAGCTGGTCGGTTGCGTCGGCTATATCCAAAGCCATCCTGATTTGCCTATGGAATGACAAACTGTGTAAACGGAGTAGCGGTATCGCACCGACGCCGCAACGTTGGAACGGCATGAGCTCGGATCGACTTTTCGTTTACGGCACCCTGATGCGCGGCTTCGACCACCCGATGGCGCGGCTGCTGGCCGGCCATGCGGAATTCATCAGTGAAGCCACCTGTCGCGGCCGGCTCGTTCTGGTGAAGCACTATCCGGGATTGCTGCTCTCCGAGACGCCGTCGGACATCGTCCATGGTGAGCTGTTTCAGCTGCGCGTGCCGGACGAGCTCCTGCGCGAGCTCGACATGTACGAGGCTTGCGGCGAGGGCTTTCCCGAACCGACGGAATATCTGCGGCAGATGATCGAGGTGACGCTGCCCGACGGCACCACCGGGAAGGCCTGGACCTACGTCTACAATTGGCCGGTTACCGATCTGCCGCGCATCGAGTCCGGGCGCTTCCTTGATCGCTAGATATTCTCGAGCGTGATCTTCTCGGAAAACCGCTGCGCACTTTTCCGGATCATGCTCTAAGCCGACAGCACTTCCTTGACCACGCGCACGTCGACCTCGCGCTCGACATAGCTCCACTCCTCGGTCCGCCGCAGCATCGCCACCAGCTCCTCGAACAGCGAGGCGTGCACGGGGGCGAATTCGAACCAGGTCAGGAAATCGAAGGGGCCGCCGAGGTCGCGGCAATGATAGAGCTGGCGCGCGATCGCGGGCAGAAAACGAAGACTGCTGGCAATGTGGTGCGACTTGTCCTCAAAAATCTTGCGGCGCTCTTCCTGGGTCAGCTCCCACCAGGCCTGCGATTTGCGGATCGGGATCAGTGCCGCGCTGGTGGCCTCCAGCCGGCCGAGGCCAGCCTGCACGGCGACGAGCTGCTGCTTCTCGGCCCGCTCGGTGTAGCGCAGGCTGCTGGCGACGCCGACCAGCCGCCAGGCATTGCGCGAGGGCACCAGCGGCAACGAGACGGCCTCGCTGTCGGTCACCGACAGCGCCGGCACGAAGGGCAGGGACTCGCCCGTCACAGGCGAGAGCGAGATCACCCGCCAACCCCCGGTCTGGCCGCCCCGAAAGGTCCTGAACATGGCGGTATGGAAGCGTGGAACCGGGCGCGGTTCAAGTGGCTCGTCATTCCGGGGCGCGCGAAGCGCGAGCCCGGAATCCATTTCTCCCAGCATTCCAGTGGCTCGATGGATTCCGGGCTCGCCCCTTCGGGGCGCCCCGAATGACGGAGGGCTGTGAACAGCGCGGATAAGCCCGACAAACCTGGCCTTTGACCGGGCCGTCCCTATATCCCTGATCCTTCGCCCGACTCAAACGCTCGGCTAAACTCGCCCCATGCGCTTCACGCCCCAGTTCCTCGACGAGCTTCGTGCCCGGCTTTCGGTCTCCGAGGTCGTGGGCAAGCGCGTCAAGCTGAAGAAGGCCGGGCGCGAGTGGAAGGGGCTGTCGCCGTTCCAGCAGGAGAAGACGCCGTCCTTCTACGTCAACGACCAGAAGGGTTTTTATCACGACTTCTCCTCGGGCAAGCACGGCGACATCATCAACTTCGTGATGGAGACCGACGGCCTGCCGTTCGCGGAAGCGGTGGAGCGGCTTGCAAATATGGCGGGCCTGCCGCTGCCGGCGGTGACGCCCAACGCCGCGCGCGAGGAGCAGCGGCGGCGCTCGCTATATGAGGTGATGGATCTCGCGGCGAAATTCTTCGCCGAGACGCTGGCCTCGCGCGTGGGCGCGAAAGCGCGCGGCTATCTCGCCGATCGCGCCATTTCGCCGGCGACGCAATTGCAGTTCCGTCTCGGCTATGCCCCGCCCGATCGCTTCGCGCTGAAGGAGCATCTCGGCAAGCTCGGAATCTCCGTCGAGGACATGATCGAGACCGGTCTGCTGATCGGCGGCGACGACATCCCCGTTCCTTACGACCGCTTCCGTGATCGCGTGATGTTTCCGATCACCGATCTGCGCGGCCGCGTCATCGCCTTCGGCGGGCGTGCGCTGGAGAAGGACGTTCCGGCCAAATACCTGAATTCGCCGGAGACGCCGCTCTTCCACAAGGGCGACAATCTCTACAACCACCAGACCGCGCGCAAAGCCACCCATGACGGCAGTCCGCTGATCGTGGTCGAAGGCTATGTCGACGTCATCGCCATGGTCACCGCGGGCTTTGCCGGCAGCGTCGCGCCGCTCGGCACCGCGCTCACCGAAAGCCAGCTCGCGCTGCTCTGGAAGATGGCGGACGAGCCGATCCTCTGCTTCGACGGCGACCGCGCCGGACAGAAGGCGGCCTATCGTGCTGCGGACCTTGCCTTGCCGTTCCTCGCGCCCGGCAAGAGTCTTCGCTTTGCGCTGCTGCCGGAAGGGCAGGACCCCGATGATCTCGTGCGCTCGGGCGGGCGCGGCGCGATCGAGGAGGTCATCGGCGCTGCCCGTCCGCTCGCCGACATGATCTGGTCGCGCGAGCTCGAGGGCGGCAATTTCGCCACGCCCGAGCGGCGCGCCGCGCTGGAGGCCCGCATCAGGGAGCTCACGAACGGCATCCGCGACGAGGTGGTGCGGCGCTATTATCGCGACGACTTCGTCGAGCGGCTGCAACGCACCTTCGCGCCCGAAGGCGGCCGCGGCTTTGGCGGCCGGGGCAATTTCCGCCCCGGTGGCGGCCGCCCGTTCCAGCCGCGAGGCGGGGCGAATCGATTCGGTGGACAAGGCTTCGGCGGCGGCCGCCGCGGCGCGCCCGGTTCCATCCCGCTACCGTCCGGCCCCTACCAGGCGGCGAGCCCGCAGTTGGCGGCAAGCCCGATCCTGCGAGGCCAGCGCAGCGCCATCTCCCGCCGGGAGGCGCTGATCCTGCAATGCCTGATCAACCACCCCTGGCTGCTGCACGAGCATCTGGAGGAGGTCGCCGCCCTGGAACTGGCCCATCCCGAGGCCCACAAGCTCCGGGCCGGCATCATCGCCGCCTTCGCCAACGACCATCACCACTCGCCGGACCCCGGCGAGCAGGCTGAAAAGATGCGCGGTGACCTCGCAAAGGGCGGATTTTCTCAAACTCTTCAAAGGGTTGAGAATGTCATCACGACCCAGGCGGTGTGGGCCGCCCGCGAGGGCGCGGCGAGGGACGACGTTCTTGCCACCTGGCACCAGCTGGTTGCCTTGCATCGGCAATGGCATTCACTACTTAGAGAGCTGAAAGACGCCGAGCTGGCCTTGGGGGAGGATCCCAGCGAGGCCAATTTGGCGTGGCTGCGTGACGTCAAGGCTCGGATAGGGGAAGTCGACGGTACCGAGGCCCTGATCGAGGGTTTTGGCGAGCTGTCTGGCCGGCTCCAGAAGAGCATGTGATGAAAGAAACATGCGGACGGCCACGGCTGGAACCGCTAAAAGACTCGCCAAATCCTAGGTTTGGCGGCAAAAACAGGGTTAATCGAGGCTTAACGGTCTTGTAGCACTTTGGCCCAGAGGCGGCCGCAGGCATAACAGACGCGTCAGGAATGAATCCGCGCAATCGCTGTTGGCACTACACCTGCATCCGCCGCGACAAAGAGGCTGACGAAGCGTTAGGCAATTCCGGCGAGAGAGAGTTGGGGGTGGCGAGAGGTTTGTGCGCCGCCCTTTCCGTGTCGAGAGCTGCCGAAGCGAGAGCGTCGAGCAACAGGTTCATGTGAATTCACGCGAAGGCGCGGCGGGCGTCTCGCATGAAGCGCGTTTAGGAGCAATGGATGGCCACCAAGGCAAAGACGCTGCAGGCGAAGGACAAGGAAAAAGACGACAAGGCAGCGGATGCGCCGGAGAAGGATTCCCAGGACGCACCCTCGCCCTTGCTCGACCTGTCCGACGCCGCCGTGAAGAAGATGATCAAGCAGGCCAAGAAGCGCGGCTTCGTGACCTTCGATCAGCTCAACGAAGTCTTGCCGTCCGACCAGACCTCGCCCGAACAGATCGAGGACATCATGTCGATGCTCTCGGACATGGGCATCAACGTCACCGAAGCCGACGACACCGAAGGCGAGGAAGAGAAGGACGAGGGCGACGACGAGACCGATAACGAGCTCGTCGAGGTCACCCAGAAGGCCGTCACCGAGGTCAAGAAGAGCGAGCCGGGCGAGCGCACCGACGATCCCGTGCGCATGTATCTGCGCGAGATGGGCACGGTCGAGCTGCTCTCCCGCGAAGGCGAAATCGCGATCGCCAAGCGCATCGAGGCCGGCCGCGAGGCGATGATCGCAGGTCTCTGCGAAAGCCCGCTGACCTTCCAGGCCATCATCATCTGGCGCGACGAGCTCAACGAAGGCAAGATCTTCCTCCGCGACATCATCGATCTCGAAGCCACCTATGCCGGCCCGGATGCCAAGGGCGGCATGAACGCCGCGATGATCGCAGGACCCAATGGCGAGGGCGGCGAAGCCTCGGCCGAGGGCGGCGAAGCCACCGCGTCCGCCGCTGCGCCCGCGCATGTCGCGCCGCCTGCCGCGCCCCCGTCGCCGACGCCGTTCCGCGCCGCGCCCGCGGCCGCCCCCGAGGGCGAGGAGAAGGATCCGGGCGAGGCCGCCGCCGAGTCCGACATGGACGACGACGAGTTCGAGAACCAGATGTCGCTCGCGGCGATCGAGGCCGAGCTCAAGCCGAAGGTGGTCGAGATCTTCGATCGCATCGCCGACAGCTACAAGAAGCTGCGCAAGCTTCAGGAGCAGGACATCCAGAACCAGCTCCAGAACGAGTCGCTCTCGCCGCACCAGGAGCGCAAGTACAAGAAGCTGAAGGACGAGATCATCGTCGAGGTGAAGTCGCTGCGCCTCAACCAGGCCCGCATCGACAGCCTTGTCGAGCAGCTCTACGACATCAACAAGCGCCTCGTCTCGCATGAGGGCCGCCTGATGCGCCTTGCCGACAGCCACGGCGTCGCGCGCGAGGATTTCCTGCGCAACTATACCGGCTCGGAGCTCGATCCGCGCTGGCTCAACCGCGTCTCGAAGCTGTCGGCCAAGGGCTGGAAGAACTTCGTCCACCACGAGAAGGACCGCATCAAGGACCTCCGCCACGAGGTGCATCAGCTCGCCGCGCTGACCGGCCTCGAGATCGTCGAGTTCCGCAAGATCGTGCACTCCGTGCAGAAGGGCGAGCGCGAGGCACGCCAGGCCAAGAAGGAGATGGTGGAAGCCAACCTCCGCCTCGTGATCTCGATCGCCAAGAAGTACACCAACCGCGGCCTGCAGTTCCTCGACCTGATCCAGGAAGGCAATATCGGCCTGATGAAGGCGGTCGACAAGTTCGAGTACCGCCGCGGCTACAAGTTCTCGACCTACGCCACCTGGTGGATCCGGCAGGCGATCACCCGCTCGATCGCCGACCAGGCCCGCACCATCCGCATCCCCGTGCACATGATCGAGACGATCAACAAGATCGTGCGCACGTCCCGCCAGATGCTCAACGAGATCGGCCGCGAGCCGACCCCGGAGGAGCTCGCCGAAAAGCTCGGCATGCCCTTGGAGAAGGTGCGCAAGGTTCTCAAGATCGCCAAGGAGCCGCTCTCGCTGGAGACGCCGGTCGGTGACGAAGAGGATTCGCATCTCGGCGATTTCATCGAGGACAAGAACGCGATCCTGCCCATCGACGCCGCGATCCAGTCCAATCTGCGTGAAACCACCACGCGCGTCCTGGCATCGCTCACCCCGCGCGAAGAGCGCGTGCTGCGCATGCGCTTCGGCATCGGCATGAACACCGATCACACGCTGGAAGAGGTGGGTCAGCAGTTCTCGGTGACGCGCGAGCGTATCCGCCAGATCGAAGCGAAGGCGCTGCGGAAGCTGAAGCATCCGTCAAGGAGCCGGAAGCTGCGGAGCTTTTTGGATAATTGATCCGATTTCAATCAGAACGAAAACGGCGGGCCAACAGCCCGCCGTTTTTCTTTGACTCGGCTCTCGCCCCGTCATTGCGAGGAGCGCTTGCGACGAAGCAATCCACCAGGCGATTGCCCTACCCATGTCCGATTCCATTCCAACAGCAACAAAAGTGCGGACGGTGCCCGACTTCCGAGATGGGCCGAAAGCGGAAGTGCGGGTCCGGGGGGCGACTTTCCTTCTTCAAAGTGCGGGATTTCGATGCAGGTAGATCTTCTCGACTACCTTCACGCCAGCTTTGTTCAGCAGGTGGAAGGTTCGAGGCTACGCAGATAACCAGCTCAGTTCGATATGTTCACGTGAGACGTTCGACCGACCCATGGTGTGTCGGCGAGATCGGCTAAGCGGCCACGCTGCTATTTTGTGATCCGCCGGGTTGATGCGACAGTTCTGGTCGGCGCTATCGGCGATATTGAGAACGTCAGCCAAGTGTTCCAGCCAGCCGGCCGATTCTCCGCAGCGAACTCGCCATATCCCTTCAGATTCAAATACCCCTGCATATCGCCTACCGGAAATAGAAAGCCAATCTGCGGACCAACTGCGAAGACTCGGGACCGAAAGCCGCCTAGGGCGGGATGCTGGCCAACGTCATCAGTTATCTGCTGATAGGCATAACCAACGAGGCCGACGAAAGTTTGCTTTGACAGAAACTGCGAGGCTCCCCAGTCAACGTGAAGATCGATGCCGTTCTGGTACTGCGTATCCGGATTCTTGAAATTGTAGGTGAGGCCCGCCACCGCGGAAAACTCGTGGCCAGTTTGCGGATTGAAGTAGGTGTAGCCGGCGCCGCCGTCGATGGCGCCATGCCCGATGCCGAGATTGGCGAGACGGGACGAACTGTAAGCGCCGACGGGAACATCTCCGGTTACGTAGGTCATGAAGTTATGGACGCCTGCATTCCACTTGAGCGTCGCCTGCGGGTAGAGATCCCCGACTGACGTGATCGAGTCGCCGAACCTGCCCGTGCGCGTCACGGCCAGGGGGCCGACAGTTGCGGTGAGCGTTCCTGCTAGATCAGCGCTCGATCGTCCGAACAGTCCTGTCACTCCGATGGCCAGTTGCCCGCCCAGCACGGGGGTTGCGAACGTGTATGTAGGATTGAGCAGGACGAGATCCCCCCGCCCATTCAGACGCAAGTTCAGATCGACGTTTACTGTTGCGGGGATTCTGCCGACGTGAATTTCCCTTGCGGCAGCCGCGGTGCCGAATGCACTTACGCTGGTGTGGTAGTAGACCGCTGCCATTGACCAGCCGGGGGCTTGAGGGGTGGCGGCAAGGCTGCTGAAGCGGCCAGGGAGCCAGTAGGAAACGCCACCTTCGTCGGCGTAAGCCGTGGCAGCAGGCACCGACAGCGTCATGACTGCCGAGGCAATGGCTGCATTCCTGAACGCAGAAGAGAGAGACGGCTTTGTCGCGCTCCTTCCAACGCGCTGTTTTCCTTTTCCAAGGTGAAGTGCCGACATCATGGCCTCCTGCATCGCGAATACCGTGTCATTCGCCCCAGAAAACCCAAAGCGAGTACAGCGTGCTGTGGGGCATCTGGGAGCGGCCTAGCAATCATGCCGGCGCATGCGCGCCGGCATGATTGCCTGCTCTAGGCTCCGACTTTTCTGGCGGCCGGGACCGTCCATGTGCCGTTGATGATCGAGGGGTCCGTCTCCTGGGGCCAGTACATACGCAACATGAGGATGAAATCTCCCTCAGGCGCAGGTAGCCAGTTCGACTCCTTCTCTTTGCCGGGAGAGTCCTTCTGGATGTACAGATCAGTTGATCCGTCCGGATTCTCCTTCAAGTCTTCCCGAGCGCTGACGGAGTACCTGTTGAGCGGGTTCTTCACGAAGAAATAGCCGCTGTCGTACATCGTAAGCGACCAGAATCCCTCCGCTGGAGGCAAGTGACCTTTCGGAAATCGCATCACGTACTTGTTCGCGCCGCTGTACTTGTGACCGTCGGCGTCTTTTTGCGAGGTCGGATAGACGGCATCCTGCGGCCGGTTGGCACCAAGCCCGATCGCGGTTACCAAAGCCCGCATCAAATAGTCGGTGCCGTAGATGCCGGTCTTGGTCGTGAACGCGAACCCATTCTCGTCTTTGATGGCCTTGTTGATTTTGAACTGCAGCATGATCCGGTCGAACGACACCTCCGGCAGGCGCCTCAGAAAGTCTGCCTTCAGCTTACTCTCATCAAAATCCTGCCCTGGGACGATGCCGATGCGGGCAAACTTCGCAAGTTGAGGCGCGTCCGCGGCGTATGGCGGATTAGTCTTCATCAACTCGCAAAGCAGCTTGAAGTATGAGACCGCGTCCATGCGATTGACCTGCTCGCGGACCGCCGCCTTCATATCGATTGTTGGATCCACCTTCCCGGGGGCGGGCGTGTAGGCTTTGCCATAAGCGCTGAGCGGAACGAGCTTGCATTCGTCTTGCAACTTGTGCACCGCAGCGTAATCGTCCGCCGTGCCGGTGCAATAGATGCGGCCGAGCAGCCACACGATATTGGTGGCAGACTTGTACTCCTTGACACCCGCCGGCAGCGTGCCCTTCCAACCCGGCCCCGTGATCGCGTAGGTCTGCGCCCCGGTGCCGGTGGTGCGCTTACCTGGCACGTGAAACACGGTGGTCCAGCCGTCCAGCATCGGCATCAGGAAATAGCGGCCCTTCATGTCCGGAATGCTGAGTATCCACGGCTCCTTTCCGACGTCGAAGAAGGATGTCGTGTACAAGGTGTCGGCATTCGGTGCCGTCACATCCCTGAAGGAGGCATCGGGATACTGGCGCAGCTTGATGATGTGTCCCATCGGACCGCGCGTGCCGACGGGCTCGGCGACATTCGTGATGATCCGCCGGGTCATCTCCATCGTCACCAGCGGGTAGCCAAAGATGTAGGCGTCGCTGGCCAGCCAGAAATCCTCCAGGCCTTGTCCCACTCCGAAAAATGAATCCTGGGCAAGAGCCGGTCGTGTGGCGGCGGCTCCCGCGAGCAGCCCCATTCCGCCAAATGCAAGGGATCGACGGGTGATGTTCATCGCTAATCTCCTTCCTATAGAAAACCAGTCACGTGGATTCGCAGTTCACGCCTTTGTAACGGAGCCACTCGGGCGAACGGTTCAATAGCAGGGCGGATAGGGGTAGTAGCCGCAGCGCGGTGAGTAATAGGGATACGCCGCAGCCCCGGCCACAGCAGCGGCTCCTGCCACGGCAGCGCCGCGGTAGAACGCTCCGCGCCAGGCGGTGCGGCGAGCGACGCCGGCGAAAGACAACGGCGTCAACGGACGGCCAATGATATCGATAAAGACAGATGCCGGCCCGTCCGCCCCGGCGAGATCACCTTCGAGGAGATCGACGTCGAACGTCAGCTTATCACCCTCAAGCTTGGGGGATTTCAACACGACGACGGCATCCAACACCGACGATCCGTCTTTCTTGAATCCTGACACCGTGGCGTTGGGCGGGTCTTTAGCGAAGTTGTCGCTGCCATTGCCCCAGTCCTCGATAATCCGGGAGGTCAGATCATGCCCGGCGGCACGAACCGGCCGGTCGGCAAACACGATCGCATTCGGAGAAATTGCACTCAGCACCAGCTTACCCTCCTTCAGGCTCACCCCGCGTGAGTTGAGTACAAAAAGCGATGGGACCACTTCCGGCTTGGCCTGACCAATCGATTTCTCAAGCGGAATGTGCGGCTTGGGTTCGGCCTGAGATTGAGCAAGAAGCTTGTGCGGAATTGCCACTAAGCCAGCGGCGCAGACCGCAATCAAGGCAACGCGGATTGTCATGATGATCCTCTCCTTTGCAGGCTGGTCGTTCTTCCTCGAACAGCACGTGA
Organism: Bradyrhizobium sp. BRP20; assembly: GCF_020194215.1. NCBI lineage: Bacteria > Pseudomonadati > Pseudomonadota > Alphaproteobacteria > Hyphomicrobiales > Nitrobacteraceae > Bradyrhizobium > Bradyrhizobium sp. BRP20. The sequence continues at coordinate 114,576 of NZ_JADYVY010000010.1, read as the reverse complement.
GCAATTCGGAAGCGACAAGAGCGTCGCTAGTGGCGGCGGCATCTCTGCATTTCGCGCCAAATCACGCGGCGCGTCTTGCCATTTCGCGCCAATCGTCAGGAATCATTCAACGGGTTGGTGGGGTGAGAACGTCGGCGGACGAGCGACCGATCATGCTTGCGGCCGCGTTGCTGCCGCCGATAAACGATGGGTTGAATTTTCATCAAACGCACGAAAGCGCGGCTGAAGCTGCTGGCGTTCGTGTATCCTAGAAATTCTGCAATATCCGACAAGCGCTTACTCGTATCGGCCAGCAGGCGGCACGCAATCTCCAATCGGACTTCGTCGAGGATCTTGCTGTGGCTTGTGCCCATGCGTTCTAGATGACGCTGTAATGTGCGCCCGCTAATTCTGAGCGCATGCGCTGTGCTATCGAGGGTTGCGTCACCGTGCCGCAGTGATGCAACGATGGCGGTGCGGACCGCCGTGGATGAAGGCAAGCGGACGGCTCTCATCGTTTGACGTCAGGCCTGAAGCCTATGCTCCTACAGCGGAAAATCGATCCATAGGATTAGGGAAGCTGAGAGGCGCATCTGGCCATTGGGCGCCAAAATGTTCGTCGAATGGAATGAGCTGAGACTGCGATCCTCTGGAGGCATAGCCAGGCGACAAAAAGCACGCAAAGAGCCTTGCAGTCCTGATAATCTAAGCGTGTGACAGGCGTCGGCGCTCCCTGTTTAGGGAGTTGTCGTCCTGCGACGCCGCTCGTGCGCTGAATTAAGTGATCGAGACGCACCAATGCCAAAGATTCATTTGACGCGTTGTCAGCACCTCAGTCCCTTCGCTGACATTCTGGATAATCTCGGCGCGCCAACCGCTTCTTTACTGGAAAAGTATCTGCTGCCCGCTTCTCTGGAGGAAAAAGCCGATCATTACGTCCCGATTTTGCCTGCTATCGAATTTGCGGAGTTTGCCAGCCGGTCGCAAGGTATTGAAGATTTTGGATTCCACGCTGCTAAGTCGCTCAATTTCGGACACCTTAGTGAGAAGACCAGGTATCTAATCAGTCATTCTCCGACTTTGCTCGTCGCGCTGCACCAGGCCTGTAGATTAGCTTCGCTCGAAGATTCAAACTTGAGCAACTGGGTCGAGCGCCACGGCGACCATGTTCGCTATTGCAGCAAGCTAGCCGGCACTGCCGGACTTCAGCATCTCGAGCATTCACAATGGCTTCAGAACGTTTTCCCGATTTACATCGTCCGCCAATTCGCCGGACCGGACTGGGCTCCGGCAACTATCGCCTTTGAGGCGCGGTACACGCCGGGTCCGGCATGTCGGTCTTTCTGGCCGACGTCTCAATTCCTGTCTGGTCAAGAAGCTTCGTGGATCGACGTACCTGTTTCATTGCTGGGCCTTCCTAACAGATTGAAGCAAGCTCCTTCTCATCCGAAGAGCGACTTTGTCGAACATTCGAACTTTGACTTTATCCACGCACTTAAGCTGATGCTGCCATCCTACATGGACGAGCGGCCTCCGGCGCTGGCGGAAGTCGCGGAGATGGCGGGGGTCAGCGCACGCAGCCTTCAACGCAAGCTATCTCGCGCCGGGATGACATATTCGCGGCTGTTGGATACCGTGAGGTTTGAAAATGCCAGAAAGCTTTTGCGAGATACGGATTCCAAGATCATCGAGATTGCGTTTGCTTCGGGCTACGCAGATCCCGCCCATTTTACCCGTGCATTCCGCCGGGTTGCAGGCGTGACGCCCGGGCAATTCCGCGAGCAATGGAGGGCTCGATAGTCGAGTTGTCATTCGCTGCATCATGTCCGCTTCGGGGGCACAATGCGAAGAACTCAAGTTGAGCAAATCAGGTCTGCTCTGCCGCCCATCCCCACAGACGCATCTCTGGATTGCTTCGCTGCGCTCGCAATGACGGGGATAGGGCCGAACCCTGCTTCTTCTTCGCCTCCTTTCAATCCGCTCGATCTCCAGCGCCGACCTCCCACTCTTTTACGCGACTCTCGATGCTGCTCCCAATGAGGTTGCGCGCGGCTCGCCGCCGTCGAGGCTGCCGCGCAATTCGGCGGGCCGAGGTCGGGTCGTCCTTCTTTGTGCCTTTGTATCGGCAGCTTCAGCCGAAGGCGTTTATCTGGCTTTCTTTCGGACTATAATTCCGACGAGAAAGGCTCATTGATGCCACCCCACCTCACCGTCTACTACAACACCCGCTGCCCCGTCTGCGACGCCGGCATGGACTGGCAGCGCAACAAGCTGCTGGCGCTGGTGCGCGCGGGCACCGTCGAGTTCAGGGACATCAACGAGCAGCCTGATGCACTGGCGCACTTTGGCGCTTCGCTCGACGACATCAGGCGGCGCCTACACGCGACGGATGAGGCCGGGCGGCTCGTCGTCGGCGCTGATGTCGCGATTGCGCTGTGGCGGTTGACGCCGGGGCAGGGGTGGCTTGCGGTGCTATCAGGCAATCGCGTGGCGCTGCCGATCACGCGGTTTGCCTATGACCGGTTTGCCGATCTGCTATTTGCCTCGAATAAATGGAGCGGGCGCTGGTGAACGCCCCGCTGTGCCCGCCTACTTCTTCTTCGCTCCCACCCGCTCGATCCGCTTGATCTCCAGCGCCGGGCGGCCGCTCTTTTCCGCGATCTCGCGGTCCTGTTCCATGATGAAGTTGCGGGCGGGTTCGTCGCCGTCGAGGCCGCCGAGCAGTTCGGAAGGGACGCGGCGGTTGGAGCGTTGGGAATCGTCTTCGTAGACGACGTTGAAGAAGGCGAATTCGCCTTTGGGGTTGGTTCCGGGTTTTTTGGCCATGGCGGCTTGTCCTCGATCAGGACGCCGCAGTCAAATGACTTTCGGGATTGTGACCTTCGCGATCGTCGCCACGCCCTTCAATAAACGGCGGGCCGAAGCCCGCCGTTTATCTTTTCAGCGTCGCCCGGGGCTGGCAGGGCGACAACCTAAAATAGAAGGCTATAGAAGGCGCGCCGCGATGGCAAGGTAAATCGTCGCGCGACGATGTCGCAGCAGGCGCATCAGATATGCAGCTGATGGATATCGCGATTTCCCACAATCTCGAAAATCAGATGCTTTGGATCCTCGAAGTACTTTGTTCATCTTGCTGCGCTCTCGGAAGGCAACGAGAGCGCGCGGGCGTCAGCGTCTGGAGTCCTGCGATGTTGGCACCATACCACTGTTTTGCCCGACGGTCAACGTCAATTCGGAAAAATCGCAAAGATCACATCAAGACTTCTACTGTGCATGGGGTTGTTTTTGCGGTTTTGTTTCGGCGCCGACGCGCACGCTTCGCGCTGCGCGCCTCAATCTCGCCGGCGGTGCACCACCTCCTGCACGGCGAGCCGCGATCCCCGTCCGCCGCCTTTGTTGCTACGCTCCTTGCGTCCCTGCGCCATGATCGCGCTGCCCATCGCGGCCGAGCCGAAGGTGATGAGGAAGGAAGCGAGCAGCAGCACGAGCGCAATGGCAGGTGCGCGGTCGGCGAAGATCAGCTCCCGCAGATGCCCGGGATTGAGCCAGAGCAGGCCGCCGACCAAAAGCACGGCGGCGCAGGCGCCGACCGCGAGATTGATGGCGAGCAGGCGAAACAGCGGGATGCGGAGGAGCGAGCGGGTTGATGGAGGCTGCTGGCGGTTGGGCATGGCGATGCCGCCTGCTTCACGCGGCCGGCGCGGCGCGCGCGGCCTGCTGCCGTTCCATCATGGTCTGCCACAGTGTCGCGATGCTCTGTTGCGTCTGCGGCGCGATCAGGCAATGGCCCTCGTTGTCGAAGCCGCAGAACCGCACGGACGCGTCCTTCTTCACCTCGGTCAGCGCCTGGTTGATCATCTCGAGACACGTCATGACCTCGCTGACGTCCGAGAGGCGCGTGTGATGCAGGAGGTCCATCAGGCGGAACGTCATCACCGCGGGGCGGCCGAAGCTGATGCCGGGGCGGCCGAGCTCGAACAGCACGTTCACGGCCGGAAGCACGCCGCGGATGTGCTCGAGCACGCCGGCCATGTCTTCCACGCTGCAGGCGACGAGGTGGGGGACTTGCGGCGGCGCGGCCGCCGGCGTCCGTGGCGCAAGGCCGAGCGCGGCGATCACCTCCTGCTCGATCCATTGCCGCACTGGTGCTGGCGCATTGCGGATCTGCTCGGCGCTCAAGGTTATTCCGGTCATGTGTGGTTCTCCTGCTCGGCTCTGTCTAGAAAGCACGGCGTGAGACGGTTTGATGCGGATCAAGCCTTGTGCTTTGACGCTCACGGCGTTCCCGGGCATGATCCTCAGCGCTGCTTCGCACTGGAATTCTCTGGGGGATTGCTCCACATGCTGAGACTGCTTCTCGCTGCCGCCTTCGTCTTGTCTTTGGCCGGCGGATCCGCGCAGGCCGCCCGCTGCGGCGGCGACTTCAACGGCTTCATCGCCAGCATGGCGCAGGAGGCGCAGGCCGCCGGCGTCTCGGCGAGCGTGACCAATGCGGCGCTCGGCGGCGTTGCGCCCGACCCTGCGGTTCTCGCCTTCGACCGGCGCCAGCGTTACACCTTCAACAAGACCTTCGAGCAGTACGTCTCGACTCGCGTCGGCCCCGGCCGCATCAATGGCGGGCGCGCGATGCTGCAGCGGCATGCCGCGCTGCTGTCGCGCATCGAGCAGAAGTTCGGCGTGCCCCGCTATATCCTGGTCGCGATCTGGGGGCTGGAGAGCGATTTCGGCAAGGGCGACACCGGCAAGCTACCGGTGGTCCGCACGCTGGCGACGCTCGCGCATGATTGCCGCCGCACCGATCTGTTCCAGGGCGAGCTGCTCGCCGCGCTCAAGATCGTGCAGCGCGGCGACCTGCAGCTGCGCGACATGATCGGCGCCTATGCCGGCGAGATCGGCCAGACCCAGTTCCTGCCATCGTCCTACATCAAGTACGGCGTCGATTTCGACGGCGACGGCCATGTCGATCTCCGCCACAGCATCCCCGACGTGCTCGCCTCGACCGCGAACCTCCTGCACACGAGCGGCTTCAAGATGGGCCAGCCTTATGGCGAGGGAACGCCGAACTTCGAGGCGATGCGCGAGTGGAACAGGGCGGTGGTGTACCGCAAGACCATCGGCTATTTCGCCGATCGGCTGATGGGGCAGTGACCACATCATCGGTGTCATCACCCGCGAAGGCGGGTGATCCAGTATTCCAGAGACGGCGCGGCTAGAGCCGAGAAGCCACGGCGTACTGGATTCCCCGCCTTCGCGGGGAGTGACAGCGGTGGGTGTGGAGGCCGTTGCGCTCCTGGCTACTTTTCTATCCCCTTCGCCATCTTCTCCAGCCGCCGCTGCAGCGGCGCCCAATAGGTTCCCGGGCGGAAGCGCTGCAGCAGGTCCATGAAGCGGGCGTCGTTGCCGATCAGGATGCGCGGCTCGTTCCGCTCGATGCCCCTGATGATGCGCAGTGCCGCGTCCTTCGGCGAGGTCTTCGCCGCGTTCTCGAACCGTTCGATCGATTGCGCGCGGCGGGCATTGTCGGTGACGCCGACGCCGGTGCGGGCGTTGCGCGCGATCGCGGTGGCGATGCCGCCGGGATGCACGACCGACATCTTCACCGGGCTGCCCGCGACGCTGAGCTCGTGCCGCACGCTCTCCGAGAAGCCGCGCACTGCGAACTTCGCCGCGGCATAGGCCGATTGGCCCGGCGGGGCGATGATGCCGAAGATCGAGGAGAGGTTGACGATGTGGGCCTCGCTCATCGTCTTCAGGTGCGGCAGGAAGGCGCGTGTGCCGTGCACCACGCCCCAGAAATTGATGTCGAACAGCCAGTCCATCTGGGCCTGGTCGATCTCCTCGAATGTGCCCATCAGCGCAACGCCGGCATTGTTGACGACGATGCCGAGGGAAGGATGCGCGGCGATGGCCTCGCTCGCGAACTGCGCGATGTCGCTCGGCTGGCCGACGTCGACGCGGTGCAGGCTGACCTTGCGCGTTGTTCCGATCTCCGCCGCGAGCGCCTTCAATCCACCCTCGTCGCGATCGGCCAGTGCGAGGTCGCAGCCGCGTTGCGCGAGCTCGATCGCCAGCGCCCGGCCGATGCCGCTCGCGGCTCCCGTGATGGCGGCGGCGCCCCGAATCGTCGTCATGAGTTCCCCCGTCAAGTCCCCGATGATGGAACTATGAATTACTTTTTTTTGAAATGAAACCGAACCCACGTCCGCCTGGGTTTTTAACATCCGTTATGAGGGCATGCATTGGGAGCCGCCGATGGGACAAGCGACGCCATTACGCGCGACAGCGCTGATCGTTGAAGACGACGCCATGCAGCGGGAGATGCTTTGCGTCCTCCTGGAGGAGAGCGGCTACCAGGTCATCCAGTGCGAAAGCGCCGAGGCCGCCGAGCGCGTGCTCGACAAGAACGCCGGCGCGCTCTGTCTGATGCTGACCGACGTCCAGCTGGCCGGCCGCATGAACGGCGTCGAGCTCGCGCATGTCGCCAAGGACCGCAATCCGAAGCTCGACGTCGTCGTCACCTCGGGCCGGCCCTTGAAGCAGGCCTTGCCCGACGGCGCCAAGTTCTGGGCCAAGCCCTGGGCGCCGCTCGACGTGCTGCGCGAGGCCGAGATCGCTCAGCTGTCCTGACGCGCTTCGCTTTCTCGCAGCGCGCTGCGGTGATAAGGTCGGACCCATGACTTGGTCCTTCCTGCTCACCTCGCTCATCGTGGTCGCTTCCCCTGGCACCGGCGTGCTCTACACGCTGGCCGCCGCGCTGACCCGCGGTTCGCGCGCCAGCGTGGCGGCCGCCTTCGGCTGCACGCTCGGCATCGTGCCGCACATGGCGGCGGCGATGCTCGGTCTTGCCGCCGTGCTCCACACCAGCGCGCTCGCCTTCGCCGCGCTGAAATGGTGCGGCGTCGCCTATCTGCTCTACATGTCCTGGCAGGCGCTGCGCGAGACCGGGGCGCTGGCGGTTGGCGGCGACATCCGCGAGCGGTCGAGCAGCCGCGTCATCGTCACCGGCTTCCTGATCAACATCCTCAATCCAAAACTGTCGATCTTCTTCCTCGCCTTCCTGCCGCAATTCGTCGCGGCGGACGAGGCCCATGTGCTGGCGCGCATGCTGGAATTGAGCGGCGCCTTCATGGCGATGACGTTCGCGGTGTTCGTCCTCTACGGCCTCTGCGCCGCCGCGGTGCGCGAGCGCGTCATCTCCCGCCCGGCCGTCATGGCCTGGCTGCGCCGCTCCTTTGCCGCCGGCTTCGCCGCGCTCGGCGCCAAGCTGGCGTTGTCGGAGCGATAGCTTCTTCGTCACCTCTCGAAAGGTCTCGTCATGCCCGGGCTTGTCCCGGGCATCCACGCTCTTCGGACTGTGCGGCAAGGAGTGGATGGCCGGGACAAGCCCGGCCATGACGCTGTTAGAGCGGGTACACTTCGAACTCTCGCACAATAAAAAAGCGGGCCTTGCGCCCGCCATCTTCCATCGACCCGACGCCCGGGCGGAGCTCACTCCACCCGGGCAAAGAAGCAGAAGCCTCGTTACTTCTTCTTCGCCTTCTTGGCCTTTTTCGCCTTCTTCTTCGCCGCCTTCTTCGCTTTCTTAGCCATAGTATCCTCTCAAGGGTTAATGGTGGAACGCGACACGAGGGTGCTCGGCGGAGGGCCAGCCTCGCAACATCCTCGACGACAAACTCAGCAGATTCGGAGCCGGCTGCCCCGCGTCGTCACATCCGTGTCATCCTGTTATCCACAGCTCAGATGCACTTTCGGGTGATTTTTGGCGCGAATCCGCTCCACGCGTCAGGCCATCGGGCGCGACAGCCTTAACGATCCGGCAATAGCCGCGTGCCGTTCATGAATCCAAAACCAAGGGCGCGTTTTCGCGAGCCGCAGTGAGACTCCATTAAGCGCAACCATCGCATTGTCTTCCGCAAGAAAACGGGGATGGGTCATGGACGGACGGCTGCCGGGATCGGGGGGCGGGACGCTGCGCGTGCTGTACGCGTCATGCTGAACGTACCGACATTGTGGACGGTCTTCGTCGTCAACTTCCTGGCGCTCGGCGTGATCTGGGCCTACGTGACGCGTTCCTATCCGAATTTCGCGGCTGCGCGGTTCTGGATGGCATCGGCCTTCGTCGGTGCCGCCGGCGCGATGACGGCCTTGATCCGTCTGTTCGTCGCCTCTCCCCTGCCGCTGCTGCTCGGCGCCGGCGGTGTCATCGCTGCGAGCTGCCTTGCCGCCATGGGAATTCAGCGCTTCTACGACCGGCCGGTCTCGTGGCGCCTGATGACCGCGACAGGATGCTTGAGCCTTGTCGGCGTCGTGCTCTTCATGGTCGGATTCGAGCACATGCAGCTGCGCATGCTCAGCTACACGTTCGGTCAGGCCCTGCCGCTGATGCTGGCGCTGCGTCTGTTGTTGTCGCCGGAAGGCCGCGTCAGTCCGGGCGCCAAGCTGTCCGGCATCGTCATCCTCAGCATCATCGCGATCCTGCTCGTGCGCACCGTGGGCAATCTGCTCGGCTACGATCTCTCGGCGCGCGCCGGCGGCCAGGCCCATGCGATCATGGTGCTCGGGCTGCTGTTCCTGTCGATGACGCTCAATTTCGGTTTCCTGCTGATGGCGATGGACCGGTTGCGGGGCGAGGTTGCCGACCTCGCGTTGCTCGACGATCTCACCGGCGTTGCCAACCGGCGGCATCTCTTGCAGCGCCTGACCGAGGAATGCGCCCGTTCGGGGCGCAGCGGTGAGCCGTTCTCGCTGCTGCTGATCGACCTCGACGGCTTCAAGACCATCAACGACACCCATGGCCATGCCGCCGGCGATGCCTGCCTCAAGCACTTCACCCTGATGGCGGAGACGCGCCTGCGGCCCGGCGACATGCTCGCCCGCACCGGTGGCGACGAGTTCTGCATCGTGCTGCCGTCCTCGTCGCTGCGCGAGGCTGCCGCGATCGCCCGCCGCGTGCTTGAGGTCTGCCGGCAGGATGCCGTCAGCTGCAGCGGCCGCGACATTCCGATCGCGATCTCGATCGGGGTTGCGGAGTGGGATCGCGGCATCGGGGAATTCCCGGACCGCCTGATGGCCAATGCCGACCATGCCCTCTATGCGGCCAAGAAGAACGGCAAGAACGATTTTGCGGTCTATGACCCCACCCCGCCGTTATCGCCCGAGTCTGTCGGGACGGTGAGGACATTCGCGTAAAGCCTGTTAGGCTTGGGTCGCATTGGACCCTGCATGATGATATTTCGCCTGCTCGCGGCCGTGTTGGCCGCTCTCCTTCCGATCTTCCCCGCCGCTGCTGCGGATGCCGAGCTCGCCAGGCTCGCGCGCGCCTCCGGCACGCCCGTCATTCCCGGCCTGAAGATCGTCTGGCTGGCGCCTTGGGGCGAGGTCCGCAACGCAAGACCCTGGCGCAACATCATCGTGCACCAGACCGAGGGACCTGCGGGCTCTGCCCGCGGCGGCGCGCAGGCCCAGGCGAAGAACCCGACGCGGCGCGGCGTCACGGTCTGGGTCGAGACCGACGGCACGGTCTATTGGGCGGTCGCCGAGAACCTCGTGCCGACCCACGGCGACGGCGCCAACCGCAACGACAACAAGTACATCGACAACCGTCCGACCTACCGCCAGGTGGTGCGCGACAATTCGATCGGCGTCGAGTTCGCCGGCAATTATCCCGACGTGACGGCGGGGCCGACCGAGGCACAGGTCGCGGCGTGGAGGATCCTCGTGAAAGTGCTGCGCGCGCGCTACGACATCCCGCTCGAGCGGGTCTACGCGCACAACTGGATCGACTACAAGGACGCCCGCTATTGCGAAGGCTGCACGCTCGCGACGATGGCAAGGCAATGGGGGGAGTAGGCGGTGTGCCCACACGCACCGCTATCGGGCGCAGTTCGCATCACACCAACAAAAAAGCCGGCGTTGCCGCCGGCTTTTCGTCTCTTTCGATCCGCCAATCTCTGGCGCTGAGCCGCCGCGCTTAATGCGCGGCTTCCAGCGCGGCCTGTTCGGCCTTTGCGATCGTGCCCTTGACCGCGGACTGCACCTTCTCGAAGGCGCGGACCTCGATCTGGCGGACGCGCTCGCGCGACACGCCGAACTCGGCAGCAAGGTCTTCCAGCGTCATCGGCTCATCGGCGAGGCGGCGGGCCTCGAAGATGCGGCGTTCGCGCGGGTTGAGCACGCCCATGGCGCCGTTCAGCGCGTCACGGCGGTGATCATACTCCTCGTGCTCCGCCATCATGGCTTCCTGGTTGGGCGTGTTGTCGACCAGCCAGTCCTGCCATTCGCCGGCTTCGCCATCGTCGCGGATCGGTGCGTTGAGTGACGCATCGCCGCCGAGGCGGCGGTTCATGTCGATCACGTCCTGATCGGTGACGCCGAGGCGCTTGGCGATCAACTTGACTTGGTCGGGGCGGAGATCGCCTTCGTCCAGCGCGTTGATCTTGCTCTTCGCCTTGCGCAGGTTGAAGAACAGCTTCTTCTGGTTCGCGGTGGTGCCCATCTTCACGAGCGACCACGAACGGAGGATGTACTCTTGAATCGACGCCTTGATCCACCACATGGCGTAGGTGGCGAGACGGAACCCCTTCTCGGGTTCGAATCGCTTCACCGCCTGCATCAGGCCGACATTGCCTTCCGAGACGACCTCGGAGATCGGCAGGCCGTAGCCGCGATAGCCCATGGCGATCTTGGCCACGAGGCGGAGATGGCTGGTGACGAGTTGGTGTGCCGCGTCGCGATCGTCATGCTCGCGCCAACGCTTGGCGAGCATGTACTCCTCCTGCGGTTCCAGCATCGGGAATTTGCGGATCTCGGCGAGGTAGCGAGAAAGGCCGGATTCTCCATTGAGGACCGGCAAAGCAGCGGTACGGGCCATAGTGCGCCCTCCAAAAGGTTCAGGCCCCCGATAGCGGCGGGCCAGGCAGACGACCGCTGTGTTAAAGCCGGCCGTAGCTGCGATGTTCCGCGTTGGTCATTTCAACGCAGACGCAATATACCCCATCGGGGGTCAAAAAGGGAAGGATTGCTGACGTCACGTCCCCGTGTGGCAGCTATAACTTTTTGTAATGTAAAGGCTTTCTGAAGCGGCCTGCGTCATAGCGCCGCCTTGAGCGCACGTTCCAGGAGAAGCAAATCCTCCGGCAAAGGCGCCTCCCAGTGCAGTAATTCTCCCGTCCTCGGGTGCTCCAATACCAGCAGGTAAGCATGTAAGGCCTGCCGCCCCAGCGCCGCCAAAGCTGCCTGCGACTCGGGGCCGAGCTGGTTGGCCTTGGTCTTGAAATGCGGGCCATAGACGGCATCGCCCATCAGCGGGTGGCCGATATGGGCGAGATGGACGCGGATCTGATGGGTGCGGCCGGTCTCGAGCTCGCAGGCGAGCAGGGCGGCGACGCCCTTGCCGTCGCGTCCCTTGAAGCTCTCCAGGATTTCCCAATGCGTCACCGCCTCGCGGCCACCCTGGCGCACGGCCATCTTCTCGCGTGCATGCGGATGCCGGTCGATCGGCGCATCGACGGTGCCGCGGTGCCGGTTCGGCACGCCCCAGGCGAATGCCATGTAGCCGCGCCGCATCGCGCCGGTGCGGCCGTGATCGGCGAATTGCGCCGTCAATGAAGCGTGGGCGAGATCGTTCTTGGCAACCACCATCAGCCCCGTCGTGTCCTTGTCGAGCCGGTGCACGATCCCGGGCCGGCGCACGCCGCCGATGCCGGAGAGCGAGGCGCCGCAATGGGCGATCAGCGCGTTCACCAAGGTGCCGGTCTCGTGGCCGGCCGCGGGGTGCACGACGAGGCCCTTGGGCTTGTTGAGGACGACGATGTCGTCGTCCTCGAACACGATATCGAGGGCGATGTCCTCCCCCTTGGGCTCGGCGGGCGCCGCTTCCGGCACGTCGATTATGATCGTATCGCCGGATGCGACGTGATAAGCGGGGTCGCGGACCGCGGAGGCCTTCAGGTGCACTGCGCCCGCCAGGATCAGGGCTTTCAGCCTCGATCGCGACAGCTCCGGCAGGCGCGCCGCCAGCACGCGGTCGAGCCGGGCCGAGCCCTCGGAGCCTTCGACCACAACCTCCAACCTTTGCGCTGACCCAGGGCTTTCCATGACGACGTCTGATACCGCTGTTCCCGAACCGACCCCCGAGCAGGCCGCGCTGTTCGCGCGGGTGCGGCGGATGATGCTGATCGCGGGGTTGACCACGGCGCTGGCGTTCTGCGCCGTGCTGATCGCGGTGGGCTACCGCCTTTTCAAGTCTGAGGGAAGGGCGGTCGAAGCGGCAAGCGATGTCACTGCCACCCTGCCCAAGGGCGCCAGAATCGTCTCGACCGGGGTCGCCGGCGACCGCCTCGTAGTGACGCTGGATCTCGGCGGAATCATCGAGATCCGCACCTTCGATGCCCATACCCTGAAGTCGGCCGGACGGCTGAAATTCGCCAATGAGCCGTAAAACGCCCCTCGGGGTCCTTGCGGCGGACAAATTTCGAGGCTATTGGCTAGCCCTCACGCTCCCTTCGTCTAGCGGTTAGGACGCGGCCCTCTCAAGGCTGAAACAGGGGTTCGATTCCCCTAGGGAGCGCCAGCTGATCCTAAGCCATTGAAAACCTGCACACTCTAGGCGACCATGTCAGCCTGGAGGTGCTCGCGGTCGTGACATGGCTATCCTGATCCCGAGTCTCGGCTTCGCGCGCTTCGACAGCCGTGGTGAGCTACGACTGGCGGAACGATTGAAGGACTTCCTCGAGGAGAACGCCGTCGTTTGGCACAACCTGCCTGTCGGGCCTCGCAACCGGCATCCGGACTTCATCATCATTCATCCCGCGAACGGCCTGCTCGTGCTCGAGGTGAAGGATTGGCGCCTGGAGACGATCGTGTCGGCCGACAAGACGAAGGTCGAACTGCTGACAAGTCGTGGTGTGGTGCGGGAAAGCAATCCGCTGGAGCAGGCTCGCAAATATACATTCGAGGTCGTGCGCACGCTGGAGCGCGACGGGCAATTGTTGTTTCCGCCGGGACATCGCCTCGCGGGCCGGTCCATCGTTCCGTTCGGCTTCGGGGCCGTGTTCACTAACATCACCCGCAAGCAGTTCGATCAGACCGATCTCAAGGAGGTGTTCTCCGAGCATCTCTGCCTGTTCAAGGACGAGATGACCGAGGGCGCGGACCCCGAGGAATTCCGATCGAGATTGTGGCGCATGGTTCATCCGTGTCTCGAAGAGCCGCTGTCCATGCCGCAATTCGACCGCCTGCGCGCGCTGCTGTTTCCGGAGGTTCGGATACGACAGATTGCCCTGCCTTTGGACGATGCGCCTCGCGCCGATTCTTCGGATCGGACGCTCGCGGTCATGGACCTTCATCAGGAGCAGTTCGCGCGCAGCCTGGGCGAGGGGCATCGCATCATTCGCGGCGTCGCCGGATCGGGCAAGACCCTGATCCTCGCTTTTCGCGCCGAGTATCTGGCACGTGCGGCGGCAAAGCCGGTGCTGATCCTGTGTTACGCCAACGGCATCGCCGGCCGGCTTGAAGATGCCATGCAGAGCAGGGGCGTGGAGGACCGCGTTCAGGTTCTCACCTTCCACTCGTGGTGCTACCGGATGCTGCGGACGTACGGGATTGCCGCCCCATCCGAGCGAGACTATCCGGACTACGCGGAGCGCCTGGCTGCGAGCGTTTCAGAGGTCGTGAAGGCGGTCGATCACGGCCATATCCCGGCGGAGCAGTACGACGCGGTCCTGATCGACGAGGCGCACGACTTCGAACCGCAATGGCTCGCGCTTGCGGCCAAGATGGTGAACCCGCGCACCAAGGCGCTGATGGTCGTCTACGACGATATCCAGGCTATCTATAAGGGGCGTGAACGGCCGGTCTGGAGCCAGCTCGGCATTGAAGCAAAGGGCAGAACGACCGTACTGAAGGTGAACTATCGCAACACCGCCCAAATCGTTGCCTTCGCGAGACGCTTCGCCGCGGACGTCATCGGCGCTCCCGGCATCACGGCCGACGACGAGCACGCCATCCTGCTGCCCGAAGATGCGGGTCGGCAGGGACTGGAGCCGGATGTGCGGCGGTGCGTGAGCATCGAGGCGGAAGCTCACTGCGTTGCCGAGTGGTTTCTCGACCGTAAGAAAGCCGGCTACGAGTGGTCGCAGATGGCGTGTCTCTACCCGGAGCACTGGATCGGCGGACGGGTTGCGCAGATTCTCGCCGGGCATGGTGCGCCGATCGACATCGCCAAGGACAATCGCAACCGGGTTTCGGTCAAGCGGGTCGCCGTGCGATTCCTGAGCATGCACAGCGCAAAAGGGCTGGAGTTTCCCTGCGTCGCCATCGCCGGCTTGGGCCTGCTCGGCCGCCACGGCGAGACCGTCGAGGAATGTGTCCGGCTGACCTATGTCGGGGTGACCCGGGCAACTCACGAGGCGCTCCTGACGTATTCGAGCGAGTCGGCATTGGTGCAGCGCTTGATCGCGTAGCCCGACGCCGCGCAGGCGCTCTTTCACGCGGTAGTGCAGTCGATCGAGCGGAGGATCGCCCGCTGCACGTCCGCATTCGAAAGAAACACATCGTGGTAGGTTGCGCGTCGCAGCGTCATCGATGATGACGTGATCGAGTGAACGGGCCTTGCATCCATTCCGGCGCAACTTGCATTCACTCCGGCGCAAAATGAGCCGCATCGCGTCCTCGCTTCTGCGCCGCGCGATAGTTGCACCACGAGCGCATGACTCGGGCTCCCACTCAACCCTATTCGGGGGGATCGCGAGAGGAGCCGTGGCCATACGTTTTGGCGGTAACTTCAGTGATGCGCCGAAACGCTTCTGACGGTCTCGGTGAGCATGTCACCCGATGAGGAATGGCTGACGTCACCCAGGCTGATGATGCCGACCATCCGCTTGCTCTTGTTGATCACCGGCAGCCTGCGGACCTGCAGCTTCTCCATATGATGCATCGCCTTGGCGAGGTCATCGTCCTCGCGGCAGCAATGGATGCCCTCGGTCATCACGTCACGTGCCGTCGCGCGGCCGGCATCGAAGCTGTGGCTCGCGAGTCCTTTGCAGACGATGTCGCGGTCGGTCACCATTCCGACCAGCTTGTCATCCTCGCCAATCGGAATGCAGCCGATGTCATGCGCCCGCATCAGTTTGGCAATCTCGGTGATTGGGGTGTCGGGGCTGACCCAGTCGACACCCTTGTGCATCACGTCTTTGACTTTCATGGCGAGCCTCCGTTCGTGGGTTTCAAGTGCGTTGATGCAATGCAGCGGCCCCCCCATCTTCCGAACTCCGACCAGACAAAGCGCAAACACTTTCGCCGCCACCCTGCGGAACGGTATGATGGCGAACTTGCGGCTAGAGTTCCCGCCCAGGGCCGCAAGGACAATGGGCGGTGCACAGGTCCTCAGTCATGCGCGCTGAAGCGGCCGTGCGGTGCGTTGGCCGTCAAGCGCGCAAACTGCGCGTGACCCATGTGAAGCAGCGTCTCATGATCGCCGGCTTCCATGTAGATGTCCGGCTGTGCCTCGAGGCTGTCGTCGACGATGATATCCAATCCGTAGCATTTGCCGACGGCAGGAACTGCACCGTGTGCACAGTCGCTGAACAGCCGATTGATCTCGGTTTCATTGGCCATGTGGACATTGTCGCCGAGGCTTGTCCTCAGGTCGGACAGGCGGAGGTGATGCGATGCGGGCAAGACGGCCAGCATGTATCCGCCGTCGCGCCGCAACACGATGCCCTTGGCGAGGCGGTCGCCGGAGATATGGCATGCCTGCGCCGTTCGGGCGGACGTCATGCTGAGTTCGTGCGGGATCACCTCGTACTGGATGTTCTCAGCGGCGAGGTATTTCTGGAGGGTGGGAGCAATGGCCATGGCATCACCTCCGATGCGGAATGGAAACCATCCACCGTGAGGCGATCCTGCAGACTCTCGCCATTCGATGGGCGGCTGCCTGACTAGCTACCCAACATAGGTCTTCCATCCGCAAGCTGCAATGCAATTCCCCTCGGAGCCGCAACGGGTGTGGGCAGGAGCAGGCTTTTCGCGTGGCTCGGCGCTCTCCTACGCCGTCGTGCCGTCGATCGAGCGGCGGATCACCCGCTGCACTTCCGTATTCGACAGGAACAAATCGTGGTTGATGATGCCCCAGCCTTCCTGGGAGGCATCGACCACGCGCACACCGAGCCCTGCGATGGCGGCCTTCTCGGCCGCGCCGACGCGGGTCATGCCGCCGGCGAGCTGCCCCGACAGCGCCAGTGCACGATCGTTGGTCGAGGCGATCACCGTGATCTTGCCGGCGAGAGGGCCGATGCGCTGGATCGCCGACGAGAACACGTCCATGTCGATGTCGGGCGCGGCAAACACCACCGTGCCAATCTTGCTCGTCACCGTGTCGCCGTATCTCCCATGGAGCTGGCGCAGGCTTTCGAGGGTCAGCATGGTTCCCATGCTGTGGGCGACGATGTGCACGCGCCCCGCCCCCGGCGCCGACACCAGCGCAGAGAGCACGCGCTCGAAATTGTCGCGCGACCACATCGCGCTGTCGCGGTCATAGGCGTAGTCGAACAGTCCTGCCTTGGAAGGCCAGGAGAACGCCATGGTCCGGCCGCGGAACTTGATCCCATCGGAAAGGTGGGCTGCATCCAGCACCGCCGTCTCGAATGTCTGCTTGAAACCGTGCACATAGATCAGCACGTCCCCGCCGCCGGCCTGCGCAGCGAGATCGCCGGCGTCGGCCGGGACCGGCTCGATCCGGTCGAGACGCCAGTTCTCGAGTCCGACCGAGGCGAGGGAAAGCCGGCTCTCGTCCGGCGCCGTCAGCTTCGCCCGCGCGACCGTCATGCTCGTCGCACGCTCCGGCCCGAACCAGGGTTTTGCGCGGCCGCCGTTCACGGGCTTGCGTGTGGTGACGACAAGCAACGTCGGATCGACGGAGAGCGAGGAGGCGTCGAAGCGCGCGCCGGTCGCACCGAGGCCAGCGCATCCGCCAAGCGCCAGCGCGCTACCCGTCGACAGGAGACCGCCGATGAGAGCGCGGCGCGACATGGAATGATTTGTTTGGAGAAGACGTCGACCTATCACTGGGAACCCATGGGAACTTTGCCCCCGACAGCCGCCCCATCTGCTCTCTGAATGACAATGGGGGCGAGATCGCGGCGGAGCCGCCTCGCGCATGTCGTCGCCTTCAAGTGAATGGCGGGTCAGTCGACGATCTCGATTGCCTGAATCTCGCACCAATCGCGCAATGCCCGCTCCCTCGCCTTGTTGCGGTAGTCATGCCAAGCATCGATCGCTCCCCGTCGGGAGAGCAGGCCCTTGAACTTCTGATAGGCGCCGCGTTTGCTGAAAATATAGCGAACGTCGTCCAGTTCGTTCGGCAGGAAAGCCTGGAGGATGTCTCCGAATTTCACGCGCATTGGACACCTTGCCAACGGACCGACGCCGCAATGTCTGCAATCGGCCCGGACAGTATAAGCGGATCGTCCTTCGAGGCAATGAACCCTCGCCGTGTCCAGAAGCAACTGCCCCGGCGTCGACGGCAGAACACCCCGATCCGCTGTCAACCCCTCCCGCCAAAAATATTCCACTTTACCGAAATTCGGATTTGTCGTATGTGTCGGCCATTCCAGCCCACCAAGGGGCGGTCGTACGTCGGTTTCGAGCGCGGGCTGGAAGTTGCGGTGGACGCGGGCGGCGTTAAAGGCGGAGCTTGCGCGTGCAGGGCGAGACGAACCTCGTGAGCATGCGGGACCCGCGAAGACGAACGGCGCCCCTGCGTACGGCGAAACCGTGTGGTCCTGGCCGTCGTTGCTACGGTCAAGCCTTGGCGAAGACGTCATCGCGTCAACCGGCGCGAGAGGCGTGACTTTCGCGGAGGCGAGGGAGGCCAGAAGGAACTCGGCTCCCGGGAGAGCGCGGCATAGGCCGTCAAACCATCGCGCAGGGAAGGCCTGGTTTCGGCTGCCCTGTGTCTCCCTGTGCACTGCGTGTGCATTCGTTCAGCGCAGGGGTCTTATGGGTGCCAGCTGGCGCCCGGTCTTCCCTGCGCCCTTTCCTTGAGGGGGTGTGTGAAGCGGAGCATAGCTCGGGCGGATCACGCCGCGAGAACGCGAGCGTATGCCGATTGGATCGGCGGATTGACGCAGCGGCATTGTTGGGCTCCGGTCCGATACACTTCCTGCGTTCACCGGCCTCACTTGCAAGCATGCTGCATCGGCATCAGTGGTGGTGGTCGTTCTCACGAGAATATGCACTATGCGCGCCGATGCGCCTCCGAAGCTGCTGCCGGGCCTTCGGAAATTCTGTCAATTTGCTTTTCGGAGTGACGAGATGAGCGGTTTGGTGGTCTCTGGCGGCCGGGTGGTGGATCCCGCGAGCGGGATGGACGCCGTTGGGGATGTGGCGGTCGTGGACGGCAAGATCGCCGCCGTCGGCACGGGCCTCGGCGGCGCCGAGCGGGTGATCGACGCTACCGGCCTCGTGGTGGCGCCCGGCTTCATCGATCTGCATGCCCATGGCCAGTCGATCCCGGCCGATCGCATGCAGGCGTTCGACGGCGTCACGACCACCCTCGATCTCGAGGCCGGCGTGCTGCCGGTCGGGTCCTGGTATGAGCGCCAGGCGCGAAAGGGCCGCGTGCTGAATTATGGCGCGGCCACTAACTGGGCCTTTGCCCGCATCGGCGCGATGACGGGCTCCAACGCGGAGAGCTCGCTGGAAGCATTCGGCAACGCCATGCGCGACCGTCGCTGGATGGACAACGTCGCAACCGATGCGGAGGTGTCGGGCATTCTCGAGCGTCTGGCCCGCGGCCTCAACGAAGGCGGTATCGGCATCGGCATCCTCAACGCCTATGCGCCCGGCGCCGGCGTGCAGGAGCTGACCGCAGTGTGCCAGCTGGCCGCGAAGCAGGACGTCCCCACCTTCACCCATGTCGCCTTCATGTCGCGCATCGATCCCGAGAGCGCAGTGGAAGCCTATATCCGCCTGATCGGCTATGCCGGCGCCACCGGCGCGCACATGCACATCTGCCATTTCAACTCGTCGAGCAAGACCGACGTCGAGCGTTGCCGCGTGCTGATCGAGAAGGCGCAAGGACAGGGCCTGCCGATCACGGTCGAGGCTTATCCTTACGGCACCGGCTCGACCGTGCTGGCCGCGGCCTTCTTCAGTGATCCCCAGTTCGTCGAGCGCAACGGCACCGGTTACGATTCCGTGCAGCGCGTCACCGACGGCTACCGCTTCCACGACCGCGAGGAGCTCTTGAAGGCGCAGGCGGAGGAGCCGTCCTCGCTGGTGCTCTGGCACATTCTCGACACCGAGAACAATGCGCACCACCGCGACCTGCTCGATATGTCGGTGCTGTATCCCGGCGGCGCGATCGCCTCCGACGCGATGCCGTGGACGCTGTCGGACGGCTCAACCTACACCGGTGATGCCTGGCCGCTGCCGGATGATGCGACCTCGCATCCGCGCTCGGCCGGCTGCTTCACGAAGTTCATCCGTGAATGGGTGCGCGAGCGCAAAGCCGTGTCGTTGCTGGAAGGCGTGCGCAAGTGCGCGCTGATCCCGGCGGAGATCCTCTCGCAGAGCACGCCGGCGATGCGGAGCAAGGGCCGGCTGGCGAAGGACGCGGATGCCGATATCGTCGTGTTCGACTACGAGAAGCTTTCGGACCGAGCGACTTTCACGGCGATGAACCGGCCCTCTGAGGGTGTACGGCATCTGGTCGTCAGCGGTCAGGTGCTGATCAGCGACGGCATGCTCGATGTGACCGCGCGGCCGGGCAGGCCCGTGCGCCGCCCAATCGTCGAGGGCTGATCCATGGCGGTCCCCATTCTCCTGGTGACGGGCTTCTTGGGGGCCGGCAAGACCACGGTCGTCAACCATCTGCTGGCGCATGCGGAGGGGCGGCGGATCGCTGCCGTCGTCAACGATTTCGGCGCCATCAACATCGATGCGGAGCTGATCGCGGGTGCGAGCGACGGCGTGGTCAGCCTTGCCAATGGCTGCATCTGCTGCTCGCTCGAGGGCGATCTGCTCCGCACGCTTTGGACGCTGCTGCGGCGTGATCCCAAGCCCGATTGTATCGTCATCGAGACCAGTGGCGTTGCCGATCCCGCCGACATCGTGCGCAACCTAATGGACCCCGTGATCCTGCGCGAGGCGCAGCTGGAGACGGTGCTTTGCGTGATGGACGCAGGGACACCGCCTTCGGCTCTGGACGACGCGCTGATGCGGTCGCAGCTGCGCGTCGCCGATATCGTGGCATTGAGCAAGCTGGATCTGGTGGGCGCGGGCGCGGGGGTGCGGATGCGTGACGCCATCCGCGCCCAGCGCGTGCCCGCGGTGGTGGTCGAGGCACAGCACGGCGAGATTCCGCCCGCGCTGCTGTTTCCCGCCGGTGCCGACCGCGCTCCGGCGCCGCGCGAGGTGGGACCGAAACGGCCGGCGGAGGAGCGCTTCGAGGCACTGAGCTGGACCTCGGATAAGCCGGTCTCGCTGCCGCGCCTGCAGCAGGCCATCAGCCGCCTTGCGCCGAAGCTGGCGCGCGCCAAGGGCCTGTTCGAAACCATCGAGCAGCCCGGCCGCACGATGGTGTTTCAGTTCGCCGCCGGCCGCGCGACCCTGGCGCCTGGCGATGCGCCGACACCGGGCGCGGCGCGGACGCGCATCGTCTTCATTGCCGAGCTTGGCATGCTCTCGAAGGCGGAGCTCGATGAAGTCATGGAGGCGTGCGTTGCCGGCGGCTGAGGTGAGGGGGTAGGGTCAACCGCTTCCGCCATTAGCCACCACCTCTCCTCTTGCCGAGTCGATCCGAGGCCGAACTATGCCGCCAAATATGCCACCCGCCCCCGCTGATGCTGCCTCGCGCCGCGCTGCCAAGCCGGCCATCGTCTATCCGGCCGGGACGATGCCCGGGCCGGACATGGCCGCGCTCGAAGCAGTCCGCCGTGCCGCGGTCAAGACGCACGAGCTTATCGTGCCGCCACGCGATGCCCGTGCCTTTCGCGTGGCGCGCGGCCAGTTCTTCCGCATCGTGAGCATCGAAGGCCCTCAGGTCGGTGACCTCAATCTCTGGAATGCAGACGATCTCTACGAGCGCTTCTTCAGCGGCAAGACGCGGGCGCTCCATGGCACGCATGTCGGCATCGGTGACCGGCTCTGGAGTAATATGCCCTATCTTCGGCCGATGGCGACCATCAGCCACGATACGCTTGGCTGGTACGGCTTCGACGCGGACGGTGCCGGCATTCACGATGTGATCGGCACGCGCTGCGATCCCTACACAAATCTCCTGCTGAACGGCACGGCTTACGATTTTTGCTGTCACTCCAACCTGTCCCGCGCCCTCGCCACCGAATTGAAGGCGGATCCGGCCGCAGTGGAGCATCATGTCCACGACGTGCTCAACGTCTTCATGTGCACCGGCTTCACCAGGGACACGCACCAATATTTCATGAAGGCAAGTCCGGTCCGCCCCGGCGACTTCATCGAGCTCTTCGCGGAGATCGACCTGCTCGGCGCGCTGTCGGCCTGTCCGGGTGGAGACTGCAGCGCAACCCATTCCAGCGATGCCGCGGCATGCCATCCGCTCAAGATCGAAATCTTCGAGCCGGATCGAACGGCCCTGAAAGGCTGGACCTGGCCTACCCCGAGCGCGTATCACCGTCACCACGGTGCGCATGCGGGAAGCTGAATCTCAGTCTTCGACCGGCATTCCGTCGCCGTGCACCTCACGCGAACTGCGCGATGCCGTGACCGACGGACCAGTTCTCCTTGGGCGCGTCGAGCACGTTGACGAACACGTCCTCGGGCCTGATCCCCGGGTTCTCGCCGAGCAGGTCGGCGATCCGGCGATACAGCGCTTTCTTCTGCTCGGCCGTGCGCGAGGCGAACACGGTGATCTGGATCAGCAGGGCGTCTTCGCTGCGCTCGACGCCGTAGGCATTGCCGCAGCGGAAGTTAGCCGGCTCATGCTCGGTGATGGCCATGAACGCATCGCCTTCGGGCACGTTCAGGGCCTCGCGCATCGCGCGGTAAAGTCCGTCCAGAATCGCCTGCCGGTAGCTTTGCGGCTTACCGGCGCGCATCGAAATGTGGAGGAGAGGCATCACGCGGCCCTTTGCATGCGGCTCCGGCCGACACGGCGATGTGAACGCCGCCGGCTCGGCCAATTGAGAAAAACGGACTATCAATCTCGATCGGTTTTTGACACGATGTCGAGAAAGCATATTCTTGACGGCATGTCAAATACTTTGCGGAGCCAAGCTTGAGACCGCGCGAGTTCGATCATGACGAGGTTCTGCGCATCGCGTTCGACCAGTTCTGGCGCAAGGGCGTGCGCGGCACCTCGCTGTCCGACATTGCGCGCGATGCGGCGGTCCAGCGCGGGAGTCTCTACAATGCCTTCGGCAGCAAGGAGACGCTATTCCTCCAGGCCTATGAACGCTACGCGGGGGATTATCTCGCCAAGCTGCAAAAGGCGCTCGGGGCAGGTTCCTTGCGCAAGCGCCTCACCGCGTTCTTCGATCTGACCATCACCAATTTCCGCTCGGGCACGCCGCCGCGCGGCTGTCCGACGACGCGCGGGCTGATGGAGCTCGGCGGCGCCGAAGGCGAGGGGCTCGACGACAACGCGCGCCAGGCTTTTGCGAACCTGATCTCGCGCATCACCGCACTGCTTCAGGACACATTGGCCGCTGGCGCGGCGCGGGGCGAGTTCGACGGCAATCCCGCGGCTGCGGCGCTGCACATCGTCACCGTGACGCGCGGCCTCGCCGTGCTCGAGCGTGCCTTCGGGGACGAGCCCCAATTGCGCAAGATCGCCGCGCACACGATCGATCTCGTGCTCGGCAGGAATGGCGGATAGGTGTCAGCACAGCGCGAGCGCGTTGACCGCGCGTGTCGCAGCATCCTCCTTGCCGGAGCCAACGAGCTGGCCAACGGTGGATTCGAGCTCGCCCGGCGGCTTGCGGCGCGCGACCGCCAGCAGTCGCATCAATTCCGCCTCGTCCTTGGAAAGCCGCCTGCAGGACGGCGGCATGAAGCACAGCTCGCAGGGCCGCTCCCTGCGCAGGATCCTGACGAGCGCGGCCGCGCGCGCGACCAGCAGCGGGCTGTCGGCAATGCCGGGCGCTTCCTCGGCAAAGCGATAGGCCGCTTCGCAGCAATCCGATGCGCCGGTCGCATAGGCCGCTCCGATGAAGCGGAGCAGCGCCAGCGCGAGGCGGGAAAAATCATCATAGCTGTCGATGTCCGGCCGGGTCGCAAGCGCGGCCTGGAGTGGACAGAGCAGCGGCTCACCAGCGTCCGACGTCGGCTCGGAATCGCAACTGGCCCGCATCGTGAACGATCTCGTCAATGCAACGTCGCGCTGCCCACGAACCAGCTCTTCATCGCCAACATCCCGTCATGCTCGATAGGCTGCACGTGCCGGTCGGGCAGGACGAGGCCGGCCATGCGGAAGATCGTCGCAAGCCCCAGGACCGGCGCGAGCGCCCAATCGGCGCCGATCGGCGGCAGCCAGCGCTCGAACTGCTCGCGCGCGACATCGACGCGGTCCTGCTGGGCCGCGGCAATCGCGCGCAAGATTCCGCGCTCGCTGTCGGACATGCGCGGACAGGTGGGGCAGTGCACTTCGATCGCGGTATGCGCGGTGCAGGCAAAGATCTCGATGATGGAATCCAGCGACAGCACGGCATCGCCGACGCGAAAATGGTCGTACACCTGCTGGATATCGGCCGCCGTCGGGACGGCGCTTCCGCTACGCGCCTTCGCCCGAAATCCCCAGATGAAGAGACGCTCCGCTGCGCTCAGCGCAGGAAGGTCGACGGGCCTGGTGTATGTCGATCGATGCATTGTGCTTCTGGCCTCCGGCTGCGCTCACGCCAGCGCTGGCGCGGATGATCTGCGCCGATCGTTCTGCCAGAGAGCTCTCCAAGTCAACGCGCGGAGAGGCGATGTCGAGGTGTTCTAGATTGGAAGAATTCGTATCTCGGGTGAGGTCGGTCTTGCTTGTCTCGTGGCCATACGAGCGTGCCGGTAACCCGCAAAATTTCGGAGTGTCGGGAACCCGAATGCTTAAAGCTTTGCTAAGAGACGCGGGATAATCTGGCATATCAGCCCTTCCAATTTCTGTGAGCACCGATGATTTTCTCCCGCATCAGTTTCAAGCTGGTCCTGATTGTCGGCATCAGCCTCCTCGGCATGATCGCGTTGGCGCCGGTCGCCCTCTCGACCCTGCGCACGCAGATGGTTGCCGACCGTCAGGCCAAGACGCAGCAGATGGTCGATGTTGGCTACGGCATCCTGGCGCACTACCAGAAGCTCGAGAGCGAAGGAAAGCTCTCGCGCGAGCAGGCGCAGGCCGGCGCGATGGCCGAGATCAAGAGTCTGCGCTACGACAAGGTCGAGTATTTCTGGATCAACGACATGACCCCCAAGATGGTCATGCATCCGATCAGGCCCGAGCTTGACGGCAAGGATCTCTCCGGGATGAAGGATCCCGCCGGCAATGCGCTGTTCATGGGCTTCATTGACGTCGTCAACAAGCAGGGTGCGGGCTTCTACGGCTACCTCTGGCCGAAGCCCGGCTTCGACCAGCCGGTCGGGAAAATCTCCTATGTGAAGGGCTTTGCGCCCTGGGGCTGGATCATCGGCACCGGCATCTATCTGGACGACGTCGATGCCGCCTTCCGCCAGAACGCGATGACCTTCGCCTATATTTGTCTCGCTGTGCTGGTCGTGGTGCTCGGCGCCTCCTTCCTGATCGGCCGCAGCGTCACCCGGCCGCTGGCCCGGATCACCGCGCTGACCGAGCGCCTTGCCGCCGGCGACAGCGCCTTCGACGTGCCCTACACCGACCGCCGCGACGAGGTCGGCGGCCTCGCCAAGGCGCTCGCCGTGTTCAAGGACAATGCATCGGCGGTGAGCCGGATGCATGCCGAGCAGCAGGAGCTGAAGCAGACGGCCGACGAGGAGAAGCGCAAGACCATGACCGATCTCGCCGGCAAGTTCGAGGCGAGCGTCCAGGCCGTCGTTCGCGACGTCTTCGACGAGGCCCGCGCGATGCAGCAGGCGGCGCAGGGCATGTCGGAAACCGCGAACAAGGCGAGCGACCGTGCGAGCTTCGTCGCCACCGCGTGTCAACAGGCCTCGAGCAACGTGCAGACGGTGGCCTCCGCCGCCGGCGAATTATCGGCCTCGATCGCCGAGATCAGTCAGCGCGTGGCACAGGCCGCGACGGTCGCCGACAAGGCCGCCGCCGACGGCCAGCGCACCAACGACACCGTGCAGGGCCTTGCCGCCGCCGCGCACAAGATCGGCGAGGTCATCGACCTCATCAACCAGATCGCCTCGCAGACCAATCTGCTCGCGCTCAACGCCACCATCGAGGCGGCGCGCGCGGGCGAGGCCGGCAAGGGCTTTGCGGTGGTCGCGAGCGAAGTGAAGTCGCTGGCGAGTCAGACCGCGAAGGCGACCGACGAGATCGGCGCGCAGATCACCGCGATCCAGGCCGAGACCAATCAGGTCGTCGGCAACATCGAGAGCATCCGCGCCACCATCATGGAGGTCAACGAGATCTCCTCGTCGATCGCCGCCGCGGTCGAGGAGCAGGGCGCCGCGACGAAGGCGATCGCGCACAGCGTGCAGGAGGCGGCCTCCGGCACCGACCAGGTCTCGCACAACATCTCCGGCGTCACCGACGCGACGGCCGAGACCGGACAGGCCGCCGGCCTCGTACTGCAATCGAGCGGCCGGCTGACGCACAAGCTGCAATCGCTGCAGGACGAGGTCAGCGCCTTCGTTGCGGGCGTGCGGGCGGCTTAGTATAGCGGGAGGATGGGCCAAAACTCCGATCGACGCGCGCGCATCCTCCTGATCAATCCGAACAGCAACGAGGCGACCACCACGATGATGGTGGCGATCGCAAGGTCCGCTGCCGCCGATGGTTTCGACATCGTCGGCGCCACGGCAACGCGTGCGCCCGCGATGATCGTCTCGGCGGACGCGCTGGAGGCGGCTGCGCTGGAGGTCGAGGAGATCGCGCGTCTCCGTGACGGCGAGTGCGACGGCGTCATCGTGTCGGCTTTCGGTGATCCTGGCCTCGCCGGGATCAAGGCGGCGATGAAGCTGCCCGCCGTCGGCATCGGCGAATCCGCGATGCTGGAAGCCGCCGGGAACGGTCGCCGGTTCGGCGTGGCGACCACGACGCCGTTGCTGAAAGCGAAGATCGATGCATTGCCTGATTCGCTGGGCTTGCGCGCGAGCTACACCGGCACGCGCTTCGCCGATGGTGATCCGCAACAGCTGATGCGCGATCCGGCGCAGCTGCGCGCAGCGCTCGCCGGCGCGGTTGAGGCCTGCATTGTGCGAGACAGAGCGGAAGCGGTCATCATCGGCGGCGGGCCGCTGGGTGAAGCGGCGCGCGAGCTTCAGCCGATGTTCGCGGCGCCAATCATCGCCCCGATCCCATCTGCCGTGCGACGGATCATTCGTCTCGTCGCGGCGTAGCCCCGGTTTTTCCGCGCCGCGGCATCGGCCGTGCTGCGGAAAACTGTTTTCCTTGACATGAACTCTGCGGTGCTCGACGTGTAACGAGGTCGAGCGATGCTGCCTTGCGTCCCTCGCGAAAAGAAAAGCAACACGGGAAGGACGTCATGAACAAGGGCCTCGACGAGAATGACTACCTCGCCACCTTGCGCGGCCTGTGGGACAAGGCCTGGCCGAAGGGCCTGCCGCGCTCGCCGAACTATCTGCACGGCGAAGTTCCCCTGACGGAATATCTGCGCACCTGGGCAAAGCGGAGTCCGGAGCGGCCCGCGGTGATCTTCTACGGGCATGTGACCACCTATGCCGATCTCGATCAGAAGAGCGATCGCTTTGCGGCGCTGTTGCAGGCAAAGGGCGTGCGCAAGGGCGATCGCGTCGCCGTCTTCCTGCCGAACTGCCCGCAATTCCACGTCGTGTTCTTCGGCATCCTGAAGCTCGGCGCGATCCACGTTCCCATCAGCCCGCTGTCGCGCGCGTTCGAATTGTCCTACCAGCTCAACGACACCGAGGCCGAGGTGATCGTCGCGCTCGACCAGCTCATTCCTATCGTTGATCAGGTCCGCGGCGAGGTGCGCCTGCGCGAGATCATCGTCACCAGCTTCGCCGATGTCGTGCCGGCGGCGCCTGCGTTTCCCGCGCCGGACTCGATCCGCACGCCTCGCGTTGCGGTCTCCGGCGCAACTGATCTCCTGCCGGCGCTCGCGGCACTGCCCGCACCGACCCCGCTGCCGCCGCCCCACCTCGATGATGTCGCTGCGCTCAATTACACCGGCGGCACCACCGGCATGCCCAAGGGCTGCGTGCATACCCATCGCGATATGGTTTACACGGCCGCCGCCAATTACGGCATCTCGTTTCCCTCGGATGAGAGCAGCGTGTTCCTGTCGTTCTTTCCGGAGTTCTGGATTGCGGGCGAGAATTCCGGTCTGATCTTCCCGCTGTTCTCGGGCGGCACGCTGGTTCTGCTCGCGCGCTGGGACGCTGTCGGCGCGATGGCGGCGATCGACAAGTACAAGGTCACGATGACGGCGATGCCGGTCGACAGCGCGGTCGAGATGATGGACCATCCGCGCTGGAGCGAGTCCGACCTGTCGTCGCTGCAACAGGTGCGCGTGGTCTCCTTCGTCAAGAAGCTCAACGCCGGCTATCGCAGGCGCTGGAAGGACCTCACCGGCACGATCCTGATGGAGGCGGCCTGGGGCATGACCGAGACCCACACCTCCAATACTTTCACCGCTGGCTTTCAGGACGGGGATTTCGACCTCAACAGCCAGCCGATCTTCGTCGGCCTGCCGGTCCCCGGCGCCGAGTTCAAGATCACCGATTTCGAGACCGGTGCGCTGCTGCCGCTGGGAGCCGAAGGCGAGATCCGCGTGCGTACGCCGTCGCTGCTCAAGAGCTACTGGAACAAGCCCGAGGCGACGGCGGAATCGCTCGTCGACGGCTGGTTGCGCACCGGCGATATCGGCACCATCGACAAGGACGGCTTTCTGCACTTCCTCGGCCGGCGCAAGGAGATGCTGAAGGTCAAGGGCATGAGCGTGTTTCCGCCGGAGATCGAGGCGTTGCTGGGGCAGCATCCGAAGGTGCTGGGCTCGGGCGTGGTCGGCCGTGATGATCCGGACAAGGGCCAGGTGCCGGTCGCTTATATCCAGCTCAAGCCGGAAGCGATCGGCACGGTCTCAGAACAGGAACTGCGCGCCTGGTGCGCCGAGCGCATGGCCGTCTACAAGGTTCCGGAAGTCCGCGTTATCGATGCGCTGCCGTTGACGGCAACGGGCAAGGTCAGGAAGCAGGACCTCATTCCAAATCCTCCTGCCGTCCAGTGAGAGAGACGATGTCGTTCAAGAAGCTCCTGATCGCCAATCGCGGCGAGATCGCCATCCGCATCGCACGCGCGGCGGCCGATGCCGGCATTGCGACGGTCGCGATCCATCCCGCCGACGATGCGCTGTCGCTGCACGGGCGCGTTGCGGACGAGGCGATCGAGATCCCCGGCCGCGGCGCACGGGCCTATCTCGACATCGAGGCCGTGGTGATGGCGGCCAAGAGCGCAGCTTGCGATGCCGTGCATCCCGGCTATGGCTTCCTCAGCGAGAACGCGGCATTCGCGAAAGCCTGCGCCGACGCCGGAATCACCTTCGTTGGGCCGAAACCGGCTGCGCTCGAGCTGTTCGGCGACAAGGTTGCGGCACGTCAGCTGGCCAAACGCTGCGGCGTGCCGATCATTGCCGGCACCAGCGGGCCGTCGAGCCTCGAGGAGATCACGGCATTCTTTACCTCGCTCGGCAGCAATGCTGCGATCGTGATCAAGGCTATGGCGGGCGGTGGCGGCCGCGGCATGCGCGTGGTGGAGAACGCGTCCGATCTTGCGGAAGCCTATGCGCGCTGCCAGTCCGAGGCCAAGGCGGCGTTCGGCTTCGAGGGCGTCTATGCCGAACGGCTGATCCGGCAGGCGCGCCACATCGAGGTCCAGATCATCGGTGACCGCCATGGTGCGATCTCCCATCTCTGGGAACGCGAATGCACCATCCAGCGCCGGCACCAGAAGCTGATCGAGGTGGCGCCGAGCCCGTCATTGAGCGATGCCCTGCGCGGCCGCATCATCGAAGCGGCAAAGCAGCTGGCGGGCGCCGCGTCTTACGACAATCTCGGCACGTTCGAGTTTCTGGTCGACGGAACCGCCGAGGACAGCTTCGCCTTCATCGAGGCCAACCCGCGGCTCCAGGTCGAACACACCGTGACCGAAGAGGTGCTCGGCGTCGATCTCGTCCGCGCCCAGCTCGCGGTCGCCGCAGGCAGCACATTGAGCTCGCTTGGTCTCGCGCAGGCATCGATCCCGAAGCCGCGCGGCCATGCCATGCAGCTTCGCGTCAACATGGAGACGCTGGACGAGACCGGCGCCACGCATCCGACCGGTGGCGTCCTCGCCGTGTTCGAGCCGCCGTCGGGCCCCGGCGTGCGCGTCGATAGTTTCGGCTATGCCGGCTACAAGACCAGCGCGGCCTTCGACTCGCTGCTTGCCAAGGTGATCGTGCACACGCCGAGCGAGGCCTGGCATGACGTCGTCGCGAAAGCCTTGCGTGCGCTACGCGAGTTCCGGATAGATGGCGTCGTCACCAACATTGCCTTCCTCCAGTCGGTGCTCGCGCATCCCGATTTCAGGACCAACCGCATCGCGACTGATTTCATCGACCGCAACATTGCCAGGCTCGTGGAAGCATCGGATGGGGCCGCCAAGCCGCTTTACTTCGCCGCGGCAGAGCGCGGCGCCGGTCACAGCGCGGAGGTGCACGTCGCGCCAGCCGTACCCGAAGGCACGGTGATGGTCGCGGCCCCCTTGCAGGGAACCATCGTCACCATCCAGGTGAAGAAAGGCGAGATCGTCCGCCCCGGCCAGCAACTCGCCGTGATCGAGTCCATGAAGATGGAGCACCTCGTCATGGCCGAGCAGGGCGGGCGGGTGACAAAACTCGTCGCAGGTGACGGCGTCACGCTGATGCATGGCGAGCCGATCCTCTATCTCGAGCCGCTCGACGTCGCCGCCGACAGCGCGGTGGCGGAAGCCGACATCGATCTCGACCATATCCGTCCCGATCTTGCCGAGCTGATCGCCCGCCAGGCCAACACGCTCGACGAGAACCGCCCCGCTGCGGTCGAGCGCCGCCGCAACACCAACCAGCGCACCGCTCGCGAGAACGTCGCCCAGCTCGTCGACGACGGCTCGTTCATGGAGTACGGCAGCCTTGCGATCGCGGCGCAGCGCCGCCGGCGCAAGCTCGACGATCTCATCAAGAACACGCCGGCGGACGGCCTCGTCATGGGCGTCGCCACTGTCAATGCCGAGAAGTTCGGGCCAGAAGGCGCGCGCTGCATCGTCGTGGCCTACGACTACACCGTGCTCGCGGGCACGCAGGGCCACATGAACCACAAGAAGATCGATCGCATGCTGACGCTGGCGGAAGACTGGCGCGTGCCGCTGGTGTTCTATGCCGAAGGCGGCGGCGGCCGGCCCGGCGACACCGACCGGCTCGGCATGACCGGCCTCGACGGGCCGTCCTTCGTGCAGTTCGCGCGGCTCTCGGGCCTCGTGCCTGTCGTCGGCGTTGTTTCCGGCTATTGCTTCGCCGGCAACGCCGCGATGCTCGGTTGCTGCGATGTCATCATCGCCACCAAGAACGCTTCGATCGGCATGGGCGGTCCTGCC
This sequence comes from Bradyrhizobium sp. BRP20, assembly GCF_020194215.1. Taxonomy (NCBI): domain Bacteria; kingdom Pseudomonadati; phylum Pseudomonadota; class Alphaproteobacteria; order Hyphomicrobiales; family Nitrobacteraceae; genus Bradyrhizobium; species Bradyrhizobium sp. BRP20. The sequence goes on along the minus strand of NZ_JADYVY010000010.1, from coordinate 83,852 downwards.
ATGATCGAGGGCGGCGGCCTCGGCGTCTATCATCCGGCTGAGGTCGGCCCTGTATCATTCCAGTCGCCGAACGGCGTCATCGACATCCTGGTCGAGGACGAGGAGGAAGCGACCCGCGTCGCGCAAAAATATCTGTCCTATTTCCAGGGTGCGGTGGCGGATTGGGAGGCTGCTGACCAGCGCCTGCTCCGCCGCGCCATCCCCGAGAACCGCCTGCGCGTCTATGACATCCGCAGCGTGATCGACCTCGTCGCCGACAAGGATTCCGTGCTGGAGCTGCGCCGCGACTACGGCGTCGGCATGATCACCGCACTGATCCGAATCGAAGGCAAGCCGTTCGGCCTGATTGCCAACAATCCGCGCCATCTCGGCGGCGCAATCGATGCCGATGCCGGCGACAAGGCTGCGCGTTTCCTCCAGCTCTGCGACGCCTTCGATCTGCCTGTTGTCTCGCTGTGCGACACGCCCGGCTTCATGGTCGGCCCCGAGGCGGAGAAGACCGCGATCGTGCGCCACGTCTCACGCATGTTCGTGACCGGCGCCAGCCTCACCGTGCCGCTGTTCGGCATCGTGCTGCGCAAGGGCTATGGTCTCGGCGCACAATCGATGATCGGCGGCGGCTTCCACGCCTCGTTCTTCACCGCGGCCTGGCCGACCGGGGAGTTCGGCGGCATGGGCCTGGAGGGCTACGTCCGCCTCGGCTTCCGCAAGGAGATGGAGGCGATCGCCGATCCCGAGGAGCGCGAGACCTATTACCGCAACAAGGTCGCCGAGCTCTATGCCAACGGCAAGGCGGTCTCGATCGCCTCCGTGTTCGAGATCGACAACGTCATCGACCCGGCCGAGACGCGGCGCTGGATCATGGCCGGTCTGCGCACGGTGCCGAAGCCCGAGCCGAGGACGGCGAAGAAGCGGCCGTGCATCGACACGTGGTGAGGGCGGTGCAGCAATAGCTGCTTTCCCGGTTCCCGATTGACATCCCCGCCTTTGCTGCCAGACTTTGCACAATAATACAGGGTGGAGACGTCCGCGATGGCCAGCCTCTCGGCCTCGAACCATGTCGCCCGTGTCTTGTCCGTCGCCAATCATGTGGCCGACGTCGATGCCTCCTCGCGGATTGCGAGTTCCTGGCGGCGCTGCCTCGTCAACCACAAGCTCGATCCCGCCCGCCAGGGCCCACCGCAGACGCTCACCGAAGCCGAAATCCGCCATGTCGCCGAGCCGATGGAGGAGACGATCCGGCTCGTCACGCCCGAGCTCGACGATCTCGCCCGTGTGCTGCACGACGCCGGCTACTGCGTCAATCTCGCCGATGTCAACGCGACCATGCTGTTCAGCCGTCTGCCGGGCGAAGCCGATGCAAGGATGTTTCTGGATTGGAAGATCTACACCGGCTCGAACTTCGCCGAGGCTTGCGAGGGCACCAATGGGCTCGGCACCGCGCTGGCCGAGCAGAAGCCGATCCTGGTGCATCGCGACGAGCATTTTCGGGCGCAATGGCACATGTTCTCCTGCGCGGTGGCGCCGCTGTTCGATCCGGTCGGCCGGCTCGCCGGTGCCGTCAACATCACCTCCTGCCGTGAGGATCTGGAGCGCGCCGCGCATCAGCTTGCACTTGCGGTGACGATGGAGGCGACGCGGCGGATGGAGGGTGCGATCTTCCGCGGGCATTTCCGCAATGCCTGGATCGCCACCGTGCCCGGTGACGGCGGCAGCGGCCTCGTCGCCTATGATGACGACCGCCGCATCGTCGGCGCCTGCCGCTCGGCGCGTGCGCTGCTCGGCCTCACCGACGGCATGATCGCCTCCGGCATCGACCTGTCGCGCTACCTCAAGTTCGACCATCACGCTGCGCGTGGCAGCGGCGAGATCGTCGAGCTGCGCCATGGCGACGGCCGTCCGTTGGGGCAGGGGCATGTTGCTCCGCCCCTGCATGCGAGATCGCATGCGCCGCGCCGCGATGCGCAAGTCGATCGCTTTGATGCGTTGCACCGGCTCGCCGGCCGCGACCCCGGCCTGATCCGAAGCGTCAAACGGCTGCGGAGCATCGGCGACCACAATCTGCCGGTGCTGCTGCATGGCGAGACCGGCGTCGGCAAGGACGTGTTCGCGCGGGCTATTCACGGTGCGAGCAACCGCGCGCGCAACAATTATGTCGCGCTCAATTGCGCGGCGATGCCGGAAAGCCTGATCGACGCCGAGCTGTTCGGCTACGAGGCGGGCGCCTTCACCGGCGCGCGGCGCGAGGGTTCGAAGGGCCTGATCGTGCAGGCCGACGGCGGTACGCTGTTCCTCGACGAGATCGGCGACATGCCGATCGGCTTGCAGACGCGCCTGTTGCGCGTTCTGGAAAACCGCGAGGTCTGGCCGCTCGGCGCGCTCAAGCCCGTCACCGTCGATATTCGCCTGATCAGCGCCACGCATCGCGATCTCGGCCGCATGGCGGAAGCGGGGGCCTTCCGCGCCGACCTCTATTTTCGCCTGCGCGGCATCGAAGTGCGCCTGCCCGCCTTGCGCGAGCGCGCCGACCGCGACGACATCATCCGCCAGATCGCGCGCGAGGAGGCGCCGAGCTGCCGGCTCTCGGAGGAGGCATGGTCGCAGCTCGCGGCCTACCCGTTTCCCGGCAACATGCGCCAGCTCCGCCACGTGCTGCGGCTCGCCGGCTGCACGGCGGAAGATGGCGTCATCACCGATGCCGATCTCGATCTGCCGCCGTTTGGCGGACGGACGGAACCTGATCTCGAAGCAGCCGAGCGTGCGACGATTGTCGCGGCGCTACGTAAGCATGATGGCCGCGTGACGGAAGCCGCACGTACACTGAAGCTCAGCCGCGCGACGCTCTATCGCAAGATCAAGCAGCTGAAGATCGAGACGACGCAGTAGCTCCCCCTCTCCCCTTGTGGGAGAGGGTGGCTCGCCGCGCCGCGGCGAGACGGGTGAGGGGTCTCTCTCCGCGGATGACTCTGGTGAGTTTGCAGAGAGATACCCCTCATCCGGCGCTTCGCGCCACCTTCTCCCACAAGGGGAGAAGAAAGCGAGCACTCGTCCTACGAAAAATCCGTCCAGCTCAGATGTCGTGCGTCGAGATCGCCGATCGTCACGTTCTCGCGGAGTTCTCGTGGCGTGTGGAAATTGCTGCGCAAGTACACCAGCGGCGTGACGGCAGCGGAATGCGAGGCGCTGCGGACCTCGCCGACGAAGATCGAATGCGTCGTCGTCTCGAACTCCTGCGCCAGCACGCAGTCGAACGCGGCCACCGCGTCCGCCAGCACCGGTGCGCCGGTCACGCCACGCGTCCATTGCCCGAAGGCGAAGCGATCGTCGCCGTCGACGCCCTTCTGGCCGCTGAAGGTGAGGGCGAGCAGCGCGTGATCCTCATGCAAGAAGTTGATGGCGAAAGCACCTTCCTCCCGGATGCGGGCATGGGCGCTGGCGTTGCGGTTGACGCAGACGATCAGCGAGGGCGGCTTGTCCGACAACGAGCAGGCCGAGGTCACCGTCAGCCCCGTGCGCCTGCCGTGCTCGGCGCCCACCGTGACCAGCGCTACCGCACCGGCACATTGGCGCATCGCCTGCTTGAAGTCCTTCGCGTCCACCGTCACGCGGAAATCTCCCAGAATAGAAGCGGGTGCGGCACGATCGCGCCGCACCCGGCGCCAAGAGTCTAGCATGATCTCTTCGGAAAACCGCTATGCACTTTTCCGGATCATGCTTGCGTCAAGCCGCCTTCTTCGCGGAGCCGAGATGCCCAAGGCGCGGCATCACCTCGTTCTTCAGCAGCGAGAGCGAGTGGTGCCAGGCCTCGGCCTTATGCTTGTAGTCGAAGCCGAACACGAGCAGCACGCCGAAGCCGCCGACCTCGTCGTAGATCTTCTCGATCTTCTCGGCGACGGTCGCGGGCGAGCCGACGATCCAGTTCCGCTTCGCGCAATATTCGACCGTGACGTCGCTGTCTGGCACATCGGGCGCGTGCTTCAGATAGTCCTTGAAGCCGAAATGCCCGAGCAACGGCAGGAAGTACTCGCTCATCATTCGGCCCATCATGTCGCCGGTCGAGAGTTTCCAGGCCTCTTCGTCGGTGTCGGCGACGAATACCTCGCGCACTAGGCGCCAGTCCTGGCGGTTCGGCTTGCGGCCGGTCTTGGCGGCCCCGATCTCGACCGAGTCCCAATGGCTCGAGACATAGGCCGGGTTGAGGTTGAGGCTCATCGGGATGAAGCCGCGCTCGCCGGCGAGCTTGAGCGTGTCCGAGTTCTTGGAAAGGCCCGCAACGCCGATCGGCGGATGCGGCGCCTGCAGCGGCTTGATATGGGGCTTGAGGAAGTCGAACATCGTGTCCGGCTTGGTCACCGTCCAGTACTTCCCCTTGTGGGTGAAGGGCGCCGGCTCGGTCCACAGCTTAAGGATGATCTCCAGCGCCTCGCGCGTCATGTCGCGGTTCTGCCCGCTCATGCCGTCGACGTTGAACATCGCCCAGTCGCTCGGCAGCCCGCTCGCCGCCACGCCGAAATTGAGCCGGCCCTCGGAGAGATGATCGAGCATGGCGACGCGGTTGGCGAGCTCGGCCGGGTGATGATAGGGCAGCAGGAAGCCGCCCGGACCGATGCGCAGCTTCTTGGTCTGCATCAAGGCCTGCGCGATCAGGAGGTCCGGCGTGGGATTGGGTTCCCAGGGCGCGGTGTGGTGCTCGCCGACCCAGGCCTCCTGATAGCCGAGCTCGTCGAGCCAGCGCATGACCTGCAGATCCCAGTCGTTCCCTTCCTTGAGGCCGCACTCCGGCGGATGCGAAGGCATCGTGAAATAGCCGATCTCCATGGGTTTCCTCATCTGATGTTGACGCGTCTTGTCGCGCGTTGACGGAGTTGAGTGACGAAGTGTCAGCAAGCGGTGTGCCACCGCGGCGAAGCCTCAAATTCAAGAGAAAGGGCTGGTTTGCCTGCGCAATAGCCGGTATCTCGACGGGAGCCTGCCGGACATCGTCTCATATGTCGCGAGACGGCGTCTTGGCCATGAGACGAGGACGAGACTTGAAATGACCGAACCCGCCTATGTCGCGGTGGACTGGGGCACCAGCAGCTTCCGGCTCTGGCTGGTCGATCGCGCCGGTCAGGTGCTGGCCGAGCGCCGCAGCGGCGAAGGCATGCTGGCGGCGGCGAAGACCGGCTTTCCCGCGGTGCTGCAAGCGCATCTGGCCGCGGTCGAAGCGCCCGCGCATCTGCCGGTTCTGGTCTGCGGCATGGCCGGTGCCAAGACCGGCTGGGTCGAGGCCGGCTATGTCGACACGCCGGCACGGCTCTCCGCCGTCCTGCAACAGGCCGTGCGTGTCCCTGGCGAAGCGTGCGACATCCGCATCCTGCCGGGTATCGCCCAGCGCGATGCCAAGGCGCCGGACGTCATGCGCGGCGAGGAGACGCAGTTGCTCGGCGCGCTCGGCCTCGATGCCGCGGGCGAGGCGCTGGTCTGCATGCCCGGCACGCATTCGAAATGGGTTCGGGTGAAGGACGGCACGGTCGAGCGCTTTTCCACCTTCATGACCGGCGAGCTGTTCAGCGCTGTCTCGCGCGAGACGATCCTGTCGCTCGCAGTCGCCGGTGCTGATGACGCCGAAGACATCGCGAGCTTCAAGGCGGCCGTGAAGGCCGCATTCGCCGCCCCGGCCTTCGCCGCCAACCTGCTGTTCACCGCGCGGTCGCGCCAGCTTCTGTTCGGCGGCCCGCCGGCCGCGGCGCGCGAGACGCTGTCGGGCACGTTGGTCGGCGTCGAGCTGGCGGCGGGCCTCTCCGGCACGGTGCCGCAAGCGGGCGTCCAGCTGATTGCCGCGGGGCGGCTTGCGGTGCTGTATCGGCTGGCATTCGAGGCGCTCTCGGTAACCGCAAATCCGGTCGATGCGGATGAAGCCGTCCGCCGCGGCCTGTCGATGGCGGCAGCCGCGATCTGGACGAAGTAGAAGGACTGCGAGAGATGAGCGTTCCCTTTCCGCCGATGCAGCGGCCGCTGGTCGCGATCCTGCGCGGCATCAAGCCTGAGGAGACCGAAGCGATCGTCGGCGTCTTGGTCGAGGCCGGCATGACCGCGATCGAGATCCCCCTGAATTCACCCGATCCGTTCCGCTCGATCGCGCTTGCCGTGAAGCTCGCGCCATCAGGCGTGTTGATCGGCGCCGGCACGGTGCTGACGACGGCAGATGTCGATCGTCTCAACGATGTCGGCGGCAGGCTGATGGTCTCGCCCAATGTCGACACCGAAGTGCTGGCGCGCGCGCATCAGCATCGCATGGTGACCATGCCCGGCGTGTTCTCGCCGACCGAGGCGCTGCTGGCGGCGCGCGCGGGCGCGTCGAGCCTGAAATTCTTTCCGGCGAGCGTGCTCGGCGCTGCCGGCATCGCCGCGATCCGTGCCGTGCTGCCGGCAGGCGTGATGATCGCCGCTGTCGGCGGCGTCTCCGATCAGAATTTTGCCGAGTACATCAAGGGCGGGGTGACCGCCTTCGGGCTCGGCTCCAGCCTCTACAAGCCAGGCATGACGGCAACAGATGTCGCAGCCCGCGCAGAGGTGACAATTGCCGCTTACGATCGGGCAATTCAGAAAGATTGAGCCGACAATAAACTAGCCGTAATCCTGACTTGGTCTATTCTGCCATATGGTGGCGCGATGCCGACATGCGCGCATCGTGTTATGCGACTGGGTGAATCAGGAGACCGACATGGCGATCAACAACGTGGCCGATCTGTTCGTGGCAACGCTCGAACAGGCCGGGGTCAAGCGCATCTACGGCATCGTCGGCGACAGCCTGAACGCGCTCACCGAGGCGCTGCGTCGCCGCGGCACGATCGAATGGATCCATGTCCGCCACGAGGAGGTCGCGGCCTTCGCGGCGGCCGGCGAAGCCGAGATGACCGGGAGCCTCGCGGTCTGCGCGGGCTCCTGCGGCCCCGGCAATCTGCATCTGATCAACGGCCTGTTCGATGCGCATCGCAGCCGCGTTCCCGTGCTGGCGATCGCGGCGCAGATCCCGACCGCCGAGATCGGCGGCGGCTATTTCCAGGAGACGCATCCGCAAAACCTGTTCCGCGAATGCAGCCATTATTGCGAGCTGGTGTCGGACCCGAGCCAGCTGCCTTACGTGCTGGAGAATGCAATTCGCGCGGCGGTCGGCTTGCGCGGCGTCGCCGTCGTCGCCATGCCCGGCGATGTCGCCTTCCGCAGTCCTCCGAAGCGCGCGCTGTCGACGACGCGCGGCCTTGCGCTGGCTCCGCCGAAGGTCGTGCCGCAAGCGGATGAGCTGCGGGCGCTCGCGGATCTCCTCAACGGCGCCGAGCGCATCACGCTGTTCTGCGGCCGCGGCTGCGCCGGCGCGCATGCGCCTTTGATGCAACTCGCTGAAGCGCTGAAGAGCCCGATCGTGCACGCGCTCGGCGGCAAGGAGCATGTCGAATACGACAACCCCTATGACGTCGGCATGACCGGCTTCATCGGCTTCTCCTCGGGCTACGCCGCGATGCACGCCTGCGATGCGCTGGTGATGCTCGGCACCGACTTCCCCTACAAGCAGTTCTTCCCTGATGATGCGAAGGTCGCGCAGATCGATATCCGCCCGGAGAATCTGGGGCGGCGCTGCAGGATCGATCTCGGCCTCGTCGGCGACGTCAAGCTCACCATCGAGGCGCTGCTGCCGCTGCTCACGGCCAAGACGCAGCGCAAGCATCTCGACGACGCCGTCGCGCATTACAAGAGAGCCCGCGAGGGCCTCGATTCGCTAGCCAAGGGCACGCCCGGAGCCAAGCCGATCCATCCGCAATATCTCGCCAAGGTCATCAGCGACCATGCCTCCGACGATGCCGTCTTCACCGCCGATGTCGGCACCCCGACGGTGTGGGCGGCGCGCTATCTCGACATGAACGGCCGCCGCCGGCTGATCGGCTCCTTCGTTCACGGCTCGATGGCCAATGCCATGCCGCAGGCGATCGGGGCGCAAGCGGCGCAGCCCGGACGCCAGGTCATCTCGCTCTCCGGCGACGGCGGCTTCACCATGCTGATGGGCGACCTGATCACGCTGACGCAGGAGAAGCTGCCGGTGAAGGTGGTCGTCTTCAACAACGGCGTGCTCGGCTTCGTCGCGCTGGAGATGAAGGCGGCGGGCTTCGTCGACACAAATGTCGACCTGGAGAACCCGGATTTCGCCGCGATGGCGCGCGCGATGGGCATCTTTGCCAAGCGCGTCGAGGATCCCGGCGAGCTTCCGGGCGCGATGAAAGAGATGCTGGCGCACAATGGGCCGGCGCTGCTCGACGTCGTCACCGCCAAGCAGGAGCTGTCGATGCCGCCGACCATCACGGCCGAGCAAATCAAGGGCTTCAGCCTCTGGGTTCTCCGCGCGGTGATGAACGGCCGCGGCGACGAGGTGCTGGACCTCGCGAAGACGAATCTCTTGCCGCGGTGATATCAGCCGGCGCGGTGGTTCACCTCTCCCCGCCGGGGAGAGGTGAAAGTCTGCCAGTGCAGCACGACGCCGATCAGCAGCGCCGGCAGAAAGCCGAGCGCGATCAGGAAATGCGGCAGCTGCTTCGGCGAGATGAGGGCGATGGCGATATCGGAGATCAGCCACAGCGCTGCGAACATCACCGCAAAATCCGTTCGCGGGCACCGCAGGTAATAGAACACGGCGGTGATGACGATGGCCGGGCCGATCGCGATGCCGATCATGATCGCGGTCAGCTCCTTCGGCGTCAGCGTGTCGAGCACCATCGATGCCAGCAGCCAGAGTGCGGCGAACATGGCAACGATGTCGAGCGGATGCCGCAATCCAATTCCTCTGGCGAAAGGCGCGCTATCGTTGGGGCCGGAGCTGCGGCCGTCAAGTCAAAATGGGCTTATTCCTCGTCACTTCCAGGCGTCGGGCGCAGCATGAAGTGACCGAAAGCGGTGGCGATCGGCCTCGTCGCATCGTCCTGCCAGGCCCGCGCCTCGAAGGCGACGATACGTCGGCCCTGCTTCACGATCGAGACGTCGGCAAACGTGTCGAGCGCGCGTCCGGAGCGCAAGTAGTTGACGGTGAGGCCGATCGGCTTGGGCGGTGCGCTAGCGCCGAGCTCCCGCGCCACGCCGATGATGGCGGTGGTCTCGAGGAAGGCGCCCGTCATGCCGCCATGGATCGCCGGCAGGATCGGATTGCCGATGATCTGCGGCGAGAACGGCATCGTCAGCGTGCCGTCATCGTTGACGCGGATGCCGAGCGCGCGCGCGAACGGGCTGCGCGCAAAGGGCCCGTCCGGATCCTCCGGCGCCTCCAGCGTCGGGATGCTGCGCGCATCCATCCGGCGGTCGGCGAGCATGTTGGTGCGGTTGGCGCCGATCATGAAGCAGGCGGTCGCGGTCGCTACCGGATCGTCCTCGGACTCCTGATAGGCGGTGGAGCGCACGAAGGCGATCGAGCGCGTGGTGCGGTAGCAGACCGAATGCGCTTTGATGTCGAGGCCGGGCGTTGCCGGCTTCTGGTAGTCGATGCGCAGATCCAGGGTCGCGATCGCGCGGGTGCCGTCGAGCGCAAGTTGCACCGCCATGCCGCAGCTCTCGTCCAGCATCGCGGTGACGACGCCGCCATGCAGCACGCCGGTCGCGGTGTCGCCGACGAAGACCGGTCGATAGGGCAGGCTGGACCAAGCCTCGCCAGGTGCGAACCGGTCGAGCTGGAGCCCGCTGATATGGCCGTAATCGGAGCGGCGGCCCTTGATGGCCTCGGCGAGTTCCTCGAAGGCAAGCGTGGTCGGCGTGGTGCTCATGGGGACCTTCTAGACCAGTGTCGGGCCTCGCGCAAAATCCCGAATGAGCCCCGCATGGGACGGTTTGGTCTCGACAGGGCGCGCCGAAGCGTCGATGGTGGGCGCTTCGTTCGTCGATGAACTGCAAGGAGCGCCCATGGCCGACCCCGAAACGCCCTCGACCGCCCAGGGGCCCGTCACCATTTCCACCTCCAGCGCCGAGCGGGCGCCGATCATCTATTTCGACGGCGCATCCTGCTTCGGTCACCACAACGGCGCGATCCAGATCGAGCTTGCCGCAAACCTGTTGATGCCGGTCGGCGCTGCCGTCAGGGTCGACGTGGTCCAGACCGCGCACTTACGTTGCAGTGTCGCCGCAGCACTGGCACTGCGCGAAGCCCTCGAAAAGGCGCTCGCGATGTATCAGCAGGGTCAGAAGCAGCCGGTGGCGGAGGAGATACCGGCGGTGAAGAACTGAGGCTGTTGCGATCGCGTATCGATGCGATCGCACACTTGCTAAAGCGAGATCCATGCCACGGGCTCGCTGCAACCTCTCCCGCTTGCGGGAGAGGTCGCGCCGAAGGCGCGGGTGAGGGCTTTCTCCTCTATGGGATTGTCCCATCGCGGAAACACCCTCTCCCCAGCCCTCTCCCGCAAGCGGGAGAGGGAGTGCACCTCCGCCGTAGCGATCGAACTGATCTCATCACGCTCTAGTAGCCTACATGCACCTTCGGTTTCTTGCCGCCGTTCCACTTGCCGTCGAGCGCGCGCTCGATCTGGGCGGCTAGCTGCAGCAGGAGGCCGTCATTGGCCTGCTTGGCGATGGCCTGGATGCCGAGCGGCAGGCCGTGGTCTTGCGATGCCATCGGCATCGAGATCGCCGGCATGCCGCAGAGATTGGCGAGCGGCGTGAAGGCGAAGAAGCGCCAGAGATTCTCGAACCAGTCGCGCACATCAGGATTGTCCGAGATGGTGAGATATTCCCTGGTGCCGACCTTCGGCGTCGGCAGCGCCGTGATCGGCGTCAGGATCACGTCCCATTGCTCGAAGAAGCTGCCGAAGCCGCGCGAGGTCGTGTTGAACACGGCCTGCATCTTCGCCCGCTCGGCAAAGCTGGTGTGGCGCCCGGCTTCCCAGATGCGGATGTTCATCGGCTCGATCAGATCCTCCGGCGGCTTTTTCAGTCCGCGCGCAGCGAGCATGTTGGAGATCACCACCGCGAAGTTCGAGATGTAGCAGGTGGTCTGCGCCTCGAAGGCGGCCGGGAGGTCGATCTCCGGCAGCGCATAGTCGACGTGATGGCCGAGGCCTTCGAGGAAGCGTCCGGCCTTCTCCAGCTCGGCAGCGAGCTCGGGCGTCGCGGTGTAATTGCCCCATGTGTGCGACAGCGCGATGCGAAGCTTGCCGGGATCGCGCTTGATCATCTCGCAATAAGGCTGCGCCGTGGTCCAGAACGGCATGAACTCGCCGGGCGCAGGCCCGCGCGCATGATCGACGAAGGCGGCAGTGTCGCGCACCGAGCGCGACTGGCAGCCCTGGATCGAGACGAGGCCGGTCAGGTCCGACATGTGCGGCGCGAGCGAGAACACGCCGCGCGAGACCTTCAGGCCGATATTGCCGTTGACGCCGGCGGGAATGCGGATCGAGCCGCCGCCGTCGGTCGCATGCGCGATCGGCACCACGCCCGCGGCCACCATCGCCGCGCTGCCTGCCGATGAGCCGCAGGTGGTGTAGTCCGTATTCCAGGGATTGCGCGTGACGTAGACGGCAGGATTGTCGGCCGACGAGCACACGCCGAATTCTGGCGTCGTGGTGCGACCGATCAGGTTGAGCCCCGCCTGACGGAATTTGCCGGTGAGGAACGTATCGGCGCTCGCGCGATTGCCGCGCATCAGCAGCGATCCCATCTCCTGCAGCCGGCCCTTCATGGTCGGTCCGAGGTCCTTCATCAGGAAGGGCAGGCCGGCGAACGGACCTGCGAGATTGGCGCCGTCCTTGGCGGGATCGGCGATCACGTCCTCGAACAGCTCGACCACGCCGGACAGCGCTGGATTGACCTTGGCAACGCCCGCGGCGGCCTGGCGCGCCAGCTCCTTCGCCGTCAGCTCGCCCTTGCGAACGCGCCCCGCCAGCGCGACGCCATCGTGCTGTGCCCATTCATTCCAGCTCATCGGCAAAGTCATGAAGTCAAATCCCCTTAAGGCCGCGGCGTCACCTTTTTCGCAACGGCCCGCGTGAATCAACCGAGGCGCCACGAGGGGCAGGGTTGCGCCCGGCGGAGAGGTCGGGCTGCCGGCTATCAATCCGACAGTCGTGCGATCGCTGCAACCGGGCCGCCGCCGGCCGGCCCCTGATGCTCGGCGCCGCCGGACACGTAGATTGCGCCGGTGCCGGCAAGGCCCGCGATCAGGCCGCCGACCGCTGCGCGGGCGTGGCGTGTCGCGCTGATGTCGGTGTCTTCAAGCATGGTGTGGCGGAAGCCGCGCACTGTGCCGTTAGGCGAGGCCTCCGCCTTGGCGAAGATGTTGACGAGCGTGCGGCCCGCGGTGGTTTGCGGCGCCGCGCCGAGCCCGACGCTGTTCAACGCCGATACCACCGCCGCGGCGTCGATCGCATCCTCCATCACGGCATGGCCGATCTCGAACTCACTCGCTGAAGATGCCGAGTTGCCGAGCACGATGACGACGTTATGCATCAGCTCGATCCCCGACGAGGTCGAGGCCACCTTGGAGAACAGATCATAGCGCCGCAGCACGTCCTCGTCGCCGACGTCGGAACTGATCTCGCCGAGCGCGACCGCAACGCCAAGCGCGGACGCGCCGCGCGAATAGGCCATCGAGCTGTAAGCGCTTGTCGTTGCCGTTGTGTTGCCGCGGGCGTTTGCCGCCGCAACGCGCTCGCTGGTCAGCAGCGGGCACTTGATCTGCACGAAATGAACGTCCGCGGGATCGTTGATGCCGGCATCCGCCATCGCGGTTTGCACGGCCTTCGCTGTCTCGGCGATCTGCGCGGCGCGGCCGAGCTCCTCGGGCAAGAAATCCCGCGTGTGCGACATGCCGATGCTGAGGCGCTTGCCGGAGAGGCCTGCCGGCCGCTCGGCCTCGCTGCGCGTGAACACCGTGATGTGCGGGCTCAGCACGCCCTCGGTGCCGCCGGACATCACGAAGGCGATACGCTGCTCGACTGCCTCCGCCGACAGGCCAAGCTTGGGTGCCAGCGCCGTACATAGCGCGGCCACCGCGTATTCCCGGGTAAAATCGTTGACGCCGCCATTGCCCTCGGTCTTGCCGAGAACGGCGAGGATCGAGGTGGGATCGATCGCGCCTGAAACGATCAAGTCCATCAGGCCGGAGACGTCGCCGGGTCCCGTGGTGGCGATCCTGAAGACGCCGACCGATGTGGTACGCATGATTGGTCCTCGTGCGGAGAGTTCATTGGCCCGGCGGGAGCAAGCAGGCGCGGAACGCGGGGCCGATGTCAAGTCGCCGCGCCCCCACGAATGTGGCGAGATCGCATCGGTCGGGCAAAAAATCCTCTGTCGACGGTTGCGCACCGCACCTTGATGAATCAACCTGGGTTGGTCCATAAGCGGCGTCCCGCGGCCGGTGGTTCGCCCCTGCGCCCGCGAGCTTGGATTAGAGGGAATCTCGCGTGGCCAACATCAACCAGAAAATTGCGCAGGAGCTTGGGGTTCGCGCCGAGCAGGTCGAGGCGGCGGTGACGCTGCTCGACGGCGGCGCCACGGTTCCCTTCATCGCCCGCTACCGCAAGGAAGCGACCGGTGCGCTCGACGACGCGCAATTGCGCACTCTGGAGGAGCGCCTGGTTTACCTGCGCGAGCTCGAGGACCGCCGCAAGGCCATTCTCGAATCTGTCCGCGAGCAGGGCAAGCTCGATGCGGCGCTCGAGGCCTCGATTGTGGCCGCTGACAGCAAGGCCCGCCTCGAGGACATCTATCTGCCGTTCAAGCCGAAGCGCCGCACCAAGGCGGAGATCGCCAAGGAAGCCGGCCTCGAGCCGCTCGCCAATCAGCTTATGGCTGAGCCCGGCAATGATCCGAAGATCGTGGCGGAAGGCTTCATCAACGCCGAGAAGGGCGTCGCTGACGCCGCTGCCGCGCTCGACGGCGCCCGGGCCATCCTGGTCGAGCGCTTCGACGAGGACGCCGATCTGATCGGCGCCCTGCGCGAGGAGATGTGGACCAATGCGCGCATGGCCTCCAAGGTGCGCGACGGCAAGAAGACCGAGGGCGAGAAGTTCGCCGACTATTTCGATTTCTCCGAGCCGCTGACAAAACTGCCCTCGCACCGCATCCTCGCGATGTTCCGCGGCGAGAAAGAAGAAATTCTCGACCTGCAAATTCAGCCCGAGGCCGAGGCGCCGCCGCCGGGCGTGCCGAGCGCCTATGAATTGAAGATCATGAAGCGGTTCGGCATTGCCGATCTCAAGCGTCCCGGCGACCGCTGGCTGATCGATACCGTGCGCTGGGCCTGGCGCACCAAGATCCAGGTGCATCTCAATATCGATCTGCGCATGCGGCTGTGGAATTCGGCCGAGACCGAGGCCGTGCGCGTGTTCGCCTCGAACCTGCGCGACCTCCTGCTGGCCGCGCCCGCCGGCACCCGCGTCACCATGGGGCTCGATCCCGGCTACCGCACCGGCGTGAAGGTTGCCGTCGTCGATGCCACCGGCAAGGTGGTCGACACCACCGCGATCTATCCGCACGAGCCGCAGCGGCAATGGAACGAGTCGCTGGCGACGCTCGGCCGGCTCGCAATCAAGCACCGCGTCGAGCTGATCGCGATCGGCAACGGCACCGCCTCGCGCGAGACCGACAAGCTCGCCACCGAGCTGGTCAAGGGTCTGCCTGAGCTGAAGATGAACAAGATCGTGGTGTCGGAAGCCGGCGCGTCCGTCTATTCGGCCTCGGCCTTCGCCTCGGAGGAGCTGCCCGGCCTCGACGTCACCCTGCGCGGCGCGGTGTCGATCGCGCGGCGCCTGCAGGACCCGCTCGCCGAGCTCGTCAAGATCGAGCCGAAGGCGATCGGCGTCGGCCAGTATCAGCACGACCTCGGCCAGGCCAAGCTCGCCAAATCGCTCGATGCCGTGGTCGAGGATTGCGTGAACGCGGTCGGCGTCGACGTCAACACCGCCTCCGCGCCGCTGCTGGCGCGCGTCTCGGGCGTCGGCTCCGGCCTCGCCCAGAGCATCGTGGCGCATCGCGACGCCAATGGTCCGTTCAAGTCGCGCAAGGCGCTCAAGGACGTGCCGCGGCTCGGGCCGAAGGCGTTCGAGCAGTGCGCGGGCTTCTTGCGCATCCTCGGCGGCGAGGATCCGCTTGATGCCTCCGGCGTGCATCCGGAGGCCTATCCCGTGGTGCGCCGGATTCTCGAAGCGACCAAGAGCGACATCAAGGCGCTGATCGGCAACAGCGACGTCGTGCGCACGCTGAAGCCGAAGGATTTCGTCGACGAGACCTTCGGTCTGCCGACCGTCACCGACATCCTTCGCGAGTTGGAAAAGCCCGGTCGCGACCCGCGCCCTGCGTTCAAGGCGGCGGTGTTCAAGGAAGGCGTCGAGGAGATCAAGGATCTCAAGAAGGGCATGATCCTCGAGGGCACCGTGACAAACGTCGCCGCCTTCGGCGCCTTCGTCGACATCGGCGTGCACCAGGATGGCCTCGTGCACATCTCGGCGATGTCGAAGACCTACATCAAGGACCCGCGCGAGGTGGTGAAGCCCGGCGACATCGTCAAGGTGAAGGTGCTGGACTTCGAGGTCGCCCGCAAGCGCATCTCGCTGACGCTGCGCCTCGACGACGAGGTCGGGCCTAAGAAGGACGCCCCCGGCATGCAGCGCGACAACAATCAGCGCAACGCAAGCCGCATGACGTCGTCTGCGCCGCGCAAGCAGGAATCTTCGGGCGGCGGCGCGCTCGCCGAAGCGCTGCGCCGCGCGGCGGAGAAGAACAACGGCAAGCGGGTGTAGCGGCTGAGCGGCGCCGTTAGGGCTGTCAAAGCTCGATCACGCCGCGGCGCGCCGCATGCGCCACCGCATCGGTGCGGCCGGTGGCGTCGAGCTTGTCGAGCAACGAGCCGACATGGAATTTCACGGTGTGCACGGAGATGCCGAGCTGCCGCGCGATCATCTTGTTGGACGCGCCCTCGGCCATCAGCGCGAGCACGTCGAGCTCGCGCTGCGTCAGCGCGATGTCCGCAGGCATGATGCGCGTATCGCGGGCGACGATCGTTGCGGCGGGCTGCTCGCCGGGCGCTGCGAGGCGAAGCCCGGCGACATTGCCGAGCAGGGCCGCCAGGCGATCGGCGAGGGCGGCATCGTCGATCTCCAGCGATAGTACGATCTCGGCCGTCTTGTCCTCGCTCACGCCTCCGGCCTTTCCCCGACCGTGACCTTGAAGCTGACCGGCTCGCCGCTACGGTGCACGGCGACGTCCACCACCGCGCCGACGCTCGCAGGTCCCAGTGTCCGCGATAGCGCGCGCACGCCCGACAGCTTCTGGCCGTCGACTGCAACGATCACGTCGCCCTGGCGAATGCCGGCCGCGGCCGAAGGCCCAGCCTTGTCGACATTCATGACCATGGCGCCGATGCCGTCGTCGAGCTGCACCGGCTGCAGCCCGAGGCCGAGATAGCCACGCGCGATGCGGCCGCGCGCCTCGAGCTGGGGCGCGACACGCTCGATCGTCGCGGTCGGGATCACCAGCACGCGCCGCGGCCCGAGCACGGCCATGCCGAAGGCTTCGCCCGATGCATCGAGCGCGAGCCCACCCTGCTGGCTGCCGCGCAGGCGGACGTCGAGCTCGATTCGCGCGTCGATGTCGCCGCCGCGCAAGGAACGCCAGCTCTTTCCGGACGCCGACACCATCCCGAGCGCCGCGCTTGGTGTCTCCCGGCTGGTCGCGACCACGACCGACAATGCGCCCAGCGGCGGGACGGTTGCGGCGAGCTTGACCGGCGCGACCGCGGCCTCAGTGCGCAGCAGCGCGATGTCGGTGGTGTGGTCGCGGCCGGCGATCGTGGCAGCGACCCGACGACCGTCGGCGAGGCTGATCTCGACCTCGCCCTCGTCGGCGAGGGCCTCATCGGCGGTGATGATCAGGCCGCTCTTCCAGACGAAGCCGGTCGCGCGAGCGCGATGCGAATGCACGGAGACGACGGACGGCGCGGTGCGCGCCACAATGTCCGCGAGCGCGGAGGACAGTGAGGACAGGGGACTAAGATCAGTCATGGCGGGCTCCCGTAAGTTGTCCTCAATCTGGGATGCCGCGGGCGATTGCGAAACTGGCCGGGTGGCCAGGACCAGGACGGCCTCCGCAAGACCGCGACCGACGAACATGTGATTGGGAGCGCCTCACGGGAACGTGTAGCAATCCCAAAATTGGGCCATTTGGCCTCGAGGATTTCCAGCGAGCCCGACCGATGACCATCGACTTGACCCGCCGCACCCTGCTGCAGCTCGCCGGCGCCACCTCGCTCGCCATGGCCGCCGCAGCCGCGGCCCGTGCCGAGGGACACAGCGCAGGGCGGCGGCCCCACCTTTGCCAGCCGTACGCCGATGCGGGTCGGCATGGTGACGCTGCGGGTGAAGAGCCTCGACAAAGTCGCAGATTATTACCGCGATGTGATCGGGCTCACCGTGATGGAGCGCTCGGCGGCCACAGCCAAGCTCGGCACATCAGGCCTCACGCTGCTGGTGCTGGAGGCCCGTCCCGAAGCCGCGATTGAATCGCGCAGCGCCGCAGGCCTCTACCACACCGCCTTCCTGATGCCGACCCGCAAGGATCTGGCGCGCTGGCTGGTTCATGCCGCCTCGCACCGCGTGCCGTTGTCGGGCTTTGCCGATCATCTCGTCTCCGAATCCGTCTATCTCGACGACCCCGAAGGCAACGGCATCGAGGTCTATGCCGACCGCGACCCCTCGCAATGGCAATGGAGCGAGGGTAGCGTGAAGATGGCGACCGACGAGCTCAACATTCCCGACCTGTTGTCGCTCACCAATACGCGCGTTCCCGATTATGCCAAGGCGCCGGATGGAATGCGCATCGGCCACATGCATCTGCGCGTCGGCGATCTCGCCCAGGCCGAGAGCTTCTATCACGGCACCGTCGGCCTCGACCCGACCCGCCGCCGCAGCGGCGCGGCGTTCCTGGCGTCGGGCCGCTATCACCATCACCTCGGCATGAATGTCTGGCAGAGCCAGGGCGCCGGCCAGCGCGACGAGTCCACGACCGGTCTTGCCTGGTTCTCGCTGGTGATGGCGAACCCGGAGCTGCTCGCCGCGCAGGAAGAACGGCTGCGCAAAGGCGGTGTGAAGGTCACGGCGCTTGCGGATGGGGTGGAGGCGATTGATCCCTGGGGCACGCGGGTGCGTCTGCTCAGGGTTTGATCGCCGGCGCCGGCATTGGTAATAGCGGTCAGCCGCAAACCAATCGACCGGGATCAGCGCCGCATGTCCGAATTCCACGGTGTCTTTCCGTATCTCGTCTCGCCCATCGATGCCGACGGCACGGTGCGAACCAACGTGCTGGCAAAACTCTGCGACGACCTGATCGGCGCCGGCGTGCACGGGCTGACGCCGTTGGGCTCGACCGGCGAATTCGCTTACCTAAACGCCGCGCAACGCATGGCGGTCGTGCAGACCACGATTGAGGCCGCGCAGGGGCGCGTGCCTGTTATCGCCGGCGTCGCCTCGACCGCAACGGCGGATGCGGTGGCGCAGGCGAAAGCCTGCCAGAAGTGTGGGGCCGACGGCATCCTTGCGATTTTGGAGGCGTATTTCCCCCTGGCCGATGCGCAGGTCGAATCCTATTTCCGCGCCATTGCCGATGCCGTCGACATTCCCGTCGTCATCTACACCAATCCGCAATTCCAGCGCTCCGATCTCACGCTCGACGTCATCGCGCGCCTCGCCGAGCATCCGCGCATCGGCTACATCAAGGATGCCTCGACCAACACCGGTCGGCTGCTCTCGATCATGAACCGCTGCGGGGACTCCTTGCGCGTGTTCTCCGCCTCCGCCCACATTCCGGCGGCGGTGATGCTGATCGGCGGCCGCGGCTGGATGGCCGGACCTGCCTGCATCATCCCGCGCCAGAGCGTGATGCTCTACGATCTATGCACGGCCGGCCGCTGGGACGAGGCCATGGCGCTGCAGCGGCGGCTGTGGCGGATCAACGAAGCCTTCGCCCGTTTCAATCTCGCGGCGTGCATCAAGGCCGGCCTTGCGATCCAGGGCTATGACGTCGGCGGCCCCGTCCCGCCGCAGGCGCCACTGACGGCGGATGCGCGCAAAATCGTGGAAACGGCGCTGCGCGAGCTGGAATAGCTCGCCACGCGGCAATATGCCCCGGCATCCGTGCCGGGCGCAAAATGGTCCATACCTGACCGAGAAACTTCCGCGCGTTTGCGACGTTGCTGCGTAAGCGAGATCATGCCACTTCATGCATGTGCATCTCACAGCCCGCATTCAGCACAAGACACGGTGATCACCCAATGAATCGTCGCTATGCGATTGCCGCGGCAGCCTTCGCCGCCCTGCTGGTCGCGGTCACGGCCGCGAAGATCCTGCATGTCCCCGTCTCGTATGTCCCATGGGCCGCGCCCTCCGCACGTGCCGTCGAGCAGCGCGGGCCGCTGTGGGACGGCGAGAAGGCAACCATCGACATCTTCGAGCGCGTATCGCCGTCGGTGGTTCAGGTTGCGGCCAAGTCGGCGGCAAGTCCCCTCATGGGCGAGGAGAGCCAGGCCGGCGGCGGTGCTTCCGGCACGGGATTTGTCTGGGACCGCGACGGCCACCTGGTGACGAACAATCATGTTGTCGCCAATGGCGGCGAGATCGCCGTGCGCTTTGCCTCGGGTGAGGTGGCCCAGGTCGACCTGGTCGGCACGGCGCCCAATTACGATCTCGCGGTGTTGCGCATCCGCAGCGTGCGCCAGCTTCCAGCGCCGATCGCTCTCGGCAGTTCGAGCGACCTGAAAGTCGGACAATCCGCCTTCGCGATCGGCAATCCCTTCGGGCTGGATCAGTCGATGACCTCTGGCATCATCAGCGCGCTCAAGCGCCGGCTCCCGACCCATGGCGGCCGGGAGATCGCGAACGTCATCCAGACCGATGCCGCGATCAATCCCGGCAATTCGGGCGGGCCGCTATTGGATTCCGCCGGCCGGCTGATCGGCGTCACGACTGCGATCATCTCGCCCTCCGGATCGAACGCCGGCATCGGCTTCGCGGTGCCGGTCGATGTCGTGAACCGGATCGTGCCCGAGCTGATCCGCAACGGCCGGGTGCCGACGCCGGGCATCGGCATCGTGGCCGCCGGCGAGGATGTTTCGACCCGGCTTGCTGTCGAAGGGGTGATCGTGGTGCGGACGGCCCCCGGCAGTCCTGCCGAGCGGGCGGGGATTCGCGGCGTCAACTTTTCCACGGGAGCGGTCGGAGACATCATCACCGCGGTGGAAGGCAAGCCGGTGCGGCGCCTTGCCGACCTGACCGATGCGCTCGAGCAGGCCGGGGCCGGAAAGACCGTTCGGCTCACGGTCAAGCGCGGCTCGGACACCCGTGATGTGAATGTGAGCATTGTCGATATCGACAGGTCCTAGCCGCCCAATCCGCGCCTGCAAGGGGCCCTGACGCGCATTGCCGATGCGCCGGGGCTCGGTTGTCTGGCGCGCAAAATCGGTTAAAACCGCCGCCGTCGTTTTTCCCGATCTCGAGGATACAGCGGAATGAACATTCTTCCCGGCAATTTGCGTTTCGGAGCGGGGCAGCCCGTCAAGCGTTTGGAAGACCAGAGGCTGCTCACCGGGAAGGGACAGTTCATCGACGACAAGCCTGCAGACGGCGCGCTGTGGTTGCACGTGCTGCGCTCGCCGCACGCCCACGCCAAGATCGTCTCGATCGACACCAGCGCCGCGGCTTCGATGCCGGGCGTTGCCGCGATCTACACCGGCGCGGACCTCGTCAAGGACGACATCGGTACCATCCCGACGCTGAACATCTTCAAGCGCCCGGACGGCAAGCCGATGACGGTGCCGCCGCGCCGGCTGCTCGCCCATGAGGTCGTCCGCTATGCCGGCGAGGCCGTGGCCGCGGTGGTGGCGTCATCGCGCGTGGAGGCGCAGAGCGCGGCCGAGGCGATCGTGGTCGAATACGATGTGCAGCCCGCGGTGGTCGATCCCGTCGAGGCGGTGAAATCAGGCGCGCCCGTGGTGTGGCCGGAGGCGCCCGACAACATCGTCGGCGCGATGTCTTACGGCGACGCCGCCAAGGTCGACGAGGCCTTTGCCAAGGCGGCGCACACCGTCGAGCTCGATATCGTCAGCCAGCGTCTCGTTCCGTCCGCGATGGAGCCGCGCTCGACCATTGCCGAGATCGACAAGAAGTCCGGCCGTCTCCTGCTGCACGTGCAGTCGCAGACGCCGGCCTCGACCCGCGACGTGCTGGCGGAAGCCGTGCTCAAGCGTCCCAAGGACAGTGTCCGCGTGCTGGTCGGCGACATCGGCGGCGGCTTCGGCCAGAAGACCAATCTCTATCCCGAGGACGGCATCGTCGCCTATGCCGCGACCAAGCTGAACAAGAAGATCCGCTGGCGCGGCGACCGCACCGATGAGTTCGTCGGCGGTACCCACGGCCGTGATCTCACGTCCACGGCGTCCTTCGCGCTGGATGACAAGGGCAAGGTGCTGGCCTATCGCGTCAAGTCGATCGGCTGCACCGGGGCCTATTCCTCGGGCGCGGCCAACATCATCCCGCTGGTGCTCGGGCCGTTCGTACAGACCGGTGTCTACGACCTGCCGCTGGTGCACTTCGAGGTGCAGTCGGTGATGACCCACACCGCGCCGGTCGGGGCCTATCGTGGCGCCGGCCGCCCTGAGGCGGTGTTCATCGTCGAGCGCCTGTTCGACGCCGCTGCGCGAAAAATCGGCATGGATCCGCGCGCGATCCGTAAGGCCAACTACATCAAGCCGGCGCAGCTGCCCTACACCAATGCGGCCGGCCAGGTCTACGATTCCGGCGCCTTCGCGCACATGCTCGACCGCGCCGTGAAGCTCGCTGACTGGGACGGCTTTGCCGCGCGCAAGAAGGCCGCGAAGAAGAAGGGCCTGCTCTACGGCCGCGGACTCACCTCCTACATCGAGTGGACCGGCGGCCGCGCCCACACCGAGAAGGTCACGCTGCAAGCGACCTCGCAAGGCCGCGTTGTGCTGCATTCCGGCACCATGGCGATGGGGCAGGGGCTGCAGACCACCTACACCCAGATGATCTCCGACACGCTCGGCATTGCCATGGACAAGATCGACGTGGTGCAGGGCGACACCGATCTTGCCATGGGCTTCGGCAGCGTCGGCTCGCGCTCGCTGTTCGTCGGCGGCACCGCGGTTGCGGTCTCCTCGAATGACTTGATCCAGAAGGCGCGCGAGAAGGCCGCGAACGTGCTGGAGACTTCGGTCGAGGATATCGAATATCAGGGCGGCATGCTCACCGTGGTCGGCACCGACCGCCGCATCAGCCTGTTCGATCTCGCCGAGAAGGAGAGCGGCGCCAGGCTCAGCGTCGATTCCGAAGGCGAGGTCGATGGTCCCAGCTGGCCGAACGGCACGCATATCTGCGAGGTCGAGATCGACCCCGAGACCGGCGTCTCCAAGGTCGTGCGCTACACCACGGTCGACGACGTCGGCGTCGCCGTGAACCCGATGCTGGTCACCGGCCAGATCCATGGCGGCGTCGCGCAAGGCATCGGCCAGGCGCTGTATGAAGGCGTGTCGTATGATGCCGACGGCCAGCTGCTGACGGCGAGCTACCAGGATTACTGCATCCCGCGCGCGGACGACGTGCCGCCGATCGTAGTGACGCTGGATGATTCCGCGCCCTGCCGCACCAATCCGCTCGGCGCCAAGGGCTGCGGCGAATCCGGCGCCATCGGCGGCCCGCCCTGCGTCACCAACGGCGTGATGGACGCGCTCGCCGAGCTCGGCATCACCCAGCTGAACACGCCCCTGACGCCGCAGAAGATCTGGCAGGCGATCCGGGACGCGAAGGCGGCGGGTTGAGCCCAACGCTTTGTTGCTCTAGCTGTCGCAGCAGACTCAACCGTCGTCCCGGGGCGCGCAAAGCGCGAGCCCGGGACCCATAACCACAGGAAGTGGTTGTCGTGCGAAGCTGGCAACTCCGAGTCCCCATAACCACATCTTCCTGTGGTTATGGGTCCCCGCCTTCGCGGGGACGACACCGAGCGAGTGGCTCTATCCACGCCAGCCCGCCCGTCAAATCCCCAGCATCATCTTCGCGATAATATCCCGCTGGATTTCCGAGGTGCCGCCGAAGATGGTGTAGGCGCGGCCGTTGAGATATTCCGGCATCACCGTCAGCATCTCCTCAGGCGTCGCCGGCTCGTGGTTGAGCTTGTAGAGCGGGCGCATCGGCTCGACGGCGAGGGCGTCGTGGCCGATCACGTCGGCTCCCAACCGCGTCACGGCCTGGCGGATCTCGCTGTTGCGCAGCTTCAGGATCGACGACACCGCGCCGGGATTCTGGCCGGTCTGGAGTGCCGAGAGCACGCGTAGCTCCGTCATCTCGAGCGCGTCGATGTCGACCTCGACCTCGGCAATCCGCGTCGCGATGTCGGGGCTGTCGATGGCGCGGCCCGTGAGGTCGGACTCGGCAAGATCGGCAACCGCCTTCAATCCTTCGCGCAGCTTGGCCGAGGCGATGCCCGCGCCGCGCTCGAACTCAAGCAGATATTTGCCGTAGGTCCAGCCCTTGCCTTCCTCGCCGACGCGGTTGGCGACGGGCACGCGGACGTCGTCGAAGAACACCTGGTTGACCTCGTGGTCGCCGCCGATGGTGAGGATGGGACGGATGGTGATGCCCGGCGTCTTCATGTCGATCAGGATGAAGCTGATGCCGTCCTGCTGCCGCGGCCCATCGCTGGTGCGCACCAGCGCGAACATGCGGTTGGCGTGATGGGCGTGCGTGGTCCAGATCTTGGTGCCGTTGATGATGTAGTCGTCGCCGTCGCGCACCGCGCGCGTCTTGAGGGACGACAGATCTGAGCCGGAGCCCGGCTCGGAATAGCCCTGGCACCAATAATCCTCGCCGGAGAGAATCCGCGGCAGGTAGAAATTCTTCTGCTCGGGGCTGCCGAAGCCGATGATGACGGGCCCGACCATCTTCACGCCCATCACGTTGACGTTGGGCACGCCGGCGCGGGCGCATTCAGTCTCGAAGATCCAGCGCTGCGCCGGCGTCCAGTCGGGGCCGCCATATTCGACCGGCCAGCCCGGCGCGCCCCAGCCTTGGGCGTGCAGCGCGCGCTGCCAGGCCATGCCGATGTCGGGATCGGAGAACACCGATGGCGTCAGCGCGGTCGCGCGCTTCATTTCCTCGGTGAGATTCTTGGCGATGAAGCCGCGCACCTCGCTCTGGAAGGCGCGCTCCTCGGCATTGAACGACAGGTCCATGATGCGCTCCTTGTTAAGCAGAGATGGCCCTGCGGCTCAGCTCGGCGTGGCGGGCATAGTGATGCGCGCTGCCGCCGAACAGCGTGTCGAACGCGACGAGGCGCTTGAAATAGGCGCCGACCTCAAGCTCCTCGGTGACGCCCATGCCGCCATGGAGCTGGATCGACTGCTCGCCGACGAAGCGCGCGCATTTGCCGATCTTCGCCTTCGCGCCCGAGGCTGCCCGGGCACGCTCGATCGGCGCGCTATCGGCCTTCAACGCCGCGCGCAGCGCCATCGAGCGGGCCTCGTCCACCTGCATCGCCATGTCGGCGAGGCGGTGGCGGATCACCTGGTTGGCGGAGAGCGGCCGGCCGAATTGTTTTCGGATCTTGGTGTAGTCGAGCGTGGTGTCGAGCAGCGTCTGCATGATGCCGACAGCTTCCGCACCGAGCGCGGCCATGGCGCGATCAATCGCCCATTCGATCGCGGGCACGGCGTCGCTGCCGTCGCCGAGCAGGGCGTCTTCCGGCAGATGCGCGTCGAACAGCTCGATGTTGCAGGCGCGTCCGCCGCCGAGACGGGGATAATCACTGATGACGAGGCTTGACGTCGTCGCCTGCACGAGGAACAGGCCGATCCGGCCCGAGGGGCCTCGATGATCGTGGATATGGGCGGAGACGATGATCTCGTCGGCGGCATGTCCGTCGAGCACGGCGATCTTGCTGCCGGAAAGGCGCCAGCCTTGTCCGGTCTTGTTGGCGCTGGTCGTGACCTTGGCAAGATCGAACCGGGCGGCGCGCTCCGAATGCGCCAGGGCAAGCTTCAGTGATCCGTCCGCCACCTTGGGCACGCTCGCCTGCTTCTGCTCGCTGGTGCCGCATCTGGCGATCAGCGCGGCCCCGAGCACGATTGTTGCGACATAAGGCTCAGAAACCAGGCCCCGGCCGAAGGCCTCCATCAAGATGCCGATATCGACCGCGCCGCCGCCGAGCCCGCCGAACTCTTCCGGAAGCGGCAGCGCCAGCCAGCCAAGCTCGGCGAACTGCTTCCAAACGGCCGGGCTGAAGCCGAGCGGATCATTCGCGATTCTGCGGCGGTGGTCGGCATCGTAGCTTTCGGCCACGAATCGTTCCGCGCTCTCGCGCAGCAACTTTTGCTCGTCACTGAGATTGAGATCCATCGCGTCTACTCCGCGGCGGCCGGCGGCTTGCGCACGGAGGGATGCAGGCCGGATGGATCGACGATCATGCCGAACTCCTGGAGATTGTGCGCGTGGCAGAGCTGATGCAGCGCGAAGGCCTGGTCGATCGCGGCCGGCTGGCCCATGACGTCGACCGAGCGGTTGACCGCCTCCTTGGTCAGCTTCAGCGCGAAGGACGGTTTTGTTGCGATCCTTCGCGCCAGCTCCAGCACGCGCGACGACAGCTCGGCGCGCGGCACGATTTGGTTGACCATGCCGAGCTGGTGCGCCTCCTGCGCGCTCCAGCTGTCGGCGGTGAACAGGAACTCCTTGGCCTTGCGTGGTCCCAGCTCCCAGGGATGCACGAACCATTCGACGCCGCACACGCCCATGGTGACGACGGGATCGCAGAACTGCGCATCGTCGCTGGCGACGATGAGATCGCAGGCCCAGGCCAGCATCAAGCCGCCGGCGATGCACTTGCCATGCACCTCGGCAATGGTGGGCTTTGCCAGATTGCGCCAGCGCCGGGTGATCTGGAGATAAATCTCCTGCTCGCGGGCGAACCGGCCATGGGCGTTCGGCTCGGCGAAACCGCCCCAATTTCCAATCGGCGGGAAATCGACCCCTGCGGTATTCTTGTCTCCGGGGCGCAGGTCGTGGCCGGAGGAGAAGTGCGGGCCGTTCCCGGCGAGAATGATCACCTTGACCGCATCGTCCTGCACCGCCGCGTCGAAGGCGGCGTTGAGGTCGTAGGTCATTTGCAGGTTCTGCGCGTTGCGCGCCTCGGGCCGGTTCATCACGACACGGACGATCGCCGGCTCAGGCCGTTCCACGAGGATGGTCTCGAACGAGGACATCGCGTTCCCCCTGGTGTTTCCGCTCTTGTTTTGCCGGAGTTGACTATGTCGGCCGGTGCGAGGCAAGAGGCTTGCGTCAGCCTGCTGCTTTTCTCAGGCGCGCAATCTGATAGTTTGCGCCGGATTCCACCGGGAGAAATTTAATGCGCAAGATCCTGACCGTGCTGGCCGCCCTGGCCTCGCTGAGCCTGACCAATTGCGGCTACAACGCGATCCAGAGCGAGGACGAGCAGATCAAGGGCAATTGGTCCGAGGTCGTGAACCAGTATCAGCGCCGCGCCGATCTCGTGCCCAATCTCGTCAACTCGGTGAAGGGCTTTGCCCAGCAGGAGAAGGACGTGCTGCTCGGCGTCACCAATGCACGCGCCAAGGTCGGCAGCATTCAGGCGACGCCGGAGGTGCTGAACGATCCCGCCGCGTTCCAGAAATTCCAGGCCGCGCAGAGCGAGCTCTCCAGCGCGCTGTCGCGCCTTCTGGTCGTCACCGAGAACTATCCGCAGCTGAAGTCCGATGCCCTGTTCAAGGACCTGATGTCGCAGCTCGAGGGCACCGAGAACCGCATCACGGTGGCGCGCAACCGCTACATCAAGGCGGTGCAGGATTATAACGTCACCGTCCGCTCGTTCCCGACCAATCTCACCGCGATGGCGTTCGGCTACAAGGAGAAGCCGAACTTCTCTGTCGAGAACGAGAAGGCGATCTCGACCGCGCCGAAGGTGGACTTTAACGCGGCGCCGGCGCCGTCGAAGTAAGCGCGTCGTTTCGAATGCGCGCCCCACACTCCGCTGTCATTCCCCGCGAAGGCGGGGAATCCAGTACGCCGCAGCCTCTCCGCATCCCACGGGCGTCTCTGGAATACTGGATCGCCCGGTCAAGCCGGGCGATGACAGCGAGGATTTGGTGGGCGCATCGAGCGATCGCCTCTTTTGTGTTCGCCATCGCCCTCCTCCTCACCTTTGCCTTCCCCTCCCATGCCGACGTCGCCGTCCCCCAGCTCACCGGCCGTGTCGTCGATCAGACCGGCACGCTCTCCAGCAGCGACATCGCCACGCTCACGCAAAAGCTGCGCGACTTCGAAAACCGCAAGGGCAGCCAGATCGCTGTCCTGATCGTCGCGACCACGCAGCCGGAGACGATCGAGCAATTCTCGATTCGCGTCGCGGAGGCCTGGAAGATCGGTCGCAAGAAGGTCGACGACGGCGCGATTCTCGTCGTCGCCAAGAACGACCGGCATTTGCGCATCGAGGTCGGCTACGGTCTCGAAGGCGTGCTCACCGACGTCACCTCTCGGCGCATCATCGACGAGGCGATCACCCCCAAGTTCAGGAGTGGCGATTTCGCCGCGGGCATCAGCGCAGGCGTGGACCGCATGTTGCGGGTGATCGACGGCGAGCCGCTGCCGTCACCCTCGCGCAGCGTCAACTTCGCCCACAATAGTCTGGATGATCTGGCGCCGGTGTTTGCGGTGGCGCTGTTCGCTTCGATCGGCGTCGGCGGTTTCTTCCGCGCGGTCCTGGGGCGGCTGCTCGGATCATTGGTGACCGGGGGCATCATCGCAGCGGTAACCTGGCTCATTCTCGGCTCCGCGGCGCTCGCGGCGGCTGTCGGCATCCTCGGGTTCATCGTCGGATTCATCGCCGATCTGTTTTCGGCGATCACGCCGGGCACGGGCCGCTCGCGCGGCGGCTCGTGGTCGAGCGGCTCCTCCGGCGGATGGAGCAGCGGATCGTCGAGTAGCGGCGGCTTCAGCGGCGGCGGCGGCAGTTTTGGCGGCGGCGGCGCCTCGGGGAGCTGGTAGCGATCATGAGCATCAAGCGCATTGCCCGACATCTCGTGCAGCATCACTGGCGGGCGAAGCAGATCTTTCCGCAAGCGGTGCTCGACCGCATCGAGCAGGCGATCAAGCGCGGCGAAGCCACCCATTCCGGCCAGGTCCGCTTCGTTGTCGAAGGGGCGCTCGACGGCGGCCCGCTGTTCCGCAACCAGCCGGCCCGCGCGCGCGCGCTCGACGTGTTCTCGCATCTGCGTGTCTGGGACACCGCCCACAACAATGGCGTTCTGATCTATCTCCTGCTCGCGGACCGCGACGTCGAGATCATCGCCGATCGCGGCATCGACGCGAAAGTCGGCGCGGAGGGTTGGGAGACGATCTGCCGCGCGATAGAGGCCGAGTTCAGATCGGGCCGGTTCGAACGCGGCGTGATCAGTGGCATCGAGGCCGTGTCGCGCGAACTGGCAAAGCATTTTCCGAAGCAGGGGCCGCATGCGAACGAGCTGCCGGATGCTCCCGTCGTGATGTGACGGATAGTGATTTGATCGGAGCGCGCGCGGCGCGCTCCGTCATTGCGAGGAGCCCTTGCGACGAAGCAATCCAGACTGCCTCCGCGGAGCTGCGCTCGCAATGACGCCATGGGGGCCATTCCGCCCCCGTTCATCTTCCCCCGATTACGAACTGTTTCACGCCCGCCACACCGGTTCCACTTTCCCGGCCCAATTCGGCCCCGGATGAATTCCTAAAATTTCGGTAAGCGGGTCCCGAGGTAAGGATTTCGCAAGCAATGAAAGTTACCAAAAGGTCAACCGAGACTGGAGTATTTGAGCCGTGAGCGAACCAATGCCCGAGCAGGCTGCCCAGGATTCCGCTGCCATCGACGCGGCAGCGCCGCAGGCCATCGAGGCTGCCGCGGGTATCGAGGCCCCCTCGATCGCCCCCGACCACGAAGCGCCGCCCAAGCCCGATCCGGTCAAGGCGGACGCCCCGAAGATTGAGCCGCCGCGGATCGAAGTGCCGAAGTTTGAGGCCAAGACTGAGGCCAAGACTGACGCCAAAGCTGAGGCCAAGCCCGAGCCGAAGCACGGCAAGCTCATCGTCATGCCGCCCGCCGACCGCGCCTGGGAGCGCGAGGAGTTCGCCCCGCATGGGAAGGCGGACGAGCCGCGCGAGTCCGGCAGCAAGCGCCGGCTGTCGGCGATGGCCGCGGTGGTGGCGATTGCCGCCAGCGTCGGCGCGATCAGCGGCGCGCTTGCGACCGCCGGCATGATGCGTTTCGCCGCACCCGCCCCGGCTCCGGTCCAGGTCGCCGATACCAGCGCGCTGGATGCGTCCGTGGCGCGGATCGACGCCGACCTCGTCGCCCTGAAGGCCAATGTCGAGCAGAGCTCGAAGACCGGCCTCACCCAGTTCAACCGGGCCAACGACCGCCTGGACAAGCTCGAAAAGGCGCAGGCCGAGCCGCTGGCCAGGATCGCAAAGCTGTCCGAGGCCGTCGACAAGCTCCGCGCCACGCCGCCCGCCGCGCCTGCGCAGGCCGCTGCAGCGGTGCCCAAGGAGACCACCGGCTCGATCGCGCCGACGCAGGTCGCGACCGCGGCGGCCGCACCGGTCCCGGCGCCCGCAGCTCCCAAGACCGAAGTTGGGCGTCTGCCGACGATCGAAGGCTGGCGGCTGCGCAGCGCCGGCAATGGCGGCGCGCTGATCGAGGGCCGCGACGGCCTCTACGAGGTCTATCCCGGCGACCCCATCCCCGGCGTCGGCCGTGTCGATGCGATCCGCCGCCAGGATGGCCGCTGGGTGGTCGTCACCTCGAGGGGGCTGATCACCGGACGCTGAGCGTCCGATATCCGACTTTCGAAGAGGCGCTTCACTGCGATGTGAGGCGCCTTTTTGCTTGAATAGGTGTCCCTGCGCGGTGTTACCTCAGGCATGGGCCGCGCCTTGCGAATTCTCGTTGCTGCCGCCGCATTGCTGGGCGGTGTGGTTTCGCTGTTCGCAGCGGAGAATGCCGCGCTGACGCGCGGCACCGCGATTACCGATCCCGATCTCCTGCGCAAGCTCGACCAGAACAACACGCTGACGATCTCGCGTCTTTTGTCGCCGGAGCGGAATTCGGACGTCCCGCTCACGACCGAGCCGATGTTCGCCTCGCTGCCGCAGCTGAAAGACATTCTGCCCGCGATCGATGCGGAATTCGACCGCTATATCGCATGGTTCAGGGCGACCTATCCGGGCGAGACCATCGGCGTCGGCGAGGGCTTCGACGTACAATTGTTCGATCGGGCCAATCTGAAATCGCGCGAGGCGCGCTTCGTGCTGGCCGGCATCGTCAATCGCATGGATCGTGCCTATGTCTCGGAAGAGTCCTGTGGCGAGATCCGGCTGATCTATCGTCTGGCGCGCTTCGACAGCGGGCCGGATGGCGGCAAGACCGCAACGCGCCTGCCGATGACATTCAACCTCGTGATGAAGGCGCGCGATGGGCGCCAGACGGATGCGAACGGCAAGCCGATCAGCTGCGCCGAGATCGCGCGGCGCTGGCTCGACAATGGCGACTGGCAGGGCTTGATCGGCGGTCGCGCTCCGCCTGACGACGCCATGCTCGACAGCATCGAGACCAACATCCAGGTCTCGGTCGCGCCGAAATCGGCGCTGCACGATTTCCGCTCCGACTATCTTCTCAAGGTGTTCAAGTACAATGCCGCCACCAGGACATTCGTGGAATCGACGCTGGAGAACCAGATCGACCGCGATCGCATTCTTGCTGACGATGCGCTGCGGCGCGACTTCAAGGCCTGGCTGCTCGCGCCCGAGAACTTGCGTGAATTCGATCGCGGCACGGTGTTGATCCCCGAGAAATTCCTGGCCAGGGCCGCAATTGTGCCGACCCCCGCCGGCCTCGACGCCTCGGCGTTGCAGCCGGAGTTCGGCATGATGCAGGGGGAGGGCAAAGGCGATCCCGTCTTCACCGACAATGACGTGGTCGGCGCGCTGAAGCGGGCGGCGGCACGCGGCCTCGACATGCAGAACGTCCGTTCGGTCGCAGGCTTCCAGCGCCGGCTCAACGACGTCACCTGCACCGGCTGTCACCAGACCCGTGGCATCGGCGGCTTCCATTTCCCGGGCGTCGATTGGCTTGCGGACAGACCGTCGAATGCCGCCATCGTGGCGGCCTCGCCGCACTTCTTCGGCGACCAGCTCCGCCGCCGCGACATCCTGACCGCGTTCGCGGCCGGAAAAACCCCTGATCTCTCACGCGGATTTGCCAGCCGGCCGCAGACCCGCGGCAGCAGCGAGCTGGACGGCAGCGAATATCAGGACGGCTGGGGCGCGCATTGTTCCCTGCAAGATCCGGGATCGGGAACGCCGGACAGGAGTTTTACGTCATGGAGCTGTGCTAGCGGTCTGACCTGCCAGGCCGCCGCGGCCTCGCGCCGCATCGGCATGTGCTTCATCAAGACGCGTTAGCGCGTGATCCAGGAAAAGTGTGGAGCGGTTTTCCGAAGGATCACGCGCAAGATAAAGTCTCAAGCGATTTGGATGACCCATGACGGATACCGGCAACGCCAACAAGGCGCGCAATCGCGAGATCGCGCGGAACGAGGAAGTCAAGCAGGTCACCGGCAGCGCCCGCGTCAGCATCTGGGCCGTCGCGGTGGCCGTCATCATCGGCGGAATTCTGTTCACGCTGGGCTGGCTGTCGCTGAGGTGAGCTTGCTTACCTCTCCCCGCTTGCGGGGAGAGGTCGAATTCGATCGCAGATCGAATTCGGGTGAGGGGGTACAGGTCCCTCGACGAACTCACATGTGGAGAGAAGCCCCTCACCCAACCCTCTCCCCGTAAGAACGGGGAGAGGGAGAAGAGAGAGTCCTCACGTCGCGTAGTTCGTCATCCGTTTTCCCGGCAGCAGCTCGTAGGCCTGCTTCCAGCCCGGCAGCGCGGCCATGCGGCCGAGCCAGGCGTGGATGGCGGGATGGCTCGATGCGAAATCGAAGCCATGCTCGTCGCTGGGATAATGCAGATAGGCCATCATCGAGATGTCCGCGACCGTCGGCCTTGCGCCGATCGCGAATGCATTGTGCTGGAGATGGCCGTCGAGGATACCGAGAAAGTCTTCGAGCCGCCGGCGAAAATGCTTCAGCACCTGCGGATCGTTCTTCTCGGTGAAGGCGCGCATGAAGCGGTAGGTCGCCATGTAGCCGGTGAGCTTGTGGTTGTCCCAGAACAGCCAGCGCAGCAGCTCGAACTTCTCGTCCTCCGTCTCGGCGCCGAAACGGCCGTATTGCTCGGCCAGTTTCAGCAGCAGCGGCGCGGTCTGCGTCATCTTCACGCCGTCGATCTCGAGCACGGGAATCTCGCCCATCTCGTTGACGGCCTTGCGCCACTCCGCCGTGCGCGTGACGCCACCGGCAAAATCGGTCCAGACCGGCTCAAACGTCTCGCCGCAGAGCGTCAGCATCAGCGCCAGCTTGTAGCTGTTGCCGGATTCGGGGAAGTAGTGCAGGCGGTAGCTGGGCATGGGACCTCGCGGCACTGTGTGTTGCCGATTGTTATAGCGAGATAGTCCGGCATCGTCATTGCGAGCGCAGCGAAGCAATCCAGAATCTTTCCGCGGAGACAGTCTGGATTGCTTCGTCGCAAGGGCTCCTCGCAATGACGGTGTTCGGAGCAACCGACTCGGCCTTACCCCACCGCTCCCGACCCCCGCAGCTGCTTGATCGCCGCCTCGTCAAATCCCGCCTCGCGCAAAATCTCGTCACTGTGCTCGCCCACGGCTGGCGGCTTGCGCGGCTGCACCTTCTTGGCGCCGTCGATCCAGATCGGGCTGTTGATGGTCAGCATGGTGTCGTTCTCGAACGGCACCAGCACCTCGTTGTCGAGCATCTGCTTGTCGTTGGGGATGTCGTCCAGGATGGCGACGACGCCGAACACGAGGCCGTTACCGTCGAGGATTCTCCGCCATTCGGCGAGATCCCTGGTGGCGAAGGTCTCGTCCAAAATCCTGATCAGCTCGACCGAGCGGGCGTGACGGTCGGCCTTGGTGGCGAAGCGGGGATCGTTGATCAGATCCTCGCGGCCCAGGCACTTGGCCAGCGTCGGAAACTGCTTCTCTTCGTTCAGCAGCGACAGGATCAGCCAGCGGCCGTCCTTGCACTGGTAATGATTGGCCACCGCGTTAAGCGCGCGCTCGCGCGGGCGCCGCTCGCCGAACTTGGCGCCGCAGAGCTTGGCCTGCGCCAGCACGCTCGCGGCCCACACCCCGTTCGCCATCAGGTTGGACGCGACGTGCGAGCCCTTGCCGGTCTTCTCGCGCTGATACAGTGCGGTGACGATCGCGCCGTAGAACGCCATGGCGCAAGGGTGGTCGCCCATGCCCGCGACCGAGCGCGCTGGCGTGGTGTCAGTGTCGGCGCGGACGAGGTCCATCAGGCCGGAGCGCGCCCAATAGGCATTGCTGTCGAAGCCGGGCTTGTTGGCTTCCTCGCCCTTTTCGCCGTAGCCGGTGAAGGAGGCGTAGATCAGCCGGTCGTTGAGATGGGCGAGATGATCATAGGTGATGCCGAGCTTGGCGCGCACCGGCGGCGGCATGTTGGTGATGAAGACGTCGGCCTCTGCCACGAGCTTGTAGAGCACGGCCTGCGCTTCCGGCTTCGACAGGTCGAGCGCGATGCTCTTCTTGTTGCGCGCCTCCAGCAGCCAGGCGAAATTGTGCTCGCCTGAGGGATAGCCCGGCAGGTTCGGCAGGTTGCGATAGGGGTCGCCAGTGCCGGGCGGCTCGATCTTGATGACGTTGGCGCCGAAATCCGACAGCACGGTCGCGGCCGCAGGCGCTGCGATGAAGCTCGCGCAGTCCAGCACCTTCAGGCCTGCAAAAATGCCCTTCTCCATCGCGGCGTCGCTCCCTCGCTTCAGTCGTTTCCCGCGCGCTGGAATTGGCGCGAGCGCGTGATGAGAGCATTAGACCGATGTTTTGCCGGGATGCAACGGCGCCTGGCGCAGGGCCTCACTCCTCCCCCGCAAGCAATGCGGCATTGCCGCCGGCCGCAGCCGTGTTGATCGTCACGGTCTGCTCGGTGGCAAAGCGCGCGAGGTAGTGCGGGCCGCCGGCCTTGGGGCCGGTTCCGGACAGGCCGCTGCCGCCGAACGGCTGCACGCCGACCACGGCGCCGATCATGTTGCGGTTCACGTAGATGTTGCCGACCTGGACGCGGTCGACGATGGCCTCGATGGTGTCGTCGATGCGCGAATGGATGCCGAGGGTGAGCCCGTAGCCGGTGCGCGCGA
Organism: Bradyrhizobium sp. BRP20; assembly: GCF_020194215.1. Classification (NCBI taxonomy): domain Bacteria; kingdom Pseudomonadati; phylum Pseudomonadota; class Alphaproteobacteria; order Hyphomicrobiales; family Nitrobacteraceae; genus Bradyrhizobium; species Bradyrhizobium sp. BRP20. The sequence continues at coordinate 49,530 of NZ_JADYVY010000010.1, read as the reverse complement.
TGGATTCCAGCACACGCGCCAGGTTCTCGGCGCGATAGCGTACGACATGCAGGATCGGGCCGAACACCTCCTCGGTGAGCTGACCGGCCTCCTTGAGCTCGAAGATATGCGGCGCGACGAAGCAGCCATCCGGCGCGGTGCCCGCAAAATGCAGCCGCGCCTCGCGCTTCATCCGCGCGATATGCGCATCGAGGCGTTGCTTGGCCTCGTCGTCGATCACTGGACCGACATGGGTCGCCACGTCCACGGGATCTCCAATCCTGAGTTCGCGCGCGGCGCCCGCGATCATCTCGATCATGCGGTCGGCGACATCCTCCTGCGCGAACAGGAGCCGCAAGGCCGAGCAGCGCTGGCCTGCGGAGCGGAACGCAGAGGTCACGACGTCGTCGGCGACCTGCTCGGGCAGTGCGGTCGCATCCGCGATCATGGCATTGATGCCGCCGGTCTCCGCGATCAGCGGCACGATCGGCCCGTCCTTGGCGGCCAGCGTCCGGTTGATCTGGCGCGCGACGTCGGTCGAGCCGGTGAAGACTACTCCGGCGACATCAGGATGCGCGGTGAGGACGCCGCCGATGCGGCCGTCGCCGGTGACGAGATGCAGCGCGCTTCTGGGGATGCCGGCCTCGTGCAGCAGGGCTACGGCCTCGCGCGCGATGCGCGGCGTCTGCTCGGCGGGTTTCGCCACCACGCTATTGCCGGCCATCAGCGCCGCGGTCACCTGGCCAAGGAAGATTGCGAGCGGAAAATTCCACGGCGAGATCGCGACGAACACGCCGCGGCCGCGCAGGCTAAGCACATTGCTCTCGCCGGTCGGGCCGGGCATGGCGGCATCGTTTCCGAACAGCTTGCGGCCCTGCGCGGCATAGTAGCGGCAGAAGTCGGCGGCTTCGCGCAGCTCGGACAGAGCGTCGTCGAGCGTCTTGCCGCCCTCGGCTTGCAGCAGCGCGATGAAACGGGCGCCGCGGGTTTCCAGAAGATGCGCGGCCTGCTCCAGCGCCGCCGCGCGTGTGCCTGCAGGTGTCCGGCTCCAGGCAGTAAAGCCGGCGCGCGCAGTCGTCACCGCCGCGTTGGCCTGATCCCGTGTTGCGTCAGCGACAGGCTTGAGGTCGGCCGCCGCGGCCTTCACGTCCGTCAGCAGCTGGTCGAGGGCGGCACGCTCACCGAATTCGACGCCGCGCGAATTGCGCCGCTCCGGCGCGAACAGATCTGCCGGCAACGGAATCTTGGCATGAGGTGCCTGCAATGCCTGGCCGATGGCATTCGCCGGGCGCTGCAGCAGCGCCGTGACAGGCACGCGATAATCGGCCGCCTGCGCCACGAAGGACGAGTTGGCGCCGTTCTCCAACAGGCGCCGCACCAGATAGGCGAGCAGGTCGCGATGGCTGCCGACCGGCGCATAGGTGCGATAGGCGATGTCAGGATGATCCTTTGCGAGTTGCTCGTAGAGCGCTTCGCCCATGCCATGCAGGCGCTGGAACTCGAAGCCGCCGCCATCTGCTGCGAGCTCCAGCACGGTCGCGACCGTCAGCGCGTTGTGGGTGGCGAATTGCGGGAAGATGCGCGGCCGCAAGGCGAGAAGCTTCGTCGCGCAGGCGACGAAGTTCAGATCGGTCATCGCCTTGCGCGTGAACACGGGATAGCCGTCGAGCCCGCGCTCCTGCGCGCGCTTGATCTCGGTGTCCCAATAGGCGCCCTTGACGAGGCGCACCATCAGCTTGCGGTCATGCGCGCGGGCGAGTTCATCGACATAGTCGATCACCGCGCTGGCGCGCTTCTGATAGGCCTGGATCGCGAGGCCAAATCCGTCCCAGCCGGAAAGCGAGGGATCGGCGAGCGTCGCCGCGATCACGTCGAGCGACAGCTCCAGCCGGTCGGCTTCCTCGGCATCGACGGTGAAGTTGAGGTCATGCGTCTTGGCGCGCTGCGCAAGGTCCAGCAATAGCGGCACCAGCTCGGCCATCACGCGGCCGCGGCTGATCGCCTCGAAACGCGGATGCAGCGCCGAAAGCTTGACCGAGATGCCGGGCCGGTCGGGCAGGGGATGGTTGCCCGAAGCCTTGCCGATCGTGTCAATCGCGCTGGCATAGGCGTCGAAATAGCGCTTGGCATCGGCGGCCGTGCGCGCGCCTTCGCCGAGCATGTCGAAGGAATAGCGCGGCTTCTGGCCCGAGCGCGGCCGAGCCCGCTCCAGCGCCTGCTCGATGGTCTCCCCTAACACGAAATGGTTGCCCATCAACCGCATCGCCTGGCGCGTCGCGGTGCGCACCGCCGGTGCGCCGAGCCGCTTCACCAGCCGGCCGATGGTGCCGTCGGGCGTCTCGCCGGGCTGGATCACCCGCGCCGACAGGCCGAGCGCCCAGGCCGAGGCGTTGACCAGGAACGCGGTGGACTTGGTCTCGTGATGGATGAAATCGCCCTCGCCGAGCTTGTCCTCGATGAACTGGTCGGCCGTGCGCGCATCGGGCACGCGCAGCAGCGCCTCGGCCAGCACCATCAGCGCCAGCCCCTCCTTGGTCGAGAGCGCGAACTCCCGCAGCATGTCCTCGACCCCGCCGAGCCGGTCGTCGCGCTTGCGGATCGCCTCGATCAGCCGCGTCGCGAGGCGGTCGATCCGGGCCTCCCGTGCCGGGATGAGATGCGAGGCCGGCAGAACCTTTGCGGCGATCTCGGAATCATCGGGGGCGTAAGGCGCGGAGAAGGGGGGCGGGATGTTCGGCATGGCGTGTCCTGTGGCTGAAATCCAGGATAAGGCCCGCGTGACCGTAGTTCGATAGACAATTTAGCCAGTTTGCCTTAGAAAATGAAGAGGATTAGCCATTTGGCCGGATAAGATATGGAACTCGATCGAACAGACCGGAAAATCCTCTCGATCCTGCAGGAGGATGGGCGCATCGCCAATGTCGAGCTCGCCGAGCGCATCGGGCTGTCGCCGACCTCGATCGGCGAGCGGTTGAAGCGCCTGCAGCGCGAGGGCTTTGTCGAAGGCTATGGCGCGCGGCTCAACCCGCACCGGCTCGGCCTTGGGCTCCTGGTGTTCGTCGAGGTGCTGCTCGACAAGACCACGCCCGACAATTTCGAGCGGTTCGCCCGAGCCGTGAGGCTCGCCCCTGAAGTGCTGGAGTGTCACATGGTTGCCGGCGGCTTCGACTATCTTGTGAAGGCGCGGCTTGCAGACATGACCGCCTATCGACGCTTTCTCGGCGAGACCCTGCTGTCGATGCCGGGCGTGCGCGAGACGCGAACTTATGCGGTGATGGAGGAGATCAAGCGCGACGCACCGCTGCCGGTGGGTTAGCGAAGTGCAGTCGCGATTGTCATTGCTGTGGTTCGATGAGCGGTCTTCGCAAGGAAAAAATAGCTATCCTTGTGCAATCGCAACGCCTGTCGTCGAATGCACCGGCCGTCTTCTTAAATTTTCTTGGCCCGCTCCCGGACAAATCCGGGAGGCAGCAAAGGCTGGCGCGGGCTTATACTTTGAGGTTTTCCGCGGAGGTCTTGCCCCGGTTTGCGATCTCTTCGTATTCCACCGTCTGTCCCTCGTTGAGGGTCGACAGACCGGCCTTCTGCACTGCCGAGATATGCACGAACACATCCTTGCCACCCGACGCAGGCTGGATAAATCCATAACCCTTCGTCGGGTTGAACCACTTGACCGTACCTTTAGCCATCACGACTTCTCCGCGGGTCTTCCTCCGAGATCTCGAACCGCCAGTCCCCGCCAACCGGCCGGTTCGGTCCTAACAGGATACGCGGAATGTGGCAGGCTTGGTAGCTCAAACCACATCGCCATTTCGCCGAATTCCGCTCAACTTCGCGGCGTTTTTGCCGGTTCTGCCCGTTTCGCGGTCAAATGGCAGGAGCGCGTGATGCCATCCCTCAGTAGGTCGCGGTCAGATAATCGACGATCTTGCCGACATCGGCATCGTCGATCGGTGCGCCATAGACCTTGATCATCTTGGTCACCTCGGCTTGCCAGAACGCCCTCTTGTCCTTCATCGGCGGCTGCGTGGCGACGTAGTCGGACGAATGGCAGGCGCTGCAATTGCCCTGCACGACCTCGAGATTGGGACCGGGCTTGAAGGCGGCGACCTCGTCGGGGGTCTTGTAATTGACGGGCGCTGCAAGTGACGAGCCCATCAATGCGGTGACGGCGAGCGTGATGGCGAGGAGAACGATGCGCTGCATGATCAGTCTCCTTCAGGCCACGCTGACGCGAATGGTTTCGACGACGTTGCGCAAGTAACCCGCCGGGTTCCAGCGCGGCATGTCCGGCTGGGTCTCGCCGCCATTGCCGGTGGCGCGGACCTTGAGCTCGTGGCTGCCGGCCGCGAGCTTCACCGGCAGCTTCCATTCGCGGAAGGCGTACTTGCCGAGGTCCTTGCCGAGCTTGGCGCCGACCCAGGTCTTGCCGCCGTCGGTGGAGACCTCGACCTGCTTGATGCCCTTGCCGCCATCGAACGCGATGCCGCGCAGGGTCACGGCTCCCGCCTTCAGCTTGGCGCCATCGGGGACGCTGGTGATGAAGGAGCGGATGGTGAAGCGGTTGATCGGGATCGTCGCCTTTGGCGCGGTGCCCGGCTCGACCGCATTGTTCGGCGTGTCGGGGATGCGGTAGGCCGACTTCATCCAGAAGCCGTCATAAACGTCGTCGATGACGGTGATCTCGTTGAGGTGCTTGACCCAGTAGGTGCCGAAATAGCCGGGCACGATCAGGCGCAGCGGAAAGCCGTTGAGGAACGGCAGGTCCTCGCCGTTCATGCCATAGGCCAGCATCACCTCGCCGTCGGTGGCGTGATCGATGTCGAGTGCCTTGATGAAATCCGGCGTCTTGTCGTTGACCGGTCCGTCCATGCCGTTGAAGGTGACCTGCCTGGCGCCGCTGTGCACGCCGGCCATCTCCAGCACGTTCTTCAGCGGCACGCCGCGCCAGCGCGCGCAACCCATCGCGCCGTTGGCGAGCTGACCGCCGGCGACGCGCGGCTCGAAGAAGCCGCGGCTGTTGCCGGAGCACTGGTTGACGGCGACGATCTCCGTCGCCTTCATCTTGCGGATGTCCTTCAGCGACAATTTCAGCGGCTTGTCGACGTTGCCCTTGACCTCCAGCGTGAACTTGTCGGGGTTGAGATCGTAGGGTAGGTCGGAGAGGTGGTAGCGCACGAAGAACGCGTTGTTCGGCGTGATCGGGCCGTCGTTGAACACCGCAAACGGGGTCTCGAGCTGCGGCGGCCGGCTGGTCAGGCCGATCATCGGCCGCTTCTGCGGATATTTCACCAGCGGCCGTTCGCCATTGGCGAAGGGCAGGGTCACCGTGTCGAGGGCCAGCGCCTTGGTGGAATTCAGTGTGGCCGCCATGGCGGCAAGGCCTGCTCCCTTGAGCAGGTCGCGTCGATCGAACATTCTTTCTCCTCCCGGAGCTTCTCGTTGGATCGGCGGTCATCACCACGATCCTGCGCTCATCTGTCGCAACCATTTGCGTGAAGTCAATTCGCGCTTTCGCAGCAAGCCCATGCCGCTGCGTTGCAGCAGGCCGGTGTTGTGCTCGTAACGAGATTGACGAGCAGTAGGCCGCGACGACGGTGCGCTCCCTCGCCCCGTTCTTACGGGGAGAGGTAAAGAATCACGCCGCCACGCGCTTGCTGCGATCGACCAGCGCCGCCAGCTCCCTCGCATTCGCCACCACGCGCACTGCGAGCGGCTGGTCGCGGCCGCGGATGGCGACCTCCTGCTGCGGCAGTGCGTCGTCGGAAATATCAGCTGTACGGCGGACTTCATCCGAGACGACGGCCTCGCAGGCCAGCGTCTTGGTCATGTCCTGCAGGCGGGCGGCGACGTTGACGGCATCGCCGAGCGCGGTGAAGACGATGTGATCGCGATAGCCGATGTCGCCGATGATGACCTCGCCGCCGTGGATGCCGATGCCGAAGCGGATCGGCTGGCGCAGATCGTGGCTCAGGAGATCGTTGAGCTCGTCGATATGCGCAGCGATTCCCGCGGCTGCCTTCATCGCCTGCCGGCAGGCGGTTTGCGGGTCGGCCGCGAGTCCGAACAGCGCCAGCATGCCGTCGCCGACGAACTGGTTCGGCTGGCCGCCGTTCTCGATTACCGCTTGCGACACCGCGCCGAGGAAGCGGTTGACGATGAAGACCGTGTCGAACGGCAGGCGCTTCTCGGCCAGCTGCGTCGAGCCGCGCATGTCCACGAACAGGCTGACGAGATAGCGCTCCTGGCCGATACTGGCCGATGTCGAGGCTCCGTCCGTTGCATGCGTGTGAGCTGCGAAGAGTTGGAAGAACGAGAGATCGGAGGTCGGACGCAGCTGACAGGCCAATCTGATCGAGGGATCGGCGGTGCCGACGCGGGTGAGCACGAAAGCCTCGCGCTGCGACGGAGTGGGCAGGGCATCATGATCGCCGATGATACGGATGCGGCAGGTCGAGCAGCGGGCGCGGCCGCCGCAGACGCTGGCGTGCGGCACGTTGTGGCGCAGGCTCGCCTCCAGCACCGACAGGCCCTTGGGGACCCGCACCGTCTTGCCGTTGCCGTAGGACAGCGCGATCATGCCGCCGCGCCGTTCGCGCAGGGCGCGCACGCCGCGCGCCGCCAGCACCAGTCCCAACAGACCGAAATAGCCCATGGTGAGACCGCCCGCGATGCGCTCGAGCGTGTTGCCTTCCGCAACCGTGCCGACCTTGCTGCGGGTGAGATGCTGCTTACGCCATTCGCCGTCGTCACTGTCGGCGGCGACGCTGCGGCCGCCCTGGTAGATGCCGAGCAGCGATAGCGTCGGGATCAGCACGGCGGCCGCGAGCAGATAGGGCGCCGCGCGCGTGAAGAACGGCTTCAGCCGAAGCCAGAAATAGACGCCGATGCAGCCGTGCACCCAGGCGATGAGAAGCAGGATCGTCATCTGCCAGAGCAGGCCCGGCGCCGCGACGAAGAACAAATAGAGCTCCTGCGGATACAGCTTCTCGTGTCCGTACAGCGTCTGCGCGAGCCGCACGCCGATGACATGGCCCATGACGAGGACGGGGATGCTCAAGCCGAGCACGAGCTGGAGCGGCTCGATCGTTCGCCAGCGGAACTGGCGGCGCTGATACAGCGCGTAGACGCCGAGGCCCATATGGGTGAGGGCGGCCGTGTAGAACACGATCGCGACCGGGAGGAACTGCCAGAACAGCGTGTGGTAGTAGACCCCGGTCTCCATGGCATCGACCGAGATGTTGCCGAGCGCGTGGTTGAGGAAATGACTGACCACAAAGGCGAACAGGATGATGCCGCAAACGAGTCGCACCTGCCGCACCCCGGCGGCGCGGACGACTGACATCTGTGTGGGAGCGGTGGCCATGATTCGGTTGTGTCAGGTCCTGGAGGAGACCAGCCAGCGTAGCCTTTAATTTCCGATATGGACAGCCAGCAGGATCACAGGGACGACGGCCCCACATTGACTCCCCCTTCCAAGTCGGGGAAAAGCGCCGCCGTGACGATCGCTCCCGACATCTCTGCAAAGCCTGACGGCGCCGAACGGCGTCTGATCCTCATGGCCGCAGCGATCATCGCCGCGATGACGCTGCTCCGCATCGTCTATGCCTCGGCCATCGAGCTGCGCACCGACGAAGCCTATTACTGGACCTGGTCGAAGGAGGCTGCGCTCAGCTTCCTCGATCATCCGCCCGGCATCGCCTGGCTGATCCGCTTCGGAACCGCGATCTTCGGCGACACCAATCTCGGCGTCCGCTTCGGCGGCATCGTCGCGATGCTGGTGACGCAGCTACTGCTCGCCGACATCGTCCGCCGCCTCACCCATGATGCGCGCGCGATCGTGTTCGCGGTGCTGATGCCGGAGGCCGCGCTTTATTACGGCCTGTTGATGGCAAAGGTCGCGCCCGACGTCGCGATGATCCCGTTCGCGGTCGCGATGATGTGGTCGCTGGTGCGGCTGGCGCAAAGCGGCGATGGCCGCTGGTGGTTGGCGGCCGGCCTGTTCGCGGGCCTCGCGATGCTGTCGAAATTTACCGTGGTCATGTTCGCGCCGGCCGTTGCCGCCTTTCTGCTGGTGCCGGATTGGCGCTGGCGCTGGCTGCGCAGTCCGTACCCCTATCTCGCCGTCCTGGTCGCGATAGCGGTGTTCTCGCCGGTGCTGATCTGGAACGTGCAGCACGACTGGGCCTCGTTCCGTTTCCAGGGCGTGCGCGCCACCGCCAATTACGGCGTCTCGCTGCGTACGATCGGCGATTACATCGGCCTGCAATTCGGCCTGGTCGGTTTCGTCTTGCTGCCGGTGGTGCTGACGGGCCTGGTGCTGACGGCGTGGCGCGGCTATCGCACGCGCGAGCCAATCGCGATCCTTTTGTCGACGGCGGTGCTGGTGCCGTTCGCCTATTTCTTCTTCAAGTCGCTGACGCTGCGCGTCGGCGACACCTGGCCGATGTTCATGTGGCCAGCCGGTTTTGCCGCCACCGCGGCCAACCTCGTCACGATGAGGAAAGAGGGATGGTCCGCCAGGATGCTGAGGTCCTCGCTGTTCTGGGCCAGGACAGCGATCGTCTTAGGCATTCCCTTCGTCATCATCGTGTTCCTCTACTACGTTGCCGCGCCCTGGAATCTGCTCGGCAAGATCGACCCGATCGGCGCCGAGGCCGGCTACGAGCAGGTCGCCGCGCAGGCGCAAGCCGCCCTCGACGCAACAGGCGCGACCTGGATCGCAACCACGGACTACCGCACCTACGCCATGATGCGCTGGCTGTTCCGGGGCCGCGTGCCCGTGATCGAGCTCAACGAGCGCGGCCGCTTCCAGGACTTCCGCGATCCCGGCATGGACAGGATCAAGGGTCATGCCGGCATCTATGTCGGGCGCGAGCCGGACAACCGCGCATCGCTGTGGGAGCACATTCCGGCGCAGCGCGAGCAACTCGCCACGGTCGAACGCTGTTGGCGCGGCGTCGTGGCTGATACTTATGTGATCGAAAAGCTCACCGGCTGGACCCCGCAGCTCTCGCCGCCAAAGGACTCGCCGCTGTTCCAGTGGAAGGTGCTGGCGGACGCCGGCGGGCGCTCGCGTTCTCTCTCCAAGCCTCTCCAGGAGCCTGGAGCGGGAGGGTAAGCGCGAGACTACTGCACGAGGTCGGCGACGGTGGTTGCGGCCTTGAGGCCGGTGCCGGTGAGAACGGCGACCGTTGTTTCGTTCGCATTGATGGCGCCGGTTGCGGCGAGCTTGTCGAGCGCCGCAGCCGCGCTGGCGCTGGTCGGCTCGGCAAACAGGCCCTGGCGCGCGAGGCGGCGCAGGGCGGCGACGATCTCGTCCTCGGTGAGCGCGATGGTGGCGCCGCCGCTCTCGCGCAGGGCGGCGATGATCTCACGCAGGCGGAGGGGAGTCTTGATCGCGGTGCCCTCGGCAACGGTCTTGCTCACCCCGCGCGCGACGGGCGTATCGACACCGGCCTTGAAGCTTGCATCGATCGGCGAGCAATTGAGCGGCTGCGCCGCGAACAGGCGCGGCAGCTTCGAGATCTGCCCGGCCTTCATCAGCTCGCGGAAGCCGAAGGCGCAACCCAGCAGACTGCTGCCGGCGCCGACGGGAATGATGATGTTGTCGGGCGCGCGGAATCCCAGATCTTCCCAGATCTCGTAGGCCAGCGACTTGGTGCCTTCGAGGAAGAACGGCTGCCAATTGTGGCTGGCGTAGAAGGTCTGGCTCGACTGCCGGATGGCCTCGGCCTCGGATTCCTCGCGCGGGCCCTCCACGAGCTGCACGGTCGCGCCGTAGGCGCGCACCTGCGCGATCTTGGCCGGCGACGTCGAGGCCGGCGCCAGAATCTTGACGCGCATGCCGCCGGCCGCACCCAGCCCCGCCATGGATGAGCCGCCGTTGCCGGAGGAATCCTCCAGAATGGCGTCGACACCGATCTGTCGCAGGAACGACAGCATCACCGCCGAACCGCGGTCCTTGAAGCTGCCAGTGGGGTTGAACCATTCGAGCTTGAACAGCGGGCGCAGCGCGCCCCAGTCCTGCTGGACCAGCGGCGTGCAGCCCTCGCCGAGCGTGATCGGGTTCTCGATCTCGACCGGCAGCGCCGCCCGGTAGCGCCACAGCGAGCGCGTCCGGCCATCGATGTCCTCGCGTGAGATGCCCGCCCCCGGCGTCACCAGCAGCGGCGTGCGCTCGTCCGAGCACCAGCGCGGCTGGTCCATGGGATAGAGCTTTCCGTTGCGGGGATCGATGTAGCTGGCGGCAGGCATAGCAGTCTCCAAGGCAGGGCAGCGCGGTGCGCCGAACTTGAAGCCCACCGCACGAAACGAAGCAACACCTTGAAAACACGAAAAATGGAACTATTTCAATTCCTTAAACTGGCCTCGCAGGCCGAGCGGCAAGCGCGATGGCATCGGATGCGACGGCCTGACGGCCCTCTCGATGACGGGAATTTGGCCCCGAACGGCCCCTGCGCCCTGCCACGATTAACTTGTCTGTCGTCGCCGGCCGCTACAATATGTTGGATTGAGCTTGCGCCGCCGGTTCGGCGTCGCAAGTGAGCCAGGCCCGTCCGAGCGGCGGGCCGTTGGCTTTTTGGGAGCCTGGACATGAGCCGTGCCAACCGTACCGACCACATCCGCCTGACCTCCCATCCGGAGCCGGGCCGGAAGGCCGCCTTTCCCATCCATTGGGGCGCCGCTGATGCGCGCGCGCGCGGGCCGATCATCGGTACGGTGTCGCGCGCCGGGGATCGCAACGTGATCGGCAGCCATGGCGGGTCCTACGCGATGTACCGCGCGCTCGCGGTCTCCGCCGGGGCGCTGGACCCGATCAGGCGTCCTGACCTCACCAATACCTTTCCGGCCGCCACCATCGGTCCGTTCGAGCAATGGACCGATCCCACAAAAATCGTCGCGCTTGATCCCTGGGGGCATCTGGTCGCCGAGAATTTTCGCCAGGAGATCGCCGAGGGCGCGGACATCCGCCCGAGCATCGCGGTGACGCGGGCGCGGCTCGACCTGCCGGAGATTCGCGATGCGCTCGCCGCAAAGCGGCTGCGCGCCGATGGCGAGGTCGTGCACGCCAGTGGCAGCGTATCGGTGGTGAAGATCGCGATCGATCCGGTGTGGTACCTGCCGGGCCTTGCGGCGCGCTTCGGCACCGGCGAGACCGAGCTGCGGCGCACGCTGTTCGAGCAGACCGCCGGCATGTTCCCGGAGCTGGTGACGCGCCCGGACATGAAGGTGTTCCTGCCGCCGATCGGCGGTACCACGGTCTACCTGTTCGGCGACGTGACAAAACTGCCAGACCATCGCACCAGGATCACCTGCCGCGTGCATGACGAGTGCAACGGCTCCGACGTGTTCGGCTCCGACATCTGCACCTGCCGGCCCTATCTGATCCACGGCATCGAGGAATCCGCGCGTGGCGCACAGGAGGGCGGGCTCGGGCTCGTCGTCTACAACCGCAAAGAAGGCCGCGCGCTCGGTGAGGTCACCAAATTCCTGGTCTACAATGCGCGCAAGCGGCAGGAGGACGGCGATGCGGCCGCCGCTTATTTCGAGCGCACCGAGTGCGTGGCTGGCGTCCAGGACGCGCGCTTCCAGCAATTGATGCCGGATACGATCCACTGGCTCGGCCTCAAGCGCATTGACCGCTTCCTGTCGATGAGCGACATGAAATACGACGCGTTGACCTCGCAAGGCATCGACATCGTCGAGCGTGTGCCGATCCCGCTGGAGCTGATTCCCGCCGACGCCCATGTCGAGATCGCCGCCAAGAAGGCCGCGGGCTACTACTCGACCGACATCGCACCGGAAAAGGACGTGAACGGCGTGGTCGGGCGTTCGCTGGAAAAATACTGATCGCGATGGCGGACGCTTTGGAATCGCAGGCACGCGCGCTGCTCACCGCAAAGGCGGTGCGCGCGCGCGCCGGGCAGATGCTCGAGCTCGGCCTTGCCGGCGGGCTCACCCATTTCACGGTCGATCTCGACCGCATCGATGGCGTTGCCGATGCCGTGCTCGCGGTGACCCGTAAAGCCTATCCGACGCTCGACATTCCCTTTCATGCGCGCTGGCGGCACTTCGTGCTCGGCGGCGTCGACCGCTGGGCCCGGCTTGCCGATGCTGCGTCCTGGCCGGATCGCACGGCGCAAGCGCGCGCCGAGTTCGACCTCGCCATCGTCAGCGTGCTGCTCGATGCCGGCGCCGGCGCAGCTTGGCGCTATCGCGACAGCGTGACGGGAGCAGACGTAGGGCGATCGGAAGGGCTCGCGATCGCGAGCCTCGACATGTTCGCGAGCGGGCTGTTTTCGCGCGATGCGCGTGCGCCGTTCAGGGCCGATGCGGAGGTGCTTGAAAGACTGCCTCTTGGCTCACTCACCTCCGCCTTTCAGGTGACCGAGGCCAATCCGCTGCTCGGCCTGGAGAACCGCACCGACCTGCTGCGGCGTCTGGGCAGGCAGGTCTCGGAGCGTGCGGACGTGTTCGGCTTGCACGATACGCCGCGGCCGGGCGGGCTGTTCGATCATATCGCAGCGCATGCGATCGGCGGCGCCGTCGCTGCGCCCGCGATCCTGTCCGCGGTGCTGAACCGGCTCGGGCCGATCTGGCCGTCGCGACTTGAGCTTGCGGGCGTGCCGCTCGGCGATTGCTGGCGACATCCGGCGATCAAGGCGGACGACGGCACGGCAGGCCTCGTGCCGTTGCACAAGCTGTCGCAATGGCTGAGCTATTCGCTGATCGAGCCGCTGCAGCGCGCCGGCTTTGAGGTGACCGACATCGATGGCCTGACCGGGCTCGCCGAATACCGCAACGGCGGTCTGTTCGTCGATCATGACGTGCTGCGCCTGCGCGATGCCGCCGATGCCGCGCGTGCGCATGAAGTGGATTCGCTGCTCGTCGTGGAGTGGCGCGCGCTGACAATTGCATTGCTCGACAGGTTGGCGGAGCGCATTCGCGCCAAGCTCGGCCGCACCCCTCGGACCTTGCCGCTTGCGAGCATCCTCGAAGGCGGCACGTGGGCGGCGGGCCGCGCCATCGCATTTGCACGCCGTCCCGATGGATCGCCGCCGCTCAAGGTGATCAGCGACGGCACGGTGTTTTAAACCCTCTCCCCTTGTGGGAGAGGGTGGCTTCGCGAAGCGAAGCCGGGTGAGGGGTTGTCGCCGCGGGCACATCTCTCAGTTGGAGTTCGCGGAGAGATACCCCTCATCCGGCGCTTCGCGCCACCTTCTCCCACAAGGGGAGAAGGGAAAAGCAAGAGCATCTCATCATGGAAGGCGTCACGATCGTCGATCATCCGCTGGTGCAGCACAAGCTGACGCTGGTGCGGGACAAGTCCATCTCGACCAAGTCGTTCCGCGAGCTGATCAAGGAGATCGGCATGCTGCTGTGCTACGAGGTGACGCGCGACCTGCCGCTCACCGACACCGTGATCGAGACGCCGCTGGCGACGATGCACTCGGCCAAGATCGCCGGCAAGAAGCTGGTATTCGTGCCGATGCTGCGCGCAGGCACCACCTTCGTCGACGGCATGATGGATCTGGTGCCGACCGCGCGCGTCGCCCATATCGGGCTCTACCGCGAGCCGCACAGCTTTGCCGCGGTGGAGTATTTCTTCAAATCGCCGTCTGACCTCAGCGAGCGCCTCGCCATCGTGGTGACGCCGGTGGTCGCCACCGCCAACACCGCCGTCGCCGCCATCGACCGGCTGAAGGAGCGCGGCGCCAGGGACATCCGCCTCGCCTGCCTGATCGCCGCCCCGGAGGGGCTCGAACGGCTGCGCGGATTGCATCCGGACGTGCCGATCTGGACGGCCGCCGTGGATGAAGGGCTCGACGACAACGGGTTCATCCTGCCTGGCCTCGGCGATGCCGGCGACCGCGCCTACGGAACGCGGTAAGTGCTGGGCGCGTTTTAGGAACAGCTTCCACCGCGCGAGGTTCTCCTGCACCAACAGGGAGAGCACGATGACCTATCAGAATGATGACCCCAGGACTGACCGTGCGCGCCGCAACAGCCCGGTGGGCTGGGCGGTCGGCGCGATCTTCGTGATCGCCGTGGTCGCGGCCGTCTTCTTCTACAATGGTCGCGAGTTCGGTCCCCAGACCACGACCTCGAATCCGAACACGGCGCCGAACGTCACCACCGGATCGAATCCACCTGCTGCGCCGGCGAAGTGATGCGCTAGGAGCGGGCCGTCACACCTTCCCGCTGCCGCAAATGCCCTTCAGTGCCTGCCACTCCTTGTCGGTCAGCAGCGGCGGGCCGCTGGCGGGCCGGTCCTCCTTCGTCATGCGCGCGAGGCGGTCCTCGGTCAGCGGATGGCTGGCGAGGATATTCGTCAGGCCGGAGCCGCCCTCTTTGCCGGTGATGCGGAACATCAGCTGGGCCGCGGGCTTCGGCGACCGGCCGAGCGCATGCATGATCTCGATCGCGAAAGTGTCGGCGCCGGTCTCGGCTTCGCGCGAATAGGACGCTTCGACCAGGCTGCGCGAGGCGAAGATCACGGCCGAGGAGCCGGTGATGTCGCCGAACAAGAGGCCGATCAGGAACGAGGTGCCGCCGTTGTAGATCAGGCCGCGCATGTTGTCGTAATGCTTGAGATGGCCGAGCTCGTGGGCGAGGATGCCGGCGAGCTCGTCGGGACTTTCGGCCTTGTCGAGCAGGCCCTTCAGCACGAACACCTTGCCGCCGGGCAGCGCGAAGGCATTCGGTATCGAGCTCGGCAGCACGCCGGCCGTCATTGTGTCGTCGAGGCCGGCCGCATCGCGCAGGCGGTTGACGAGCTTCGTGAACGCGGCCTTGCCCGCGGGGTCTTCGCACACGCCGCGGCCGAAGATGGTCTTCATCTGCACTTCGGCGGCATCGCCGATGCGCCGTTCCACGGGCTTCGGCACCAGCGGCGCGAGCCGGTCGGCGGCGAGCGGAACGCCGAACAGGACGACGCAGACGATGGAGACGGCGGCGGCAACCGACCAGCCCACGATTTTCGCGACGCCGCTGCGCGTCGTCCGGTGCTCGTCGAGCCGCGTGCAGCGGGCCGCCACCTCCGCGGCAAGCGCGGCATCGCGGATCTCCAGCCGCGCCAGAGGCGGTGCGGACGTCGCAGCCAGGCGCAGGATTCCGGGCGGACTGTCGGCACGGCGAATGTCGGCATAGGGCCAATGAAGGAGCGTTCCGCCCTCTTCGTGGATCTCGAGCGCATCGCCGAGGATCAGCGTCACCTGCCGCCTGCGGCTGGACACGCCGTCGAAGAAGATTGTCGGCTTGCCGGACTGCACAGGGGTATCGGCGAACACATCACTCAAGGCTCAAAATCCTGCAACATCCAGTCCATCGGCAAAGCCTTCGCCGAGCGCGCCGGCAAGCTGACCGCTGCCGCGTACGTCCGCCGCGGCCGCGATGTCGTGCACCTCGACGGTCTCCAGCACCTTGGCCCAAAGATCGCGTTGAAGATAGACCCGCATGACGATGTTGATGGCAAGAGCGAGCGCGAAATAGCCGATCACCATCATCGCCACCATCGGGATGCTCTTCGTCGCATTGTCGCCGGCGAAGATCTCCTCGGCGGAAACGCCGGTGAGCGAGACGACCAGGAAGGCGCTGCCGCCCATATAGGCTGCGAACGCGACCGTGAGCAGCATCCACCAGCCGATCACTTTCCAATACAGGCCGTAGAAGGCATCATGAGGCAATTCCGAGGACAGGCTGACGCCACCGATGCGGATGCCGTCGAGCCACCAGCGCCATTCGCGCGCCTTGAACTCGGCATAGAAGAACGGTGCGAGCGGGAAGATGATCAGCGCGATCGGGCTGAGCAGCCAGAGCCACCAGCCGCGCTTGAAGAAGGTCCAGCCGTCGGCGTCGAAATCGCCGCGGAGATCGCCGTAATGGGTGTGCCGCATCTTGTAGCGTTCGAGCGCCGCCGCGCGCCAGGGCAGCGCGAGACCGAGCGTCAGGAGCACCAGCAAGCCCCATAGCATGGCGCGAAACGCGTAAGCCCAGCCGGAGCCGTCCATCCAGAAGCGGACGCCGCGCCAGACCGTGCGGGTCAGGCGGTAGCGCCGCGCGCGAAAAATCGCGAACTGGCCGAAGGCGTAGAAGGCGATGAATAGCGGCGTCGAGGCAAAGGCCTGCCAGCGCTCGAACTCGATGCCAATGAGAAAATAGGCGAGATAGATCGGCAACAGGATCGCGAGCGCGAACAGGAAGCCGACCAGGAGCTCCTTGGCCCGTCCGGTGTATTCGGCCGCATCGCCATCGATCGCGGTGTGCGTCCACAGATGACGGCGGATGTCGGTGACGAGCCAAAACCGGTAGAAGCCGAAGGTCACGAGCTCGAGCATGGCACCCTTGGTGACCATTTTGCGGAACTCGGAGCGGCTGCCGGAGAAATCGACCCGCGTCGCCGGCAGCGGCGGGGGCAAGGGTTCGGACCCGATCGGGGTCCATTGCATGTCGTTCACGGCGGCAACCTCGGGATGCGGATCTGTTCCGGCCAAACTATAGATCAGAGGTTAGTCGATCCCCAAGATGAGCGGGTTCGATTTAGCTCGATTCCAGCGGGTTTCTCGCACGATTCTCTGTCGTTCGGCGTGCGGGAGGTCACGTTCGCGTGGCGTCGTGACGATCGTGCAACGCGCTCGTGAAGGCTGGATGTGGCAAAACTCTCCCTTGCCCCGGCGCAGACAACCGGCTGTAATTGCAAATCAAATACCGCAGCGCAGAATTCAACGACGCGCGGTTCATATCCAGGGAGAACGGTCATGCATGGGACCATCGAAAGCGCGGCCAAGCTCGACGCCTTGCGCGAGCGCGCCATGTCGCTGCCGCTGGAGCAGTTCGATCCCGGCGACCCCGAATTGTTCAGAACCGATACGTTCTGGCCCTATTTCGACCGGCTGCGCCGCGAGGATCCCGTGCATTACTGCAAGGACTCGATGTTCGGGCCGTACTGGTCGGTGACGCGCTACAACGACATCATGGAGATCGAGACCAACCATGCGGTGTTCTCCTCGGCCTCCGCGCTCGGCGGCATCACCATCCGCGACATCGATCCGGATCTGCGCCGTGAGAGTTTCATCTCGATGGACCCGCCGCGCCATGCCGCCCAGCGCAAGACCGTGGCGCCGATGTTCACGCCGACACACCTGGACAATCTCGCCATCAACATCCGCAAGCGCTCGGCCGAGCGCCTGGACAATCTTCCCCGTGGCGAGGTGTTCGACTGGGTCGATCGCGTCTCGATCGAGCTCACGACGCAGATGCTGGCGGTGCTGTTCGACTTCCCCTGGGAGGATCGCCGCAAGCTGACGCGCTGGTCCGACGTCGCCACCACGATTCCCGGCCCGGACGGTCTCGTCGCCACCGAGGACGAGCGGATGGCCGAACTCGCCGAATGCGCGGCCTATTTCTCGAGGCTGTGGAAGGAGCGCATCGAACAGCCGCCGAAGAGCGACCTATTGTCGATGATGGCGCATGGCACTGCTACGCGCGACATGGATGCGAAGAACTTCCTCGGCAATCTCATCCTCCTGATCGTCGGCGGCAACGACACCACGCGCAACACCATGTCGGGCTCGCTTCTCGCGCTGAGCCAGAATCCGGAGCAATATCGCAAGCTGCGCGAGAACCCTGACCTGCTCGACAGTTTCGTGCCGGAGGTGATCCGCTGGCAGACGCCGCTCGCGCATATGCGCCGCACGGCGCTGTCCGATTTCGAGTTCCGCGGCAAGCAGATCAAGAAGGGTGACAAGGTCGTGATGTGGTACGTCTCGGGCAACCGCGACGAGGACGTGATCGACAGGCCCTACGAGTTCATCATCGACCGCGCCCGCCCGCGTACGCACCTGTCCTTCGGCTTCGGCATCCATCGCTGCGTCGGCCTGCGGCTCGCCGAGCTCCAGCTCAAGATTATTTGGGAGGAAATTCTCAAGCGGTACGGCCATATTGATGTGGTCGGCGAACCCACTCGGGTCTATTCGAGTTTTGTAAAGGGTATCGAAACGCTGCCGGTGAAGATTGCTGCGTGAGTCGAACGCAACGGAGCCACGATCATGAACATCCAAGCGCCGGTTAAAGTGGACAAGGCCGAACGCATGCGGAAGGCGCGCGACGAGGCCTATGCGACGCCGTTGTCGCAATTCCACCCCGGCGCGCCCCGGCTGTTCCAGGACGACACGCTGTGGCCCTGGTTCGAGCGGCTGCGTAAGGAAGAGCCGGTGCATTACTGCACCAATGCGCCGATCGAGCCGTATTGGTCGGTGGTGAAGTACAACGACATCATGCATGTCGACACCAATCACGGCATCTTCTCCTCGGATTCCAAGCTCGGCGGCATCTCGATCCGCGACGTGCCGGAAGGCTACGACTATCCGAGCTTCATCGCGATGGACCAGCCCCGGCATTCGGCGCAGCGCAAGACGGTGTCGCCGATGTTCACGCCGACACACCTGGACGAGCTGGCAAAGCTGATCCGCCAGCGCTCGCAGACCGTGCTGGACAATCTGCCGCGCAACGAGACGTTCAACTTCGTCGAGCGCGTCTCCATCGAGCTGACCACGCAGATGCTGGCGACCCTGTTCGACTTCCCCTGGGAGGAGCGGCGCAAGTTGACGCGCTGGTCCGACGTTTCCATCGCGCTGCCCAAGAGCGGCATCGTCGCCAGCGCCGAAGAGCGCCGCCGCGAGATGGACGAGTGCTACGCCTACATGTCCAAGCTCTGGAACGAGCGTGTCAACTCCGCGCCGCGCAACGATCTGTTGTCGCTGATGGCCCACAACGAGGCGACGCGCCACATGGACCCCGACAACCTCATGGGCAACATCATCCTGCTCATCGTCGGCGGCAACGACACCACGCGCAACACCATGACCGGCTCGGTGCTGGCGCTGAACGAGAACCCGGAGCAATACGACAAGCTGCGCGCCAATCCGGAGCTGATCGATTCCATGGTGCCGGAGGTGATCCGCTGGCAGACGCCGCTGGCGCATATGCGGCGTACTGCGCTCCAGGACACCGAGATCGGCGGCAAGCACATCAGGAAGGGCGACCGGGTCGTGATGTGGTACGTCTCCGGCAATCGCGACGAGGAGATGTTCGACAAGCCGGACGAGTTCATCATCGACCGCCCCCGCCCGCGCACGCACCTCTCCTTCGGCTTCGGCATCCACCGCTGCGTCGGCATGCGCCTCGCCGAGCTGCAGCTCAAGATCGTCTGGGAGGAGATGCTGAAGCGCTTCGACCGCATCGAGGTGGTCGGCGAGCCCAAGCGGATCTATTCGAGCTTCATCAAGGGATATGAGACGCTGCCGGTGCGGATTCCGGGCTGAGCTCTCTCCTACCGTCATTGCGAGGAGCGAAGCGACGAAGCAATCCAGACTGTCACCGCGGAGGGATTTCTGGATTGCTTCGCTGCGCTCGCAATGACGGTGTCCTGGACACACCTGCTCGTCACGCCCGCACCGGCAGGCACGGCACTCCCCAGCTATAAAATTCCGGCATGACAGCTCGCGCCAGATGCGAAGGCACGACCGCGCGCGGCTGTTCTACCACACGCCATCTAACTCAGCTTGATGTCCCACACGCCGTCCTTGCGGCAGGCGGCGACCTCCTCGCGCAGCAGCGCGGTGATGGCGAGCGAGGCCGTCGAGGCCGGGCGGTCGATTGGAGAGGCAAAGATGAGCTCGCGCGTCATCGGCTTGGATACGGGGGCGGTTTCCAGCCGCCCGTCCGCGACCTCGTCGTGGACAGAGGACGGCGGCAGCAGCGCGAAGCCGAGGCCCTCCTCGACCAGGCTCGTCAGCACGCGAAACGAATCCGCCTCCAGTTGGACGTCGAGCTTGATCTTGCGCTGGGCCGCGGCGTGCTCGATCAGCGCGCGGAGGCCGTGGGAATGAGAGGGCAGCACCAGGCGTTGCCGCAGCAGCCAGCCGATGTCGACGCTCTTCTTGCGCGCCAAGCCGCAGCCGCGCGGACCTACCGCGACGATGTTGTCGCGCCCCAGGCTCTGCACGTTCAGATGCAGGTCGGCCGAGCGGCCGTAGAGGATGGCGAGATCCATCTCGCCGCGATGCAGCCATTCGACCAGATGCCCGCTGTAGCTCTCGACGATGCGCAGCGAGATGCCGGGAAATTTTTCGACACAGCGCCGTGCAAAGCGCGCCGACAGCACGCAGCTCACGGTCGGAACCAGGCCGAGCACGACCTGGCCGGACGGCGGCCCCTTGGCCGACTGGATGTCGTCGCGGATCTGGTCGATCTGCCGCACGATGCCGGAGGTGCGTGCGAGCAGCAGGCGGCCGGCCTCGGTCAGCACCATGCCGCGGCCGTTGCGCGTGAAGAGTTCGGTGCGCAGCTCGTGTTCCAGGAGCTTGATCTGCCGGGAGAGCGCCGGCTGCGCCACGCGCAAGGTGTCGGAGGCCTTGGACAGGCTGCCGAGCTCCGCCACGCAACTGAAGGTCCTGAGCTGCCGGAAATCCATGCTTGCCAATCCTGGAAGGCTACTCCATACGCTATAACAAATGAGCATAGGGGGCGGGCATTGTTTTCACAACGCCCGTGGGTTGGCCGGCGTTATCTTTAACTGCCGCTGAGAATTGGAAACGCCATGAGTCAAGAACACCACGCCGAAGATTACGCCGACATCCGCGAGGCCATAGCCAAGCTCTGCGCCCAGTTCCCCGGCGAATATTGGCGCAAGCTCGACCGCGAGATGGCCTACCCCAAGGCGTTCGTCGATGCGCTGACCGAGGCCGGCTATCTCTCGGTGCTGATTCCCGAGGAATACGGCGGCGCGGGCCTGAAGCTGTCGGCGGCCGCCGCGATCCTGGAAGAGATCCAGCGCGCCGGCTGCAACGGCGGCGGCTGCCACGCCCAGATGTACACGATGGGCACGGTGCTCAGGCACGGCAATGCCGAGCAGAAGGCAAAGTACCTGCCGAAGATCGCGAGCGGCGAGTTGCGCCTGCAGGCGTTCGGCGTCACCGAGCCGACCAGCGGCACCGACACCTCCTCGCTGAAGACGTTCGCGCGCAAGGACGGCAACGACAGCTACATCGTCAACGGCCAGAAGATCTGGACCAGCCGCGCCGAGCATTCCGATCTGATGGTGCTGCTGGCGCGCACCACCCCGAAGGACCAGGTCAAGAAGCGCACCGATGGCTTGTCGGTGTTCATCGTCGACATGCGCGAGGCCAAGAACAACGGTCTCGAGATCCGCCCGATCCGCACCATGATGAACCACGCCACCACCGAAGTGTTCTTCACCGACATGAGGGTGCCGGCGGAGAATCTGATCGGCGAGGAAGGCAAGGGCTTTCGCTACATCCTCTCCGGCATGAATGCCGAGCGCATCCTGATCGCGGCCGAATGCGTCGGCGACGCAAAGTGGTTCATCGCGAAGGCGACGAACTACGCCAAGGAGCGCGCCGTGTTCGGCCGGCCGATCGGCCAGAATCAAGGCATCCAGTTTCCGATCGCAAAAGCCTACGCCTCGATGCGCGCGGCCGAGCTGATGGTGAAGGAAGCCACGCGCAAATACGAGGCCGGGCTCGATTGCGGCGCGGAGGCCAACATGGCCAAGATGCTGGCGGCGGATGCGTCCTGGGAAGCGGCGAACGCCTGCATCCAGACCCATGGCGGGTTCGGCTTTGCCGAGGAATACGACGTCGAGCGCAAGTTCCGCGAGACGCGGCTCTACCAGGTGGCGCCGATCTCGACCAACCTCGTGCTGTCCTTCGTCGCCGAGCACGTGCTCGGCATGCCGCGCTCGTACTGAGGTGGCGGCCATGGGAGCATTGGACGGGATCAGGGTGATTGCGGTCGAGCAGGCGGTGGCGGCGCCGTTCTGCTCCTCGCGCCTGGCGGATGCCGGCGCGGAGGTGATCAAGATCGAGCGGCCCGAGGGCGATTTCGCCCGCGGCTATGACGCGGCGGCCAAGGGCCAGAGCAGCTATTTCGTCTGGCTCAATCGCGGCAAGCAATCGGCGGTGGTCGATCTCACCACGAAGGAAGGCCGCGCCGAGCTGGAGAAGCTGATCGCGAGTGCCGACGTGCTGATCCAGAACCTGAAACCCGGCTCGATGGACAAGCTCGGCTTCTCGCGCGAGCGGCTCTTGAAGGACTATCCCAAGCTGATCTCGTGCACCATCACCGGTTATGGTGACGAAGGTCCCTACGCCCACCGCAAGGCCTATGATCTCCTGATCCAGGCCGAGAGCGGGCTCGCCTCGATCACCGGCAATCCCGACGGCGCCTCGCGCGTCGGCATGTCGATCGTCGACGTCGCAACCGGCGCCACCGCGCATGCGGCGATCCTGGAGGCGCTGATCGCGCGCGGGCGCACCGGCAAGGGCGCCGACATCCGCATCTCCATGTTCGACGTGATGGCGGACTGGTGCACCGTGCCGCTGCTCAATGCCGAAGCCGGCAATCCGCCCAAGCGCATGGGCCTGCGCCATCCCTCGATCGCGCCCTACGGTGTGTTCACCTCCAAGGACGGCAAGGACATCCTGATCTCGATCCAGAGCGAGCGCGAGTGGAAGACCCTGTGCGCGAAGGTGCTGGATCAGCCGGACCTGCCGGCCGATCCCCGCGTCGCCAACATGGTCGAGCGCGTGCGCAACCGCGACTTTACCGACACGACGGTGGCCGACATCTTCGGCAAGATGACGCGCGGCGAGCTCCTGAAGCGGCTGTCGGACGCGGACATCGCCTTCGCGGAGGTCAATACCATGGCCGACCTCGCCAACCATCCGCATCTGCGCCGCATCGATGTCGACACGCCGAACGGACGCGTCAGCTATCCCGCGCCGGCGCCGATCATCGTCGGCGAGACGCGCAGCTACGGCGCCGTGCCCGCCATCGGCGAGCGTCCCCAGTCCAAATAAAGAGAGCGAGGCGTCATGACCGAGAAGCTCGACATCGATCATCTCAGGCAATGGATTGGGCGCAGCCAGGAGGCCACCGACATCGTCACCGCGCAGCTCGTGAAGGGCCTGCGCGCGACATTGTTCCAGGAGGTCGGCGAGCCCAAGACGGGCGATGCTGCGCCGTTCACGGTGCATTGGTGCCTGGCGCAGCCGGTGTTCCCGATGTCGATGCTCGGGCCCGACGGCCACCCGACCCGCGGCGGCTTCCTGCCGCCGGTGCCGCTGCCGCGCCGGATGTGGGCCGGCGGCGAGATCGAGTTCTTGCAGCCCTTGCGCGTCGGCGATGAATCGACGCGGACTTCGCGCATTGCCGACGTGCAGGTGAAATCAGGATCGACCGGCACGCTGTGCTTCGTCTCGGTCGAGCATAGCATCTCCTCGCCGAGGGGCACGGCGATCCGCGAGAGGCAGGACATCGTCTATCGCGAGATGACCGGCGGCGCGCCGGCTGGCGGCAAGGCGTCGCCTCCGCCGCCGCAGGCGCAGCATCGCGAAACGCATGTGTCCGATCCCGTGCTGCTGTTCCGCTACTCCGCGCTGACCTTCAACGGCCACCGCATCCATTACGACCGCGACTACGTCACTGAGGTCGAGGGCTATCCGGGCCTGATCTTCCACGGCCCGCTGCAGGCGGCGCTGATCGTCGAGATGGCGGCCAAGCTTCGCGGCGGCAAGGCGCCGAAGAAGTTTTCGTATCGCGGCGTGCAGCCGCTATTCGAAGGCACGGAGTTCTCGGTCAACGCCAACGAGACTGAGGCGGGCATGGAGCTGTGGACCGCGAACGCGGAGGGGCAGCCGACGATGAAGGGCACGGCGGTGTGGTGAGCCACCACTGTTTCTTCCCGTCATTGCGAGCGTAGCGAAGCAATCCAGAATCCCTCCGCGGAGATAATCTGGATTGCTTCGTCGCTTCGCTCCTCGCAATGACGGGGTGAGGCTGCTACCCTCAATCAACAACGCAGGGACGGAAACCATGGCCAGGAACGGCAAGACCGGCAGCAAGCCCGTCACCGTGAAGCAGGCGACGCTCAACCTTCTGCGCGCCTTCGGCATCGACAGGGTGTTCGGCAACCCTGGTTCGACCGAACTGCCGTTCCTGAGCGACTGGCCCGACGATATCGACTACGTGCTGGCGCTGCAGGAAGCTTCCGCCGTCGGCATGGCCGATGGCTATGCGCAGGCGACGCGCAATGCCGGCTTCGTCAATCTGCATTCGGCGGCCGGCGTCGGCAATGCGCTCGGCAACATCTACACCGCGCATCGCAACCAGACCCCGCTTGTGATCACCGCAGGCCAGCAGGCGCGCTCGATCCTGCCCTTACAGGCCTTCCTCTATGCCGAGCGCGCCTCCGAGTTTCCGCGGCCTTATGTGAAATACAGCGTCGAGCCGGCAAGGCCGGAGGACGTGCCCGCCGCGATCGCTCGGGCCTATTACACCGCGATGCAGCCGCCGTGCGGGCCGACCTTCGTGTCGATCCCGATCGACGACTGGGCCCATGCCTGCGCGCCGGTCGAGGCGCGGAAAGTGAGCCGCGAGATCGGCCCTGAGCTGGAGCCGATGAAGGCGCTGGTTGCGGCGCTCGCCTCAAGCAAACACCCTGCGCTCGTCGTTGGCCCCGGAATCGATCGCGCCGGTGCGGTGGAGCTGATGGTGCGCGTTGCCGAGAAGGCCAAGGCGAGCGTCTGGGTCAGTCCGTTCTCGGCACGCTGCTCGTTCCCCGAGCGGCATCCGCAATTCGCGGGCTTTCTGCATGCCTCGCCGGCGCAACTGTCCGACGCGCTGCGCGAGCACGATGTCGTCATCGTCATCGGCGCGCCGGTGTTCACCTTCCATGTCGAGGGCCATGCCGCGATCTTCGACCGCGGCGCGACCATCTTCCAGATCACGGATGACGCGGATGCCGCCGCGGTGACGCCATCAGGCACCAGCATCATCGCGACGATGGAGCCGGCGCTGAGCCTGCTGCTCGACCTGCTGCCGGAGAGCAAGCGCGCGGCGCCAAAAGGCCGCACGCTGCCGCCGGCGCCGCAGCCCGCCGATCCGCTGCCGGTCGAATTCCTGCTGCATTCGCTGTCGCAGGCAATGCCGGATGATGCATCACTTGTCGAGGAAGTGCCCTCGCACCGGCCGGCGATGCAAAAATTCCTGCCGATGCGCGGCCAGGACAGTTTCTACACCATGTCGAGCGGCGGCCTCGGCTATTCTCTGCCCGCCGCCGTCGGCATGGCGCTCGGCAAGCCGAAGCAGCGCACGGTGTGCCTGATCGGCGACGGCTCGGCGATGTATTCGATCCAGGCGCTCTGGACCGCCGTGCAGCGCAAGCTGCCGCTCACCGTCGTGGTCATCAACAATTCCGGCTACGGCGCGATGCGCTCGTTCAGCCAGGTCATGCAGGTGCGCAACGTGCCGGGGCTGGAGCTGCCGGGGATCGATTTCGTCCGGCTTGCCGAGGGCATGGGCTGCCGTGCGGTGCGGGTGACGAAGGCTGCGGAGCTGGGCGAAGCGCTGAAGCGCGGCATGGCGTATGCGGGCACGAGCCTCGTTGAGGTCGTCGTGGATTCCGCAGTGCCTGTGCTGTACGGGCAGAAGCATTGACCGTGTCGTAGCCCGGATGGAGCGCAGCGTAATCCGGGAATCCTGCCACAGGCGAGTCGGCCCTGGATTGCGCTGAGCTCCATCCAGGCTACGACATCACGACGCCAAAAAACCTCCGTCGGCCGCGAGCACATGCCCGACGACATACGACGACGCATCCGACGACAGCCACACCACGGCCTCGGCGACCTCCTCCGGGCTGCCCATCCGCCGCAGCGGCAGGCCTGCGCTGACCGTCGCCACATCGCCGACGCCGGCGCGCAGCATCATGTCTGTGACGACGCGGCCGGGCGCGATCGCATTGATGCGAATGCCGCGCGGCGCGTTCTCCATCGCCGCCGAGCGCGTCAGCGAGATCGCGGCGGCCTTTGAGGCCGAGTAGAGCGAAAAGCCTGGATTGGGATTGCGCACCCCGCTGACGGAGGTGTTGACGACGATGCTGCCGCGCCCCTGCGCCAGCATCGCCGGCAATTGATGGCGCAGGCAGAGGAACAGCGCGCGGACATTGGTGTCGAACACGCTGTCGTAGATCTCCGTGCCCTGCTCCTCCAGCGGCGCGCGGCGCTCCTGGAAGCCGGCATTGTTGAAGGCAACGTCGAGCCGGCCGCAGCGCCCGACGGCTGTGCCGACGAGGCGCGCGACCTCGTCTTCCTTCGTGATGTCGGTCTGAAGCGCGATCGCCTCCGTGCCGAGCCCGCGGCACGCGGCGGCGGTGGCCTCGATCTCGGCCTCGCGCCGGCCGGCGACGACGATCGCTTCCGCCCCTTCGGCCGCCATCCTCAGCGCCGTTGCGCGCCCGATGCCGCTGCCGCCGCCCGTGATCAGGCAAACCTTGCCGCTCATGCGCTGACCGGTCGGCAAGGCTTCGCTCATGGTCCACTCCAAACACTTGCGCGCGCCGTTGCGCTCATATAGTTGTATGATACAACTATATGGGTCGAGTCAAGCCATGGCCGAGCTTTCGCTGATTGACGACATCCGCGCCGCCTCGCGCCTGATGGTGCGCGAACTCGGCTTCATGGACGCCACGGTGGCGGCCTCGGGCTATCCGCCCTCGGCGGTCCACACCATCCTGGAGATCGGCATTCGTGGCCCCATGACGTCGGGCGAGCTCGGCGATTTCCTGCGGCTGGAGAAATCCAGCGTCAGCCGTCTGGTGCGCAAGCTGATCGATTGCGGCGAGCTCAAGGAGACGCCGGACGAGGCGGATGCGCGCAGCAAGCTGCTGTCGCTGACGGCGAAGGGCCGGCGCACGCTGGAGGCCCTCCACGCGTTCGGCCGGCAGCAGGTCCGCGGCGCGCTGGCGGCGCTGACGCCGGCCGAGCAGCGCACGGTGTGCGAGGGCATGATGCTCTATGCGCAGGCGCTGCGCGCGAGCCGGGTGGGGGAGACGGTGGCGGTGGTGTGATGCGCGAGGTTGCTGAAGCTGCTTCTACACGCTCGTTGTCATCGCCCGCGAAGGCGGGCGATCCAGTACTCTGAGACGGTTGTGGTTGAGCCGACAGGGGCGGCATACTGGATGCCCCGCCTCCGCGGGGCATGACAGCGTCTAGCGTGGGAGCACCTAACGGTCACTTCCCGAACTCCTCCCGCATCTTCGCCTGGATCTTGGCCATGCCGCCGATCCAGCGGTCGTAATTCTCGGTCTTCTTGCGCATGTAGCCGAGCACTTGCGGGTGCGGCAGGATCAGGAACGTCTCCTGCTCGAGGCCGGCGAGCACGTCTTTCGCCACTTGCTCGGGCGTCAGGTCGCCGTCGCCGGATTGCGGGCCCTTGGGAATCGAGCGCAGCATGTTGGTGTCGACACCCTGCGGACACAGGATCGAGACCTTGATGTTGTGGGCCTTGTGCGAGATCGCGAGATTCTCGGCAAAACCGACCGCCGCGTGCTTCGTCGTCGAATAGGCCGGGCTGCCGACCTGCGACAGCAGGCCCGCGGCCGAGATGGTGTTGAGGAAATAGCCGTCGCCGCGCGCCCTCATCCGAGGGACGAGATGCCGCGCCGCATAGACATGCGCCATGACGTGGATCGCCCAGCTGCGCTGCCAAGGCTCGTCGGAAGCGCCACCGGCGTTCTCCGACATTGGATCGAAGCCGCCGCCGATGCCGGCGTTGGAACAGAACAGCGCGATCGGGCCGAACTGCCGCTCGGTCTCCTCGATGACGTGGACGATGTCCTTTTCCTGCGCGACGTCGCATTTGAACGCGGCGCCATCGACCATGGCCGCGACCGCTCGCGCATTGGCCGCGTCCATGTCCGCGACCACGACCTTGGCCGCACCCGCATTGTGAAAGGCCTCGCACAGCGCCTTGCCGATGCCGTTTGCGCCGCCCGTGACGACCACGACCTTGCCGGTCACCTGCATGCGACGTCTCCTCTCGTCTTCTTATACCGCTTCGCGGAAACTTCTCAGCTCAACACGAGGTCGAGCACCGCGGTATAATGACATGCCGCGCCGGCCAAGACAAAGCCGTGCCAGATCGCATTCTGAAAGCGCAGCCGCCGCCAGGCGTGGAAGATCACGCCGAAGCTGTAGAGCAGGCCGCCGGCAAGAATGAAGCCCAGCACCAGCGTGGGCAACGCCCTGACCACGGCATCGTAGAGCATCATGCCGCTCCAGCCCATCGCGAGATAGATGCCGACCGAGACGCGGTCGAACCGGCCGGGATAGAGCAGCTTCAGCACGATGCCGAGGATTGCGACGCACCAGACGCCGGCCAGCAGCACCAACGCGAACACGCTGTCCTTCAGCTCCAGGATGAACGGCGTGTAGGTCGCGGCGATCAAGAGATAGATCGCGGAATGGTCGAAGCGGCGCAGCAGCCATTTGGCCGGCGAGACCGGCCAGAGATTATAGGTCGCCGACAGCACCAGCATCGAGAGCAGGCCGGCGACATAGACGGAGACGCCGACGATGTCGGTGGCGTCGGCATAGACCGCCGTCAGCACCACCAGCACCGTCGCGGCAATGATGCCCGCGAGCACGCCGATCCCGTGGACGATGCCGTCGGCGATCAGCTCGGCGCGATCGTAGTCCCAGCCGATCGCGTCGGCTGCGGCGTGGACGGAAGAGGATGCAAGCTGCTTCAACTGGAAGACGGTCATGGCAATCCGCAAAGGCTCGAGGCAATGCCCTCTAGATGGGTGTTTCAGGACCGGCGGGTCGTTCAAACGGCTGATTTGCCGAGAAAGGCGGTGGAAGTATGAAAGCTTGAATTTCTTCAGGCAATTGCCACTTTTGTGACTAATCCGTTTTGCGTATCCCTCGCCCGAGATCCCCTCACGTTCATATGGCATTCAGTTTCCAGGATATGGTCGAGGAAGCGCGGCTGTCGGCGCGGGCGCTGATCGACTTCGGCGAGCACTTCTTCAACCCGACGGTGCGGCTTGGTGTCACCGGTCTGTCGCGCGCCGGTAAGACCGTATTCATCACCGCGCTGATCCATGGACTGACGCGTGGCGGCAGGTTTCCGGTGTTCGAGGCCTACGCCTCGGGCCGGATCGCGCGGGCGCACCTGGCGCCGCAGCCGGACGATGCCGTGCCGCGCTTTGCATATGAGAGCCATCTGCGCGCGCTGATGGAGGAACGGCGCTGGCCGAGCTCGACCGTGGATATCAGCGAGCTCAGGCTCGTGATCGACTACCAGCGCCCGAACGGCGCCGACCGCACGCTGACGCTCGACATCGTCGACTATCCCGGCGAATGGCTGCTGGACCTGCCGCTGCTCCACAAGAGCTACGAGCAATGGTCGGCGGAGAGCCTGGCGCTGTCGCGCGAGGCGCCGCGCGCGCATCTCGCGGCCGAGTGGCACAGTCATCTCGCGACGCTCAAGCCCGAAGCGCGCGAGGACGAGCAGGCGACGCTGACGGCCGCAAAGCTCTTCACCGATTATCTGCGCGCCTGCCGCAACGAGCGGTTTGCGATGAGCCTGTTGCCGCCCGGTCGCTTCCTGATGCCCGGCAATCTCGCCGATACGCCGGCGCTGACCTTTGCGCCGCTGGACGTGCCTGCGGGCGGGCAGGCGGGTGAGGGATCGCTGTGGGCGATGATGGTGCGGCGCTTCGAAGCTTACAAGGACGTCGTGGTGCGGCCGTTCTTCCGCGATCATTTCGCGCGGCTCGACCGTCAGATTGTGCTGGCCGATGCGCTCGCCGCGTTCAACTCCGGCCCCGAGGCGCTGCACGATCTCGAAGCCGCGCTCGCCGGCATTCTCGACTGCTTCAACACCGGCCGCAGCACGATCCTCTCCAGCCTGTTCCGGCCGCGCATCGACCGCATCCTGTTCGCGGCGACCAAGGCGGATCATCTGCATCATTCCAGCCACGACCGGCTCGAGGCGGTGCTGCGCCGCGCCGTCTCGCGCGCGGTCGCGCGCGCGGAAAACACCGGCGCGGCGATCGACGTCGTCGCGCTCGCCGCCGTGCGCGCCACGCGCGAAGCACAGGTGGCGCACGGCCGCGACAAGTTGCCGTCGATCCTGGGAACACCTGCCGCGGGCGAAAGCGCCGGCGGCGAGTTCTTCGACGGCAACACCGAGGTTGCGACCTTTCCGGGCGATCTGCCGCTCGATCCCGAACCGCTGTTCAATGGGACGGATGCGTTCCGCGGGCTCGCGTCGGAGGCGGCCGGGAACAGCGATTTCCGCTTCCTGCGCTTCCGCCCGCCGAAGCTCGAGCGCGAGGGTGCCGACGAGCCGACGCTGCCACACATCCGCCTCGACCGTGCCTTGCAGTTCCTGATCGGAGACAAGCTGTCATGACCGAGCGATCCAAGCCACGGCGGCCGGCGACGTTCCGGCTCGACGATCCCGGCGTCGTCGTCGCCGAGGCCGACGAGACCGGCCGTCTCGGTCGCGCCACCATCCAGATCACGCCGGAGCCCGACCCGGCGATGCTGCCGGTGCCGGTGCAAGCCGCAGTCCCGGCGCGGCGCGGCTTTCCCTGGGGCACTCTGTTCTGGTCGGGGCTCGCCGGATTGACGCTGCTCGGCACCGGGCTCGGCGTGGTCCATCTGGTCGAGGATCTGTTCGCGCGCAGCCAGACGCTCGGCTTCGTTGGACTTGCCTTCGCCGCCGTCACCGCGCTGGCGCTTGCGGTGGTGATCGGGCGCGAGGCGTTCGGTCTCGCGCGTCTTGCGACCATCGAGAAGCTGCACCAGCGCGCAGCTTCCGTGCTGGCCAGCGACGATCGCAAGGAGAGCCGGGTCATCGTCCAGGACCTGCTCAAGATCGCGCACCAGAACCCGCAGCTGGCCCGCGCCCGCGCCACGCTGGAGAGCCATGCCGGCGAGATCATCGACGGCGCCGACATGATCCGCCTCGCCGAGCGCGAGCTGATGTCGCCGCTGGACGCCGAGGCGCGGCGGCTGGTGTCGTCGGCCGCGCAAAAGGTCTCGATCGTGACGGCGGTGAGCCCGCGCGCCGCCATCGACGTGCTGTTCGTGTTCGTGGCGGCACTGCGCCTGATCCGCCAGCTCGCTTATCTCTATGGCGGTCGTCCCGGCGCGCTCGGCATGATCCGCCTGCTTCGCCACGTCATCGCTCATCTCGCCATCACCGGCGGCATGGCCGCGAGCGACAGCCTGGTGCAGCAGATGCTCGGCCACGGCATCGCGGCGAAGCTGTCGCAGCGCCTGGGTGAAGGCGTGCTGAACGGGCTGCTGACCGCGCGGCTGGGATTGGCCGCGATCGATGTGACGCGGCCGCTGCCGTTCGCGGCCCTGCCGCCGCCGAAGCTGTCGGATCTGGCGACGGATCTGCTGCGGAAGAAGGACGCCGACGAGTAGATCGCTCCCTTAGACCGCCTCACTCCTTCAGATTATTCGCCCGTTTCACCCAGGCGCGCACGTCCTTGAGGACGGCGGGAAGCACGGTCTTGACCTCCGCCACGGTCATGCCCGCCTTGATGCGGGGATCGTACAGAAGGTTGAGGATGTACTGGTCGTAGACGTCGAAATAGCCCATCGAGACGTTGTCGTTGAACATGGTCCAGGGCACGCTCGTGGTGTCGTTGATCGGCCCGAGCGATTGCAGCAGCTCCTCATAGGCGCAATCGAGGAAGGTGAAATCGCCGTTGTCGACGGTGAGGATGACGTCGGAATGCTCGATCTCGAAATTGTCGTTCTTGCGGAAGCCGGACAGGCATTGCGGATCGAGCGAGGAGCGGATCTCGCGCGCCTTCTCGGCGCCGTAGAAGCTCGAGATGGTGCGGAAGAGATCGCGGTCGCGCACCAGCTTCACGCGCACATTCGCCGCTTCGTTGGTGTCGATCATGGCGATGTCGAGATGCTGCACGCGCTTGCCGATGTCGGCCACGACCTTGGCGAGCTGCGTCTTGCGATCCTCGCGGTCGCTCTCGGCGTAGACGCGTACCGGCCCGTCGAACTTGCGGATGCGGTCGACGCGGCCGGCAAGATGGTATTCGGCGCCGAATGCCGTCTTCAGGAAGCCTTCAATGATCTCGCCGTCGGTGAAGCTCTTCTTCTCGGCGCGCTGGCGCGAGGACACCGCGGGCAGCTCGGCGGCGGCAGCCATGGGTGCGATGTCAGGCGCGCAGGCGAGCGTCGCGAGGGCCAGCAGGGCGAAGCGAAAGCCGGGCGAGGGCGGGACGAATGCGCTCATCGTGCTGTGACGCTGCCGCATTCGCCCCGCGTGCACAAGAGCGCAAATTCACGCGCCGCGCGGGTTCCTGGTCAGTTGTTCAGCACCACCACCGGGGTGCCGATCGAGACGCGGCTATAGAGGTCGGTGACGTCGTCGTTGGTCATGCGGAAGCAGCCCGAGGAGACGGCCTGACCGATCGTCTCCGGCTCGTTGGAGCCGTGGATGCGGTACAGCGTCGAGCCCAGATACATGGCGCGGGCGCCGAGCGGGTTGTCGATGCCGCCCTTCATGTGGCGCGGCAGGTCCGGCCGGCGCGCCAGCATCTGCGAGGGCGGCGTCCAGTCCGGCCATTCCCTCTTGGCGGTGATCCTGTGCACCCCGGCCCAGCGGAAGCCGTCGCGGCCGACGCCGATGCCGTAGCGCAGCGCCTGCCCATTCCCGAGCACCAAATAGAGCCGCCGCTCGGCGGTGTTCACCACGACGGTGCCCGGGGCGTAGCTGCCGTTATACATGACGGTGGTGCGGGGGATCGGGCTCGCGCCGCCGCGGCCGATATAGCTGGTGGAACTGGTGCCCGTGAAGTCTATCATCCCCGTCGCGGACGCGTCGGCTGCGCCAGCCAGCAGCAGCGCCATTGCGGCCATCGGTGCGGCAAAAAACCGGATCATCATCTCCCCCAGAAAAAAAATCGATTCAACCGGACCCAGAGGCCATATTTGCGCGCGTTTCGCAAGCCACGGGCCCGTGAGGGTCGCATCGTTAACGACTGACGTTACCAAATCGCAACTGCGCCAATTTGCTGGAAAGCGTTAGCCAAACCGGCGTCTCACCACGCGGGGCAGGGCCGCAATGCCCGCTATTGCTTTGACGCGCCGCGCGAACAATGATTGACCGAATGGATCACTGGCAGGTTGCGGGAGCAGACAGAATGAACGGTGCGGAAAGCCTGGTGCGGACGATGGTCAAGGGCGGGGTGGACGTCTGCTTCACCAACCCCGGCACCTCCGAGATGCATTTCGTCGCGGCGCTCGACCGTGTCCCCGGCATGCGCTGCGTGCTCGGCCTGTTCGAAGGCGTGGTGACGGGCGCGGCCGACGGCTATTTCCGCATGAAGGGCACGCCGGCCTCGACCCTGCTGCATCTCGGCCCCGGCCTCGCCAACGGCCTTGCCAATCTGCACAATGCCAAGAAGGCCAATTCCGGCATCGTCAACATCGTCGGCCAGCACGCCGTCTACCACATCGGCTACAACGCGCCGCTGACCTCCGACATCGAAGGCCTGGCCCGGCCGATGTCGTCCTGGGTCCGCACCTCGCCGGATGCCAAATCGGTCGCCGCGGACGGCGCCGCCGCCATTGCCGCCGCGAAAAGTGCGCCGCCGCAGATCGCGACCCTGATCCTGCCCGCCGACACCGCCTGGAACGAGGCCGACGGAATCGCCGAGGTTCCGGCCGAGCAGCAGCGCGCCAGCTATTCGCCGCAGGCGGTCGAGCAGGCCGCAAAGATCCTGCATGGCGACGGCGAAGGCACGCTGCTCCTGATGACCGGCAGCGCGCTGAGCGCGCAGGGTCTGGCGCTGGCCGAGCGCATCGCCGGCAAGACCGGCTGCACCGTGATGGGCCCGACCTTCCGTCCGAAGATGGCGCGCGGCCGTGGCCGTTTCTCGATCGACCGCATCCACTACGTCATCGATCAAGCCCTGCCGATGCTGGCGAAATTCCGTCACATCGTGCTGGTCGAGTCCGACGACCCCGTGGCGTTCTTCGCCTATCCGAACAAGCCGAGCATGCTCAAGCCGCAGGGCTGCGAGGTGCATCGCATGACCTCCTGGGGCGAGAATTCGGTCGCCGCGCTCGAGGCACTCGCCGGCGCCGTGAAGGCCAGCACCAGGGACGTCAAGCCGCAGGCTCTGGCTGAGCTGGTCAAGCCGACCGGCGCGCTCACCTTCGCCTCGATCGCGCAGGCCATTGCCTGTGCGATCCCCGAGAACGCGATCATGGTCGACGAATCCCTCACCACCGGCCGCGGCTTCTTCCCGCCGACGGCGGCGGCCGCCCCGCACGACTGGCTGCAGAACATGGGCGGCTCGATCGGCTTCTCGACGCCGCTGTCGATCGGTGCCGCGATCGCCTGCCCGGACCGCAAGGTGATCACCATGGTCGGCGACGGCAGCGCGATGTACACGATCCAGTCCCTGTGGACCCAGGCACGCGAGAACCTCGACATCGTCACCATCGTGTTCGCCAACCGCATCTACCAGATCCTGCGCGGCGAGTTCGACAATGTCGGCGCCGGCGAGCCCGGCCAGCGCGCCAACGACATGCTCCGCCTCGACCGCCCGACCCTGGACTTCGTGGCGCTGGCCAAGGGCATGGGCGTTCCCGGCCGCGCCGTCACCAACGCCGACGAGTTCAACAAGGCGCTGGCAGAGGCCGTCGCCGAGCCCGGCCCGCGCCTGATCGAAGTTCAGATGTAGACCGGACCGATTGCGCCGCGAATTCCGGTCTCATGTAGCCCGGATGGAGCGTAGCGTAATCCGGGGCTGGTGTGTTTTGCGAGAGTCCCGGATTGCGCTACGCTTCATCCGGGCTACCAACTTGGCGCGCACGTGATGGGCCCGGAGGCACGATGCAGACCGAGCTGAATAAGGTGATCGCGGCTGTCAGGGACTTCTACGCCCACGAGGGTTTCCTGTTCGAGAAGGACGTCGGCGAGCGGGCGGTCACGCACCGTTTCGCGGTGCATCTCGAAAAGCAGTTCTCGGGCTGGTCGGTCGACTGCAATTACGACCGGCTCGGCGAGCGCACGCTGCATCTGCCGCACGGCACCATCATCTCGACCGACGACCATCTCGGCAAGTCGATCTACCCCGATGTCGTCGTGCATCAGCGCGAGATCCCGAACAATCTGCTCGCCGTGGAGATCCGCAAGGCGAGCAACCACACGCCGCTCGATCACGACCAGCACAAGCTGCGGGCGCTGACCGACGTCCATGTCTGGTTTCCCTATTGGATCGGCCTGCTCCTGGTGCTGGACAGGCAACATGTGACGATGTCGGAGGTCTATGTCAGCGGTGCCGTCGACGAGCCGCTGTCACGCTGGTTCGCCTCGCGACTGGAGGAGACCGGCCGCGCAGCTCGCGCATAGCCGAGCGCGCCATTGCGCACCTGCGCACGCTGCGATGTCGTGAGGCAGACCATGCCGGGAGTGTGACCCCCACCACAGTTCCGGCGTGCGATCGGGCCTATCGTGGGCGGACTTGCACGCGTCGATGCCGGGGGCCTACGCTGGCTCATTCGGATCAGGTATTTTGGAGGTTCTGATGCAGAAATCATATTTGCTGGCTGCGACGGCAGCGCTGATGCTCATGATGCAATCGCCGCTCGCGCTGGCGCAGGGCGCGCCGGCCGCGGGCGGAACCGCTGCGCCTGCCGCGACAAGCACTGCGCCGGCTGCGACGACCACGGTGCCAAGCGCGACCACCGACACGTCCAGCCAGCCCACTGACGGCAAGAAGAGCGCGTCGAAGAAGCCGGCGAAGAAGAAGATGACCCGCCAGCAGGAGATCGATCATTCGGTCGACACCGGCACCGTGCCGGCGCGCTATCGCAGCTCGGTGCCCAAGCGGTACCACCAATACATTCCGTTCGCTAAGCAGTAACGGATCGCACCGTGGCGCGACGTGATCGAACGTGGTGCCGCCGATCATTCGGCGGCGTCCGGCCCTCCATTGCGCCACATCGCCGGTGGCGGTCTGCGCGAGCGGTGCTAGAGTAGGCCGAAGCCCGGGGGGAATGATGAGCGACGAGGTGAAGGATGCCGGCCTTGTGGCCATGATCAGCAGCATCCTGGGAAGCAACAAGCGCGCAGACCCTGTTGCACCGCCTCCGCTCGCCGAGGTCCCGCCGATCGTGCCGGCGGATCCCGTGGAGCCGGCCGCGACGTCCAGGTCCGAGTCCAAGTCCGAGTCCGGATCCGATGCGGCCGAAGCCGAGAGCGCGCCCGATGCCGCAGCGGCCGCCGCCGAGCCGGCCGAGCCGCCCGCGCAAATCGCAACCACGCGGGACGGCAAGCGGCTGCTGCCGGCGGAGGCGATCGCCGATCTCGTGCTCGGCGAGCTGCGCAAGCTGGACAACTTCCCGAGTTCCGGCGTCTCGGTCACGGTCTACGGTTACCGGCACTGGAACGCGATGCTCACTTTCGCGCCGTTCTCCACCAGTTTCCAGAACGCAACCCGGTTCCGCCAGGCCGTGCCGGACCTCGTCTTCAAGCTCCGCCGTTTCGTCGAACTTGAGATATAATCTCGGTCGTCGGCGCCATGGCGTCGCAAGCGAAACAGTTCGACAGGATCTTCAATTGAGCGTCGCCTTCACCAAGGAAGAGAGCGCCGAAACCGCGTCCGAGACGCTGTTGCCGGACCGCCCGATCTCGCCGCATCCGAACCTCGTGACGGAAGCAGGCTTCAACGCATTGCAGGCGCAGCTCGCCGAAGCGCGGGCGGCCTATGAAGCCGCGCAAGCCATCGAGGACGTCAACGAGAAGCGACGGCAGTCCGCCGTGCCCCTGCGCGATCTCCGCTATCTCACGGAACGCTTGCGTACGGCGCAGGTGATGCCCGATCCTGTCGCGACCGAAATCGTTGCGTTCGGCAGCACCGTGAGCTTCAGCCGCGCTGACGGCCGCGTCCAGACCTACCGCATCGTCGGCGAGGACGAAGCCGATCCCAAGGCCGGCTCGATCTCGTTCGTCGCGCCCGTCGCGAGGTCGCTGATGGGCAAGGCGGTCGGCGACGTCGTCGGTTCAGGTGCGCAGGAGATCGAGATCCTGTCGATTGCGTAGGGGTGCGCAAGCCGAGGTGAGTTGCGTGGCAAAGAGCGCCATCGACAGCCTCAATCCCATTCGCCTAAAGCAGATCCGGAACAGCGCGAGGCCGTCGTCTCCGCCAAACGAAGTTGATGATTGGATGAGACGGTTTTTGTCTGGAGCCTTGCCGTTCTATGCGCTGGCGGGCCTCGCCATGTGCATGTACCTCGTTCTCTACAGGACGAGCCTGTTCGACCTGAACGCCATCGTCCATGGCGCGGCCGGGTCGGCATGGTTTCCAGCCTTCATGTTCGCCTGCGTGCTGGTGGAAGCGGTCTTCCCGTATTTCGGCTATTTTCCCGGCACCGCCCTCATCCTGATGTCCGTGGCGCTCAGTCCGAAGGCCGTGGATGGCTCCGTCTTCCTCGCGGCGTGGCTCGCCATCATCCTGGGCGCCGTTCTCAGCTATGGACAAGCGCGTTTCTTCAGGCCGTTTCTGCAGCGGGTGGCCTCGAAGGCGGCCTTGCGCCGATGCGAGTCCCTGTTCGACGCCTATGGCCGCTATGCGCGCATTGCCTTGTTCGTTCATCCCAACGCCTGTTCGATGTATTTCACGGCCCTCGGACTGCTCGGCCGCAGCCTGACGCGCGAGCTCGCTTATCTCTGCGTGGGTGCCGCGGCCGCAGTGGGCATTCTGTTCGTCATCGTATCCCGGCTGGTGTCGTCCATCGGCCCCACCGACAACGGCGAATTGCAGGTGCTGCTGGCAGCCGCGCTGGTCGCCATGGGGACACTGATCGGTCTCTACACGGCCTGGCGGCCGAAGGCCGCCTGAAGCCTGCTTCGTCATTGCGAGTCTGCAATGACAACGAATCGTTGTGCGTCACTCCTCCGGCAGCTCGACGCCCGTCAGCTCGGTCAATTTGCCGATGAGCCGGTCCTGAAACCTCGGATCGGTCGCCTCACGGGCCGGCTCTTGCTGCTCGAGATGATGCCAATAGCGGCCGCTCACGAGGGCCGCAGGATCCTCGCTGACTGCCAGCCAGGTCTGGGTCCGTTGCCCGGTGTCGATATCGACAGGGGCGCCCGCGCCTCCCATCTTCGTGCGCACCCAACCGGGATCGACGGCGTTGCAGAGGACGTTGGGCCACCGCCGCGCCAGCGCGTAGGCGAGCGCGACGACGTGCAGCTTGCTCTCGGCATAGGCCGTGGCGGCGTTCCAGGCCCGCTTGGTCCAATCGAGGTCGTCGAGCGAGCCCTCTCCGCCGCGGTGCAATCCGCTGCTGAGATAAATCAATCGAGCGGGCCGCGCGATCAGAGCCGTCAGCGTGAACGGCGCAAGCGTGTTGATGGCCAGCGTCTCGGCATGGCCTTCCGGCGTCGCGCCGCGGCTCGGCCGCGTGTAGACGCCGGCATTGTGAATGACCGCATCCATGCGCCCGATCGCGTTGATATGGTCCGCGATGCTCCGCGTCTCCCCCGCGCTCCTGAGATCGCCGATCACCAATCCCTTCGCACGCGAAGTGAGGCCGCCGAGAGCCGTGGCACGATCGGCTGAACGCGCGTGCAGCACCACGCGGTGCCCCTGATCGAGCAGCGATTGGGCCGCCGCCCGGCCGAGGCCATCGGTGCTGCCGGTGATGAATATGGTCGCCATGGGGCTCTCCTAGGTGTTTCGGGACGCAATCTACGGCGCTCGCGGCACGTGGGTCCCGCGATCCCCCTGGCGCCAGCACCAGGCGGACCCGAGGTAAATCGGCCTCCAGCGGCATTGTGTGAAACTTGCCGCTTCGGTCGATCACGAGGACGAATTGACGCGTAGTCGATCGAAAATCAACTCACGGTATGTCTGGTCGGAAGCACCTGATGGTGAAATAATTCCCGGCGCTTTCTTGATTAAATTTTGACGTCGGCCGCGAACCGGCTGCCGACACGGATTGTCATCATGGCCGCGCTTCCTCAGGGCGTTGTGGCGGAATTGCAGCAGGAGAACGCGCGGCTCCTGGCCGAGTTGCGCGCCGCACAAGATCGCGAGACCGCCACCGCGGACATTCTCAAGATCATTGCCAGCTCGCCATCGGAGGTGAAGCCGGTATTCGATGCAATCGCGAGGCGCGCAAATGCCTTGCTCGGCGGCTTTTCGACGACCGTATTCCGCTTCATCGACGGCAATGCCCACTTGGCGGCGTTCACGCCGACGAATTCTGCCGCCGATGAAGCTTTGAAGAAGATGTTTCCGCGTCCGATCACCGATTTCGAGAGTTTTGCGAGGACACAGGCGGGCAAGGTGGTGCCGACCCCCGATACGGAAGCGTTGACGAACGAGATCAAATTCATCGCGCGCGCCCGCGGCTTTCGCAGCATGTTGTTCGTTCCGCTCGCGACTGGCGGCGTGGTGATCGGCATGATCAGCGTCACGCGGGCAGAGCCGGGGGCCTTCGCTCCGCATCACGTGCAGCTTCTGCAGACCTTCGCCGACCAGGCCGTCATCGCCATCGAGAACGTGCGGCTGTTCGACGAGGTGCAGGCGCGTACCGACGACTTGCGGGAATCGCTGCAGCAGCAGACCGCGACCGCCGATGTGTTGAAAGTCATCAGTCGCTCCGCGTTCGATTTGCAAACGGTTCTCGACACGCTGACGGAATCGGCGGCGTCGCTGTGTGGGGCCGACATGGCGGCAATCCTCCGGCAGGACGCCGATGGCTCCTTCTATCACGCAACTCGGTACAATTTCTCGCCGGAGTGGGCCAAGGTCTCGGCGGGCGTTCGGCTCAATGCTGGACGCGGTAGCCTCGTTGGGCGCGTCCTGCTGTGCGGCAAGGCTGTTCAGATTCCGGATGTCCTGGTCGATCCCGACTATGCCTATCCCGAGCAACAGAGGGCCGGCGGTTACCGCACCCTTCTGGGCGTACCCCTGCTGCGGTCCGGAGAAGTGATCGGCGTGCTATTCCTGGGCCGCAAGACCGCGAACTCGTTCACGGACAAGCAGATCGACCTGGTCTCCACTTTCGCTGATCAGGCCGTGATCGCGATTGAGAATGTGCGGCTGTTCGATGAGGTCCAGGCGAAGACGCGCGATCTCGCCGAATCGCTCCAGCAGCAAACTGCGACCGCCGACGTGCTGAAGGTGATCAGCCGCTCGACCTT
This sequence comes from Bradyrhizobium sp. BRP20, assembly GCF_020194215.1. NCBI lineage: Bacteria > Pseudomonadati > Pseudomonadota > Alphaproteobacteria > Hyphomicrobiales > Nitrobacteraceae > Bradyrhizobium > Bradyrhizobium sp. BRP20. Next base: position 9,477 of record NZ_JADYVY010000010.1, on the reverse strand, counting down.
CGACCTGCAAACCGTGCTCGACACGCTGGTCGATTCGGCGGCACGGCTGTGCGAGGCGGAGATGGCCTTCATCATGCGCCGCGAGGGCGATGAATATCAGGCCGGAGCAGCGGTCGGGTTTTCCGAGGACTACATTGCCTTTCTGCGGGCTCATCCGATCGCTCCCGGCCGGGGCACGGTCACGGGTCGAGCCGTCCTCGAACGCCGTCCGGTGCAAATCCTCGACGTCGCTGCCGATCCCGAATACGGCCTGGAGGCGTCGATCACGATCGCTGGTCAGCGCACGGCGCTCGGTGTTCCCCTTCTGCGCGAAAATGAGCCGATCGGCGCGATCGTGGTCGCCCGCAAGCGCGTGCAGCCCTTCACCGAAAAGCAGATCGAACTCGTCGCCACCTTTGCCGACCAGGCGGTGATCGCCATCGGCAATGTGCGTCTGTTCGAGCAATTGAATGAATCGCTGGCGCGGCAGACGGCAACGTCGGAGGTGCTGGAGATCATAAGCGCTTCATCGGGCGCGCTCGCTCCGGTCTTCCACAAGATGCTGGAGAATGCGACGCGAATTTGCGGCGCCGGCTTTGGCACCATGAATCTGTACGAGGAGGGCGGCTTTCGCACGGTCGCATTGCACAACGCGCCGCAAGCTTATGTCGATACCCGGCTCTACCAGAACATTCGCCCACATCCCGCGAGCGGGCTCGGCACCGTCGAGAAGAGTCATCAGACCGTTCATATCGACGACATCAGGACGCAGCCGCCCTATATCGAAGGCAACCCCAATGTTCGCGCGCTCGCTGACCTTGCCGGCGCAAGGACCCTCGTCATCGTTCCCATGCTCAAGGAAGATGAGCTGATTGGCACGATCACGATCTTCCGCCAGGAAGTGAAACCCTTCACAGACAAGCAGATCGAGCTCGTGTCCAACTTCGCACACCAGGGCGTGATCGCGATCGAGAATGCACGCCTGCTGAATGAACTGCGCGAGCGCACCATGGAATTGTCGCAATCGCTCGAGGAATTGCGAAATACGCAGGATCGGCTGGTCCAGACCGAGAAGCTTGCCTCGCTCGGGCAACTCACCGCCGGCATTGCGCACGAGATCAAGAACCCGCTCAATTTCGTCAACAATTTTGCTGCGCTGTCCTCCGAACTGACCGACGAGCTCGGCGACGCGCTGCGCTCAGCCGGCCTCGGCGAGGTGGAAAGGCAGGACATCGACGCGCTGATCCACATGCTGCAAGGTAACCTGGAAAAGATCGTGCAGCACGGAACGCGCGCCGATTCCATTGTCAAGAATATGCTTCTGCACTCCCGCGAGGGGTCCGGCGAACGCCGCGCGGCGGAGATCAACGCCATCCTCGAAGAAAGTCTCAACCTGGCCTATCACGGAGCCCGCGCTGAAAGAGCCGGCTTCAATATCACGCTTGAAAGAAAACTCGATCCGTCTGCGGGAGCCCTCGAGCTGTATCCGCAGGAAATCACGCGGGTGTTCCTCAATCTGGTTTCAAACGGTTTCTACGCGGCCAGCAAACAAAAGGAGGTCGTCGGTGACGGCTTCGAGCCAAGACTGCGTGCGACGACCACAGACCTCGGCGGCGCCGTCGAAATTCGCATTCGCGACAATGGCACCGGCATCCCGGCCGACGTCAGAGAGAAGATATTCAATCCATTCTTCACGACCAAGCCGGCCGGCGAAGGAACTGGCCTTGGGCTTTCGATCTGCCACGACATCATCGTGAAGCAGCACGGCGGCAGCATCGAGGTCGATACCGAGCCGGGCGAATATACCGAGTTCATTATTACGCTGCCGCGTACGCGGGCGGCACCATTGTAGAGCGGAGGCAGAAATTGAGCGTCTATATCATGGTGGTCGACGACGAGCCCGATGTCGAGGCGCTGTTCCGCCAGCAGTTTCGGCGCGATCTGCGCGCCGGTCGTTTTCTGATGGAGTTTGTATCCTCGGCGCCCCTGGCATTGCAGCGCGCGGCCGAGATTGCGGATGCCACCCTGATTCTGATCCTGTCCGACATCAACATGCCCGGAATGAGCGGACTGGAGATGCTGCCTATCGTGCGCTCGGCCCGCCCCGATGTACCGGTTATCATGATCACGGCCTACGGTGATGCCGAGACCAAGCGCAAGGCGCTGGAGAAGGGCGCCGCCGACCTGTTAACCAAGCCAATCGACTTCGCCGCGCTGCGCCAGGAGATCGATGCGAGGCTTGAGCAGGCCGCATGATTGCAACCGTTGACGGTGGCAAACCAGAGCGGCTCGCAAAGTGAAGCTGTTGCAGACGCCGCCCCAATTGAGAGCATGCATCCACCGTCAATCTTCGTCAGAAAATCGAGATTCGAAATGAAGACGCTCCTGGTCCCGCTTCAGAATATTCCGATGATGACAGCTACGCTCGCTGTGGCCGTAGGCCTAGCGCGTCGCTCCGGCGCCTATATCGAAGGCTTTCCACTCCGGTTCGGCATCCCTCAATATGCGGCCGCCGAATTGGCCACCGGCATTCTCCTGGACACGTATCAAGTGAAGAGCGAAGCCGAACTGAACGACATGCGCAACTTTTTCGAAGCATTCATGCTGAAGCATGATGTTCCCCGCGCCACCGCAGGGTCGAACCCGCCATGCTTCGGCTGGCTGGAGACCGCGCCTGAGGGCGAAGACTTTGTCGGAAGTTATGGGCGCGCTTTCGATCTGATCGTGATGGCGCGGTCTGACATTGATGCGGTGGGCCCTCACCGCCGCGCGATTGAGTCCGCGCTGTTTGAGAGCGGCAGGCCCGTTCTACTGGCGCCGTCGAATGGACCAAGAAGCGTCGCAACAAACATTATGATCCACTGGAACGGGAGTACCGAGCAAGCTCGGGCAAACGCATTTGCCATGCCGTTGCTTCGTCTGGCCGAAAGGGTATCGATCCTAACCGTTGTCGGCGGCCAAGCGGTGCCAGGACCGTCTGCCGGTCAGATCGCTCGGCAACTCCAATACAATGGCATTGCGGCCAGCTTGATCAGCGTTGAGCTGGACGGGCGCGAAACTGGTGAGGCGGTCCTCGATGCCGCCAGGGCACACGGTTGCGATCTATTGATCAAAGGAGCCTTCACCCGCACGCGGCTACGGCAGATGATATTCGGTGGAGCGACCAGCTATATCATGGAGCACGCGGATATCTCCGTCCTTATGGCTCACTAGCGCGCAAAAGGCCTGGTTTTATCGCCATTGGTGAGGCAAAAATCCATTGCTTTACAGAGCAACCAAGCGCATGGCTTTGGCTATCAACATTCGGTCCGACCATTCCTCCGCAGAGCGCATCGAAGCCTTGTGGGATGAAGTTGCCGCGTTTGAGAGCCAGCCTTCGATGAGGGGGCTCGGTTATCGGCCGCATTTCACATTCGCCATTTATGATGCGCCCGAGATTACCGCGAAGACCGCGTGGGAGACCATGCTCCGCGCAGTTGGAGGCGAAGGGCCATTGCAGGTCGCGTTCAGGCGAATTTGTTGGTTCGCAGGTCCGCCGCTCGTGCTCTGGGCGGAGCCGGAGTTCGATGAAACGCTCGTTTGGTGGCACGCTTCCATCAACGCTGCAATCGATCCAGCCTTGTGTCGGCTGCATTATCGGCCGGAAAACTGGCGACCTCATTGCACGCTCGGCACACAAATCGCCGACGCAAAGCGCGATGACGCGATCGCTTTCGCGCAGTCATTCAGCGGCAGCATCAGCGTGCTGTTCGACGTCGTGGATTGCGTTTCTTTTCCGCCAGTGCGCGTGGTTGCGGAGCAGAGATTGCCGGTTCGGTCTCCATGAAGTGGTGATCATTCGTCGAGCCCGCAGATCATTTGTAATCGATCCGGATCGAGCCGACCTTCTCATCGTGCCGGATGAAGCCTCCCTCGACCCCTGGCATCATCGCAATTTCGACGACGTTGCTCCCGCGCCAGCTGGGTAGTATCTCCGCGTGACCGGCGAAGCCGAGGAATGCGTGGTTGCGATCAGGTGAAAAGGTCCGGTCCATCGGTGCGATGCTCGCATATGTGGAATCCGGAACCGTTGCGTTGCATTCCTGCCTGAAGACGAACACGGCCTTGGTGCCGTCGGGCGACCGCGTCGAGCTCAGGACCACGTTGCGGCAGCTGGCAAATCCTTCGAGTGCGAACCAGATGAGACCAACCATGGCCGCGATTCCGATGCCGGCCACAGCAAGCACCGCGATCGCGATTCGTATCCAGAGTTTCGAAGGAGGGCGAGGGAGCGTCATCCAGCTCATCCCTGAATCTCTAAGCCGGCGATGCCGTGCGGGCCCTCAGGCGCAGCATGCTCATCAAGCGTGCGCCCCTCCCGATGATGCCATCATGCCCCTGTTTTGCCCGACGGAGCAAGGAAAATTCGGAAAAGTCGTAACCCTTTGATCCGACTGAGGTCGGCTACTGTGCATGGGGTTGTTTTCGAATTTTTGACAGAGCGGAAGCAAGACCCGCAGTCCGTCTACGCTCTTCGAGCTACGCCGAACACGCTTCGCTGCCATTGGGGGTGGCTGCGCCACGCGAAGCCTTTTGGCGAAGCGTGGTGGGCGCACAAGGGATCGAACCTTGGACCTCTCCCGTGTGAAGGGAACGCTCTCCCGCTGAGCTATGCGCCCGGGACCATCATGCAGGCGGCCGCAACCTTAGGCCGGCCGGCACATCGGAGCCCGCGATTTAGAAGTGCCGGCCCAAGGTGTCAAGTTTTCAAGGCGTCGCCGGGGCGGAAAACCTTGGTCAGGTCGCGCCTTCCGCAGGGGAAGCCGGATTTTGGCCGGTTACGCGCCCTGCTGGCGGGCGCGGGAGGCGTGGGCCTGGAGCGCGCGGATGCGCTCGGCGAGCGTTCCGCCGCCTTCGGGCAGGCGGGGCGCAGAACCGCTGCTGGTCGCGGCGCCGTTGGTCGCGGCATCGTTGGCCGGGCGCGGCGCCGGCTTCGGCGGCTGGCCGGCCTCGGCCGCGAGCAGCGCCTCGATCGGCGAGTTCGGGCCTTCGAGCTGCATCGCGAGTTTTGCCACCTCGGCCGCGATGTCGTTGATGCGCTCGCGCAGAAGCGCGTTCTCCATGCGCTCGGTCGCCCAGGAACTCTCGGCCTGCTGCTGGATCGCGTTGATGTCGCGCTGGAGTTTCGCGCGTTCGTCGCGTGCGCTGCGCAACTGCTCCTCCAGCGCGGCCTTTTCCGCGCGCAGCTGCTCCATCGCAGCCGACGACTTGCCGCCGCTGAGGCCCGCGATCTCGACGCGCAGCTCCTTGATGGTGCGCTCGTTGGCCTCGTTGGCCTGGCGCAGCTGGTTGTTCTCGTAGTCGCGCTCGGCGAGCAGCTTGCCCTGCGTGGCAAGGCGTCCTTCGAGATCGGCGACGCGGCTCGACAGCATCTCGGCCTCCTTGACCTGCACGATGAGCTGGCGGTCGAGCTCGGTGACGCGCTGGCTCAGATTCTCGACGCGGCCGCGCGCCTCGCCGAGCTCGCGCGAGGCGGTCTCGGATTCGGTGCGCTCCTGTGCGAGGCGCGCTTGCGTGGCGGCAAATTCCTTCTCGGCATCGCCGACCCGGTGCTTCAATTCCTCGATCTGCGCGCGCACTGCGACCAGCTCGACCTGGCGGCTCTCCGCCATCATCGAGCGGTCGGACAGTTCGGAGTTGATCTTGGCGAGCTCGGCCTGCTTGTCCGTCAACGCGATCTCGGCTTCGCGCAAGGACGCCGTCTTGGCGGCGAATTCCTCCTCGGTGGCGCGGAGCTGCTCCTTCACCGCCTTCTCGCGCGCCTCCAGCGCGAAGATGGTGGCGTTCTTCTCGCCGAGCTCGATCTTCATGCGGTTGATGGCGTCGCTCTTCTTGCCGAGCTCGGCGAGCTGGCTCGTGGTCTTGTTCTTGAGCTGCTCGACGCTCATCTCGAGCCGCCGCGCGGACATGGCGAATTCGGCGCGGAGCTGGTCCTTGTCGGCCTGGATCTCGGCCATCGATAGCGGGGTGGCGGCCTCGAGCCGGCGCGTGGTCAGGCGCACCGCGCGGTTATGCACCAGCGGCACGATCGCAAGCCCGCACAGCATCGAGAGCAGGAAACCGATCGCCAGGTACATGATCGGTTCGACCATGGGCCAGAACTCCCAAGCTTAAGGAAAAATTCACCAACGACAATGCCATGGCGGGCCGGCAGAAAGCCAGCCCCGCTCTGTCGTTAACCTTGATCGGTGGGCAGTGGGGAGGACGTGGGCCTAGAACGGGTTCCAGGTCGCCCGCGGGGTGTATTTGAGATAGCCGATATTGGCGCCGAGGCGCAGGCCGAGCCCGGAGCGGATCGGCACCAGCACGATGTTGTTGGAGGTCAGCGCGGTCATGCCGAAGCCGCCGATGATGTAGGCCGAGCCGTCGATGCCGGCGAAGCGCTGGTAGATCGCGTTGGTGGCCGGCAGGTTGTAGACCAGCGTCATGGTGCGGGCGCCGTCGCCGCCCCAGTCGAAGCCGAGCGAGGGGCCCTGCCAATAGACGCGCAAGTCGCCGGCGTTCTTGGTGTAGAGCGTGCCCTCGCCGTAGCGCAGGCCGGCGACGAAGGCGCCGGAGCCTTCCTCACCAAGGATGTAGCCGTTCGGCAGGCCCCATTGGCTGACCGCCTTCTCGATGATCGAGGCGAGCCCGCGCGAGACGTTGCCGAAGAAGCGATGGCCGGCGGTGACGAGCTCGTCCGGCCCATAGGTATTGGGCGTCGGGGTCCGCTGCGGCGGCGGCAGGTCAGGCGGCGGCGCCTGCTGGGCGGAGGCCGGCACGATCCAGCCGATCATCGCGGCAAGCGCGAGCGCAGCAAGGCGTGATGCGAAAGTCATAAAAGAACCCCTGGTACCGAATCCGGTCGCTTCCTTAACCTCACGCCAACAGGCATGGCCCTAGGTTGCGCCGGATGTCCCCTCGACTCGGATGTTATCCGCAGCAACTATGACGGCACAACGGCAGGAAGATAGCCCTTTGCGCCCCGGAATTGCCTTGATCGCCCGCCGCCTCTGCCTGCTGGCGGGCATTTGGATCCTCGGTGCCGGCGGACCGACAGGCGCCGCCACCACCGAGCGGATCGTCGTCAACCGCTTCAGCGGCGTCGCCATTGAGGGCTTCGACCCCGTCGCTTATTTCGTCGCCGGCGCGGCCGTGCAGGGGACGGCGGAGTTCGAGGCGAACCTCTGGGGGGCCGTCTGGCGCTTCCGGAACGAGGGCAACCGCGCCTCTTTCCAGGCCCATCCCGAAATCTACGGACCGCAATTCGGCGGCTACGATCCGGTCGATATCGCCCGCGGCGTCACCGTCCCCGCCAATCCGCATTTCTTCGCGATCGTGGCGCAGCGGCTCTATTTGTTCAGCCGGGAAGACAATCGCGACGCCTTCGTCGCCGATCCCGAGCGCTTCCTCTATGAGGTGGGCAAGCGCTGGCCGGCCCTGCAGGAGAAGCTCGGGCAGTAACGAGCCCTGGTCAGTCGCAGCCTACCGCCTGCGGGTCGCCCCACGCGATGAATTCCGGGATGATGAAGCCGGTATCGCTGCGCTGGCCAAATCGGAGCTCGCCGCCCTTGCCGTCGGTCACCTTGCCGCCGGCCGCGGTCACGACCGCGCAGCCGGCTCCGACGTCCCATTCCGAGGTCGGCCCGAAACGGGGATAGATGTCGGCGCCGCCTTCCGCGATGCGGCCGAATTTCACGGCCGAGCCGCACGTCATCCTGACGGCATTGGGCCTGTCGGCGATGAACGCCTCGCTTCTGGCATCGCCGTGCGAACGGCTCACTGCGGCGATCCAAGGCTCCCCGCGCGCCGGCAGCTTGCGGGTGCGGATCGGCTCGGCGGCGGCGATCGTCGCGCCGTTGAACCTCACGCGCTCGGCACCGCGGCCGACGATGCCGCGCCAGAGCAGCCCGAGTGCGGGCGCGCTCACGATGCCGAGCACCGGCACGCCTGACGTCACGAGGGCAAGATTGACGGTGAACTCGTCGCGGCCGGCGACGAACTCCTTGGTCCCGTCGAGCGGATCGATCAGGAAGAAGCTGCCCTGGAACGGCGGGGAGGCGAGCTGGGTCCGCTCCTCCGACAGCGTCGGAACGTCGCCCGCGAGCTGCGCGAGTCCGTCCGCGATGATGCGGTCGGCGGCAAGGTCGGCCTCGGTCACCGGCGAGCCATCCTGCTTGCCGTCGATCCGCATGGCCGCGCGGTTGACGGCGAGGATCGCCTCGCCCGCCTTCACCACCAGCGCAGTCAGCGGCTCCATCAGGCCGGCAGCGGCCGCTCCGTCAATGATCCGTTTCACCTGCATGCCTCATCTGTCGGCAATATCGTTCCTCGTCCACTGATTCGCCCCGATCGATTCGCCTGGGCTTATGGCCGCCTCGAACCGATCGCAAGCTAGCTGCCGCGGGGTTGCGAATGTTAGAACCCGCAGCATCCGTCAAGCATGCGTGATTCGCGGCGTCCAGCGCCGTGCAATTCCAGGAACCCTCCAGGACCCCATTATATGTCTGACGCATCGTCGCCCGCGACCACTGCCGCTCCCGATATGCTCGAACTCGCCGCGCTGCTGTGCTCGCGGGTCTGCCACGATCTCATCAGCCCCGTCGGCGCCATCGTCAACGGGCTCGAAGTGCTCGACGACGATCCCAAGCCCGAGGACCGCGAGTTCGCGCTCGACCTGATTCGCAAAAGCGCCAAGACGGCCTCCGCCCGGCTGCAGTTCTGCCGCCTTGCCTTCGGCGCGGCCGGCTCCTCCGGCGCGCAGATCGATCTCGGCGATGCCCACACCATGGCGAAGGGCCATATCGAGGACGGCAAGTGCTCGATCACCTGGAATCTGCCGCGGCTGCTGCTGCCGAAGAACCGCGTCAAGCTGCTGCTCAACATGCTGGTCGTCGCCCAGCACACGATCCCGCGCGGCGGCATGCTGACGGTCGATCCGGTCGGCGAGGGCGAGGTGATGAGCTTTCGCATCACCGCGACCGGACACAATGCACGCCTGCCGCAGAACATCTCCGAGCTCCTGAGCGGCGAGCGCGGGCCGGCTGCCGATGCGCATGCGATCCAGCCTTATTATACGCGGCTGCTCGCGCAGGCCTGCGGGCTCACCGTGACGCTCAAGCCCGAAGGCGAAGCCATCATCGTTACCGCTTCGTAAACGCGAAGCATCGTTTCCGACGCGTTAATGCAATCTTTACGAGGCGCTTCGGCTTGTCCGGAGCGCCTTATCTCTTTGTTGGTGCCGTTCTTTTGCACATACTCAACCAATATTAAACGCTTTGCGGTGAAGCTGGCCCCATTCCGAAATGGCGCATCACGCCTCGTGCGCGCCCTTCCTGTATGAAGGCCTGTTTTCATGGATGATCTGTTGCGGGAGTTTCTGACGGAGACCAGCGAGAGCCTGGACACCGTGGACAATCAGCTGGTGAAGTTCGAGCAGGAGCCGAACAACGCCAAGATCCTGGATAACATCTTCCGCCT
>NZ_JADYVY010000001.1:310000-981782 GCF_020194215.1 Bradyrhizobium sp. BRP20 | reverse complement strand
CCCCACCCGCCCCGGCGGCGCGGTCGCTTGCGGCGGCGTCGCCGGGGCGGGTGGGGCCTGCGCGATCGCCGGTGCAGAGGCGGCGATCAGGAGGCCCGCAAGAATGAGGTTTGTCGTGCGCATAGGAAGGAAACGCGCGCGCGAGGCCCCCTGTTCCCGCAGGTGGCAATCACGATTTGCGGTAGCGGATCAGCGAGAAATGGCCCATCGGCGGCATGGGACGGCGCTCGGTGAGCGCGACGCCGCCGTGCCGTGCGGCCCAGCCCTCGAGGCGGGCCCACGGGAATTCCGGGCGCCAGCCGAGACGGCGGGCGATGGGCGCGAAAGCGAGCTCGAACAGCTTGCGAGGGCCGCTCTCCGCACCGATGTGGTTGACCAGGATCAGCTCGCCGCCTGACTTGAGCACGCGCATGAACTCGTCGAGCGTGCCTTCGGGATCGGGCACGGCGGTGATGACATATTGCGCCACCACCGCGTCGAAGAAATCATCGGGGAAGGCGAGGTTCTTCGCATCCATCACCGAGAGCACTTCGACGTTGGAGAGGCGGAGCGCGCGCACGCGCGCCTGCGCCTTGCGCAGCATCGGCTCGGAGATGTCGACGCCGCAGACCTTGGTGGTGCGCGCGTATTCGGAGAGCGAAAGACCGGTGCCGACGCCGACGTCGAGGACGCGGCCGCCGATGCGGTCGGCCTCGGCGATGGTCGACTGCCGGCCGGCGTCGAACACCTTGCCGAACACGAGATCATAGACCGGCGCCCAGCGGCCATAGGCCTTCTCGACCCCGGCCCGCGAGATGTCTGCTGCCATGCCCCCCTGCCCTTGCGCGAAGATTCTCTAAGGTGTGTTTGTTGGTGAGAACGGATCCTGCCCCGCGCGCGGTCTGGAGCCTCTCCCGCTTGCGGGAGAGGTCGACACGCTCGCAAGAGCGTGGCGGGTGAGGGCTTTTTCATCTCGCGATATATCGCGTTTAGAGAGAGCCCTCTCCCCAACCCTCTCCCGCAGGCGGGAGAGGGAGCGCACTTCCGGTGTCGCGAGAGTGCGATCCAATTTCATGATCAGCCGCGCACGACTTCCGCGAGCGGGCGCGATGTGCCCGTGCCGACCTTGGCCGCAGCGCTCTGGATGAAGCCGCCGCCGAGCACGCGGGCCTGGCCGCTCGCTGCGTCGTAGAACACGCAGGCCTGTCCCGGCGAGACGCCCTCCTCGCCGGCGACGAGCTCGACCTCGTAACGGCCGTTGCTGCCGCGCAGCCATGCCGGTTGGGGGCTGCGGGTCGAGCGCACGCGCACGAACATTTCGAGGCCGCTTCCGATGGCGCGGTCGATGTCGCCGTCGCCGATCCAGTTGACGTCGCGAAGTGCGATGCGGTGCATCTTCAGCGCATCGCGCGGGCCGACCACGACGCGGCGGGTCGCCGCGTCCAGCCGCACCACGAACAGCGGCGCGTGGGCTGCGATGCCGAGGCCGCGGCGCTGGCCGACGGTGAAATTGGCGATGCCGTTGTGCCGGCCGAGCACGCGGCCCTCGAGATCGACGATGTCGCCGGGGTCCATCGCATTGGGGCGCAGGCGCGTGATGATGTCGGTGTAGCGGCCGGTCGGCACGAAGCAGATGTCCTGGCTGTCGTGCTTGTCGGCGACCGCAAGGCCAAAGCGGCGCGCGAGCTCGCGCGTCTCGGGCTTGGTCATGTCGCCGAGCGGAAAGCGCAGGAAGTCGAGCTGTTCCTGCGTGGTCGCGAACAGGAAATAGCTCTGGTCGCGGTCGGCGTCGGCCGCACAGACCAGCGCGCGTGACCCGTCGCCCCGGCGGCGCGAGGCGACGTAATGGCCGGTGGCGAGCGCCTGGGCGCCGAGCTCGCGGGCGGTCTTCAAGAGGTCGCGGAATTTGACGCTGCGGTTGCACTCGATGCAGGGCACCGGCGTTTCGCCGAGCGCGTAAGAGTCGGCGAAATTGTCGATGACGGACTCGCGGAAGCGGTCCTCGTAGTCGAGCACGTAATGGGGAATGCCGAGTTTGGCCGCGACGTCGCGGGCGTCGTGGATATCCTGGCCGGCGCAGCAGGCGCCCTTGCGGTGGGTGGCCGCGCCATGGTCGTAGAGCTGCAGCGTGATGCCGACGACGTCGTAGCCCTCAGCCTTCAAGAGCGCAGCCGTCGTCGAGGAATCGACACCGCCCGACATGGCAACGACGACCCTGGTGTCCTCGGGACGGCCTTCGAGATCCAGACTGTTGAGCATGGGCCCTGGAGCGTTGTGACGGCGGCGACGCGCGATCCGCGATTTGCTTTCTCGGGGGACGGCGGCGATCCCCCGGAACCTTGGTTCCCGAAGAGCACGACTGCCCAAGTCGAAAGCGGCTGAGAGTAGCCTCTTTAATATAGGCGGCATTCCGGTGAAGCAATCACGCGAGCCCCCGCTTAGGGCAATTCTTGCCGGGGCGGCAGAAATGGCGGGGTCGGAGCCCGCGGCCCGGCAATGCACCAACGTCGCCAAATCATTGATTATATTGCTGAAATATTCAGTTCGGGACGCTGGCCCGCTCCTTGCTCCCTCTTGATGCGAAGTTGCTTGCAAGGGGTTGCCTGTGGTCGGTCGGATGTCAGATGTCGTGGCAAGCGTGCAAATCCAGAGCGCGCAGCAGAAGCCTGTCCGGTCGCAAGCCCCGAAGGACACGCCGGCGAGCGAGGCTTTCGGCTCGCTGGTCGACAGCAACACGCAGGCCAGCGGCAACAACGCGCAGGACGCCGCACCGCGCCGGAACGAGCAGAGCTCGTCCTCCCCGGCGGCCGAGCGGCCGTCGCGCGACACCTCTTCCACGGACCAGCCTTCGCAGAGCAAGGCGAGCGACGACACCGAGGCGTCTGCGCCTGCGGAGAATGACAGGGGCGAGGCGCCCAGCGATCCGGCCAAGGACGCCGGCAAGGTCAAGGACAAGTCCGAGACGGCCGACGCCAAATCGGCCGACAAATCCGACGAGCCCGAGAGCGACGCGACTGATGGCACCGAGGTCCTCACCGCCGCCGTCGAGGCGGCTGCCGCCGCGCCGTCCGCGACGACGCAGACCGCCCTGCCCGATCTTGGAATCATCGTTGCCGCGCCGGTCGTCCCGGTCGACCCGAATGCAACTGCGAACCAGGCTGGCGATGCCGCCGCCGCGCCGCTCGCGATCGCCGCGGCAGGTCTTGCCGCCAGCGCCTCCATCGCGGCCCAGATCGCCGGCGCCAAGACCGATACCGCCACGGCGAGCGCCAAGGCCGCAGGCGCCGAGGTCGATGCCGAGACCACGACGACGCTCGGCGAGGCCGCCGCCGGCACGACCGAGACCGCCTCGACCGATGCAAAAGCTGGTGGCGGGCTGATCGCCGCGGTCAGCCAGGGCACGCCCAAGACCGCGTTCAAAGAGGCCGCCACGGCGCAAGCCCAGACCGACATCTCCAATATCGGCCAGGACACCGGCAAGGCGAACGTCGCTGCGCAGGCACCGGCCGCCAACGCCGCCCATGCGCAAGGCTTGAAGCCGCAGGCCGATCACGTCGCGACCGACGCCAAGGCGGGTCCCGCCGACCGCGCCGCCGATCAGGCCCAGGGCACGTCGGCCGCGCCGGCGCATGCCGGCCCGCAAGCCACGATCGCTCCGACGGATACCAGCGCACAGGCCGCTTCTACCGTGCAGGCGCCGCTGACCAATACGACCTCGGCCGCAACAGCATCAACCGCGACGCTCACCGCGACCGCGGCGACCCAGACTACGGCGGTGCCGATCAGCGGCATCCCGATCGAGATCGCAGCCGCCATTCGGTCCGGCAAGTCGCGGTTCGACATCAGCCTCGATCCGGCCGAGCTCGGCCGCATCGACGTGCGCATCAACGTCGACCGCGCCGGCAACGTCACCTCGCATCTCACCGTCGAGAAGCCGGAGACGCTGCAGATGCTGCGTCAGGACGCGCCGCAATTGCAGCGCGCGCTCGACGATGCCGGCTTCAAGACCGGCAGCAACGGCCTGTCCTTCAGCCTGCGCGACCAGAATTCATCCGGCCAGCACTCTGGCCAGAACAACGACAATGGCGGCAATGCCCGCCGCCTGATCATCAGCGAGGACGACAGCGTTTCCACGGCGCCCATCGGGCGCGGCTATGGCCGCATGCTCGGATCGAGCAGCGGCGTCGACATCAGAGTGTGAGGAGTATCTGGCAATGACCACCACGAATGCCGCCACTTCGCCCCCGGTCGTCTCCGGAACGACCGACCTGCCGAAATCCTCGTCGAGTTCGTCGATGAGCTCGACCACGGGGTCGACGCTCGCCGGCAATTTCCAGACCTTCCTGACCCTGCTGACGACGCAGCTGCAGAACCAGAACCCGCTCGATCCGCTCGACACCAACCAGTTCACCCAGCAGCTGGTGCAGTTCGCCGGCGTCGAGCAGCAGCTCAAGACCAATGAATCGCTGGCTCAGCTCGTCACCCTGCAGCAGACCACGCAGGCGACCCAGGCGCTGGGCTTCGTCGGCAAGACCGCGCTGGTCGACGGCTCGACCGCGACGATGACCAACTCGACGGCTGTCTGGCATCTCAACGTCCCGACCGACTCCACCGTCGAGATCTCCATCGCCAATTCGAGCGGCCAGACCGTGTTCAACGGCAAATATACCGCCGCCGCCGGCAACGACATTCCCTTTACCTGGAACGGCATGGGTAATGACGGCACGCAATGGCCCGACGGCAAGTACACGATCTCGGCCACGGGCAAGGACGTCGCGAACAACAATGTCGGCATCGCCGCGCAGGTGCAGGGCGTGGTGTCGTCGGTCGATCTGACCCAGTCGCCGCCGCTGCTCACCATCGACGGCGCCAGCTACACGCTGAGCCAGGTCAAGAGCATCATTGCGACGAGCAATTGAGGGCGGGCAAGCGAACCACATACGAGATGTCATCCCCGCGAAGGCGGGGATCCATAACCCCAGGAAGTCGTTTTCGCATTAGGTCGTAACCCCGAGTCTTCGTCAAAACGACTCCCTGGGGTTATGGATCCCGGGCTCGCGCTCTGCGCGCCCCGGGATGACTATCAGGGTCTTTGCGACACCACCGCAGACCCTCGTTCGTTAGTAAAGTATTTACCTTCTGCCCCGCTCAGCCGGCCGAGTTTGCATCTCCCGCCCGCCGAGTCGGCCGCGTTCCCGCAAGATTCAACGAGAATTGTATTGAACCCTTAGGCTTAGCGGATTTTTAAGCCGCGGGGGTTACGGTTAGGGCGTGAGTTCAGTGGTTGAGAGTTTGTGAGTACGCCATGACAGAACCCCATCGCCCGAGGGTAAAATACGTCATCGGGCCGGACGGCAGTCCGTTGACGATCGCGGATCTGCCTGCACCCGGCACCAAACGCTGGGTCATCCGCCGCAAGGCCGAAGTCGTCGCCGCTGTCCGTGGCGGACTTCTCTCCCTCGAGGAGGCCTGCAGCCGTTATACCCTGACGGTCGACGAATTCCTCTCCTGGCAGTTTTCCATCGACCAGCACGGTCTGGCGGGTCTTCGCACCACCCGCATCCAGCAATATCGCCAGTAGGCGATCCGGAATTCTGCGGTCTTTGACGAAAATCGGCCTCGCTTCGCGAGGCCGATTTTTTTCATGATGCACTTTTGTCCGACCTCTTAACCTTCGTTAACCATATCGAAACCATCACCTAGGCAATAATTGCCCAGTCGACCGCTCGGTTGCGGGTCGGATTGGTCGGGGCGGTTGCTTGCAAGGTCTTGCGGACTTCTTAAAAAGTATCGGTGCCGCCCGGTTCGGGGCGATGATCGCGGTCACCGCCGCGCTCATCGGCTTCTTTGCCTTCGTCATCATGCGTGTCACCACGCCGCAGATGACGACGCTGTTCACGGACCTGTCCGTCGAAGACTCCTCCAGCATCATCAAGGACCTGGAACGCCAGGGCATCCAGTTCGAGATCCGCAATGAGGGCTCCATCATCATGGTGCCCAAGGACAAGGTCACGCGGCTGCGGATGAAGCTCGCCGAGGGCGGCCTGCCCAAGGGCGGCGGCGTCGGCTACGAGGTGTTCGACAAGTCGGACGCGCTCGGCACCACCTCCTTCGTCCAGAACATCAATCATCTGCGCGCGCTCGAGGGCGAGCTCGCCCGCACCATCCGGGCCATCGACCGCATCCAGGCCGCCCGCGTCCATCTGGTGCTGCCCGAGCGCCCGCTGTTCGCCCGCGAGGCTCCGGAGCCGTCGGCCTCGATCGTGGTCCGCGTCCGCGGTGCGCTGGAAGCCCAGCAGATCCGCGCCATCCGCCACCTCGTCGCCTCCGCCGTCAACGGCCTGAAGCCGCAGCGGGTCTCGATCGTCGACGAGGCCGGTCAGCTGCTCGCCGACGGAGCTCAGACCGATCCGGAACAGGCGGTCGGCGAGGAGCGCCGCATCGCCTTCGAGAAGCGGATGCGCAAGCAGGTCGAGGACATCGTCTCCTCCGTGGTCGGCTCGGGCCGCGCCCGCGTGCAGCTCTCCGCCGATTTCGACTTCAACAAGGTCACCCAGACCTCGGACAAGTTCGATCCCGAGGGCCGCGTGCTGCGCTCCAGCCAGACCCGCGAAGAGCAGAGCATGACCGCCGACAACAACGGCCAGGTCACCGTCAACAACGAGCTGCCCGGCAACCAGCAGAACAACGGCGTCGCGCCCAAGGACCAGAGCAAGAAGACCGAAGAGACCAACAATTACGAGATCTCCCGCACCACCAAGACCGAGGTGACCGAGGCCGGCCGGGTCAACCGCATCTCGGTCGCGGTGCTGGTCGACGGCATCTACAGCAAGAACGACAAGGGCGAGCTGGCCTACCAGGACCGCACCAAGGAGCAGCTCGACCGCATCGCCACGCTGGTGCGCTCGGCAATCGGCTTCGACCAGAAGCGCGGCGACCAGGTCGAGGTCGTCAATCTGCGCTTCGCCGACGCGCCCTCCACTGCCCCGATCGGCGAACCTGGCGGCTTTCTCGGCATGCTGCAGTTCACCAAGGACGACGTCATGTACTTCGTCGAGCTCGGCGTGATGATGCTGCTCGGCCTCGTCGTGCTGTTCCTGGTGATCCGCCCGCTGGTCAAGCGCATTCTCGCCTCCGACGAGGTCGCCGCCGCCATCTCCGGCGTGCTGACGGGCCCAGCCGCCTCGGAAGAGGCCGCGCCGGCCGGCCAGCCGCTGCTGCCGAGCGGCGGCACCAGCGCCATCGACGTCGCCACCATTCAGGGCCAGGTCCACGCCCAGTCCGTTCACCGCGTCGGCGAGCTCGCCGAACGCAATCCCAACGAAACCGTCGCAATCATCCGCCAGTGGCTGACTGAGCCGACGAAATAACCAAAGCCAAGTGCATCAAGAAGTGATCTGACATGGCCGCTAATCTGCAAAACGCCAACTCGAACGACATCACCAGCGTGATCTCCACGCTAGGTCAGCGCGCCGGCAATCGCGCCGCCGACGGCAAGGGCCTCGCGCAGCTGCCCGGGCCGAAGCGTGCCGCGATCCTGATGCTGGCGCTCGGCGAGCAATACGGCGGCAAGATCTGGGGCCTGCTCGACGACGACGAGGTCCGCCAGCTCTCGCTGGAGATGTCGACGCTCGGCACCGTCGAGGTCGACACCGTCGAGGACATGCTGCTCGAATTCGTCTCGCGCATGTCGGCCTCGGGCGCGCTGATGGGCAATTTCGACGCCACCGAGCGGCTGCTCCAGCAATACCTGCCGCCGGAACGCGTCAACGGCATCATGGACGAGATCCGCGGTCCCGCCGGGCGCAACATGTGGGAGAAGCTCTCCAACGTGCAGGAAGAGGTTCTCGCCAACTATCTCAAGAACGAATACCCGCAGACCATCGCCGTGGTGCTGTCGAAGCTGAAGCCGGAGCACGCCGCGCGCGTGCTCGGCATCCTGCCCGAGGAGCTCGCGCTCGACGTCGTCAACCGCATGCTGAAGATGGAGGCGGTGCAGAAGGAGGTGATCGAGAGTGTCGAGAAGACGCTGCGCACCGAATTCATGTCCAACCTGTCGCAGACCCGCCGCCGCGACGCCCACGAGGTGATGGCGGAAATCTTCAACAATTTCGACCGCCAGACCGAAACCCGCTTCATCACCTCTCTGGAAGAGGACAACCGCGAATCCGCCGAGCGCATCAAGGCGCTGATGTTCACCTTCGACGACCTGGTGAAGCTCGATTCCGGCTCCGCCCAGACCTTGATGCGCAACGTCGACAAGGACAAGCTCGGCGTCGCGCTCAAGAGCGCGAACGAGGACGTCCGCAATTTCTTCTTCGGCAACATGTCCTCGCGCGCGGCCAAGATGCTCCAGGACGACATGGCGGCGATGGGCCCCGTGCGCCTGCGCGACGTTGACGAGGCCCAGGCGCTGCTGGTCAATCTCGCCAAGGACCTCGCCGCCAAGGGTGAGATCATGCTGACCAAGAACCGCGCCGACGACGAGCTGGTGTACTGATGGCCGCTCCGGCAAAATTCCTGTTCGATACCGACTTCGCGGCGCCCGAACGGGCGACGCGCGAGAAGGCCGCGACCGCGGCCGAGATCGCCCAGAAGGTCGCGGAAGCCGAGGCGCGCGCCTACCAGGACGGCTTTGCCGCCGGTCAGCGCGAAGCCAAGGCCGAAAGCGACCGCCGCGTTGCGCTCGCCATGGAAGAGATCAACATCGCGATTCGGGGCGTCGCCTCCGGCATCGGCAACATCGAGACCAGGATGGAGACCGAGGCGGTCGAGGTCGCGGTCGCGGTGGCGCGCAAGCTGTGCGCCGACCTCGTCGCCGCCGAGCCGCTCGGCGAGGTCATCGCGCTGGTCAAGGACTGCTTCTCGCATCTGGTCGCGACGCCGCATCTCGTCGTCCGCATCAACGATTCGCTCTACGACAGCGCGCGCGAGAAGATCGAGCGGCTCGCCAAGCAGAGCGGCTTCGAGGGCCGGCTGGTGATCCTGGCCGAGCCGGAAATTGCCACCGGCGACTGCCGGATCGAATGGGCCGATGGCGGCGTCGTGCTGGAGCGCGGCGCCATCGCGGCCAAGATCGACGAAATGGTCGGACGCTATATCGCGTCCCGCAGGGGGAGCTAAACCATGAGCGACACCGACGGACAGGTCCCGCTGCCCGATCTCAACGGCCCGATGCCGCCTGCCGGCACCGACGTCGGCTACAACGAGGACGAATATGCGGCGCGTGCCGCCGCCGACCTCGAGGCGGTGTTCGACGTGCCGGTGCAGGTCTCGGCCGTGCTCGGCCGCTCCAAGATGGACGTCGGCGAGCTCCTGAAGCTCGGACCGGGCACCGTGCTAGAGCTCGACCGGCGCGTCGGCGAGGCCATCGACATCTACGTCAACAACAAGCTGGTCGCCCGCGGCGAGGTCGTCCTGGTCGAGGACAAGCTTGGCGTGACCATGACGGAAATCATCAAGGCCGAACGCGGCTGAGACGCAAGGACATGACGCGCGACGGCGCGAGCAGACGGACAGGAGACTGACATGCGGCTTCTCATCGTTGGCACATTGAAGGGCCAGCTCACCACCGCCACCAAGATCGCGATGGAGAACGGCGCCACCGTGACCCATGCCGAGGATCACGAGCAGGCGATGCGCGTGCTGCGCGGGGGCAAGGGCGCCGACCTCCTGCTGGTCGACGTCGCGCTCGACATCCGCGACCTCGTGCTGCGGCTGGAAGCCGAGCACATCCACGCCCCGATCGTCGCCTGCGGCATCACCAACGACGCCCGCGCCGCGGTCGCTGCGATCCATGCCGGGGCCAAGGAATACATCCCGCTGCCGCCAGATCCGGAGCTGATCGCCGCGGTGCTGGCTGCCGTCGCCAACGATTCCCGCGAGCTGGTCTACCGTGACGATGCGATGGCAAAGG
The DNA here is from genome assembly GCF_020194215.1 of Bradyrhizobium sp. BRP20. Lineage (NCBI taxonomy): Bacteria > Pseudomonadati > Pseudomonadota > Alphaproteobacteria > Hyphomicrobiales > Nitrobacteraceae > Bradyrhizobium > Bradyrhizobium sp. BRP20. The sequence continues at coordinate 971,887 of NZ_JADYVY010000001.1, read as the reverse complement.
TGATCAAGCTCGCCCAGCAGATCGCCGGCTCGGACGCCTCGGTGATGATCACCGGCGAATCCGGCACGGGCAAGGAAGTGCTGGCCCGCTACGTTCACTCCCGTTCGGCCCGGGCCAAGCGTCCGTTCATCTCGATCAACTGCGCCGCCATCCCGGAGCACCTGCTGGAATCCGAGCTGTTCGGCCACGAGAAGGGCGCCTTCACCGGCGCGGTCGCCCGCCGCATCGGCAAGTTCGAGGAGGCGACCGGCGGCACGCTGCTGCTCGACGAAATCTCGGAGATGGACGTTCGCCTGCAATCGAAACTGCTGCGCGCCATCCAGGAGCGTGTGATCGACCGCGTCGGCGGCACCAAGCCGGTTCCGGTCGACATCCGCATCATCGCGACCTCGAACCGCAATCTCGCCGAGGCCGTGCGAGAGGGCACGTTCCGCGAGGACTTGCTGTTCCGCCTCAACGTCGTGAATTTGAAGATCCCGCCGCTGCGCGAGCGTCCCGCCGACATCCTCGAGCTCGCCCAGCACTTCGTGAAGAAATATGCCGACGCCAACGGCGTGCCGCTGCGTCCGCTCTCGGCCGAGGCGCGGCGCGTGCTCTCCGCCAACCGCTGGCAGGGCAACGTCCGCGAGCTCGAAAACACCATGCACCGCGCGGTGCTGATGGCCCAGGGCGACGAGATCGGGCCCGACGCCATCATCACCCCGGACGGCGACCGCCTCGACCTCGCCAAGACCGCCCCGGCCGTGGCGCATGCCACTATGGCCGCCGAGCAGGTGACGCGCGCGCTGGTGGGGCGCACCGTGGCCGACGTCGAACGCGACCTGATCCTGGAGACGCTGAAGCACTGCCTCGGCAACCGCACCCATGCCGCCAACATCCTCGGCATCTCGATCCGCACGCTGCGCAACAAGCTCAACGAATATGCCGACGGCGGCATCCCGATCCCGCCCGCAGGCACGCCCGGGGAATATCCGCGGATGCCGATGATGGGGGCGTAGACGCCCGCGACCATCGAGCGGACGCGAATGCCCGGGCCAAGTCCGGGCATTTTTCGTTTGGCGCAGGCCGCCACCCCGTCATTGCGAGCGCAGCGAAGCAATCCAGAATCCCTCGGCGGCGACAGACCGGATTGCTTCGCTGCGCTCGCAATGACGAACCTCAAGAGCATCCTTCGCATGACCGAACCGCGCCACGTGACTATGCCATCCGCGCGGCACGCCCTATAACCCCGCCCGAAAACCACGCGAGGGACCACATGTCTGAAGCTCAAATCACGGATTGGCTGGCGTCGCAGAAGCAGGCGATGATCGACCTGCTCCGCGACGTCGTGAACATCGATTCCGGCTCCTACGACAAGGAAGGCGTCGATGCGGTCGGTGCGCGGTTCGAGCGGTACTTTGCCGAGCATGGCATTCCGTTCCGGCGCGAAAGCCACGGCACGTTCGGCGACGCGATCCATGCCGAGGTGGCAAAGCCCGGCAGCAACGAGAAGCCGGTGCTGTTGATGGGACACCGCGACACGGTGTTCGGCAAGGGCGAGGCTGCGCGGCGGCCGTTCACGATCCGGGATGGCCGCGCCTATGGACCCGGTGTCGCCGACATGAAGTCCGGCCTCGTCATGAACGTGTTCGTGGCCGCCGCCTTCCACAAGTTCGGCGGCGCACCGCACCCGATTAAGGTGCTCATCACCTCCGACGAGGAGATCGGCTCGCCCTCCTCGCGCCCGGTGATCGAGCGCGAGGGACGCGCGGCCCGCGCGGTGTTCAATTCCGAGCCGGGCCGGCCCACGGGCAACGTCGTCACCGGGCGCAAGGGCGGCATCTTCATGCACATGGCCATCACCGGCAAGGCCGCGCATTCCGGCGCCAACTTCGCCGCCGGCGTCAGCGCCATTGGCGAGCTCGCGCACAAGATCGTCCAAATCCACGCGCTCACTGATCTCGACAAGGGCATCACGCTCAATGTCGGCCTCGTGTCGGGCGGGCAGTCCGTCAACACGACCGCGCCTTACGCGGAAGGGCAGATCGACCTGCGCTATGTCGATCCGGCCGATCGCGCGCGGATCATGGGTGCGATCGAAAAGATCGTCGCGACCTCCTACGTGCCGGGCACCAGCGCGACGCTGTCGATCAAGGGCGAGTTCGTGCCGGTGGTGCAGAGCGCGGGCTCGAAGGCGCTGTTCGAAAACTATCAGGCGGCCGCAAGGCAGGTGGGCCTCACCACGCTGCAGGGCGAGTTCTCCGGCGGCTGCGCCGATTCCGGCTTCACCGCCGCGGTCGGCACGCCGACCATTTGCGGTCTCGGTCCGGTCGGCGGGCTCGCGCACACGCCGGAGGAATATTTGGAGATCGACAGCATCGTGCCGCGCGCGCAGGCGCTGGCGCTGGCGATTCTGCGGGGGTAAACACAGGTGCGTAGGGTGGGTTAGCCCTGCAGATGCGCAAAGCGCATCTGCTCGGCGTAACCCACCTCGTCATTTTCCGTGGAGACAAACAGTGGTGGGTTACGCCTACGGCTAACCCACCCTACGAGACCGTCACGAATAGCTCGGCGCATCCGGCTTGCGGAAGATGTGGATGGGATCGCCCGGCACGATCGGAGAGCCAGAGAACATCGCGTAGGCGTAGAGCGCGAGATAGGCGATCGCGAGCGCACCGACGGTGTAGAAGATCAAGGTTGCCACGCGCTTCATCGTTCCGCTCCATGCGTCCGGCGGGACAGCTCAGGGCGCTTCTAGAGCGATGAGGCGGAAAAGGCCAGCCTTGCGCGAGGCTCGCCGACGGCGATCAAATGCCGCGCCGGCCGCGCGCGGGAAGGCTGACATCGGCGAGCCGGGCCGCGTCTTCGTCCTGGTCGACCGCCACGTACTGGCCATGCCAATAGGCCAGCGCGGCGGTGCGGGTCGAGCTCCTGATGTCCCGGACACGGCCGATGACGATGCCGTGCGAGTGGCGCTCGACGATCTCCTCGACTTCGCAATCGAAGGCCGAGAGCGCGCCGACCAGCAGCGGGACACCAGAGACTGCCGTCACCCACTGGCTGCCTGCAAAGCGATCCGCACCCTTCAGCCCGCCCTTGCCGGCAAAGCGTTCGGCAATGTCGAGTTGGTCAGCATTGAGGATATTCACGCCGAAGGCGCCGTGGCGGCGGATCAGCGGAAAAGACGAGGCGTCGCGGTTGATGCTGACCAGCAGCGTCGGCGGCTCGACCGACAGCGAGGTGACCGAGGTCACCGTCATGCCGGAGATGTCCTTGCCCCGCCCGGCCGTGATGACGCTGACGCCGCCGGTGAGGTGGCGCATGGCGCCGCGGAAATCGGTGGACGAGACGGGAATTTCGGTCATGAGCTCGCGGGGCACTACATTCATGGCGCTACTCCCCGCAAGCGGGGTTCCCTCTATTTAGGTACGATCGTCCGCCGACAACAGGTGGCTCAGGATCGAGCCTTCGAGCCCGGCAAGCTCGGCCGAGCCGCGCTGGCGCGGCCGGGCGGCGTTAACCGTGACGTCATGGGCGATGCGGCCCTCCTCGATGACGAGCACGCGGTCGGCCAGCGCCACGGCTTCCGAGACATCGTGGGTCACCAGGATCGCGGTAAAGCCCTGATCGCGCCAGACCCGCTCGAGGAGCCGCTGCATCGAGATGCGGGTCAGCGCGTCCAGCGCGCCGAGCGGCTCGTCGAAGGCGAGCACGCGCGGGCGCGAGACCAGCGCGCGGCCGAGCGCGACGCGCTGCTTCTGGCCGCCCGAGAGCACCGAAGGCCATTGGTCGCGCTTGTCAGCGAGGCCGACCTCGATCAGTGCCTTCTCGGCGCGGGCATGCGCATCGCTCGAGGCACGATCGCGGCCGAGGCCGACCTCGACATTGGCGAGCACGCGGGCCCAGGGCAGCAGCCGCGGCTCCTGGAACATCACGCGGATGTCCTCGGGCTGGATCTCCTGACCGAAGCTGATGCTGCCCGCATCGATCTTGTCGAGGCCGGCGATCAGGCGCAGCAGGGTGCTCTTGCCGCAGCCGCTCTTGCCGACGATCGCGACGAACTGGCCGGCGGGAATGTGCAGGTCGATGCCGCGCAGCACCTCGTTGTCACCGAAGGATTTGCGCAAGCCGCGGATGCTGAGCGGCAGGCCGCTGGCCTGAACTCGGTGTTCTTCTTGCCGCTCCTCGCGCACCACGCGGGCGTGAGGGGCGAAAGTGGCGCGGCCGGCGAGCTCGGTCTCGGGAAGAGAGGTACGAAGCGCTGTCTGCATGTGATTCCCAGTATTTTCGTTCAACGTTTCTGGAAGGCGGGGTGCCAGGAGAGCGTCAGACGCTCCAGCACGCGGGAGGCGCTGTCGGCGAGCTTGCCGAGCAGGGCGTAGATCAGGATCGAGAGCACGACGACGTCGATCAGCATGAACTCGCGCGCTTGCATCGCCATGTAGCCGAGGCCGGAAGAGGCCGCGATGGTCTCGGCGACGATTAGCGTCAGCCACATGATGCCGAGCGCAAAGCGGATGCCGACGAAGATCGAGGGCAGCGCGCCCGGGAAGATGACGCGGCGGAACAACTCACCGTCCGTCATGCCGTAGATGCGGCCCATCTCGATCAGCTGCGGATCGACGGTGCGGATGCCGTGCAGCGTGTTGAGATAGATCGGGAAGAACACCCCGAGCGCCACCAGGAAGAGCTTTGCGCTTTCGTCGATGCCGAACCAGAGGATGACCAGCGGGATCAGCGCCAGATGCGGCACGTTGCGCACCATCTGCAGGGTGGTATCGGTGAGCCTGGCCGAAAGCTGCGACAGGCCGTTGGCGAGGCCGAAGGCGAAGCCGATGCTGCCGCCGATCAAAAAGCCGATCGAGGCGCGCCAGAACGACACCCAGATGTTGCGGACGAGCTCACCGGAGACCAGCAGCTTCCAGCCCGCGAGCACGACGTCGCTCGGGGCCGGCAGTACCCGCGTCGGCACGAAGCCGGTGACGCTCGCGACCTGCCAGACCGCGACGATGGCGAGCGGCACGATCCACTGGATCAGGCCGTCGGCCCGCGGCAGGGGGATGCTGCGCGGAAGCGAAATGCTGTCGATCAGGCTCATGACTGCGACACCCGGTGCTGCGGACGGAAATCGCTGCCGACCGTCTCGCCGAACGGACCGCCGTTGAAATGCAGCTTCGTCACGTTGCTCGGCTGCTCCAGCGCGAGCAGCGGGAACACCAGCTCGGCGAAGCGATAGGCTTCCTCGAGATGCGGATAGCCCGACATGATGAAGGTATCGATGCCGAGATCCTGATACTCCCTGATGCGCGCCGCCACCGTCTGGGCGTCGCCGACCAGCGCCGTGCCGGCGCCGCCGCGGACGAGGCCGACGCCGGCCCACAGGTTCGGCGCGATCTCGAGCTTGTCGCGCTTGCCGCCGTGGAGCTGCGCCATGCGCTGCTGACCGACCGAGTCCATACGGGCAAAGTTCTTCTGCGCCAGCGCGATGGTGTCGTCGCTGACGTGCCTGATCAGCTCGTTTGCGGCGTGCCAGGCTTCTTCGTTGGTCTCGCGGACAATGACGTGTAGACGGATGCCGAAGGAGAGTTTGCGGCCACGAGCGGCGGCAACCTCCCTCACCTTCGCGATCTTCTCGGCGACCAGCGCCGGCGGCTCGCCCCAGGTGAGATATTTGTCGACGGTGTCCGCCGCGACGTCGATGCCGGCATCGGAGGAGCCGCCGAAATACAGCGGGGGGCGCGGCGACTGCACGGGCGGAAACAGCAGCTTGCCGCCCTCGATGCGGATGTGCTTGCCCTCGACGTTCACCGTCTTGCCGGCGAGCAGGTCGCTGTAGACGTTGAGGAACTCGCGGGTGACCTCGTAGCGCTCGTCGTGGCCGAGGAAGATGCCGTCGCCCTTGTTCTCGACGGGATCGCCGCCGGTGACGACGTTGACGAGGAGCCGGCCGTTCGAGACGCGATCAAGCGTCGCGGTCATGCGCGCGGCCACGCTCGGCGATTGCAGGCCGGGACGAACGGCGACGAGATAGCGCAGCCGCTCGGTGAACGGCGCGACCGAGGACGCAACGATCCAGGAATCCTCGCAGGATCGCCCGGTCGGCAACAGCACGCCGAAATAGCCGAGCTGATCGGCGGCCTGCGCGACCTGGCGCAGATAGTTGAAATTGACCTCGCGGCCGCCGATGCCGGTGCCGAGATAGCGGCCGTCGCCATGCGTCGGCAGGAACCAGAGGATGTTGGCGTTGGATTGGCTCATGGATTGCCCCTAGCCGTAGGTCGTGCCGACGGCGGCCGCGACGATGCCGATCGACAGCACGATGGCTGCGATCACGCGTTGAACGATGCGCTTCATGTTCAGACCTTTTTGAACGGGAAGAGTTGTCGGCACGGTCAGGCTGCCGGGTTGCGCCAGACGATGTCGCGAATATGAATCGGCTTCGGGATCAGGCCGAGCTTGTAGAAGCGGTCGGCGACGCCCTGCTGGGTCGCAACGATCTCGTCGGTGACGGGGCCGACCACGAAGTTCGCGCGATTGGCGGCGACGGTCTGGATATCCAAGGGAACGCCGGTGATCGCGGCGAGCGATCTTGCGACCTCGTCGCGGTGCTGCTCGGCCCATTGGCCGGCCGCGGTCGTCACGTCGACGATCTGCTGCAGGATCGCCGCATGGTTCTTCGCGAACTCGCGGTTGGCGATGTAGAAGGAATTGGTCTTGGTGACCTCGCGCGCATTGATCAGGATGCGGCCGTTCTGCTTGGTCTCGCCGATGGCGAAATAGGGATCCCAGATCGCCCAGGCCTCGATGCTGCCATTGGCGAAGGCGGGGCCGGCATCCGGCGGCGTCAGGTAGACCGGTGTGATGTCGGCATAGGTGAAGCCGGCCTTCTCCAGCGTCTGCACCACGACGTTGTGGGCGCTGGAGCCCTTGGTGAAGCCGATGCGCTTGCCCTTGAGATCGGCGATGTCGCGGATTGGCGAATCCTTGGGCACCAGGATGCCCTGGCCGTTGGTGATGGGCTGGCCGGCGGCGTAGACGATCGCCGCGCCCGCGGCCTGGGCAAACACTGGCGGGGAATCACCCACCGCGCCGAAATCGACGCTGCCGACGTTCATCGCCTCCATCATCGGCGGCCCCGAGGAGAACTCGATCCACTTCACCTCGATGCCTGAGGCTGCGAAATGTCTTTCCAGGGCAGCCTGCTGGCGCGCGATGACCAGCACGCCGGTCTTCTGGTAGCCGATACGAATTTCCTTCACCGCGCCTTGCGCGATCGCATGCGATGCGAACGCAGCGGCGGCCGCAGTTCCAACCGAAAGTTTCAGAAAGTCCCGACGCTGCATTCCACACTCCCGGCCGCATGTGGCCGTCATCATTCACGTATGCCGAATGATGGTGCGCGTCATCGGAAGTGTCGAGACGTCCGGGAAAATAGCGATGCGAGCACTGCGCTGCATGCCGCGCGCGTGATTAATCTTTCAAGCGGGGAAGCGAATGAGGATGGAATTTTTCTGCACGCGAATGTGAGAGCTCCACGGATTTGGTCGAGCGGTCTTTGGCGCGAAACATAAAACGCGAAAACAACCCCATGCACAGTAGACGAGACGTGCAAGATCAACGACTTACGAATTATCCGAAATTTGTTTGACCTGTCGGGCAAAACAGCGGCAGAATGGCACGATTGCAGCCTTGGGGGAGAGGCTCCTTACCGGCCTATTGCTCCCACCTCACCGGCAGATTCTGCAGCCCGCGGAAGGCCCAGCCGCCGATCCGCACCTCTTCGTCCTCGGCGAGCTCGATGCGCGAGGCCCGCGCGAACAATGTCGGCAGCGCGACGTCGGCGATCATGGCGCGCGAGGCGAAGGCGCCGGCGCAGAAATGCGGGCCGGCGCCGAAGGCGACGCTCTTGGAGGTGTCGCGCCGCACGTCGAACTGGTCCGCGCGCTCGAAATGCTTCTCGTCGCGGTTGGCGGAGCCGAACATCAGGAATACGCGTTCGTCGAGCTCGAACGCCACATCGCGAATGGTCCAGGGTTTTGCGATGCGGCGCGGCGACATGCCGATCGGCGAGATCCAGCGGGCATATTCCTCGAAAGCCTGCAGCCAGGACACCTCGCCGCGCAGGACCAGATCGAGCTGGTCGGGATGGGTCAGCAGCGCCCAGACCGTGCCGGCAATCGCCTTGCGCGGCTCGTTCTGGCCGCCCGAGATGGCGAGCTTGACGTTGGCGCGCACGCTCTCCATCGGCATGTCCGAGGCGAGCAGCACGCCCAAAATGCTCTGGTCGGGATGCTTGCGCATCACCGGCAGGACGTCGTCGATCGCGGCGTCGATGCCCGCGGTTGCTGCATGACAGCGCGCCTCGACCTCAGGGTCGCCGGCATAATTGGCGATACCTTCGATCATGCCTTGCGACCACGTGTCCATGTCCTGAAAGCCGATGTTGGTGAGGCCGGTGATCGACTTCAGGCATTCGCCGGAGAACGGCAGCGCGAAGTCGCGCATCAGATCGATCCGGCCCGGTTCAAGCGAAGCGATGATGCGATCCGCATGGGCCTGGAACTGGGCGGTCCAGTAGCCCTTCACCGTCTTCGGCGAGACCGTCGGAAACATCGCCCGGCGCTCGACGAGATGCGCTTCGCCGTCCTTGCGCATCATGTTGTGGCCCATCAGCCGGTTCATCAGGCCGGCGGGCTGGTGCGAGGAGAACACGTCAATCTGCTTCTCGGAGATCGAGATGTCGTCGCGGCTCGTCAGCAGCGTCGAGCCGAGCTGCGGCACGAACGCGATCGGCGCCTCCTTCCGCATGTTGGCGAGCATCGGATAGGGGTCGGCCCAGAAGGCGGCCGGGTCGATCTCGATGCGCGGCGCGGTGCTCAAGCTTCGCTCCCTTGTGGTCTCCTCGATGCCGAGGCTAGCGCCTTTCAGTTGCCGCCGTCTGTCCCCATGGATTGGGACAGGCGGGCCAAAAAGCTGCCTTTGTCTGCTTTCAACTCAGATGGCAGCTCCGGCCAGCAAGAAAGCGCCGCCAAGCGCGACCATCACAAGTCCAGGCCAGTTCGATTTGACGCCCAAGCCGCTACCGGGCCTTTCAGCCTCCAGCGTGTCACGTCCGGAGCGAAGCCACTCCCCCCACTGAATCGACCTCGCCAAATGGGCTGAAACGCCATTTGGAATAGGCCGCCGAAAACAAGGAGCACTCCAAGCCATATGAGGATCATGCTCGCCTCCTCTACCCGCGAACGCCGATAGGTTGATGCGCCGAGAACCGTGGTCCATTCAGCGCTGCCCCCGGCTTACGGATCAGACCGACCTTGAAAGCCACCGGGACAACCTCTGACCTGTCAAATAGTTGATATATGGACATGATTTCTGCTAGCCGTCCATCCGGGCCGGCTTGGGAAATAGTAGCAATTGGTTCCGCCGAAGCGGATTGGTATCAAGGGCCTTGGGCGGGCGAAGCACGAAGGCTGCTGCAGAAATGCACGCCGCGCGTCTGAAAGATCGGTCGAATCTGATGGGTCCAGCGCAGCAATGACGGGCATCGATTTCGAGCAGATCGTGGACCGCATCCACGAGGCAGCGACCGTTCCGGAGCTCTGGCCTGATGTCCTGGAGAACATCGCTCATGCCGCGGGCGCGCATGGCATGGTCATGATCACCTCGGACTCCGATCAGTGGTCCGGTGTCTGGAATGGTGTCGTGACGTCGCCGTCGATCCGCGAGGCTTTCTCGGCGTTCCTGCGTGGCGACCTCTCCAGCCGGACGGAGACGACCCCGCGACTCCTGGCGCTTGATCACCCCGGCTTCGTCGGCGAGCACGAGGCATTTTCGCCGGAGGAATGGGAGCGCGATCCATATCGGGTGGAATGGAACAAGAAGTGGGGCTTCGAACACGCCTGCGCGACGGCGGTCCGCAGCCCGTCCGGTGAGATCATCGTCTTCCACATGGAAAGACTGGCCGGCCGCCCCGCCTTTTCGCGGCAGGATCTCGATTTTCTCGACCGCTTTCGCCCCCATCTCGCGCGGGCGGCTTTGCTGTCGACACGCTGGCGCCTCACCCGGATGCGGGCGGCAACCGAGGCGCTGTCGCTGGTCGGCTTGCCGGCCCTCGCGATCACGCGCTCCGGGCGGGTTCTGACCGCCAACGCCTTGATCGAAGCCATGACCGACCTTCTGCAATGGTTGCCGAAGGACCGGATCGCGATCAAGGACCGCGCCGCCGACACCCTGCTGCGCGCCGGCCTCGCCCAACTCGATGCGCCGGACAAGGCCGTGTGCTCCTTCGCCGCGCGTCGCGCCAGCGATCTCGATCGGGTGGTGCTTCATCTGGTTTCGATGCCGGGCGAGGCCCGCGATCTCTTCGATGGAGCGGTTGGCCTCCTCATCGCGACGCCGGTCACCGCCTCACAGGCCCCGAGCCTCGCCCTCATTCGCGGCCTGTTCGACCTCACCCCGAGCGAGGCGCGCGTTGCGCGCGGAATCGCGCAAGGACAGACGATCGGCGACATCGCCGCGCATCACGGGCTCAGCCGCGAAACCATCCGCACGCAGGTCAAGGCCGTCCTCGCCAAGACGGGAACGCGAAACCAGAAGAGCGCAGCTGCCCTCTTCGGCGCGATCCCCAAATTACCGCTGAGAGATTGACGCCGGACTTGTCCGGTGGCGTGCGTCGGCAGGGACAAGCTTCGCTTCACCCAAATGGGTGAAGACACAGGCCGGCGCTCCGGGTTCAACTCCGCCCAAATTGGATGTCTGGCGAGAAGCGGCGGCGATGGCGGGACCGGAATTTCCGATTTTCGAAGTGACCCTGGCGCAGCGCAGGCGCAGGACATGGAGCTGGAGCGTCTGCACCATTCAAGGCGCGGTGGTGATGCAGGGCCGGGAAGCCAGTCGACCCGCAGCAAAGTACCAGGCCGAGAGAGCGCTGTTCATGCTGCTGCTCACCGCGCCCTATCGTTCCCGACTTTCCGCATAGCAAGGAGCTCCTCGAGCGCTGCAGGGTTGCCAGTGTGCGGGACAGCAAGCTAAGCGTCGGTCGGCGAGCGACCATGCGTCAGCCAATGGTCGATCTGCCAGGTCTCGTAACCGAGCAATTCGCCGAAGCACCGTTCTCGATCATCGGACCAGGCTCCGGGCTCGTTCAGCAGCGCAAGCATGGCGTCAATCCGCCACTTGTGACCGGGCAATGTGTAGAACAGCATCCGATATTCGAGCTGCGGCGCCCCAGGACATGGCTCGATCAGCTCGCGCTTCGTCAGGCGGCCTTCAGCGACATGCCGGTCGAACATGCGCCACTACCGAATACAGATGTCCGGCTCCTGGCCGACGATATCCATGAAATATGCGAGGGGCTTGGTGCCCCGGAGCATCAGGCCGAGCTCTCTGTTGGTGTGAACCAGATAGGGCACTTGACGACGCCGTTTGGAATGCATGTCGAGCATGATGGCGACGCAACGTTAATTTCCGCTGAGGGACCCCGCGCGAACGTCCTGAGCGAAAGGCAACGACGGCTTCCGGCTCAATCCGGACAATTGCAACGAATTTCACGGTGTGCCCTCGTGACGGTGGGCGTCATGATGGCCAAGGCGTCCAGCAAAGAAACGGCTAACCACGTTGCAACGACCGCACGCGCGAGAGCATGGAGGAGAAATCAACTCATGATAGTATCGGCCTTGTCAGCCGACCAAAGGGAACTGCCGTGACTGAAATGACCAAGCTTCGATCTCGACTTCTGTTGATTGCCTTGTGGGTCAGTCTCGTCGGAGCTCTCGTCGTTTTCTTTGCGTTCGCCAACACACCAGGCGGAAGCGGTGGTTCATCCTGGGTCTTTAATCTGATCGTGTCTTGGTTGCCGTTCCTGGTGCTGGTGGGCGCCTGGCTATGGTACTCGCGCACGATCCGGCGCTCATCATCCGGGGCGAGCTGGGTCGATCTATACGAGCAGCAGGTCGCGGAAAACAGGCGAACCAATGCATTGCTGGAGAGGATCGCGACCGCTCTGGAAAAGCCGTCTCCTGGTTAGCGCGAACACCGGGCATGGCGGGGACGAAGTCATGCGCTCGGGCATTGCCGCCGACATCCTGCTAGTTGTTCTGGCACTCGCAGCCGCCGTCGTCAGCCGGCCAGCGGCTGCCGACGATCGACAAGTCTGTTTGGAACGGACGAAGGAAGCCTCTGCCGAGATCATCGCTGCCTGCACACGCGCGATCCAGAGCGGAGACTACAACGGCGAAGACCTGTCAAGTTTGTATCATGCGCGTGGCTGTTCCTGGCCATGGACAAGCTTCGCCGATCGCGATGACCGCGCCCTGGAAGATTTCACCGCGGCGATCCGGGTAAACCCGAAAGCTGGCGGCTCACTGCTCAACCGGTCGCACATCTACAACCAACGGCACGACCACGACCGGGCAATAGCGGACGTCGACCAGGCATTCGAAGCCGGCCTGTCAGACCATGGAAAGCGGGTCGGATACGGCGAGCGCGGCTACGCCTATCAAAGGAAAGGGGACAACGACCGCGCCATTGCCGACTATACCGCCACCATCCAGCTGAATGCGAACAATAGCTTCGCTCTCATGGCCCGGGGCAACGCCTATTTTGCCAAAGGCGATTTTGACCGTGCCATTGCCGACTACAACCGGGTGATCGCAGTTGATCCCGAATATGCCCACGACTATGCCGCCTACGGCAGCCGCGCGATTGCGTACCTGCGCAAGGGCGACCTCCGCCAGGCCTTCGCGGACGTCGACCGGAAGCAGGCGCTATCCTGGCTCGCTGCCGGCGTCTTTCTGGCAGCGCTGATCTGGCTTTGTTGCCGAGGGGGCGCACGGTCGTTCGGATGGCGGTCTGGACGAACGATCATCGAGATGTGCGAACAGCAGCTGGTCGACTTGCGGCACACAAACGCCGCCCTGGAGAAAATCGCGGCGGCTGTCGAGAAGCGATCGTCGGGTTAGCTCGGGTTCGTCGGACGTTCGGCCGCGCCGACGTTGCTAACTTCCGGAATGGCCGTCAGAGCCGCCGGACCAACCATCATTCTGGCCGGGTCCAAAGTTCGTATTGTTTCGATCCGGCGGGACCCTCATGCCCTGGTAAAAGGCGTAGCCAATGACTCCCAGCAAGGCGACCAGGCAGATAGGTGCAAGAAGCCAGTCTGGCATGTTCTCATCCTCGGATCGGCCCTACGTGCCGCAACCGCATCGGATGATAGGCCAAATGCTTCAACTAAAGTTGGATGGACACAGACATCGCGGACTTGGAGCCCCTAGTTCAGGCCGCGCGGACCCGTCAGCAGGCGCAGCACAATTCCGAATAATTCGCTCTGCGAGGAGATGCCGAGCCGCTCATAGGCGCGCTTGCGGTAGGTCAGGATCGAATGCAGGCTGATGCCGAGCGCCTGCGAAATCGCCTCCGAGCTGAAGCCTCCGAGGATATGGCGGCAGACCTCCTGCTCGCGCAGGGTGAGCGCGGAGAGCGGCTTGCGCGTCGCGAACAGGGACGCAAGATCGGACGTCGGCTTCTCCTGGAAATGGCGGGCGACGCTGGCTGCGATCGCCGGTGCGATCGCCCCGAGCCGCTCGCGCTGGGCGGCGCTGAAGCGGCCCTGCGCGGCGATCCGATAGAAGTTGACGTAGAAGCAGGTGTCACCGGTCCAGATCGCGGTCGCACATTTGTCGACGATGCCGGAATCCTGGAAGAAGATCTTGCGGTAGCGCGCGCCGTACATGCGCGGCGCGAAGCGAGGCAGCATGATCGGCGCGCCGCCCTCGCCTTCGAACAGCGCATCGCGGTTGGGATCCGTTTCGTGGAACTGGCCGGCATAGGCGGCGCCGAGATCGGCGCCGATCGGGATGTTGCCGGCATCGAGCAGGCAGCTTGCCGCGCCTGCCCGGCTCAGCGCGAACACCATGCAATGGCCGACATCGGCCTGCCGGCGCAGCGTGTCGATGAGCACATCGGGAAAATCGGAGCGGCCGATGGCGAGCACCGCGGGCGTGACATCGCCGGCCGACGGATGAAAGGTTGTCCCGTTGGGGTCGCACCGTATTCCTCCGCAAGACGCTCTTTTGCGAGAGGATAGCAGCAACGGAATCTTACCGGAAGCGCTCACGAGCACCGCCGCCCAGGGCCGCTCGGCTGTTGCAGACACCATTGGCGGGTCTCACGCTGCGCCTCCCCCTTCGAGACGGCATCGTCGCGATTTTCTCAGATGAGGCTGATCCGATGGCCCCACCGAGTCACTTCACCCTGTGCCTGAAAGCAATCTCGCGCAGATGACTGAAAAGCTTTGAGAGCCGCTTCAAGCGCTCACTGACCAGCGCGCAAAGAAGCATCAGCCACGTTGCGAGCGCGACACACCACAACAGAAATTCCAATGCTGCGGGCATGAGGGCACCTTTCGAAACGAGTTGCGAAACAAAGGCGGGGCACTGATGCTCGTTGAAAAACGCGAGCACTGCGTCTGCGTTATCAGCCTTTATGGCCTCTCGCGCTGCCGCGATCATGATCGCCTCCGCTGCCGACCGCATTCGAAGGCTATTACGACCTCCTGAATTGCACTAGAATTAATGCTGAAAGTCACAATTCCATTTCGGGGAATGATCCGATGGACAGGCTCGATGAACTTGCGACATTCGTCGCGATAGTTGAGGTTGGAAGTCTGGTAGGCGCAGCAAAGCGATTGAAGCGTTCGCCTCCCGCGGTCACTCGCGCGCTTGCGGCCCTCGAGGAAAGGGTCGGAAGACGATTGGTGGAGCGAACAACCCGCCGCCTTGCACCGACGGATGCCGGACGCCACTTTGCTGAGCGCGCCCGCGAGCTGGTCAACGGCTACTCGACCGTCATGAGCAGGCTTGTCGAGACGGAGGGGGCTCCGCTGCACGGTATCCTGCGAATAGCCGCTCCCACCATCTTCGGACGCCGTCATGTCGCTCCGATCGTATCGAGCTTCCTTGACGCTCATCCGGCGATCCGTATCGAGCTCGTCATGGGCGAAAGATCGCTCGACCTGATCAGTGACGGCATCGATGTTGCGGTCAGGATAGGTCAGCCGCGCGACTCGCGCCTCGTCGTCAGATCAGTGGGGTCGGTCCGTCGCGTCCTGGTGGCCAGCCCTTCCTACTTGCGCAGGCAACCTGAGCCTCGACATCCGCGAGACATACCGAAGCACGATGTCGTGTTCTTTTCCGGATTTGCGGGGCCGACCGAACTGCGTTTTCAAAATCGAGGTCGCTTGCACACGGTTCGCGTGATGCCGCGCCTCATGACGACAGATCTCGACACGGTCATTGCCGCCGTGACATCGGGCCAAGGCATCGCTCGACTTTTATCCTATCAGGTCGAAGCCGAGATTTCGTCAGGCAAGCTCGTGCGTCTTCTTCCGGCCTATGAGCCGCCGGCCGTACCGGTTCAAGTCGTGATTCCCGGTTCCCGGCGCACCGCACCGGCTGTGAGGGCATTCGCGGATCACGCCGCTGCGTCGCTCCGTACCCTTTCGATCATCCGCCATTGACTTCAAGGGAGCTGCGCGGGGCGGGGTGTCCGGTTCTCTGCCTGCAGCCAAACCCATCAGTTCCCCCGCGAGGAACGATTGCAGCCCCGCTTTATTGGTCCGTATCTTCAAGGCTTGATCAGGGCGTTGCCCAGGCCGCTCATCGAAGGATCAGTCGATGCGCATCCTTCTCGTCGGGGCTACAGGACTCATCGGATCGGCGATCCACGCCAGGCTGTCCGCCGAAGGACATGACTGCATCTTGGTGTCGCGTCATCCCGCGGCGGCGCACGATCCTCGCCACGTCGCGCTCGACGTCGCCCGGACCACCGATGTGTCGAAATGGAAGGGCCTTCTCGCCGGCGTCGATGCCGTGATCAATGCAGCGGGTGCGCTGCAGGGACAGGACATGCAAGGCGTTCATGTCGCCGGCAGCGCGGCACTCTATGCGGCCTGCGAGACCGCCGGGGTCCGCAGGGTCATCCTGTTCTCGGCAATCGGCAGCAATGTCGATGCGCTCAGCGATTTTTCCCGCACCAAGCGCGAGGGCGAAGCCGCCTTGATGGCGCGGGAGCTCGATTGGGTGGTGCTGCGGCCTTCTGTCGTGGTCGGCCGGCCCGCCTATGGTGGCAGCGCGCTGCTGCGCGGGCTGGCGGCGCTGCCGGTTCTGCCGGTCATGCCGGACACGGCGGCGATTCAACCGGTGCATCTCGACGACGTCGTTGAGACCGTGCTGTTCTTCCTGCAGCCCGGCGCGCCTTCACGGGTCGCGGTCGATCTGGCCGGCCCGCGGCGGATCGCCTTCAGCGATGCGGTCGCGCTGTTTCGCGCCTGGCTGCGCTGGCGCCCGGCCTATCGCCTGCAGCTGCCGCGCTGGGCGGCTTCAATTGCCTATCGTGCGGGCGACGTTGCGCAGATGCTGGGATGGCCAACGCCCATCAACACGACGGCACAGGCGGAAATGCGCCGCGGTGCGACCGGCGATCCCGAGCCCTGGCGTCGATTGACCGGCACTCCACCGCGCGATCTCGAAGTCGCGCTCGCACGCGAGCCTGCGTCGGTGCAGGAACGCTGGTTTGCACAGCTGTATGCGCTCAAGCCGCTGATCTTTGGCGTCTTCGGCGCGTTCTGGATCGCCACCGGCATCATCTCGCTGAGCGCGGGCTGGAATATCGGCATGTCGTTGCTGCTTGAAGGCGGGCTGCAAGGGAACGTCGCGGCGCTCGTCGTCACCGCGGGCGCGCTCGCCGACATCGTCATCGGCATCGCCATTCTCTGGCGGCCTCTGAGCCGCTACGGACTCTGGGCCGCACTGATCATCTCGCTCACCTATGCCGTGATCGGCACCGTCCTGGTGCCGCGACTGTGGGCCGATCCGCTGGGACCGATGCTGAAGATCTGGCCGGTGATCATGCTCAATCTGGTCGCCATGGCCATCCGCGAGGATCGCTGATGATCTATTTCCTCGTGAAGATGGCGCACATCATCGGCGCTGCCGTGCTGCTCGGCACCGGGGCCGGCATCGCCTTCTTCATGCTGGTGGCACATCTGCGCGGCGACCCGCGCGAGATCGCGGGAGTCGCGCGGACGGTGGTGCTGGCCGACTTCCTGTTCACGGCGAGTGCCGTGATCCTGCAGCCGATCACCGGGACATGGCTCGCCTGGTCGAGCGGGTATTCCCTCGGCGACGGCTGGGTGGCGGCGTCGATTGCACTGTATCTCGTGATCGGCGCCTTCTGGCTGCCGGTGGTGTGGATGCAGATGCAGATGCGCGATCTCGCCGTCGCAGCGGTCGCGAGCAACGGCAAGCTGCCCGCCCGCTATCACCGTCTCTTCTGGTGGTGGTTCGCCTTCGGCTTTCCGGCTTTCGCGGCGGTGCTGATGATCTTCTGGCTGATGATCGCCCGTCCGGCCATTCCATACTGGGATTAGGTTCGCCTTCAGGACAACCCACCTGCCTGATCACCCAACCAGAGCGAGGCGCGTGGCCAGCGCACCCCGCTCTCCGTCGCCTCACTACGGAGCCTTCACCTCGGCGCGGGCAGCTGCCGCGGCGTCCATCCCGGCCTGCTTGACTCGGTCCACAATCTCGGCGCCGGTATCGCTGATTTCCGAGACAACCGTGTCCGAGGCTTCACGCAGGGCCTGCGAGACCGCACCGGCGCGCCGGTTCAGGTCAGCCTTCACGTCGTCGCTGACGTCTCCGATGTACTGGTTCTCGATCTCGGAGGCGCGGAACGCGCCCGCCACGGCCGCACCAATTGCGATGCCCACGACCCCCAGCACGAGCGGTTGCCGCTCCAGCATGTCCGCCAGTGACGACTTCGCACTCGTCATGGTGTCCTTGGTCGGAAGCGCACTGCTCAGCTTGCTGAATTGCTCCTGCGCGAAGGCGACGCCCTCGTCGAAACGATCCCGGACGCCCTCGGCGGCCTGCGAGACAGTATCGGAAGTGGCGGCGGTCGCGCCACGCAGGGTCTCCCCGAACCCTTGCGAGCCGTCGTTGTCCATTTCGGGGGCGGTCGGCGGCGCCACGGTCCGCTTGATCGCAGATGCTGCCGAGCTGAAGCCGCGCGTCCCGATATCGGCAACAGGTTCGACGGCCTCGGCAGCGGAACGCGCCACAGTCTTCAGCCTCTGGTCGCCGGCCAATAGCCAAAGCGCGCCGCCTCCGATGAGGGCCGCGGCAAGCGGATTGTCCCTGGCTGCCGTTACCAGATTGTCGATAAAGCCGGTTTTCGTGCTGCTCATCGCACCATTCCCTTCACGGTGTCCTTGTCTTTTTCCAGCTGGCCGATCGTTTCGCGGGGAGCCAGCTGACGCATATCAAGCCGGTTCATGCCCATGGCGACCAGCGCGGCGGCGATGGCCGCAGCGATGACTGCCGATGTCAGATATGACAGCGGCTGCGACCATCCTGCGGAGATCAATGCGGCGGATAGAGCGAATAAGGCCATGACGATGGCCGGGATCACCAGAACGGCGCCGCCTACGATCAAGCCGACGGCGCCGCCGATCTTCTGGAGCTTCTCGCCAAGTTCTGCCTTTGCCAGGTCGATCTCGTTCTGGAACAGCTTGGCGAACTGCGACATGGCTTCGCCGAGCAGCGTCGAGATTTCCCTGAACTCGCTTTTGCTGGTTTTGATATCGCGCTCGATGCTCATGGTAACGTGCTGCCCTGGAAGGATGAGGATTGTTGCGTATGGGGGTTACGGGTCCCGGACTCCTGATTCCAGTTTTGCTCTCCCGCCGAAAACGGGGTCCCACCCGACGTTTGCCCGCTCCCCGACCTGCTGCCGGGGGTGTTGCGCTGCCCTTGGGATGACGACTGTCCGCCCGATGCCTTCAGGAAGCGAACGGCCGCGAAGCCAGCCAGCACCGATATGCCAAGAAAGGCGGCCGGCTGACGTTTGGCGAAATCGGTCGCGCCTGCGACAAGATCTCGGAAACTTCCGTCCCGGATCTTCCGAGCGGCATCCTCGACATAGTCCGCCGCCGAACCGATGCCGCGTGCGGCGAACGGTACGTCGCTCTCGAAAGCCCGGCCGGCCTCGCGGATGTTGTCCGCGAGGCGCTCGACGAAATCGGCGCCCGATCGCTGCTGTTCGCGCGCCTGGCTCTGGATCTGGTCCATGGTTCCGTCCGCGACGCCCTTTGCTGCATCCGCGGCCTCGCCGAACTTGTCTCGCGCGACGTCGGCCGATGCCCGGAACGCATCGCCGGCGCGCTGCTTCATCTCCGCTCCGGCATCGCCGATCTGCTCTTTCATGTCCTTCGCGGTGCCCTTGTCCTGGTTCTTTGCGAACTGCTTCACGTTGTGCGGGTCCAAATCGCTCATGATGGTTTCCTTCAGGTGTTGGTTTGAGAGGGGCTAAAGGCAGCTTTGACCACGTCGTCCGCAGCCTCCTTCAGAGTGTCCGCCATGTTCTGCGTCATGCGGCTGGCATGGGTGCCGAGATCAGCATCGGCCACCCTTTGCGCCGCAGCATCGGCCGCCGACGTGGTGGCGTCTCTTGCGGCCTCGAACCCGGATTGCGCCGCGGCGGCAGCAGCCTGCTTCACCCCGTCGCTCGTCCGGCCCATAACCTTAGCTTCGACCTTGGTCTCGGGAAGAGCAGCCGCAATGATGGCGCCGATCGCGATGCCCAGGCCGCCGATGAGCGCAGCATTGTCGCCAATGGCCTGCCGGGCCTGGTCAGGCGCGCTCGCGGCGGCATCCCTGGTTGCATTCATGCCACTCTTGAGCTTTTCACTCGCAAAACTGGCAGCACGCACCGCGCTCTCCCGCAGATCCGAGGCAATGCCGGCGGCCTTCTCCTGCGCGTCATCAGCCATGCCAGCGGTTCGGCTTTGCGCGGAGGACAGCGTCTCCTTGGCATCACCCTGCATCGCCCGTGCGCCCTCGGCCACCTCCTCAAGCATGTGCCCGGCTTTGTCCAAGACCGGGCCGGTGACGTCTGCAGCACGATCGCGCACCGTCTTCGAGGTCAGGGCGAGTCCTGCGCCGATCATGAGAAGTGGCAACGGCGTACCTCGCACCAACCGAAGCAACGGAACGCCCACTGCGGCGCCCGCGGCCACTGCGCCCATCGGGTTGTCCATGATCTGTTGCTTGAGCCCTTCGACCCAGCTCTGGGTCTTGTGGCTGACGTATTCGGTGACTTCGGATTTGATGTGCTGCGGCGAGACTTTGTGGCGAATGTCCTCGGCGGTGTCCGATATCTGCTCCTTCAACCGTCCGACCGTCGCTGCCAGCTCGGCGCGGCTACGCTCGGACTCGCGTCTCAACTCCTCCACGGATCGTGCCATCGCGTTACCCTCTTGCTTTGTTTCTTGGATTTGAGGTCGAACTCACGCTGTGTTGAATCGTTCCTCGCGCCGCTTGGGCGCTTGCTGGGACGACGATATGCGTGAAGCAGCGCAAGGGAGAGCGACGTCGAGCGCCCAGCCATTACTGGACGCAGAGGGTTCGAAAGGTCTGCTCCGGGTCAAAACGCCGCACTCCTGCGCGGCTCACCGCACCGGCTTCAGCGCCAGGAAGCAGGACCTGTCGTTGGTTACACGCTACCCCGCCGCCGCCTTCGCGGGGGCCACGTTGATCGCCAGCTTGCCGTAGCGATCGGTGAAGGCCTCGGTATCGATCTCTTCCAGCTCGATCTCGCCGCTCATCACGCCCTGCTTCCAGGCCGCCTGCGCCGGATCGTTCTGGAACTCCGGCATCACCTCGCGGCCGAACAGCTCCAGCGACTCGCAGATATGCTCGTGGCTGTTCTTGCCGGCCTGGTTGAGCAGGATGACCTGGTCGATGTGCGAGGACTGGAAGCGCTTCAGCTTCCTTCGGATCGTGTCGGGTGAGCCGATCAGGCCGCCACGCAGCGCCGCCTCCTGGGCTTGCGGATTGTCGCGCTTCCACTTGTTGTACTCGTCCCACATGTTGACGGTGTAGGGCGCGGGGCGCTGGCGGTTCTGCGCGGCGCCGTAGAAGCGCAGCGCAAACTGGAAGAAGGTGGCGCCGTCGGCGCGGGCGCGCGCCTCTTCATCCGTCTTCGCGCACATGAAGAACGAGACCAGCGCCATGTTCGGATTGATCTCGTAGTCGGCGAGCTTGTGCAGCCGCTTGGTGATGGCGTTGTAATAGGCGTGCACCCAGGCATGCGCGGCATCGGCGCTGACGAACTGGAAGCCGAGCGCACCGAAGCCGTGGCGGCCGGCGCGCTCGATGGTCGGCAGCTGCGAGCAGGCCATCCACAGCGGCGGGTGCGGCTTCTGCACCGGCTTGGGCACGATGTTGCGCAAGGGGATGTCGAAATATTTGCCGTGATGCTCTGAGCCTGCGTCCTTGAACATCGGGAAGATGGCCGCGACCGCCTCCTCGAACACCTCCTTCTTGGTCTCCATGTCGCGGCCGAACGGCTCGAGCTCGGTGATCGAGGCGCTCTCGCCCATGCCGAACTCGCAGCGGCCGTTCGAAAGCAGATCCAGCACCGCGACGCGCTCGGCGACGCGCGCCGGATGGTTGGTGGTGAGCTGGAGGATGCCGTGGCCGAGCCGGATGTTCTTGGTGCGCTGGCTTGCGGCAGCCAGGAACGATTCCGGCGAGGGCGAGTGCGAATATTCCTCGAGGAAGTGATGCTCGACCACCCAGGCATGGTCGTAGCCGAGCCTGTCGGCGAGCTCCATCTGCGAGAGCGCATTCTGATAAAGGGCGAGCTCATCGCCGGCCACCCAGGGCCGCGGCAGCTGCAGCTCGTAGAAGATGCCGAACTTCATGGCGTCGCTCTCCCGCTTATTGTTGTTAACGGCATCTTAATGCGCGAGGCGACGCTGTCTACGGATGCGCAATTCCGCCACGTGGGAGACGATCCATCCTCCGGCGCAGCGAGAAGCAGCCAACCGACATTGATCCAAATCAACGCGTTGTCGGGTGGAACGTATCTAAAGTGCAGCAAGGCGACGGCCCGGATGCCGTCACGATTCCCCACAGCTTCAAGAGACCGAATATGTCGGCCCCTGACGACACGACGTCGCGCGTGCGCCGTAAGCGCATGGAGATTTTCGCCTTCCTGTTCCTGACCGCGATCGTGATGCCCGTCCTCGCGGTCGGGACGGTCGGCAGTTACGGGCTCGGCGTCTGGATCTACCAGATGTTCGCCGGCCCTCCCGGCCCGCCGCCCTCCCCGCATTGATCGGCAACCAGCGAAAGACAGGCATCATGGCTCACGCCACACTCAACCGCCGCGCCTTGATCACCGGCCGGGTGCTCAGCGCCGACCGCGTCATCGCACCGCCGGGCGCCGAGATCGCCAGCATCATCGTGCAGGCGCGGCCCGAGCGCCTTGCCGAACTCGAAGCCGAGATTGCCGCGCTGCCCGGCTGCGAGATCCACGGCCGCGACGCGCGCGGAAAGCTCGTCGTCGTGGCTGAAGCGGCGGATGCCGGCAGCCTTGGCACCATGCTCAACACCATCCAGTCGCTGCCGAACGTCTATTCCGCAGCGCTCGTCTTCCACGCCATTGAAACCGCCTGAGTCAGGAAGAGCCATCATGACATCGCCGAAGCTCGACCGCCGCCAGATGCTCAAGCTCGAGGCCGCCGCGATCGCCGCGGCCGCCGCCGGCCTGCCGGCACCGGCGCTCGCCGCCAACCTCGCCGCCGAGCGGAAGGAGAGCGAATTGAAATGGGACAAGGCCGCCTGCCGCTTCTGCGGCACAGGCTGCTC
This sequence comes from Bradyrhizobium sp. BRP20, assembly GCF_020194215.1. Classification (NCBI taxonomy): domain Bacteria; kingdom Pseudomonadati; phylum Pseudomonadota; class Alphaproteobacteria; order Hyphomicrobiales; family Nitrobacteraceae; genus Bradyrhizobium; species Bradyrhizobium sp. BRP20. Next base: position 949,196 of record NZ_JADYVY010000001.1, on the reverse strand, counting down.
GGTGATGGTCGCGACCAAGGACAACCGCGTCGTCGCCACCCATGGCGACATCAAGGCCGAGGTCAATCGCGGCCTCAACTGCGTCAAGGGCTACTTCCTCTCCAAGATCATGTACGGCCATGACCGGCTGACGCAGCCGATGCTGCGCAAGACGGGCGGCAAGTACGACAAGAACGGCGAGTTCACGCCCGTCGCCTGGACCGAAGCCTTCGACATCATGGAGCTGAAGTGGAAGGAAGCGATCAAGAAGCGCGGCCCCAACGGCGTCGCCATGTTCGGCTCCGGCCAGTGGACGATCTGGGAAGGCTATGCCGCCGTCAAGCTGTTCAAGGCCGGCTTCCGCACCAACAACATCGATCCCAATGCGCGGCACTGCATGGCCTCGGCGGTCGCCGGCATGATGCGCACCTTCGGCATCGACGAGCCGGCCGGCTGCTACGACGACATCGAGGCCACCGATGCCTTCGTGCTGTGGGGCTCCAACATGGCGGAGATGCATCCGATCCTGTGGACGCGCATCGCCGACCGCCGGCTGTCCGCACCGCATGTCCGCGTCGCCGTGCTCTCCACCTTCGAGCACCGCTCTTTCGACCTCGCCGACATCGGCATGGTGTTCAAGCCGCACACCGACCTGTACATCCTCAACGCCATCGCCAACCACATCATCAAGACCGGTCGCGTCAACAAGGACTTCGTTGCCGCACATACCGTGTTCAAGCGCGGCCAGACCGACATCGGCTACGGCCTGCGGCCCGAGCATCCGCTGCAGAAGAAGGCGACGGGCGCGGCGAAACCCAACGACGCCACCGACATGAGCTATGACGAATTCGCCAAGTTCGTGTCGGAGTACACGCTGGAAAAGGCCGCGCAGATGTCCGGCGTGCCGCTGAACCGGCTCGAGGCGCTGGCCGAGTTGTATGCCGACCCGAAGACAAAAGTGGTCTCGTTCTGGACCATGGGCTTCAACCAGCACACCCGCGGCGTCTGGTGCAACAACCTCGTCTACAACATCCACCTTTTGACCGGAAAGATCTCCGCGCCCGGCAACAGCCCGTTCTCGCTGACCGGCCAGCCCTCGGCCTGCGGCACCGCGCGCGAGGTCGGCACCTTCTCGCACCGTCTGCCCGCGGACATGGTGGTGACCAACAAGAAGCATCGCGACCACACGGAGCAGATCTGGCAGCTGCCCGAAGGCACCATTCCCGACAAGCCGGGCGCGCACGCCGTGCTGCAAAGCCGCATGCTGAAGGACGGCCTGATCAACGCCTATTGGGTGCAGGTCAACAACAACCTGCAGGCCGGTCCCAACGTCAACGAGGAGATCTATCCAGGCTTCCGCAACCCCGACAATTTCATCGTGGTCTCCGATGCCTATCCAACCGTGACGGCGCTCGCCGCCGATCTGATCCTGCCCACCGCGATGTGGGTGGAGAAGGAAGGCGCCTACGGCAATGCCGAGCGGCGCACCCAGTTCTGGCACCAGCTCGTCCCCGCGCCGGGCGATTCGAAGTCGGATCTCTGGCAACTCATGGAGTTCTCCAAGCGCTTTAGAATCGAGGAGGTCTGGCCCGCGGAGCTGATCGCCAAGAAGCCGGAATATCGCGGCAAGACCCTGTTCGACGTGCTCTACAAGAATGGCCAGGTCGACAAATTCCCGGTCACCGATATCGAGCCGGGCTATGCCAACGACGAATCCAAGGCGTTCGGCTTCTACGTCCACAAGGGCCTGTTCGAGGAATATGCCCAGTTCGGCCGCGGCCATGGCCACGACCTCGCGCCGTTCGACACCTATCACCGGGAGCGCGGCCTGCGCTGGCCCGTCGTCAACGGCCAGGAGACCAAGTGGCGCTTCCGCGAAGGCAGCGACCCCTACGTCAAGCAGGGCACCAACGTCCAGTTCTACGGCCATGCCGACGGCAAGGCCCGCATCTTCGCGCTGCCCTACGAGCCGCCGGCGGAATCGCCCGATAACGAATATCCCTACTGGCTCTCGACCGGCCGCGTGCTGGAGCACTGGCATTCCGGCACCATGACGCGCCGCGTCCCCGAACTGTTCAAGGCCTTTCCCGAAGCGGTTTGCTTCATGCATCCGGACGATGCGCAGGACATGAAGCTCCGGCGGGGCGACGAGGTGAAGGTGGTCTCCCGCCGCGGCTTCATCCGCGCCCGCGTCGAGACGCGCGGCCGCGACCGGCCGCCGCGCGGCCTCGTCTTCGTGCCGTGGTTCGACGAATCCAAGCTGATCAACAAGGTGACGCTCGACGCCACCGATCCGATCTCGCTGCAGACCGACTTCAAGAAATGCGCCGTGCGCATCGAGCGGGTGAACATGTCATGATGAAACGATCCGCAATCATCCTGCTCGCCTTCGCGATCGCAGCCGGCACAAGCTCGCTGACGGCGCAGACCGTGAGCTCCGGCCTGCGCGGCCCGACCCCGCTCAACGACGAGGGCCCGGCGCCGCCGATGCTGCCGAACCGCAACACCTCCGAGAAGGAGGTGCGCAACTATCCGGAGCAGCCGCCCGTCATCCCGCACAATATCGACGGCTATCAGGTCGACCTCAACGGCAACAAATGCCTGTCCTGCCATGCACGGGCGCGCACGGCGGAGTCGCAGGCGCCGATGGTGTCGATCACGCACTTCATGGATCGCGACGGCCAGTTCCTGGCCTCGGTCTCGCCGCGCCGCTTCTTCTGCACCGAATGCCACGTGCCGCAGAACACCGCCAATCCGCCGGTCAGCAACGATTTCACCGACATCGACACGCTGCTGTCGCGCGCAAGCCCGGGTGGTCGCAGATGACGACGACTGCCGACGATCCCAACGCGGAGCTGAATGCCAAGCGCGGCGTCATCGCGCGCAGCCGGGCGTTCCTGCTCGAGCTGTGGCAGGTGCTGACCCGGCCGAGCTCGGTGTTCGCGCTCGGCACCCTGGTGCTGGCCGGTTTCGTCGCCGGAGTGATCTTCTGGGGCGGCTTCAACACCGCGCTGGAGATCACCAACACCGAGAAGTTCTGCACCGGCTGCCACGAGATGAAGGACAATGTCTACGCCGAGCTGAAGTCGACCGTCCACTTCACCAACCGCTCCGGCGTGCGCGCGACCTGCCCGGACTGCCACGTGCCGCACAACTGGACCGACAAGATCGCGCGAAAGATGCAGGCCTCCAAGGAGGTCTGGGGCAAGATCTTCGGCACGATCGACACCCGCGAGAAATTCCAGGATCACCGGCTCGAGCTCGCCGCGCACGAATGGGCGCGCTTCAAGGCCAACGACTCGCTGGAATGCCGCAACTGCCACAGCGCCGATTCCATGGACATCACCAAGCAGTCGCCGCGGGCCTCGGTGGCGCACCAGCGCTTCCTGTTCACCAAGGAAAAGACCTGCATCGACTGCCACAAGGGCATCGCCCACCAGCTGCCCGACATGCGCGGCGTTCCCGGCTGGCAGTAGGGTTTGGCGACGCCTGAGCGAACGCCTCGTCCTTCGAGATGGCTGCTTCGCAGCCTCCTCAGGATGAGGCTCAACGGCATCTTGCCCGCCAAAAATGCCGCCGCGCACTCAGCCCTCATCCTGAGGGCCCGCCAAAGGCGGGCGTCTCGAAGGATGGCGGCCGGGAACGGACTTCAAATGCGACGGGCCCGCGCTTGAACCAGCGGGGCGAATGGTTAGTTTGGGGGAAGGCGAATCGCCTCATTCGCCGCTCCCTCAAGACAGACATGGCCACTTTCACCCCGCATCAGGATGCTGCGCTCAAGGCCGTCGGCGACTGGCTCAAGGCCAAGCCGGGACGGGGCGGCACGCCGCCGGTGTTCCGCCTGTTCGGCTTTGCCGGCACCGGCAAGACCACGCTGGCGCGGCACATTGCCGAGGGTGTCGACGGCGAGGTGAAGTTCGCCGCCTTCACCGGCAAGGCGGCCCTCGTCATGCGCAACAAGGGCTGCGACGGCGCCTCCACCATTCATTCGTTGATCTACCGCGCCCGCGAATCCGGTGAGGAGCAGCCGAGCTTCGAGCTGTGGGACGACGCGCCCGCCTCCAAGGCCAAGCTGATCGTGATCGACGAATGCTCGATGGTCGACGCCGAACTGGGGCGCGACCTGATGTCGTTCGACTGTCCCCTCCTCGTGCTGGGCGATCCCGCGCAGCTGCCGCCGATCCAGGGCGGCGGCTTCTTCACCAATTCCGAGCCGGACGCGATGCTGACCGAGGTGCATCGCCAGGCCCAGGACGATCCGATCGTGCGGATGTCGATGGACGTCCGCGAGGGACGCGAACTCGACATTGGCCGTTACGGCGAGAGCGAGGTCGTCTCGCGCAAGGAGCTCGATCCCGATCGCGTCATGGGCGCCGACCAGATCCTGGTCGGCCGCAACAACACGCGCCGCGCCTACAACATGCGGGTGCGCCAGCGCCAGAACATCGAGGACCAGTTCCCGGTCGCCGGCGACAAGCTGGTGTGCCTGCGCAACAACCGCAAGAAGGGCCTGTTCAATGGCGGCCTGTGGCGCGTCAAGTCGCGCAACACCTCGCGATCGAAATCGCGCATCCTCTCAATGCGGTTGTCGCCGGATGAGGATTTCGGTCACAAGGTGACCAAGGTCTCAGTGCGCGCCGATTGCTTCGAGGGCGGCGTCGAGCAGATCGCTTGGGAGCAGCGCAAGCCCTATGACGAGTTCGACTACGGCTACGTCCTGACCGTGCACAAATCGCAGGGCTCGCAATGGGACGACGTCGTGCTGTTCGACGAGAGCTTTGCGTTCCAGGATTCGCGGGCGCGGTGGCTCTATACCGGCATCACGCGTGCCGCGAAACGGCTGAGCGTAGTGGTATGAAGCTGCCGTAGCGCGGATGAGCGTAGCGATGTCCGCCGCTTGTAGCTGCGCTCATCCGGGCCACGGACCCGCACAATGAGCACCCACGACTAGGTGCGTTCACCGCCCGCTAGGCTTTGTGCTGTATCAGCTTGCGATCTGCCTCGGAGTGGAACGCATGACCTCGCGCGCGACAAAGCCTGACGACCTCGATCGCCGGCTCGATGATGTTGCAGTGAGCCGCCGGAGCTTCCTCAAGTCCGGAAGCGCGGCAGCGGGCCTTGCGCTCTCGACCACAATTCCGGAAACCGCTTTTGCATTGCCGGCGCAGGTACGACGCACGGATGCGGGCAAGCCTGTGCGCGTCTCCAAGGAACGGCTCAATACGCTGGCCGCAAAGTTCTATGCCGTCTTCAACGAAGGCAATATCCTGCCAGCTGCCTTTCCCGGAAGATATGCGGCACGAAACGACGTGGAGCTGCGGCGCATCGTCACCTTCACGCGCATCCCGGATACCGGAGAACGCGTCAAGGTCAGCGGCCTGCTTGCGGTTCCGGTCGGCGCGCGCGGCACCTTGCCGCTCCTGTCATGGCAGCACGGCACGATCCTCTCCTTCGATCAGGTCCCGTCGAACCTGCTGCGGCTGAAGGACGAAAATTACGAGCTGCGCGACAATGTCGATTCGATCGAGACCCTGTTCAATATCCAGCGCTTCGCCGGCAACGGCTATGCGGTCGTCGCGGCCGATTATGTCGGCAAGGGCCCTTATCGCAACGGTCGGAGCGAAGCCTATGCCGTGAAGGGCGCGACGGTGCAATGCTGCCTCGACATCCTGACGGCAGGGTTGCACGAATTGCGGACACTGAGCCTGCGCCAATCAAACCTGTTCCTGAACGGTTGGTCGCAAGGCGCCTTGAACACGCAGTGGCTGAAACAGGAGCTGCAGCGCCGCGGCATCAAGGTGCGGGCGACCGCCACACAGAGTCCGTTCAATGATCTCGCCGAGAGCTTTCACTATTGGACGAACCCCACGGCCTATATTCCGGCCTCGGAAACCTCCTACCCGATGCCGCCGGCCTGGATCACACCCTGCCTGATCGTCCTGCTCGGCAGCTATCGCCGCTACTACGGGCTGACCGACTTATTCAAGACGGCGGTCAAGCCCCAATATCAAGCCTTCGCGGAGAAATACTGGTCCGATTACAGCCTCGAGGGCGAGATCGCGAAGAGCATTCCGCCCGCCGGCGATTTCCTGGTCGAAGGCTTCTTCGATCGCTTCACCAACGAGACCAACAGCGCATTGCTGCGCCGCCTTGGTGGCAATGGTGCGACGTACTGGCAGTACGATTCCCCGATCAGATTTTACTACGGGCTGGCCGATGAGGCGCTGCATCCCCGGCTGGTGCGGCCCGCAATCGCCGCCGGCGGGCATTTCGCCGCGGGCGTCGCGGTCAATGGCGCAAGCCATCGCGGCACGTTCCTGTCGAGCCTCTATGGCGAAGCGGCCGTTCTGAACGGACACGCGACGGCGTTCGACTGGTTCAATTCGCTGGCGTGAGCGCGGCTATTTCCCCGCGACGAAGTAAAAATCCTCCCGCCCCGGCGGCGACCCATAGGTGAACGGCTGCTGCTCGTGCCTGGTCGCGGCCCAAACGTCGTCGCGGACGATGTCGAACAATTTTCGGATCTCGACCTTCGGCTGCTTGATCTCGCGGGCGAGCGCGGTGGCGAACGGGCTGTTGGGGCTACCATCGCCGTCCATCGCGGTCTGGCCGTGCTTGGCGGCGTAGACCACCATGAAGCGCGCACCGGGCTCGATGTTGGAAAAGCCCTTCTCGACCAGCTTCAGCGACAGCGTGCGCTGCATGGCGGGCGCGAACGGATTGTCGCGGCAGGCATCGAGGACCACGAGACGCACTTTTCGTGCCGCGCCGACCGCGGCGATCACCTGCTCGAGCGCGACGGCCTCGGTCTCGGCGTCCTTGTCGGCGGTGAGCCTGGCGTCGACCGGAACGAGATAGTTCACCCCGCCGATCTCGAAACCATGGCCCGCATAATACACCATGGCCCAATCGGCCTTTTCCGCTTCCTCGGCGAAGGCCTTCAGGGTCTGGAAGAACGCATCGCGGGTGAGGTCCCTGGTGTCCATCACGGTCTGGAAGCCGAGGTCGCGCAGCACGCTTGCGATCAGCTTCGAATCGCGCGGCGGATTGGGCAACGCATGGACGTTCTTGTAGGCGCCGTTGCCGACCACCAGCGCGACGCGACGGCCGGTCGTCGCGCTCGCCGCCTCCTTCGGCGTCAGGGCGGCGAGCCGCTCCTGCGCGATGGCGCGGGCGCGCGCAACCTCCGGCTCGTCGAACCTCGTCAGCGAATAGGCGGCGGCGCGATAATCGGCGCGGGCCTGCGCGAGATCCTTCCTGCGCTCGTAGATCTGGCCGCGGCCGGAATGGGCGCGGACATTGTTCGGATTGATCTGGATGACCGTGTTGTAATCCTTCAGCGCGGCGTCGAGATCGCCCTTCATCATGTTGACGTCGGCGCGGTTGTTGATCGCGAACGCGTTCCTGGGCTGCTTCTCGATCAGGCCATTGCAATCGGCCAGGGCGCGGTCGAACTTGCCCATCATGCCGTAGGTGACGCAGCGGTTGCCGGCGATCTGCGGCGCAGCCGCATCAATCTTCTCGGCCTCGGCGAAATCGGCGATGGCGCCTTCGAAATCCTTCATCAGCGTGCGCGCGCGGGCGCGATTGGTCCAGGCGAGCAGGAATTTCGGCGTGTACTTGATCGACAGGCTGAAATCGTCGATCGCGCTCTGCAACGCACCGCGGCGCGCGTGGATGACGCCGCGGTTGTTGTAGGGAACGCCATAGGCCGGGCGTTTCCGGAGCGCGAGGTTGTAGTCGGCCATCGCGAGATCCTCCTGCCCGCTCCGCTCATAGGCGAGGCCGCGCAGGTTGAGCGCGACGACGTTGTCGGGATCGAGGTCGATGGCGATGGACAGCGTCTCGATCGCGTGGACATGGTCGCGCTTGTTGAGCAGGACATTGCCGCGTGCAGACAGGGCGATCGCCTTGTCCTTGGCGGTGAGACGGTCGGTGCTCAGCAGGTTTTCGCAGGCGGCGGCGCGGGCCTGCAGCTCGGCCTGGCGGTCGCGGCACAAAGCGAGATCGTCGCCGGGTCGGGGCTCGGCCGCGGCAATGCAAGTGCCGGCGGCGAGGACGGCCAGGATCAGGACTACGACGCGCAGCATGTTGTCAGGCCAGCTCCAGCCACCATTTGGTCGATCACCGATCGCGCCGGTTCATCTAGCGCGGAGTTCCGCATGCCGCCAAGCCGGCCTGTCGCCGCGGCAACCGCGTCCTCACGGTCTCGTGTCCGCCCCGGCGTAACAATCTGCGGTACGGCCCGTATCTCGGATGATGCCAAAACGCGGCCGGGCAGGCTGTTCGCCCGGTCCCGACCGCCCTAGACTGTCAGCCCTTCCGAAAGAGGATGCCATGCGCCGAACCGCCCTCGCCACCCTGCTCGCCGCAACCACCGCCCTGACGCTGGCTTTCGTGATGCCGTCGCGGGCCGCGGAGGAGGCGGTCGTGATCCCAGCCCCTACATTGGACGCGGCGCCCGCGAGCGGCGTCCAGACCGCCGTGCTCGCCGGCGGCTGCTTCTGGGGCGTGCAAGGCGTCTTCCAGCACACCGCAGGCGTGGTCAACGCGGTCTCCGGCTATGCCGGCGGCACCAAGGCGACCGCCGACTACAAGACCGTGTCGAGCGGCCGCTCCGGCCATGCCGAGGTGGTCGAGATCAAGTACGACCCGAAGAAGATCTCCTACGGCAAGATCCTCCAGATCTACTTCTCGGTGGTGCACGACCCGACCCAGCTCAACCGCCAGGGTCCCGACGTCGGCCCGCAATATCGCTCGGCCATCTTCACCACGTCGGACGAGCAGAAGAAGGTCGCGGAGGCCTATATCGCCCAGCTCAACGGCGCCAAGGTGTTCAACAAGCCGATCGTGACCAAGATCGGCGCGCTGGAGGCGTTCTATCCGGCGGAGGCCTATCACCAGGATTATCTGACGCTGCACCCGAACCAGCCCTACATCGTCTATAACGACATCCCGAAGGTCGAGAACCTGAAAAAGCTGTTCGCGGATAACTACATCGAGAAGCCGACGCTGGTGAATGCCGGCAAGGCCAGCAACTGATCGCGAGATCCCCAAAGCAACGGGAGACCCATGCCCGACACCAAGACGAAAGCGACCGACGACAAGGTCATCAAGAGTGAAGAGCAGTGGCGGCGCGAGCTGACGCCGATGCAATACGCCGTGCTGCGCGAGAAGGCGACCGAGCGTCCCTTCTCGGGCGAATATGAGCACGACCACCGTACCGGCACCTATGTCTGTGCCGGCTGCGGCAATGTGCTGTTCGAGTCGGATGCCAAGTTCGATTCCGGCTGCGGCTGGCCGAGCTTCACCCAGCCCGCGGTCGAGAGCCACATCGACGAGGAGCAGGACACCAGCCACGGCATGATCCGCACCGAGGTGCTCTGCTCCAAATGCAGCGGCCATCTCGGCCACGTCTTCCCCGACGGCCCCGGGCCGACCGGCCTGCGCTACTGCATCAATTCCGCGGCCCTGAAGCTCGAGCCCAAATAACCCGAGCCCGCCGTCGGGTTCCCCCGTGGAACCCGGCGGCGCGATGTGCTTTTCTGCTCTGGCGGTGCGGCCGATCATCGCATTTCGGTGGCCGCCAGGGAGGATGCCATGGCGCTTGGGACCATCCTGATCATCCTGGTGATCATCTATCTCGTCGGCGGCCTGTCCGGCCGGTTCGGCGGCTACGGCTATGGCCTTGGCCATTCCGGCATCGGGATCGGCGGGGTCGTGCTGGTGATCCTGGTCGTGCTGCTGCTTCTTGGCAAAGTTTAAGCCATATAAGTCATTGAAACATTGATAAGTTTCGTCTCCGCGGGGCTGCCATGCGCTGATTCATCATCTCGCATCGCGGGGGTCGCATTTTTGTCAAATCGGCCTATATTAGAGGGCGACAACGACATGCGGCGGGCCCGCTCGATTGCGGCCCCTGCCCTCCCCAACCCCACGCGCTTAAAGCCCCAGAGAAGATCACGAGGTCTTTGACCATGCGTCCACTGCGTCCGTTCAACTTCAACACCTCCGCCGAACTCTTCCCCGCGGCCATCCGCAAGAAGAAGCGCGCGGGCTTCACCTATCGGCGGTTCGGCACTGCGGCCGAGGCCGTGCAGTTCGCGATGGAGCAGTTGCCGACGGACTCGCTGAACGGCGCCTATCTCCAGGTCGAGGAAGCGCGCTTCGACCAGAACGGCATCCGCTCGCTGTACGAGAGCGATGCCTTCCCGCTGCCCCGCCGGCCCAAGCCGGCCCCGGCCGCGGAGACCGACGCCGACGCGGCGTAAGCTTTCGCAACAAAGTTCGATGTGCGCAGAAGGCGCGATGGCCGAAAGGTCGTCGCGCCTTTTGTGTTTGGGGGCTTTCTCACCCGCTATCTCTCATCCGTCATTGCGAGCGCAGCGAAGCAATCCAGCGTCCCTCCGCGGATAGATTCTGGATTGCTTCGCTGCGCTCGCAATGACGACGCAGGGAGATCGAGCGCATTGTCGACCAATCGGACTCGCGGCGAGCGCTCTCAGCCAGGCTACATCCGCGGCTGCTTTTCCAGCCAGCGCTGGAGCAGGCGGACGTTGCGCGTGTTGGCGCGGAACATGACGTCGAAGGCGTCGCCCGCGAACGGGACGAGGCCGACCACGCCGTCAACCGCGACATTGCCGAGCATGCGCGCCGTGATGTGCCAGGGCGCGCCCAGCGCGCGGGCTTCGCGCACCAGCCACAGCGAGATCGCGGTGGTGATGACGTCGCCGACGACGGGAATCAATCCGATCAGCCCGTCGATGCCGTAGCGGATGTTGGTGCCGGGCAGGATGAAGGCGACGTCGAGCAGCTTGGCGATCGCCTCGAGCCGCGCGATCCGCTGCTCGCGCGTCAGATTGCCGAACGGGCTGCCTTGACCGAACTCGAAACGAAACTCGCGAAATCCCTGCTCCAGGCTTTCCGGCCTGATCTCGTGGCCGTCCTGGTCGATGATCGGGCCGCGCGCCTCGTCGCGCGAAAAGCGCGCATGCGAGCCGCTCCCGGAACGGGATTTGCGCGGAGCGAGGATGTCGTCGTCTTGCATGGCCATGGCCTTCAGTGAACGCGCCAGCGCGGCGGAGGTTGCGGCCGCGCCCGAACGCCGCGCGTCAGGTCGGCACCGGCGCGGCTTGCGGCTCCTCGACGTAGCGATGCACCAGCCAGGATGAAATCACCGCCGGCACGAAACCGACGAGCCCGTACAGGATGAACTGCACCGCGCCCGAATCCGGCCCGCGCGAGCTGTGGGTGAGCGAGGCCAGAGCGAAGGCGAACAGGCCGACCAGGAGCATCCGCAAGACCGGCCCAATCCGGCGGATGTGGATCAGGATGTCATCGACTGCGCCGATCATCAGCGCAGGCAAGAACCCGAACAGGTAGCTGTATTGGAGCGTCTTGAAGAACACCGCGAACAGCTTGCCAACCTCGCCGAGGTTGGTCTGGGCCCAATAGCCGGACTGGTAGGTCGTCGTCAGCAGCAGCAGGAACCCGCCGATGAATGGGACGACCAGCGCAAATACCAGATAGCGTTTCATCAAGCACCTCACACTCTGCAGGCGTTATAGCAGCGCAGCGGGAACCTTGAACAGCGGGCGCCGGGCTCCTTAAGGGGAACAAGTGGCAAGGCGATGAGTTCATGCTGGACCTGAATTGACCCCTGGCAGACTGGAGCCGCCGATGGCCCGCAAATTTCTCCTGGCGACGATCGCGCTGGCGGCCCTGAGCAGCCTGCCGACGGCACCCGCGCTGGCCCAAGGCCATATGGGCACGCCGCAGGAGCGGCAGGCTTGCACGCGAGACGCTCAGCGTTTCTGCCGCAAGGACCTTGGCAACGAGATGGCAGTGCAAGGCTGCCTGCAAGCCAACAGGGCCAAGCTGTCCAAGTCTTGCAGCAAGGTGTTTCAGAGCCACGGCATGTGAGGACGGACCCATAACCCGCGAACGGAGAGTGAAGCCATGTTGCACGACGAAGAGCTCTCGATCCTGCGGGACATCAGCCAGTCCGTTGCCTTTGCCGACGACCGGCATGGCAAGATGGGGCAATTGATCGCCGACGGCTACGTGATGAAGGACGGCGATCTGTTCGAGCTGACGCCCAAGGGCGTCACCGCTGTCGAGGAGCACGCCGCCGCTCTCGGCGCGAGCGATGAGGAACAAGCATCTCCGATCGGCTGATCTGATCGCGCGACGTGACTGGCGTGCAACAATTGCGAATTCCTTTGTGCCGGCCATTGCGGGCGCGTGACAATGGCGCATACTTCGCTCGGGCGGCGCAGCACTTTCGATTCGAGCATCAAGAAGTCGAGCGACCACACGCGGGATCGAAGCTCCCGAGGTGAAGGCTGCGACATGCGGCAGATCAAGCCGCGTGCGGCGCCCCAAAACCAAGCGGCTCAAGCCTTAAGGGAACTCGGGGATCCATTCCACATGACACGCCTTCAGACCATCGCTTCGCTCTTCGCAGTCGCCACCACCTTCGCTCTCCAGACCTCACCCAGTTTCGCCTTCACGCAAGAAGCCCAGCAGATGTGCTCGGGTGACGCCATGCGGCTGTGCTCCAGCGAGATTCCCGACATCCCGCGGATCACCGCCTGCATGGTGCGGAACAAGGCGCAGGTCAGCCCCGGCTGCCGCGCCGTGATGGACCGCCAGCACGCCGCCGCCGCGGCATCGCGCAAGCGGGAAGCCGCGGCGCAGTAGTCCTCTCGGACGTCATTCCGGGGCGTGCGAAGCACGAGCCCGGAATCCATCGGGCGGCATGTGACGCGGTGAAATGGATTCCGGGTTCGCGCTACGCGCGCCCCGGAATGACAGAAGAGCCTCAATCGCCCCACTGCGCGAAGGCGTCGTTGAAGGCGCGCTCGCCGGGGGCGCCCTTCTCGATGGCGATGATGGCACGGCGCTGGTTGGCGTAGACCAGCGGCACGTCGAACCAGGAGCGCTCCTTCAGGAGCTGGACGTTGCGGGCGCGGTCGGCGTCGACATTGGAGAGGCCGACCAGGAAGAAGCCGTCGGTGACCTTGACCGCGAGGCCGGCGAGCGGCGTGCCGCGGGCCTGCTCGTTCGACTTCATCAAGATGCCCGGCACGTTGGAGACGCTGCCGCCGGGGAAATCCTGCGGCAGGATGAAGGTCAGCTCCGCCGTGTGGCTCGCCGGCAACGAGGAATCGGTGTTGCGGCGGAACGACATCGTCATCTTGAACTTGCGGTCGGGAATCTCGATGTCGGCGCGCACGGCGACGTCGGCCTTCTGGTTGCCCGAGGCCTTGATCGGCTCGAGCCGCCACACCACCGAGCCGACATATTGCTTGCCCTTCGGATCGGACGGATCCTCGTCGTAGAGCACGACCTTCTGCGCCACCGGCGCGACCGGCTGGTCCGCCGAGGGCTGACCGACGCGATCGGGAATCTTGGGCTTGCTCTGCGGCTGCGCCGGGGTCGGCGTATCCGCAACTTGCGTCGCGGACGGCTTGAGAAAGCCGTTGACGATCTGGACCAGTTGCTTGCCCCAGAGGATGCCGGCGCCGACCAGGATGAGCACGATGCCGACGGCAATCGCGCTCTTGAACGGAAAGGCGGAGCCGGTGCGGGCGCGCTTCTTGACGTCGCGATCGGGGGCGATGCGCGGACGCGGCGACGGCGGCTGCGGCGCGTAGCGCTCGGCCTCCTCGATCGACTCGTCGTAGGAATAGGGCGCTTCGGTCTCGCCGGCGCGGTTTTCCAGGCTCGGCTCCAGCCGGTCGAATTCCGGCGAGGGCGAGGGCACGTTGGCGTAGGTGCGGCGCGCGGCGCGGCTGGCCTGCGCGGCGGCACCGCCGAGATCGTTGGCGTCGGCCGTGATGTCGCGGAAGCCGCGCACGCCGGGTGAGGACGGCAGCGGCGGCGGCGGGCCGACGTCGGGCGGACGCCGCCCACCCTGGCGATCGCGGCCGGCCGGCGGCTCCGGCGGCGGGGCGGCGGGGCCAGGTGGGCGCGGGGCGTCGAAACGGGGCGCGCGCGGCGGCCGCGGGGCCTCGCCTTGATCATCGACGTTGAAGGACGGGCGGTCGGCGCGCGGCGGCGTCGGGGCCGGACGCGTGCGCGGCGGAGCCGCAGCCGGGCTCGCCTCGGTGGCACGGGTGCTGGCGCGGCGGAAGGCATCGCCACTCGAGCCGGAGCGGGCGGCGCCACCGGGACGCGAGGCCTCGCGGGCCCGCTGGGCGGCCTCCGATTCGACCTTGCGGACGGCCTCCTCCAGCGACAGCCGTTCCCGGGTGATCTCGGATTCGGAGAGCGGCGGCTGCACGCTGCGCAGCTGCGCGATCAGGGCCGTGCGCGCCCGTTCATAGAGCGCGCGACGGCTTTCGCCGGGAGCGTTGGGGTCCAGGGCGGCAATAGCGCGGGCGATCAGCGGATAGTAATCAGCCATTTCTACTCAACTATACGCGCGTCCCGGTAAGATATCGTTAAGCCTCAAACGGATTTTGCACCAGGATAGTATCTTCGCGTTCCGGGCTGGTGGAAAGCAGCGCGACCGGACATCCCACCAATTCCTCGATCCGCCGGACATATTTGATGGCCTGCGCCGGCAGGTCGGCCCAGGACCGCGCATTGGCGGTCGGCTCCTTCCAGCCCTCGATGGTCTCGTAGATCGGCTCGACCCGGCTTTGCGCGCCCTCGCCGGCCGGGAAATGGTCGATCTCCTTGCCGTCGAGCTTGTAGCCGGTGCAGACCTCGATTGAATCGAAGCCGTCGAGGATGTCGAGCTTGGTCAGCGCCAGGCCATTGATGCCGCAGGTCCGAACCGCCTGGCGGACCAGCACGGCGTCGAACCAGCCGCAGCGGCGCGGACGGCCGGTATTGGTGCCGAACTCGCGGCCGCGCTCGCCGATCTTGCGGCCGATCTCGTTGTCCTGCTCGGTCGGGAACGGGCCCTGGCCGACGCGGGTCGTGTAGGCCTTGCACAGGCCGAGCACGTAGCCGACCGCGCCTGGCCCGAGGCCGGCGCCGGTCGCGGCCTGCGCCGCCACCGTGTTGGACGAGGTGACGTAGGGATAGGTGCCGTGGTCGACGTCGAGCAGCGCGCCTTGCGCGCCCTCGAACAACATGCGCTTGCCGGCGCGCCGCTCGATATCGAGCAGCCGCCAGACCGTCTCGGCATAGGGCAGCAGCTGCGGCGCCATCGCCATCAGCTCCTTCAGGATCACCGCGCCGTCGAATTCCGGCAGGTTGAGGCCGCGGCGCAGCGCGTTGTGGTGCGCCAGCAGGCGGTCGATCTTGTGTGGCAGCGTCTGATGATCGGCCAGATCCATCAGGCGGATGGCGCGGCGGCCGACCTTGTCTTCATAGGCCGGCCCGATGCCGCGGCGGGTGGTGCCGATCGCAGTCGCGGCGCTGGCGGATTCGCGGTGCGCGTCGAGCTCGCGGTGCAGCGGCAGGATCAACGTGACGTTTTCCGCGACACGCAGGTTGTCGGGGCCGACATCGACGCCCTGCGACCTGAGCCTGGCGACCTCGTCGAGGAAAGCGGCGGGATCGAACACGACGCCGTTGCCGATCACCGACAGCTTGCCCTCGCGCAGCACGCCGGAGGGCAGCAGCGCGAGCTTGTAGGTCTTGCCGTTGATCACCAGCGTGTGGCCGGCGTTGTGGCCGCCCTGGAAGCGGACGACGATATCCGCCTGCTCCGACAACCAGTCGACGATCTTGCCCTTCCCTTCGTCGCCCCATTGGGCGCCGACGACGACAACATTGGCCATTCGCGGGTAATCCTGTTCAATCTGTCTCTAGAAGGCATGATCCTCGCGGAAAACCGGTGCCCACTCTTCCGGGATCACGCCTGCGCCCAGCCCAATCGGCAGCCGGAGCCGCCCGCACGCAAGGCAGCCAACCGGATAAAGGAAGCAGCCCTTCTAGGCAAGCAAGAACGGGGCTTTTTCGGGGTCCAACGTCCGGTCCAAGCCCTTGATATCCGCGGAAAATCCCGGACCCTGGCGGGCCGGCGCAGGCGGCTTCGACCAAAGCGGGAGAGGCCGCCTTCGCCGCCAGCATGGTCGCGATGCGCCCGTCCCCGTTGATGCAACCTGGTTTTCCGTGTCTTTGGACCTGCCGGGTGATCAGCCGGCCCGGACCTCGCCGGGCCGGAGGGCTCGGCGTACTCGACGCGGGGCTCAACCATCACAATGTCCGCCACCGGCCAGACCACGCCCGCGGAAACATCCGGCCACAGCTGGATCGCCAACCAGCCTTACCTGCTGCTCAGCATCACCGCGCTGTGCTGGGCCGGCAACGCCATCGTCGGGCGGCTCGCTGCCGGCCACATTCCGCCGGTGACGCTGTCGTTCCTGCGCTGGTTCTTTGCCTTCCTGCTGGTGCTGCCGTTCGCCTTCAAGCACCTCGTGCAGGACTGGCCGGCGATCCGCGGCAAGCTCGGCCTGATGGTCACGCTCTCGGTCACCGGCATCGGCGCCTTCAACACGCTGCAATATTGGGCGCTGGAGCACACCCAGGCGCTCAACACGCTGCTGCTGCAGTCGGCCGCGCCGCTGCTGGTGGCGTTGTGGTCGCTGGTCATCCTCGGCATTCGTCTCACCGCCGCGCAGGCCTTCGGCGTGCTGCTGTCGATGTGCGGCGTGCTGACCATCCTGCTGCACGGCGATTTCACCACGCTGTCGAGCATCGACTTCAACAAGGGCGACCTGATCTTCCTGCTCGCGCTCCTGATCTTCGCGCTCTATTCGGTGCTGTCACTGAGGCGGCCGCCGATGCACGGCCTCTCGTTCCTCGCCTTCACCTTCGGCTGCGGCGCCGCCTGTCTCATTCCGCTGGAGATCTGGGAACTGTCCGCTCGCCCGGTGATGAAGCTCGACGGGCCGAACCTCCTGACGCTGTTCTACGTCGCCGTCTTTCCCTCGACGCTCGCCTATCTCTGCTTCAATCGCGGCGTGCGCCTGATCGGCGCCAACCGCGCCGCACCGTTCTTCCACGTCGTGCCGGTGTTCGGCTCGATCATGGCGATGGCGTTTCTGGGCGAGCACCCGCAGGCGTTCCACTTCATCGGTTTCGCATTGGTGCTGGCGGGCGTGTTCGCGGCGTCGCGAAAGCAGGCAAGTTAGGCGGCTCCATCGAAGCGCTCGCTGCACTTCCGTTCTCCCCTTGTGGGAGAAGGTGGCGCGAAGCGCCGGATGAGGGGTTGTCTCCGCGCATTCAATTGGGAGTGGACTCGCGGAGAGAGACCCCTCACCCGTCTCGCCGCTACGCGGCGAGCCACCCTCTCCCACAAGGGGAGAGGGGAAAAGTGCACGCGCTGCTACTTCGTCTTGAACTTGCTGTACGCCTCGCTCGTCGCAATGATCACGTGCTCGGCGCAGCCGTTGACGCGATGCGGATCGGCTTCGCGCTCGTAGGCTTGCGAGGTCATCATGTCGAGAAAGGCCGAGACGGACGGGTAATGGACCAGCGCGACGAAGTCCCAATCGTTGCCTGCGTGCGGACCGAGTGCGACTGTCTTGGCTTCACCGGTCCAGAGCAGCGTGCCGCCGCGCGCCTTGATCATCGGCACCGTGATCGCGCTGTAGCGCAAGTATGCGTCCCAGCCCGACCCGTCGCCATCGAGCGAGCGCGCGTGGAAGCGCATCAGGTTCAGCATCACCACCGGCGCATTCGGATCGAGCCGCTCCAGGCCCTCGATGTTCAACATATTGACCGCCAATGGCACCTCCTCAAGGCTCGGCTGCATTGTAGCATTGCGGCGCTGTGACTTGTGCCATCGCGGCAATCGGGCGCAAGTTGTATCCAACGCCCATGACGACCGCTTCGCCCGCGCCACCGGCCGCCAATCCGGCCAGCTGGCTCAACAACCAGCCTTATCTGCTGCTCAGCCTGAGCTCGCTGTTCTGGGCCGGCAACATCGTGCTCGCGCGCCATGTCGGGGCGCATGTGCCGCCGCTGACGATCACCACAATCCGCTGGTTCGGCGTGTTCCTGATCCTGTTGCCGTTCGCCTGGCCGCATCTGAAGCGCGACTGGCCTGCGTTGCGCAAGAGCATGCCCCTGATGCTGTTCCTGTCGCTGGTCGGCTTTGCCTTCAACAACGCGATCTCGTACTGGGCGCTGCAATACACCGAGGCGCTGAATGCGCTGCTGATCCAGTCGGCGGGTCCGCTGTTCGTGGCGCTGTGGTCGCTGGTGCTGTTCGGCGTGCGGCTGACCGGCGCGCAACTCGGCGGCATCGCGATCTCGCTGCTCGGCGTGCTGATCATCATCCTGCGCGGCGACCTCGCGGCGCTGGCAAGCATCAGCTTCAACAGGGGCGACATCATGTTCGCCTCCTCGCTGGTGGCGTTCGGGCTCTACTCGGCCTTCATCCCGCGCCGGCCGAAGATCCACCAGCTCTCCTTCCTGTCCTTCACCACCTGCTGCGGCGCGACGATGCTGCTGCCGACGGCGATCTGGGAGGCGGCGAGCGGCCGCGTGCTGCAATTCGACGCGACCACGCTGGCGACACTGGGCTACATCCTGATCTTCCCCTCCACACTCGCCTATCTCTTCTTCAACCGCGGCGTGGCGCTGATCGGGCCGAACCGGGCGGCGCCGTTCTTCCATTTGGTGCCGGTGTTCGGCTCGGCGCTGGCGATCGTGCTGCTGGGCGAGAAGCTCCAGCCGTTCCACCTAATCGGTTACGCCCTGGTGCTCGCCGGGGTCGTGCTTGCATCGCGCCGGGGCTCGGCGATGACATAATTCCGCGCGACGGACGCGGTCACGACCTATAGCCATCTTCCGATTCCCCTTTGGACAAGCTAGGTTCCCCGCCAACCAAAAAGAGGGAACGACCGACATGATTTCAGGGCTGATTCGAAACCTGCGGACCGTCGCCGCGGCCGCGCTATGCCTCACGGCAGCATCCACCGCTCACGCCGACACCTATCCCAGCCGCAACATCACGCTGGTGCTGCCCTTCGCGGCCGGCAGCGGCACCGACACCACGACGCGGCTGATTTCGCAGCATCTGTCGCAGGCGCTCGGCGTTCCCATCGTGATCGAGAACAAGGCGGGGGCCAACGGCATGCTTGCCGCGACCTATGTCGCGAAGGCTGCTCCCGACGGCTACACGCTGCTGGTGACGACCAACACGACGCATTCGGCCAATCCCTATCTGCTCAAGAGCCTCACTTACGATCCGGTCAAGGATTTCACCCCGATTGCCCGCACCGGCGATCTGCCCTTCATGCTGGTCATCAATCCCGAGGTGCCGGCCAAGACGGTCGGAGAGCTGGTGGCCTATGGCAAGGCCAATCCGGGCAAGCTGAGCTACGCCTCGGGCTCCTCGGCGGCGATCGTGTCGGGCGCGACCTTCGCGCACAATGCCGGGCTCGACCTGCTGCACGTGCCCTACAAGAGTTCGCCGCCGGCGCTCAACGACGTCATGGGCGGCCGCGTGTCGATGATGTTCGTCGACATCCTGACCGGCCTGCCCCATGTCAACGGCAACGCGCTGCGCGCGCTCGCCGTCACCACCAAGAACCGCACGCCGCTGGTGCCACACCTGCCCTCGATGCAGGAGGCCGGCGTGCCGGACTTCGACATCACGTCCTGGCAGGGCTATTTCGGCCCGGCCGGCATGCCGAAGGAGATCGTGACCCGGCTCAACACCGAGATCCGCAAGATCATCGAGAACCCGGAGATCAAGGCCAAGCTCGCCACGCTCGGCATGGACGCTTTTTCCGGCACGCCGGAGCAGCTCGGCACCTTCGTGAACGAGCAGCTGGTGCTGTGGGAGAAGCTGATCGCCAACGCGAAGATCGAGAAGCAGTAGTACGGTCTCGTAGGGTGGGCAAAGCGCAGCGTGCCCACGAAGAGTCGCACCGTACTCAAAAAGAAAAGGTGGGCACGACGCTTCGCGTCTTTGCCCACTCTACGAATTCAGCGCAAGAATTTACGCCGCGCGGACCTTGGCGAGGAAGCCATCGACGGCATCGCGCAGCGCGCCGGACTGGGTGTCCAGCTCGCGGGCGTTGGTGAGCACATCGCTGGCCGCGCTGCCGGTCGCTTCGGCGGCCGAGGTGACGCTGCCGATATGGGCGTTGATCTCGCTCGAGCCGGCCGCGACCGACTGGATGTTGCGGGCGATCTCGCGCGTCGCCTCGCCCTGCTGCTCGATCGATGCGGAAATGCCGGCGGTGATCTCGCTCATCTCGGCGATCGTCTGGGTGATGCCGGAGATGGCCGACACCGCATCGCTGGTCGAGGTCTGCATCGCCGCGACCTGGGCGGAGATCTCCTCGGTCGCCTTCGCGGTCTGGTTGGCGAGCGCCTTGACCTCGGAGGCGACGACGGCGAAGCCGCGGCCGGACTCGCCGGCACGCGCCGCCTCGATGGTGGCGTTGAGCGCGAGCAGGTTGGTCTGTGCCGCGATCGAGTGAATGAGCTTGACCACCTCGCCGATCTTCTCGGCACCGGTGGAGAGTTCCTGCACCGTGGCGTTGGTGCGCTCGGCATCGCTGACGGCACGGCTCGCAACTTCAGTCGAGCGTGTCACCTGGCGGGAGATTTCCGCAACCGAGCTCGACAGCTCTTCGGCGGCGGCCGCAACGGTGCCAACATTGCCGGACGCCTTCTGCGAGGCGGCCCCGACGGTCGCCGCGCGCGAGGAGGCATCGCTGGCGGCCGCGGTCATCGATTGCGCCGTGGTCTGCATGCCGGCTGCGGCCGAGGAGACCGAGCGGACGATGCCGTTGACGCTGCGCTCGAAATCGTTGGCGATCTCCTCCATGGCGCTGCGGCGATCCGCCGCGGCGCGTTCCTTGGCGTCCGCGTCGGTCTTCTCGAGGTCGCGGATGCGGATCGCGTTGTCCTTGAAGATCTGCACGGTCGATGCCATCGCGCCGACCTCGTCACCGCGACCGACGCCGGGGATGTCGCCTTCGAGCTTGCCGTCGGCCAGCTCCCGCATCCGGGTGCCGAGCAGCCCGAGCGGAACACTGATGCTGCGGCCGGTCATCCAGGCGACGCTGCCGGCAACGATGACGATGCCTAGCACAGCCAGGCCGAGCAGCCAGTAGACCGGACCCATCTTGGCGTCGATGTCATCCAGATAGGCGCCGGTGCCGAGATACATATCGAAGCCGGGGACCGCGACGGCGTAACCGATCTTGCGGATCGGCGTTTCCTGGCCGGGCTTCATATATTCATAGTGAAGCAGGATCTCGCCGTTGGCCTTGACGCCGTTCATCAATTCCAGCGACAGCTTGCGGCCGTTGGTCACGATGTCCATTCGGTTGGTGCCGATCACCTTCGGATCGGGCGCAAGCTGGGTGAGACCGTCATAGGACGTGCCGAACAGGTAGCCGGCACCCTTGTCATAGGTCATCGCGTTGCCGTAGCGGCGAAGCTCGGCCATCGCGGCGTCCTTCGTCATCTCGCCGGCATCGACGCGCTTCTTCAACGCGGCGGCATAGTTGCGCGCCAGCTCGACGATCGCCTTGGCCTGGTCGATGCGCGCATTTACCATCTCGCGCTTCATCAGATAGCCGGCGAGAAGTCCGGAGATGCAGAGGCCGAACAGCGTGACGCCGACGAGAATGCCAAGCTTCGGGGCGATCTTCAGATTGCTCAACTTCACAGGTTAGCTCCGGCAATGATGGGGTACAGGCGCACGACGAGACGATCAAATTCGAATCAAGTCTTAGTGGCGGAGCCCTTAGCAAGTTACTTACGCACCTCCGTAGAAGCCCGGGGCTTGCACGGAAAAGCGGAAATATACCTCACCCGCAACAACCGTGAATTGTACGCACTCGCCCGGATTTCGCGTAAAAGACGCAAAGGCCCGCCCGTCGAGGCGGGGCGCAACAAGAAACCAAATCGGGAGCAGATAATGCCGAAATACAGGGTGGTGACGCCGAAGGGTGCGAGCTTCACCGTCGCGGGCAGCGATTATTCCTATGAGCGCGAGGCGCTCGATCCGATCGATGCCGAGATCGTCGAGGGGCCCGCCGACGAGGCGGGGTTCATCGCCGCCGCGAAGAATGCCGACGCGATCTACGCCAAGGGCATCCCGATCACCAAGACCATCATCGACGCGCTCGAGAGCTGCAAGGTGATCACGCTCGGCTCGGTCGGCGTCGACAGTGTCGACGTCAAGGCCGCCACGGCCCGCGGCATTCCGGTCACCAACATTCCCGACACCTTCATCGAGGAGGTCGCCGACCACGCCATGATGCTGCTGCTCGCCGGCTTCCGCCGCCTGGTCGAGCAGGACCGCATGGTGCGCGACGGCCGCTGGGCCGAGGGCCGGCCGGCGCTGCTGAAAATCCCGAGGCTGATGGGCCAGACGCTCGGCTTCATCTCGTTCGGCCGGGTTGCGCGTGCGGTCGCGAGACGCGCCGCGCCTTTCGGCCTGCGCATGATGGCCTACGATCCCTTCATCCAGGAAACGCTGATGTACGAACACGGCGTGATCCCGGCGACGCTGAACGAGGTGCTGTCGCAATCCGACTTCGTCTCGATGCATGCCCCGGCGCGGCCCGAGGTGCATCACATGCTGACCGAGAAGCACTTCCGACAGATGAAGAAAGGCTCGATCTTCATCAACACCGGCCGCGGTGCCACCGTGGACGAGGAGAGCCTGATCAAGGCGCTGCAGGAGGGCTGGATCGCGCACGCCGCTCTCGACGTGCTGGAAAAGGAGCCGCCCTCGCACAACAATCCCCTGCTCGGCATGGAGAACGTGACCCTGACCGCCCATGTCGCCTCGGCCTCGGCACGGTTCGACGAGGCGCGCAAGCGCCGGGTGGGCTACGAATTGTCACTGGTGCTCCAGGGCATGTGGCCGGTAAGCTGCGTCAATCCGTCGGTGCTGCAGAACACCGCGCTCCGCCGCTGGCAGCCCGTCAGCATGGACCGCGGGCCGAACAGCTAGGCGGGCGGCGCAGCAAGCGCCCACGACCGAAACGGCCCTTCACCGGCGATCAACGCCGGGAAGGGAGACATCATAGGGAGGTACTGATGAGGAACGACATCACACGTCGTGATGCCTTGGCGCTGGGCCTGTCCGCTGCAACGCTCGCGGCCACCGGTGCTGCAGCGCAAACATCCGCTATCAAGGCTGCCGACGTCCCGGCACCCAAGCGCGAGATCGAAAAGGGCGCGTCCTTGCGCATGCTGCGCCCGGTGCGCTTCGTCCAGGCGGACGAGGACGTGTTCCGCGCCAATGCGGCAAAGTTCACCAAGGACACCGGGGTCGAGGTCAAGGTCGACTTCGTCGGCTGGGAGGACATCAACCAGCAGACCGCGGTGACCTCGAATTCCGGCGCCGGCCCCGATATCATCATCGGCTTCTCCGACGCGCCTCACATCTACATCGACAAGCTGATCGAGCTCACCGACGTCGCCGACTATCTCGGCAAGAAGTACGGCGGCTGGCTGCCGCTGGCGCAACGCTACGGCAAGAAGAACAAGAGCGAGTCCTGGATCGGACTGCCGTTCGGCGCCACCGCAGGTCCCCTGATCTACCGCAAGTCGGTCCTGCAATCGGTCGGCTTCGACAAGGTTCCGGAAGATCATGCCGGCGTGCTCGACCTCTGCCGCAAGCTGCAAAAGGCAGGCAAGCCGGCCGGCTTCGCACTCGGCAACGCCAAGGGCGACGGCAACGGCTTCGCCAACTGGGCGCTGTGGTCGCACAATGCCTCCCTGCTCGACGAGGAGGGCAACGTCACCATCAACAGCAAAGAGACGATCGCCGCACTGAACTGGGTCAAGGAGCTGTATCCGACCTTCATCGCCGGCACGCCGTCCTGGAACGACGTCAGCAACAACCGGGCCTATTCCTCGCAGGAGATCGCGCTGACGGCCAACGGCGTCTCACTGTACTTCTCGCTGAAGAACGATCCGGCCACCAAGGCCATCGCCGAGGACAGCGAGCATCAGCTGCTGCCCAAGGGCCTCGCCAAGGTCTCGCCGATGGCGGGCCTGACATTGAACGCTATGGTGTTCAAGCACAGCCCGTACCCCAATGCCGCCAAGGCCTTCCTGCAGTACATGCTGGAGAAGGACCAATACGAGCCGTGGCTCAATGCCAATTCGGGCTATTGGTCGCAGCCGCTGGCCGCCTATGCCGAGGCTGCCGTGTGGTCGCAGGATCCGAAGGTGAGCCTGTTCAAGAACACGATGAACAGCACTTACTATGACGGCTACAAGGGGCCGATCTCGACGGCCACCGGCGCAGTCAGCGCCGATTACGTGCTGATTCAGATGTGCGCGTCCGTCGCCACAGGCGCCGCCACGCCGGAAGCCGCGGCTGCGGAAGCCGAGCAGCGCTGCAAGCGCTACTTCCGGCGACAGCGGTAGAGCGACGACGACAGAGCCGCCGTCATTGCGAGGAGCACTTGCGACGACGCAATCCAGACGATCACTGCGGAGACAGACTGGATTGCTTCGCTTCGCTCGCAATGACGGTGTCGTGACACTTCAGACGGGACAAACCAATCTATGTCCGTGACCACCCTCTCCTCCCACGCACTGGCGCAACGGCAGCCGAACTGGATCGTGCGCCTGTTCGACTACAAGCCGTTCCTGATCGTGATGTGCCTCGCGCCCGCGCTCGGGCTGCTCACGGTATTCCTGACCTACCCGCTCGGCCTCGGCGTCTGGCTCGCCTTCACCGACACCACGATCGGCCGGCGCGGCATCTATGTCGGGATCGAGAATTTCCAGTACCTGCTCACGGACCCCTTGTGGTGGAACGCGGTGTTCTACAGCGTGTTCTACACGGCCGTGGCGACCTTCGGAAAATTCGCGCTCGGCTTCTGGCTCGCGCTGCTGCTCAACAACCATTTCCCGTTCAAGAGCCTGCTGCGCGCCATCGTGCTGCTGCCCTGGATCGTCCCGACGGTGCTGTCGGCGCTGGCGTTCTGGTGGATCTACGATCCGCAGTTCTCGATCATCTCGTACCTCCTGGTCGACGTTCTGCATTGGCGCGACAGCAATATCGACTTCCTCGGCTCGCCCTGGCCGGCGCGCTTCTCGCTGATCGCCGCCAACATCTGGCGCGGCATTCCCTTCGTCGCGATTTCGCTGCTGGCCGGCTTGCAGACCATCTCGCCCTCGCTCTACGAGGCCGCGATGCTGGACGGCGCCAGCGCCTGGCAGCGCTTCCGCTACATCACCTTCCCGATGATGCTGCCGATCCTCGCCATCGTCATGACGTTCTCGATCATCTTCACCTTCACTGACTTCCAGCTGGTCTACGCCATTACCCGCGGCGGTCCGGTGAACTCGACGCATTTGCTGGCGACGCTGGCGTTCCAGCGCGGCATCGCCGGCGGCGAGCTCGGCGAAGGCGCGGCGATCGCGGTGTCGATGATCCCGTTCCTGGTGTTCGCGACGCTGTTCTCCTATTTCGGCCTAGCACGCCGCAAATGGCAGCAGGGAGAGGCCAATGACTGAAACCGTCGCGCAATCGACCGTCGCGGACGCAAAAGCGCCGCCCGACACCATGGCCTGGGATTCCGGGCTGCGGCGGCTGATGATGATCTACCTGCCGCTCGGCTGCTTCGTTCTGATCCTGCTGTTTCCGTTCTATTGGATGGCGATCACCTCGTTCAAGCCGAACGCGGAGCTGATGAACTACCGGGACAACAACCCGTTCTGGATCTCCTCGCCGACCCTGGCGCACATCAAGCATCTGTTGTTCAACACCGCCTATCCGCAATGGCTGAAGACGACGATGCTGGTCGCGATCGGCTCGACCACGCTGTCGCTGATCGCGTCGACGCTGGCGGCCTACGCGATCGAGCGCCTGCGCTTCCGCGGCTCTCCCTATGTCGGCCTCGGCATCTATCTCGCTTATCTGGTGCCGCCGTCGATCCTGTTCATTCCGCTCGCCACCGTGGTGGTGCAATTCGGCCTGTTCGATTCGCCGCTGGCGCTGATCCTGGTCTATCCGACCTTCCTGGTGCCGTTCTGCACCTGGCTCCTGATCGGCTATTTCAAGTCGATTCCTTACGAGCTCGAGGAATGCGCGCTGGTCGATGGCGCCACGCGGCTGCAGATCCTGCGCCGGATCACGCTGCCGCTCGCGGTGCCCGGGCTGATCTCGGCCGGCATCTTCTCCTTCACGCTGTCCTGGAACGAGTTCATCTACGCGCTCGCCTTCATCCAGAGCGGCGCCAACAAGACGGTGCCGGTCGCGATCCTGACCGAGCTCGTCACCGGCGACGTCTATCAATGGGGTGCGCTGATGGCGGGATCGCTGCTCGGCTCGCTCCCGGTCGCGATCTTCTACTCGCTGTTCGTGGATTACTACGTCTCTTCGCTGACGGGTGCGGTGAAGGAGTAGCCCCGCTCTCTCGTCCCCCTTCTCCCCGTTCTCACGGTCTGCAGGCGGGGAGAGGCGAAGAGCGCTGCGGCCTTTGGCCTGGCTTCACAATACTGCAACATGCGATCCGCATAAGCGTTGCGTCCGCCAACAGGAGACGCACATGCGCGCGACTTTTCTTTGCACCGTCGCCACGATCATCCTCACCGCGAGCACAGCGCTCGCGCAGAGCGAGGGCGAATTCCCCGCCAAGCTCGCCGGCCACGCGGTGATGCCCGCCGAAACCTTCATCGAGGCGCCGGCTGATGCCCCCGCCGATCTCAAGGCGGCGGGCAAATATACCACCGGCAAGCGGGTCGACGCGCTCGGCACCGTGATGGGCAAGTCCTTCGAGCGTCCGACCGGCGTGCCGCTGCCGTTCAAGGGCCAGCCGCTGCAGGGGCATTCCGGCATCAAGACCCTGCCCGACGGCACGTTCTGGGTCCTCACCGACAACGGCATGGGCGCGCGCGCCAACTCGCCGGATTCGATGCTGTACCTCAACCGCTACAAGATGGACTGGGCCAGCAGCAAGATGGAGCGGCTGGAGACCATCTTCCTGCACGACCCCGACAGACGCGTCCCCTTCCGCATCGTGCACGAGGACACCCAGAAGCGCTATCTCACCGGCTCCGATTTCGACACCGAAGGTTTCCAGATCGTCGGCGACACCTTCTGGATCGGCGACGAGTTCGGCCCCTATGTCCTGAAGGCGGACAAGTCAGGCAAAATCCTCGGCGTGTTCGATACGGTCGCCGACGGCAAGCCGGTGCGCTCGCCCGACAATTGGGCGGTGGGGACGCCGGCCGCGCCGGGCGCGACCTACACCAATGTCAATCTCCGCCGCTCCAAGGGCTATGAGGGCTTCGCCGCGTCCAAGGACGGCAAGTTCCTCTACGGCCTGCTCGAGGGACCGCTGTGGGATGCCGACAAGAAGGACTGGGAGAAGGTCGACGGCAAGGAAGCCTCGCGCATCCTCGAATTCGACGTCGCCGCCGAGAAATTCACCGGCCGCTACTGGCATTATGTGTTCGAGCAGAACGGCAACGCCATCGGCGACTTCAACATGATCGACCAGGCCTCCGGCCTCGTCATCGAGCGCGACAATGGCGAGGGCACCGCCGACAAGGCCTGCCCGCAAGGCCAGCGCGGCGAGAACTGCTTCCCCGACCTCGCCAAGTTCAAGCGCGTCTACAAGATCGAGCTGACCGACGCCAATGTCGGCAAGCCCGTGCGCAAGATCGGCTATATCGACCTGATGAAGATCAGGGATCCCGACAAGAAGGCGCGGAAGCCGCTCAACGACGGCGTCTACACCTTCCCGTTCTTCACCATCGAGAACGTCGATCGCGTCGACGACACCCACATCATCGTCGGCAACGACAACAACCTGCCGTTCTCCTCCAGTCGCGATCCCAACAAGGCCGACGACAACGAGTTCGTGCTGCTCGAGGTCGCGGATTTCCTGAAGGCGAAGTGAGGCGAGGCTCGCTCTCTCTCCCTCCCGCTTTTCCGCGGGAGGGAGAGTCATTGCCCATGGCTACTTCCCGAAAATCACCGGGACGTTGATGGGTATGGTTGCATAAGTGATCTCGGCCGGCACCGGCGGGAATGGTTGGGCCTGGCGCACCATGGCCATCGCCTGGGCATCGAGCGCTGCGACGCCCGAGGAGCCGCCGAGGCGGCTGGACAATACCTGACCGTTACGGCCGAGCGTGAAGCTCACCTTGACCACGCCCCTCTGGCCATTCGCGCTCGTCGGATACTGGTGGAAGCGCATGAGGTGCGCGCGGACGCGCTGATAATAAGTCGCCATGGTCGATGCCAACGAGCCTGCACTCACCGCGGAGGCCAGCGGCGCCTGCCGCTCCGCGCGCGGCGGTGCGCTGGTGCGCGGCGCCAGAAGGGCATCCGACGGCTTCCGGGCGTCGAGGCGGACCGCCTTGGGCTTCGCCGGGGCGGGCTTCTCCACGGGTGTAACTTTCGCAGGCTCGGGCTCCGACGGGCTCGGCTTGAGGCTCTGTTCCGGTGGAGCCACCACATCCGGCTGCTCCTGCGGCGGTGTCGGCGGAATCATTTCCTCGACAGCCTGCTGCTGCACCGGCTCGGGCGGTGACGCATCCCCCTGCTGCATCATCGGTCCCGGCGCGATGTCCAGCGGCGTCGACTGCGGTGCCGACGTCTCCGGCGTCATGTCGATCAGGATGGCCGGCATGTTGACGCCCTCGTCCGGCACCTGCTTCAGCCAGTTCATCGCAAGCAGCGCGGCGCCGAGATGCAGCCCCACGATCATCGCCGCCGAGGCGCCCCAGCGCGCGCCCTCCCGCTCGTCAAGCGGCTGATGCAAGGCAAAGGCGTTCGCTGCCATCAGCTGCGTCCGTCGAGCCCGACGAGGGCGACCTTGAGATAGCCGGCGTTGCGCAGGGTGTTCATCACCTCCATCAGGTCGCCATAGGAGACGGCCTTGTCGGCGCGCAGATAGATGCGCTCGTCCTTGCGGCCCTTGGTGGCGGCATCGAGTGAGGTGCTGAGCCCGTCGCGAGCGACGATATCCTCACCCACGGCGATCGAAAGGTCCGGCTTGACGGTGACGAAGACCGGCTTGTCGGGCCGCGGTGCCGGCTCGGCGGCGGTCGCCGGGAGATCGATGCCGATGTCGACGGTGGCGAGCGGTGCGGCCACCATGAAGATGATCAGTAGCACCAGCATCACGTCGATGAACGGCGTGACGTTGATCTCGTGGGTGACGTCGAAATCGCTCGTCTCGCCGCGCGAGCCGAGCTTCGATGTTCCGAGCTTGACGGCCATGGCTACTCCGCTGCCCGCGCCAGACGGAAATGGCCGTGGTCGCGCTGGCGGCTCACCAGCAGCATGAGCTGCGCCGAGGCGTCGCCGAGCAAAGCGCGGTAATTGGCAATGCCGCGGACGAGGTGATTGTAGATCACCACCGCCGGAATCGCGGCGACGAGACCGAGCGCGGTCGCGAGCAACGCTTCGGCAATGCCGGGCGCGACCACCGCCAGACTGGTGGTGTGGCTCTCGGAGATGCCGATGAAGGAATTCATGATGCCCCAGACGGTGCCGAACAGACCGACGAACGGCGCGATGGCGCCGATGGTCGCGAGCACGCCGGTGCCGCGCGCGATCTGCCTGGACATCGCCGCCTCGACCCGCTCCAGCCGCAACGCGACGCGCTCCTGCAGGCCGTCGTCGAGAATGCCGCCGGAGAGCTCGGCCTCCCTGGCGCAGGACTGAATCAGCTGCGCGACTGCGTCGCGGGCGTCGCCGGTCCGCGCGGATGCCTCGGCCAGCGTCATGTTGCCTTCGAGGGTGCGCGTCCGCTGCAAGGCGAGCGAGCCCTTGCGACGCAGCTCGATGGTCTTGGCGAGCCAGACCGTCCATGTCGCCAGCGAGGCAACGGCAAGCCCGACCATCACGACCTTCACGACGATGTCGGCACCGAGGAACATGCCCCAGGGCGACAGATTGCGCGGCAACAGCGCCGCGTCGATCGCAAAGGCCGGCGCCGGCACGAGCGCCAGTGCGATTGTGAGGATCACGTGCCCTAGCGTGGAATTGCTCTGCATCCTGATCTCCCGACAAATGGAAGTCACGCCGAAAGCTTCGCCGCGATCCGGTCCGCGAGCCGCCGGAACCGCGCCAGCTGATCCGCCCGCAGCGCCCTCGTCTCGTCGCGGCCGACGAAGACCTTGAACATGATGCCGCCGTCGGCGTTCACGAAGGCGACGAAGGCCGAGGACTTGCCCATGAAGGGCCGCTCGACGAAGGCAATTCCCGCGCAGCGCTCGTGGCGGAGATGGCCGTGCAGGCCCTTTGGCTGCATCAGGTTGAAATAGCCGCGGCCGATCTCGCCCGCGGGAATGGTCCCGGTGAACTCGAAGATCGCATCATCGGTGTGGACGATCAGCGTGACCTCGCCCCATTCCGCGATGGCCTGCATGGCGGCGGCAAAATGTTCGCCGCTCCCGATGCGCACCATTGACGGCGGCAACGCCTCGATCACCGCGCGCGGCGTGGCGCTGCGCTCGCGCGCGACGTCCTCGATCACGGCACCCGGATTGTCCGCCATATGCGCCTTGAGGTCGGCGAGATCGGTGCTCAGCATATCTGGCTCCTCAACCCCGGCGCCTCAAGCGGCCGCGCTCGCCTTGCGCTCGGTCATGATGACCTCGAAACCTTCGAACTTGGGGTGACCGAGATAGAGGCTCTCGCCGGTCTTGTTGTCGGCGCGCGCATGAGCGCGGCGGAATTCCTCCGAGCGCGTCCAGGCCTCGAAAGCCGCTTTGTCGACCCACACGGTATGCGAGGAATACAGCGTGTGGTCCTCGGCGACCGGCCCCTTGAGCAGATGGAATTCGACGAACCCCGCCATGCTGCCGAGATAGGACTCACGGGTCCGCCAGACGGTTTCGAACGCGGCTTCCGAGCCGGGCTTCACCTGGAAGCGATTCATGGCGATGAACATTCGACTTTTCTCCTGTGACTTGTAGATCGGCAATTGCCGACCGGATATTTCAGAACGGGTCGAAAGCCACGCTGACGCATCAGCGTGGCCTTCGAGATCAGCAAGGCATAACCTGCGGTGTCTTCCTCAGGTGCCGCCAAAATGGTATTTGAGACCTCCCTTGATCACGAGCCCAGCACCGGCGCTCGCCCACTTCACGTCGTTTTGCGTGTCGCCCGTGCTACCGACCGGAATGGCGTACGGACGATAGTAGCGATTGAAGAGGTTCTCGACGGAGAAGTTGAGCGTGAGAGCGGGCGTCGGGTGATACTGCGCGTAAAGATTGACGAGATCGTACGACGTCGCGGGCGTGTAGGTCCTGGGGATGTCGTAGTTGGCGATTGCCGACGTCCACATCATCGAAAGGATGAGGGTGCGGTCGAGCAGACGCACGCCGGCCGTCGTCGTGATCTTCTGCGGCGGAATGCTGTAGAGGCCGAAGCCGGTCTGCAGATTCTTTCCGCTCTGATAGGTCCCGGAGAGGCCGAAGAACCACAGGTTCGCGTCATACATCGCCTCGGCCTCGACGCCTTGAATAAGCGCGGACGCCACGTTCTGATACTGCAGGAACGGGAGCACCGTGATCGACGGCGCCGGTGGCGGCCCGGTCGGGACCACGAGCGGGTTTCCGTAAGCGACCTGATCGATGAAGTCGCTGATGTCGTTGCGGAACACGTTGATCTTGCCGCGCAGCGTGTCGCCCGCCGTGAACAGATCGTTCTTCTTGATATTGAAACCGATCTCCTTGTTCTTGCCGACCTCGGGGCGCAGGTTTGGATTGGGCACGAAGCAGAAGGTCGAGTCCGCGCCCGGTCCCGGCGTGCCCGACGGACAGCGGAAGAACGAGTCGTTGACCGTCGCGCCGGCATGTGGCCCGCTCACCAGCGTCTCCGTGATCGAGGGCGCCCGATAGCCTTCCGCGTAGCTGGCATAGGGGGTCACGACCGCGGTCGGAACGAGAGCAATGGTGATCTTCGGCGAGAGGCGATCGCCGCCCGACGATGAGGACGCCGACGAAAGCTGATAATTGTCGTAACGGAGCGCACCGATCACCTCGAGCATCGAGGTGTAGTTCGCCCTCCACTGCACGAAGCCGCCAGACACCGTGCGCTGGCCGCCCGGCGTAGTCACTTCGCCGGTACCCGTCCTATCCTGGGTAGATACTTTGTCCTGGAACGCATCCAGACCGTAAGTCACCGCGTGGCGCCAGCTTCCCGTTTCGAAGCGTGTCGTGTTGTGCACGTCGATACCGATCGTATCGAGCAGATATCCGCGGTTGCTCCCGATGCACCCCGAAACGGCATTGCCCGGCACGCCACCGCAATAAACTGACGGCGTCGTGGTGGTGTGCCTGGTCTTAGTCTGGTCGTTCTCGGTGCGATTCCAGTAGATCTTCGCATCCCAGTCGAACCACTGATCATCCGGCTGCGAGTATTTCCAGCCGAGCGTCGTGGTGTAATTCTTCACGTTGGAGGCGTAGATGGACGTGCCGTTCAGATTGTTCGTGCCGTTCGCATTGGTCGAATTGGGATCGCCGGCGCGTCGCGGCGGCTGGCCCAGGCTGTAGATGTCTTCCTGAAAGATGGCGCCGAGCTTGACCTCGTGGCCGTCCGCCGGCCGCACCGTCAGCTTGGCGATGCCGCTGCTGAGCCGATTGCCGGTATTGGCGACCTCGAAGCCGGTGCCGTCCTTGTAGCTCTCCTGCGTCGAATAGGTGCCGCCTGCGAACACGTCGACATTCGGATTGACGTGCACGCCGCCGAAGGCCGAGCCGAGTGCGCGACCATAATTGCTGCCAAGGATAGTCTTGACATCGACGCCCCAGCGCTCGCCCACGCGGACGACATCCTCGATGTCCTTGGTGCGGAACGAGGCCACGCCACCGATCGCGCCGGAGCCGTAGATGTTCGCGGTCGGGCCGCGCACGATGTCGATGCCGCTGATCAGCTCCGGATTGAGGAAGAAGGAGCCGTTGGCGAAGTGGCCTGTGCGCTGATAGTTCTGCCGCGCGCCATCGACGACGACAGCAACGCGGCCGAAATCCTGCAGGCCGCGAATGTTGATCGAGGTCGACGGCTCGTCGCCGCGATTCTGGACCCATACGCCCGGCACATTATAGATGAGGTCACCAACCGTGCTGGCCTGACGTCCCTCGATCTGCGCCGAGGTCACGACGCTGACCGGTGCCAGCGCATCCACGGCACGCTCCTCGGTCTTCGTTGCCGCGACCGTAATCGCATCGAGCGTTTGCACCGGCGCTGCGCCGCCGGCCTGGGCGCGGGCGTTCATCACCTCCGGCGCGGCCTGCTGCGCAACTTGCGGCGCCTGCTTGCGCTTGGCCTGCTTCGGCCTTTCCGACGACGCGTTTTCACTCTGCGGCGATGCGGTCTGCGCGAGACTGCCCTCCGCCGTCATTGCCGCAATTGAAACCACCGACGCGCCCAAAATCAGGGCGCGCGAATACCTAGCCCCGTCAGCCATATCAGCCCCAGCCTGCACTTCACTTTAGTTTTTGATGTCGTCTGGCTGGCGCGCGCTCGCAACGCGAGCGACTGGCTGGCTGATTGTTCCAAGAGGCGGGCGAGTTCCCCGCCGTCAGAAATGGTTACGTGGCAACACTCTGACGGTCAATGACATCGGGTTACAGTTTATATCGATTGTAAACTGCGATGGTTGGAATGCGCTTGGCGCCACCTGTACAAACGGGCGGTACTCCAGCTTTCGAAAGCGCATCACACCGACAATGTCAGCCACATCAGGAGACAGCAGCGGCAGCGCGGCAGGACCGGCACAAAGCCCTTCTGCGGCAACCCGAACTCTCACCATGCGCGGCAGCCGCATCGATAGCCGCGAGCTGTTTGCCGCCGAGCGCGAGATCATCATTGCGCATGGCGAGGACAGCTATCGTCTCCGCCTGACCTCGCAGAACAAGCTGATCCTGACGAAGTAACTGCAATGACATGTTGCCGCACCCTCACCCGTCTCCTGCTCTCCGGCGGACTCGCGTTCGCGTCTGCTGCGCACGCCGCGGGCATCACCGTGCATGACGCGCGCAATCGCCACGTCACTGTTACCGATTTTGCCCGCACGGTGTCGATCGGCGGCGCCATCACCGAGATCCTCTATGCGCTGGGATTGGAAAGCCGGCTGGTCGGCGTCGACACGACGAGCCTCTATCCGGCGGCGGCACTGCAAGACAAGCCGAATGTCGGCTACGTGCGCCAGATCTCGGCCGAAGGCGTGCTCGGTCTCAACCCGACGCTGATCCTGGCGATCCAGGGCTCGGGCCCACGCGAGACCATGGACATCCTGGAGACGGCGAAGGTGCCGCTGGTGCTGGTGCCCGAGACCTTTTCCGAGGAAGGCCTGATCGAGAAGATCAAGCTGGTCGGCCACGCCATGGGCGTCGATGCGCGTGCCGAATGTCTCAGCGCCGCGGTCGGCGCCGATCTTGCACAGCTCCGTGCCCTGCGCGCCAAGGTGACGAAGCCGGTGCGGGTGATGTTCGTGATGTCGCTCCAGAACGGGCGGGCGATGGTGGCGGGCCACAAGACCGCGGCGGATGAGATCATCCAGCTCGCGGGCGCGGCCAACGCGGTCGAGGATTACGATGGTTACAAGGTCATCAGCGACGAGGCGATCGTGGCCGCAAAGCCCGATGTCGTGCTGTCGATCGAGCGCGGCAAGGATTCGCTGCAGGCCGATGCAGTCTACACGCACCCCGGCTTTGCGCTGACGCCGGTCGCGGCCAACAAGAGCTTCATCAGCATGGATGGGCTTTATCTGCTCGGCTTCGGGCCGCGCACCGCGGCAGCGGCGCGCGATCTCTCAGTCAAGCTCTTTCCGGCCTTGGCCGAGGGCGGCGCGTTCGCGTCGGCGCTGTCGACGGCGAATTGCCGGCAATGAGCGTGGCCGCCGGGATCGAAACACAGAGCCCGCGACACAGCGCGGGACGGCGAGCAGCATCGTTCGCGATTCCCCTTCTGCTCGTGGTGCTCCTGGTCACCGCGATCGCCGCCCTGACGGTCGGCGCCGCCGGCATCCCGCTCTCCCGGCTGCCAGCCGCGCTGGGCTTGGCCGGCGAAAGCGCGGCCATGACGGCCCGCGACCAGCTCGTGCTGTGGTCGATCCGCATTCCCCGGATCGCGGCGGCGGCGATGATCGGCGGCCTGCTTGCCGCGGCCGGCGCGATCATGCAGGGGCTGTTTCGCAACCCGCTCGCCGATCCCGCCCTGGTCGGCGTCTCCAGTGGCGGCGCGCTCGCAGCCGCGAGCGCGATCGTCTTCACCGATTCCCGCTTCGGCGAGGCGCTGCGCTTTCTCCAGACCGAGCTGTTGCCCCTCGCGGCCTTCGCAGGTTCGCTGGCGACCACCACAATCCTCTACGGCATCTCCAGCCGCTCGGGACGCACCTCGATCGCGATCTTCCTGCTCGCCGGCGTCGCCATCACCGCGATTGCCAATGCGGGCATCGGCCTGCTGGTATTCATCGCCGATGACCGTCAGCTGCGCGACATCACGTTCTGGATGCTGGGCTCGATGAGCGGCGCGACCTGGACCAAGGCCGCCGTGCTCGCGCCGGTGCTCATTGCCGGACTCGCAGGCTGCGCCTTCATCGCGCGCGGCCTCGACCTGCTGGTGCTCGGCGAGGCCGACGCCTTTCACGGCGGCGTCGACGTCGAGCGCCTGAAGCGGATCTCGATCGTGATGGTCTCGGCCATGACCGGCGTCGCGGTGTCGATCAGCGGCGTGATCGGCTTCGTCGGCATCGTCGTGCCGCATCTGCTCCGTCTCGTGATCGGCCCGGCGCATCGCCTGCTGCTGCCGGCCTCGGTGCTATCAGGCGCGATCCTGATGGTCGGGGCCGACACGCTGGCGCGGACCATCGTGGCGCCCGCGGAGATGCCGATCGGCATCCTGACGGCGGCCGTCGGCGCACCCGTCTTTCTCTTCATCCTGCTGCGGCAGCGCGGGCTCGCCGCGCTATGACCGCAGTGCTCGATGCACGACACCTAGGCAAGCGCGCCGGCCGCGCGACATTGCTTGACGGCGTCGGCCTAACGGTTGCGGCCGGCGAGATGATCGCCATCATCGGCCCGAACGGCGCCGGCAAGTCGACGCTACTGCGGCTGCTCTCCGGCGATCTCCGCCCGAGCGCCGGCGAGGTGCGGCTCAAGCAGCGCGACATCGGCAGCTTCGCGCCGCGCGAGCTCGCCGCGCGCCGTGCGATGCTGTCTCAGCACATCAACGTCACCTTCCCCTTCACCGTCGAGGAGATCGTGCTGATGGGCGCGGGCGAGCGCAGCTTGCGCGAGGCCGGCCCGCTCGTCGACGCCGCGCTGGACGAGGTCGGACTGTCGCATTTCCGCGAGCGGCAATTGCCGACGCTGTCGGGCGGCGAGCAGCAGCGCGCTCATTTCGCCCGCGTGCTGGTGCAGCTCGCCTGCGGCGAGGCCAAGCACGGCCCCGGGCTCTTGCTGCTGGACGAGCCGACATCGAGCCTCGATCTGCGTCACCAGATCGACCTCGTCGAGGCGGCCCGCCGCCGCGCGGCTGCCGGCACCGCCGTGATCGCGATCCTGCACGATCTCAACCTCGCGATCCGCTTTGCCGACCGGCTGGTCGTGCTGGCCGGCGGCAGGCTCGCCGCGGACGGTCCGCGCGCCGAGGTCGTCACGCGGGAGAGGATCCGGGATATTTTCGAGATCGACGCGGACGTGCATCAGGTTGACGGCGTGCCTTATGTGCTGCCGCAGTCGATGCGGGCTGCGGGGCAAGCTGAACTGCCGCCACGGTGAAGGTGCGCTCCCTCGCCCCGTTCTTACGGGGAGAGGGTTGGGGTGAGGGGCCTCTCTCCACACGCGAGATGGTCGAGAGACCTGTACCCCCTCACTCGGATTGCATCTTCGATGCAATCCGACCTCTCCCCGCAAGCGGGGCGAGGTGAAGCTGCGCCACCTGTGCAGGAAATCAGCCCGCCGGGACGATCACCATGCTCTTGTCCTTGGGCCAGCGGATGCGCCAGGCGAAGTTGATGTCGCGGGCCTCGCCGGGCTTGGCGTCGAACGACCATTCCAGCACGCCGCGCTTGTCGCGGATGTTGTTTGCGGTCGGCTGGGTGCTCGAGGGCAGCATCTCGACGACGATGTCCTCGTTCTCGCTGACCGGCAGCTGATCCTCGATCGCGACGCGAATCGGAAAATCATGCCCGTTGCGGATCGTGGTCTTGAACGAACGCTCGTCGGTCTTCGACGTCGTGACCAGGAGGCCTGCCGAGCCTTCGTTGCGCTTGAGCACGGCGCGTTCGATCTTGACCTTGTCGTCGGCGCCGAACCCGAGCCGCACGATGTCGTCCTTGGTGGACGCCGTGATCTTGCCGCGGCCGACGAAGGTGCCGTCGCGATAGATCGCGACCTTGCCCGGCAGCAGGGTCGTGTCGTCGGTCTGCTTGAAGCTGGCTTCCAGGAATGCGGTCGGATCCAGCACCGGCGCGGCGCGCACCGCGAGATCGGCGGGCACATTCACCGAAGCGATACGTAGGCTCTTGGCACCGTCGGCGGCGCCGAGGCTGACGCGGCCGGGAATCCTGAAGGTGGCCTGGAAATCGCCGATCTCGGCGACGGCCTGTTGCTCGTCGGCGCGCTCGCGCAACTCGATCGCTTCGGCAGCCTTGGACATGGGCTCGTACGAGCGCTGGCGAACAGTTGGCGCAGGCCGCGCTAGATCCGAGGCCGTGCCAAGGGCCATGGGCTTCGGCACTTGTGGATATTGCGCGATCAGCGAATGCAGCTCCGGAGCACTGCCGCCGCGGCTGATGCGCACGGTGGAGACGCCGAGCGTCACGTTCGACCAGTCCTCGCCGGTGGCCTGCGTCACCTCGGCGCGACGAACCAGTTCGAGCTGCGGCTTGCGATCCTTGGCGCCGGTATCGAGCCGCGCATCGTAGAGCGGCACCCAGCGCGCGTTGCGCACGGCATAGGTCACGCGCAGCGTCGCCTTGGTCGCGGCGGCCGAGGCGACGTCGATCCGCACTTCCAGCTTGCTCGGCGGCTTGGCCGAGCGCTCGGCTTCCAGTTGCGCGATCTGGCGGTCGAGCTCGCGCTGTTTTCGCGTGGCATCGCGAATTGCGCTGTCGGCGGTCGCGATCTCCTCGGCGACCGCGGCAAAGGCCGCGCGCCATTCAGCAATCGGGCGCGCCTCGCCCTTCTCGCCGAGGCCGGCCGGCGACGCCTCGGCAAAATGCTGCGCGAACTTGCGCCGGGCATTGGCCGAGTCGATCGCACCCTGCAGGTCGGCCCGTTGATCCTTCAGCGCTTCGATGCGCTTGTCGAGCTCGGGCAGGTTGATCGGCGGCGCGGCCTTCGGCGGGCGTGCGTCGATCGTGCCGATGGTGAGCTTGGCGCCCGCCTCGCCTTCGACGCGGAGGGAAGATGGATCGAGCGAGAGCGGAAAATCCTTGGCCACCAATGTCGAATCGCCGGAGGCGAGATCTAGCGAAATGACGCGGGTGACGGTGGCACCGTCGGGATAGACGGTGACCGTGTCGATCGTCGAATTGGCGTCCACATTGGCCGCCCATAACGGCGATGCGAGCGCCGTGGTCACCAGGACCAGGCCCGTGGTTGCCAAATATCTTGCGGTGATGCGCATAAAGTCCCTCCTGCCGGTATCGCCGCGCCGCCAGCCGGACGCGCGCGATGAGATGCCTCGCCATCGTGGTTGGACGCGGCAGGGAAGGAACCGGTTCGATTGAGACTTCCGTGGGGCGCCGCCGCGGCGGCACCATGTCTGTGGAACGCTCGGTGGTCCGGGCGGCTTCAGGCCTGGGTCGGCGAGCCCTGACCGAAAATGCGCCGGAGCAGATCGGTCACGTTCTTGGCGCCGGCCTTCTTCAGGACGCTGGCGCGGTAACCTTCGACCGTCCGCGCGCTCAGATGCATCCGCCGGGCGATCCCCTTGTTGGTGAGGCCGGCGGCAAGATGCTCGAGCACGTCGGCTTCGCGCGCGGTCAGAGGCTCACAGCCCGGCAGCCAGCGTTGCCCGATCGCCCCGGGTTGCGCGAATTGATCGATGGCGGCATCGATCCGGTTGACGATGTCGTGGGTGCGGAACGGCTTTTCGATGAAGTCGGTCGCGCCGCTCTTGATGGCGTCAACCGCCATGGCGATGCTGCCATTCGCCGACGTCACCAGCACCGGCGCCATGCAATTCTCCTCGCGCAGCTGCCTGAGCACCTCGAGAGCGGAGCGATCCGGCGGCATCTCCAGCAGCACACAGGCCGGCATCCGCGTCTTGGCTTCCGAGAGCAGAGAGGCACCATCGGCAAAGCAGATCACGTCATAGGCGCTCTGTTCGAGCGCGGCGGAAAGTTGTTCGCGGGAGGCGGCGTCAGTGTCGATGACGAATACCTCGCCCTTGGAATGCATGTTCCCCGGCATAGTCCCGATCCAGCAATGTCTTGGTCAAATGGCCCGAGACGGCCGGGCCCCGTCGCGCCCGCCGTCAGTGCGCACGGCATTCACGCCAGTGCATCGGTTTTCCTTATGTATGCGCCGCCGGGTTCCCCGATTTG
Organism: Bradyrhizobium sp. BRP20; assembly: GCF_020194215.1. Taxonomy (NCBI): domain Bacteria; kingdom Pseudomonadati; phylum Pseudomonadota; class Alphaproteobacteria; order Hyphomicrobiales; family Nitrobacteraceae; genus Bradyrhizobium; species Bradyrhizobium sp. BRP20. The sequence goes on along the minus strand of NZ_JADYVY010000001.1, from coordinate 909,789 downwards.
ACCTATTGAGACAGAAACTTTACATTTCGGGACATTTGCGGGTATGGCTGGCAGGAACGGTTTGCATGACCGACCTCATTCGCAGCGCAGGCTTGAGCTGTTACCCCGACGTCGCGCGGTCGGTCGGGCTGGACCCCAGCCAGATGATGCGCAAGGTCAGGCTCCCGCTGGCCTGCCTCGACCAGCCCGACATCCCCATCGCCGTCACCGGCCTGCGCCGCCTGCTCGAACTATCGGCAAAGGCGTCCGGTGCAGAGGATTTCGGCCTGCGTCTCGCCGAGCGCGGCGGCCTCACCAATTTCGGCGCGGTCGGCCTGATCGTGCGCGAACAGGCGACCGTCGGCGAAGCGATCGAGGCGTTTTCGCGCTTCATCCATATCCATCACGACGGCATGCGGCTCGACGTCACGCGTGACGAGCGGACCGTGACCATCACGCTGCATTTGCGCGGCCGGCAGCCGCGCGCGCCGCGGCAGTCGATCGACATGGCGCTCGGCAGCGTTCAGCGCATCATCCAGTCGCTGTTCGGAGGCGATTGGCGGCCGCTGGAAGTGCATCTGCACTACCCGCCGCCGCTCGACCGCAAGCGTTACCGCGACTTCTTCGGCTGCCGGGTGATCTTCAATGCGGACGACGATGCGATCCTGTTGTCGGCGCACGACATGCAGCGCCGGATCCCAAGCGCGCATCCCTTGATCGCGAGTTACTTGCGCAAGCGGATCGAGGCGATCGAGAGCAGGCCGGCAAGCTGGGAGGCGAAGGTCGATGAGGTGGTGCGGACCCTGCTCGCCAGCGGCGATTGCACGGTCGAGCGCGTCGCCGAGCATCTGGCCTGCACCCGCCGCACCATCCACCGCCGCCTCGCCGCATCGGGCACCAGCTTCTCGGCCATCCTGGACGCGCAGCGCGCCGATCTCGTGCTCCAGCTGATCGAGGATCACACCCGGCCGCTGGCCGACATCGCGGTGCAGCTCGGCTTCTCCGCGCAGAGCGCCATGGCGCGCTGGTTTCGCGGCCGCTTCGGCTGCACCATCACCGATTGGCGCAAGGGCGTGCGGCCTCGCTCCGCACCGCCCTCGGCAGGTGCAGCCTGACTTCAGCGCGCGGGGGCGGGCACGCCCATCGTGGCGAGCGCCCGCCGCCCGCTGCCGGCGAGCAGCGGACCGAACGCGACGGCAAATCCGAGGAAGGCGAGGATCCAGCCGCAGGCAGCGACGTACAGCAGCACGTCGCCATACGCGGGCAACACGACGGCACCGATTCGGGCCAGAGCCGCGATGACGATTGCAGCATAGATTGCCTGGACCGCCGGCGAAGCCGTCAGCGCCTGTCCGGTATGGCCGAGGCTGGCGCGGGTCATCACCGCGAGCGTCATCGTTCCCGCAGCACCCGCCATCCAGGCATGGATGCCGGCGCTCGGCGGCAGCTCGCCGAAGGCGGCCACAGCGTTCAGGATGAAGCCGAGCGGCACGAAGACATAACCGACATGCAGGATCAGCAGCAGCCGCTCCCGCGTAGTGCGGTCGCCGGCCCAGCGTGCAAGCCGAACCAGATGCAGCACGCCGACTGCCGCCATCGCGACGCCGGTGATCATGTTCAGCGGTGCCGCGATCCATGCGATCAGCGCCAGCGCGCTCAAGCCGATCACCGCGCCATCGAATCGTCCGAACGGCACCGGCAGGCGGCCGGGATTGAACTTGACCAGCCAGTTGCGGGTGAAGCTCGGAATGATGCGGCCGCCGATCAAGCCGATCAGCAGGACGACCACGCCGATGCCGACGCGGATGCTGACGTCGGCCGCGCCTGCGTAATGCGTCTCGACATGGAAGGCGACGTTGCCGGCGAGCAGAACCAGCACCAGCCCCACCACCGGCAGATTGCGCCAGTTGCCGCCCGCGATGATCTCGCGCGTTGCGGCGGCAACGACCAATGCCAGGAACGCGGCATCGACGACCAGTGCAAACGTCCAACCGGTATTCGCCGACAGCGTCACCGCGACGCGTCCGGCAAGCCAGACCGTCACCAAGCCCGCGAGCGGCGCGCCCTGGATCGGCAGGCGCCCCGTCCAGTTCGGGATGGCGGTGAAGAGGAAGCCGGTGATGACGGCCGGCAGGAAGCCATAGAGCATCTCGTGGATGTGCCAATCGCGCGGCGCGAATGCGGAACTCACCGACAATTCGCCGTAGAACATCGGCAGCCAGACCAGGATCGACAACGCCGCCTGGATTGCGGCGAGCAGGAAAAAGGGGCGAAAGCTGTTCGCAAACAGCGGCCAGCCCGTAAAGTTGCGGGATCGGGCGCCAGCCATGGGTCAACTCCAATCAAATCAGACTGTTGCTTGGAAAAATACTGCCACCGGGCGGCCTCGTTTTGCGCTAACGCAAACTACCTGACGATTGCAGGTGCCATCACACTCCCTGATGCCAGGGGAGGCAGAATGGCCAAGGTCGACACATCGCTGGTTGCGCATTTGCCGCTGTTTGCGGGGATGACGCCGGAAGCTCTCGACGAGATCCTGCGTGAGGCCCGCTCGGCGCGCTATCCCAAGAACAGTGCGATCTTCGAGCAGGGGGCGGACGCGCAGTCCTTCTTCCTGCTGCTGCACGGCCATGTCCGCGCGGCCAAGACCACACCTGCCGGCGAGCAAATCGTGGTGCGCTATGTCACGCCCGGCGAGACGTTCGGGCTCGCGATGGCGATCGGAGCCGCGCGGTATCCGGCGACGGCCATGGCGGTCGACGACAGCGTCGTGCTGATCTGGCCGACTTCGGCCTGGCCGCGGCTGGTCGAGCGGTTTCCGGCGCTTGCCGCCAACACGCTCCAGACCGTCGGCACGCGGCTGCAGGAAAGTCACACCCGCATCCTGGAAATGTCGACCCAGCAGGTCGAGCAACGCGTCGCGCACGCGCTGCTTCGCCTCGCCAAGCAATCCGGCAAGAAGCTCGACCACGGCATCGAGATCGACTTCCCGATCAGCCGCCAGGACATCGCGCAGATGACGGGCACCACGCTGCACACCGTCAGCCGCATCCTGAGCGGCTGGGAGAGCCAGGGCCTGGTCGAGAGCGGCCGCCAGCGCATCATTCTGCGCGAGCCGCACAAGATTGTGGTTCTGGCGGAGCGGAGCGTCGACAGCGGCACGGCGTGAGAGACACCTCTCTGCTCAAGTAAGGGATGAGGCGCGCTTCCGCTTACGGCGAAAGCGCGCTCATCATCCGGGAACCCACGCACGCCTGCGCGATTCCTGATCGTTTCACGCCGGCACGCACTCGATCAGCGCGGCGAGGAACTTGTCGCGGTCAATGCCATGCTCGCGGCAGACGTCATCGACCGTGTGGAAGGTCGCGATCGGACAGCCGACGCAAGCCATCCTGAAGGCGAGAAACACGCGGATCGTGTGCGGCGCCAAATGCATGATGTCATCGACCAGATCGTCGGATCGGAAGGACATGGACAACTCCATTCCGATCGACGATAGCGACGCGGGACCGAGTTTCTTTGTTGGAGCGCAAGCTGGCTCGTCATTGCGGGGCGCGCGTAGCGCGAACCCGGAATCCATCGAGCAGCAACCAGTGCAGTGAAATGGATTCCGGGTTCGCGCCAAGAGGCGCGCCCCGGAATGACGGGGGGCTACACCGCCCGACTGTGCAACTGCTTGCCTGGATCCAGATGCGCATCGAACGCAGCGGCGACGCTGCGGACCAGGAAGCGCGAGTCCTTGGCGACAGCGAGTCGATCGCCCTCCACCCTCACGACGCCGTCGGAAATCAGCGGCTTCAGACGCGAGGCAGATTTCAGCATGGCGCCGGCCTCCGCGCCATGGCGCGCGCAGATGTCACCGAGATCGGCACCGAACTCGCACATGATGCGTTCGATAATGTCGGCGCGCAGCCGGTCGTCATCCGTGAGGCCGTAACCCTTCGCGGTGGCGAGGCGGCCGGCAGCAATGCTCTGCGCATAGGCGCCGATCTGCACCTCGTTCTGGACATAGCCCTGCGGCAGGTGCCCGATCGCGCTGGCGCCGAAGCCGAGCAGGACTTCGCTCCGGTCGGTGGTGTAGCCCTGGAAGTTGCGCCGCAGGGTGCCCTGCTCGAACGCCACGGCCATGGCATCGTCGGGCCGCGCGAAATGATCGAGCCCGATCTGCACGTAGCCGGCCTCTTTCAAGGCATTGGCGATGGCGCAGGCCTGGTCGTGGCGCGCAAGGCCGTCGGGCAACACGCCTTCATTGATCATGCGCTGGTGCTTCTTGAAGGCTGGCACGTGAGCATAGCCGAACACCGAGAAGCGGCTGGGTGAAAGCGCGAGGCTGCGTCGCACCGTCTCCAGGCACGAAGCCACTGTCTGGTGCGGCAGTCCGTAGATCAGGTCGAAGTTGACACCCTCGATCCCGGCGCCGCGGAGCATCTCGACCACGGAGGCCGTCTGCGCGAAGCTCTGCACACGGTTGATCGCCCGCTGCACCACCGGGTCGAAGCTCTGCACGCCGAGGCTCGCGCGGTTGACGCCGGAGAGCCGCATCGCCTCGACCATGTCCGCGCTCAATGTACGGGGATCGATCTCGACCGCGATTTCCGCCGAGGGCAGCACGAAGAATTCCTGACGCATCGTCGCCATCAGCTCGGCAAAGGCGTCCGGCGCCATGATCGTCGGCGTACCGCCGCCGAAATGAATGTGCTCGACCTTGATGCGGTGGCCGATGGTTTCGGCCGTCAGCGCGATCTCTCTGCGTAGCGTCCGCTGGTAGCCGGTGATCAGTTCGTCGCGGCGGACGATCTGGGTATGGCAGCCGCAGTACCAGCACATCTCGCGGCAGAATGGCACGTGCAGATAGAGCGAGGCGCTGGCGGCCACGGGCAGCTCCGCCAGCCAGCGGGCATAGGCGTCCGGACCGATCGCCGGCGTGAAATGCGGTGCGGTCGGATAGCTGGTATAGCGTGGCAGGCGTTCCTCGCCGTAGATCGCCGCAAGATCAGCTCTCATAAGTTACCCATTCGTAAATGCCCGCCGCGCGCGAGACATCGCGGCAAATCACGGAATGAATTCAAATAACCCGGATCGGCGGACGCGGCTTTGCGCTCGCGCAAAGCGCGGATACCGTTTCCCGGCCATGGTGAGAAAAAATCGCGGCCATCCGGAGCGTTCGCCATGAGGCTTTTCGCACTCGAACTCATTCTCTCCCTGCTCGACGTCCGCGGTCATATCCCGCGTTTCGACGACTTCCGGCCGGCCCCGGCCGCGCCGGCCCCCGCCGGCGCGGTGCGCGCCCCGGCGGCCGCGATCGCCGTCTTCGTCGCGCTGTCACTGGCGATCTGGGGATTGGTCTGGCTCGCCGTGAACCTGCTCTGAACGGACGCGCCTTCGCCAAGGCCTGTCTTGCGATCTCGTCCACGCGCATGAGCGGGGCAACCGAGATCGTCATCCAGCTTGAACATGCAAACGAGTTGCCGCTGAGTTGACGCTCGGCCTCGATCGGCATCGCGCCTGCGGACGCGGTGAGTTGCCATCGCCGATCCCGCTCCTTCGAGAAATCTAGGTCATGTTGCCGAACGCGAATCCGGCGGAAGCTTGTCGCAGCACAAACACGCTTGCCGCAATCGGCGCACACTGCACTCCGTCATCAAAACCATTTCAGATGAAGGATGCTTCCGATGTTCACCCGCAGAGCCGCATTGATCAGCGCCGCCGCGACCGCCCTGATGTTGGCGATCCCGGCTTTCGCCGCCGGCGATCTCAAGCTGCCGCGTCAGAAGGTAGAGCTGGTCGCTCCGCCCTTCGTGCACGCGCACGAGCAGGCCACGACACAGGGCCCCAAGATCGTCGAGTTCAGGATGACGATCGAGGAGAAGAAAGTCGTCATCGACGACAAGGGCACCACCTTCCAGGCGATGACGTTCAACGGCTCGATGCCGGGCCCGCTCATGGTCGTGCACGAGGGTGACTATGTCGAGCTGACGCTAGTCAATCCCGCGACGAACACCATGCCGCACAACATCGACTTCCATTCCGCGACCGGCGCACTCGGCGGCGGCGAGCTCACGCTCATCAATCCCGGCGAGCAGGTCGTGCTGCGCTGGAAGGCAACCAAGACCGGCGTGTTCGTGTATCACTGCGCACCGGGCGGCCCGATGACCCCCTGGCACGTCGTCTCGGGCATGAACGGTGCCGTGATGGTGCTGCCGCGTGAGGGGCTGAACGACGGCAAGGGCCGCGCGCTGAACTACGACAAGGTCTACTATATCGGCGAGCAGGACATGTACGTGCCGCGCGACGAGAAGGGCAACTTCAAGTCCTACGAATCGCCGGGCGAAGCCTTCACCGAGACCGAAGAGGTGATGAAGAAGCTGACCCCGACCCATGTCGTGTTCAACGGCAAGGTTGGCGCGCTCACCGGCAAGAACGCGCTCACCGCGAAGGTCGGCGAGAACGTGCTGATCGTGCACTCGCAGGCCAATCGCGACAGCCGTCCGCATCTGATCGGTGGCCACGGCGACTATGTCTGGGAGACCGGCAAGTTCGGCAACGCGCCCGAGGTCGGGCTCGAGACCTGGTTCATCCGCGGCGGCTCGGCGGGAGCTGCGCTGTACAAGTTCCAGCAGCCCGGCATCTACGCCTATGTCACGCATAACCTGATCGAGGCGGCCAGTCTCGGCGCCACCGCGCACTTCAAGGTCGAAGGCAAGTGGAACGACGATCTGATGATGCAAGTGAAGGCGCCTGCCGAAATACCTCCTGCCAGCACCAACTAGACGCGACGAAGGGGCCGGTCATCGCCGGCCCCTTTTTTCCTTCTGCGGAGGAATGATTGTGCTGATCGCATTCAAGCTCAAGCTGGCACTTGCCTGCGCGGCCGGGCTTGCGGGGCCGCTGGCCGTTGCGCCTCTGGTCTCGGAGCTGACGATGCGCCATGCCGTCGGCGAGCCGGCCTTGGTCGAGGTCGCCCCGGGCAGCTTCGCCTATCGCGAGGCCGGCGATTTCACCCGCGGCGGACAGCAGGCGGAAGCGCCGATGCGCACCATCCGGATCAACCGGCCGCTGCGCATCATGCGGAATCAGGTCGCTTCATCCGACTATCAGCATTGCGTGCAGGATGGCGCCTGCCGCGCACTCGATCGCGACGTGGCAATCGCCCCCGATCGCCCAGCAGTGCAGGTGAGCTGGCACGATGCCGAGGCCTACGCAGGCTGGTTATCGCGCAAGACCGGCCATCAATACCGCCTGCCGAGCGACGAGGAATGGGCCTTTGCCGCCGGCTCCCGATTCAAGGACGACGGCGCACCGGTCGATGCAAGCGACCCTTCGAAGCGCTGGATCAGCCGCTATGAGCGCGAATCCGAACGCGACCTCTCCGACACCACGGCTCATCGCTTCGGCAAGTTCGGCCCGAACGAGCATGGCGTCGAAGACCTCGCCGGCAATATCTGGGAGTGGACCGCGACGTGCTTCGTGCGCTCGCGTGTCGATGATTCCGGCAATCCCGGCCGCGCGACCGTGAATTGCGGCGTGCGCGTCGCCGAGGGTGCGCACCGCGCCTATGTCACCGACTTCATCCGCGACGCCCGTGCCGGCGGCTGCGCCCAGGGCGTGCCGCCCGCCAATCTCGGCTTCCGCCTGGTGCGCGAGGAGACGTCGTGGCTGGCCAGCGTCTCGCAGCGCCTGAGCAAGATGAGGCCGGCAGGATCATAGGGCGTCAATTATTTCCCATGACCGTCGCTTCAGTATTAGAATGAGTCTAAAAGATACTTTGGAATTGCTCTAAGCTTATGCTCTCGCGACATCGCGTCGCTAACGTTGGCCCCCCGCCTGCGCTACTCAATCGGCGTTCAATCTCGCGCCTGGGAGCAGCCCTTATGATCTATCTTCGCGTCCTCGCCGCGTCTGCGGCGGTGTTGAGCCTGACCACGTCTTTCGTGTCGGAGGCAGCCGCCAACGGCGAGGTCAACGTCTATACCTACCGCGAGACCAAGCTGATCCAGCCGCTGTTCGATGCGTTCACCAAGGACACGGGCATCAAGGTCAACGTCGTCTCCGCAAGCTCCGGTCTGGAGCAGCGCATGAAGGCGGAAGGGGCCAACAGTCCGGCCGACGTGCTGCTGACGGTGGACATCGGCCGCATCGACGAGGCCGTGCAGGCCGGCGTCACCCAGCCGATCAAGTCGGAGGCGGTCGACAAGGTCGTGCCGGCGCAATATCGCGATCCGGACGGACACTGGGCCGGCATCTCCATGCGCGCGCGCGTGATCTATGCCTCGAAGGATCGCGTCAAGCAGGACAAGATCACCTATGAGGAGCTCGCCGATCCCAAGTGGAAGGGCAAGATCTGCATTCGCTCGGGCCAGCACATCTATAACAACGCGCTGTTCGCGGCCTACGCGGCCAAGTACGGCGAGGCCAAGGCCGAGGAATGGCTGCGGGGCCTGAAGGCGAATCTCGCGCAGAAGCCGTCGGGCGGCGATCGCGAAGCCGCGCGTGACGTCGCCGCCGGCAAATGCGATATCGGCATCGGCAACACCTATTACTGGGCGCTGATGATGAACAACGATCCCGAGAAGAAGCCGTGGGCGGAGGCGACCCGCGTCATCCTGCCGACCTTCGAGGGCGGCGGCACCCACGTCAACCTCTCCGGCGTGCTGCTCGCCAAGAACGCGCCCAACAAGGCCAACGGTACCAAGCTGATCGAGTGGCTCGTCAGCGAGCAGGCGCAGCAGATGTATGCCGACCAGAACTACGAATATCCGGTTCGGAGCGGTGTCGCCGTCAATGCGACCATCGCCGGCTACGGCAAGCTCGTCCCGGATCCGTTGCCGATCGCAAAGATCGCCGCCAACCGCAAGGCTGCGGCCTCGCTGGTGGACAAGGTCGGCTTTGACAACTGATCTCTGGCGGCCCACGTCTATCGAACTGCTGGAAGCTACGAGCACACGGCCTCGATCGAGGGGCCGTGTGCGGGCCGGTCGCGCCGCAACCGCCATCGCGATCGCAACCGCGGTCCTGGTCGCGGCGCCCGTGATCTCGATCGTTTCGCTGGCTTTGCAGCCGGCATCCGAAGTGTGGCACGACCTGATCAACTACGTGCTGCCGGCCGCCCTTCTCGACACTGCCCTTCTGCTCGTCGGGGTCGGCGCGGTCACACTTTTGATCGGCGCCGGCACTGCATGGGTGATGTCGCGCCACGATTTTGCCGGCCGGGGCATGCTGCTGTGGCTGATGCCGCTGCCGCTGGCGATTCCGACCTATCTTGCGGCGTATGTCTATGCCGATCTGTTCGAACCGCTGGGCCTGGTGCATCGCACCCTGGCGACCTGGCTGCCGCTGGGCGATGCCCTCGGCCTTCTGCCCAACCTCCGCTCGCTGCCGGGCGCCATCTTCGTGATCGGGCTCGTGCTCTACCCTTACGTCTATCTCTCGGCGCGTGCGACGTTCCAGGTTCAGTCAGCCGAATTCGCGGAAGCGGCCACGACGCTGGGCGCCGGCCGATGGACCATCTTGTGGCGCGTTTCACTGCCGATGGCGCGGCCGGCGCTGGCGGTCGGCGTGGCGCTGGTCGCGCTGGAAACGCTCAACGACATCGGAGCCAGCGAATATCTCGGCATCCGCACGCTGACGGTCTCGATCTTCACCACTTGGCTCAACCGCGGCAGCCTTGCCGGTGCAGCGCAGCTCGCATGCCTGATGCTTGCGATCGTCGCCGGCCTGATCGCGATGGAGCGTTACGGCCGTCGCAACGCCAGCATCGAATTCTCGGCCGAAAGCCCGCATGTGAGGCGGCGAACCCCGCTGTCGGGCGCAAGAGCGTCGATCGCGTTCGCGGTCTGCGTGCTGCCGGTGCTGATCGGTTTCGTGGTCCCGCTGCTCTATCTGGCGCATCAGGCTCTCGGCCGCGGCCTGCTTGCAAATTTCGACCCGCTGCTGTGGCGCCACACCTTCCATTCGTTTGCCTTTGCAGGGCTCGCAACGCTCATGGCCTTGATGCTTGCGCTCGCCACGACGATCGCGCATCGCTTGCGGCCGGATCCTCTGCGATATGTCGCGCTGAGCATCGCGCAGGCCGGATACGCGCTGCCGGGTCTCGTCATCGCTCTCGGCCTGCTCACCCCGGTGCTGACGGTCGACAATGCGCTGAGCGCGGTCGCGACCTGGACCGGACGTTCGCTTCCGGGGCTAGTCCTGGTCGGCTCCGGGATGGCCGTCGTGATCGCCTACACGATTCGTTTTCTGGCTGTGCCGGTCGGCATGATCAAGGCCGGGTTCGACAGCATTCCGAGCGACTATGACGAGAGCGCGCGCGCGGTCGGCGCCGGCCAGGGGGTCATGTTGAGGCAGATCTATCTGCCGTTGCTCCGGCCCGCGATGCTTGGCGCCGTCATCATCATGTTCGTCGACTGCCTGAAGGAGCTGCCGGCAACGCTGCTCCTGCGGCCCCTCAACGTCGAAACGCTGTCCACGTCGATCTACCAGTACGCAAGCCGCGGCAATTTCGAGGACGGCGCGCTCGCGGCCCTCCTGATCATCGCCGCGAGCATCGGCCCAGTTGCCTGGCTGACCCGGTTCTCCGAGGTGCCGAGCGGCCCCGCTTGAAGGGGCACATCGTCCGCACATTCATGGCGCTTCGACCAATTGATAGCAAACGCTTGGTTGTCGCCGGTGCCTGCAACCTGCTCAAATCTTCCGCGCGAACATGCGAAAACCGGGCGCGCCGATGATTGCCTCGAAATTCGGGTCGCGCTTCTCTTCCGCGAAGACAAAACCCGCCTTCACGTAGGCGCGCTCGGCCGGCTCGTTGCCGATCAGGAACGATATCGTCGCCCGGGCAAACCCAGCTGCCCGCCCTTTGTCCAGCGCATGCGCGATCAACGCCTGCATCAAGCCACGACCACGATAGGCAGGGTCGGTCGCGACATGCTCGATCATCCAGTCGCCCTCGCCGCCCTGGACCCAGCAAGCTCGCGAATAGGCACCGCGCTGACGGATGGCGTCGAGCTCTGACGCCGTCAGCCCAATTGAGAGACCGACCTCTTCGACCGCGCGCCATGCCGCCGGTCCGGTGCCGGCTGCCGGCACGGCGCAAAGTGCAGCAGCGGGCTTGCCATCAATCTCGGCGACCAGGAACCGCGAAAAATGCCACATCGACACCGCCCGTGCGACGGCGACGCGCGCGACGAAAGCGAGGCACTCCGCTTCCGGCCAGCCGAGCGCCACGTCGAACCAGCCGCGCGGCCGGTGGCCGCGCATCGAATTCAGGATGGTTTGTGCGATGAATTCGGCATCTTCGGGACGCGCGGACCGTATCGTCATGCGCGCCCCTTTACGACGACCCTACGTGTTCTTCAGCGCGACGCGGAATTCGGCTTCGGTCTTGGACTTGATCTCGTCGAGCGTGACGCCGTCGGCGAGCTCGATCAGCGCCATGCCGCCATCGCCGTGCTTGTCGATGGTGAAGACGGCAAGATCAGTGACGACCATGTCGACGACGCGCTCGCCGGTCAGCGGCAGATTGCACCTCTTCAGGAGCTTCGGGCCGTCCTTGGCCGAATGCTCCATCACCACGACGACGCGCTTGACGCCTGCGACGAGATCCATCGCGCCGCCCATGCCCTTGACCATCTTGCCGGGGATCATCCAGTTGGCGAGATCGCCGTTCTGGGCCACCTGCATGGCGCCGAGGATCGAGAGATCCATGTGGCCGCCGCGGATCATGCCGAAGGAATCCGCGCTCGAGAAATACGAGGTCGACGGCAGCTCGCTCACGGTCTGCTTGCCGGCGTTGATGAGATCGGCGTCTTCCTCGCCCTCATAGGGGAACGGCCCCATGCCGAGCATGCCGTTCTCGCTCTGCAAGGAGACGTCCATGCCATCGGGGATGTAGTTCGAGACCAGCGTCGGGATGCCGATGCCGAGATTGACGTAATAGCCGTCGCGCAATTCCTTCGCGGCGCGCGCGGCCATCTGTTCACGGGTCCAGGCCATGTGAGTCTCCTGTTGCGCTTAAGCGGCGGTACGCGGGCGGGTGTTGCGGAATTCGATGCGCTTCTTGGCCGTGCCGACCTCGACGATGCGCTTCACGAAGATGCCGGGCGTGTGGATGTGGTCGGGATTGAGTTCACCGGCGGGAACCAGATGCTCGACCTCGGCCACCGTGATCTTCGCGGCGGTCGCCATCATCGGGTTAAAGTTGCGCGCGGTCTTGCGGTAGATCAGGTTTCCGGCGGTGTCGCCCTTCCAGGCGTGCACGATGGCGAGGTCGGCGAACAGGCCGCGCTCCATCAGGTACTTCTCGCCGTCGAATTCCTTCACTTCCTTGCCTTCGGCGATCAGCGTGCCGACGCCGGTCTTGGTGTAGAAGGCCGGGATGCCGGCGCCGCCGGCGCGGATGCGCTCGGCCAACGTGCCCTGCGGATTGAACTCGAGTTCCAGCTCGCCGGCGAGGTATTGCTGGGCGAACAGCTTGTTCTCGCCGACATAGGACGAGATCATCTTCTTGATCTGGCGGGTTTCGAGCAGGCGGCTGAGGCCGATGCCGTCGACGCCGGCATTGTTGGAGACCACGGTCAGGCCCTTGACGCCGGAATCCCGGATCGCGTCCGACAGCTCCTCGGCAATGCCGCAGAGGCCGAAGCCGCCCGACATGATCATCATGTTGTCTTTTAGAATGCCTGACAGCGCCGACTTGGCGTCGGGATAGACCTTGTTCATGCAAAAAACCTCGACTGAACCTTGGGCTGGCGGGCGTCGCGCCTCATTGGCGGCGATTATTAGGCGAAATCGTCCGAAGCCGTCAATGATACGGGGTTCTCCGCTCCGCCCCCGGGTGATAGAAGCTGCCCATGCCGTGGGCATAACCGCGCAGCGGCCTTGAAAGCGTCAAGAAAACCCATCAAGTTGCGGTACTTAACACCATAGGATCTGGGCGTTCGGCACACACGTTTCGCGGCCCGCCCTTCTGGCTCCAACGACCAACCCGATCAGGACATGCCATTGACCATGGCCCAAGGAATGAAGCGCCTCGGGACGCCGATCGCGGCGCTGCTTGGCGTCGCGCTGATCGCCCTGATCGCGACCTCCTGGCTCATCAACCGCGACGCGCTGCGCAAGGCGGTCGAAGCGCAGATCCGCGACGTCACCGGGCTCGAGCTCAATGTCGCAGGCAGCATCGAGATCTCGGTGCTTCCGGCGAGCTACATCTCCTTCCGCGACGTCGGCCTCAAGGGCGGCGGCACCAGCGCTCCCGCGCTCCAGGTCGACGTGCTCACCGCGAATTTGCGGTTGCTGCCGCTCCTGCTGCAGCGTTTCGAGATCGCCGACCTGACGCTGCTGCGGCCGCGCATCCACGTCAGCCTGAAGCCGGACGGCGAGAGCAACTGGACGCCCTTCATCCAGACCATCGCACGCACCATGAAGCCGGGGGCCGAGAACCAGGTCTCGTTCTCCGAAATCCGCATCCAGGACGGCGTGCTCGATTACGAGGACGTTGCCACGCGTGCCACCGAGAAGCTCGAGGACATCGACCTGTCGCTGGCCTGGCCTTCGATCTCGCGCTCCTTTGCCGCGACCGGACAGTTCGACTGGCGCGGCGAGCGCGTCGACGGTTCGATCAGCTTTTCCGATTTCGTGGCCGCCCTCTCCGGCGACCGCTCCGGCCTGAAGGCGCGCATCGCCAGCGCGCCGCTCAAGCTCGCCTTCGACGGCAGCGTCGCCAATCGCACCAGCCCGATGATGGAGGGCACGCTCACAGTGGACAGCCCGTCCTTGCGCAACGCGCTGCGCTGGACCGGACAGCCGCAGCCCGGCAGCGGCGGCTTCGGCCGCTTCGTGCTGAAGGCGCGCGCCAACGTCGTCGGCGCCTCGATCGCGCTCACCAATGTCAACGTCGAGCTCGACGGCAATGCCGCCGAAGGCGTCATGACCTACGCCAATAACGGCCGGCAGACGCTGCAGGCCACGCTCGCCGCCGACGCGCTCGACTTCACACCTTATATCTCGACGTTCCGCCTGCTCGCGAGCGGCGCGCGCGACTGGAACAGGCAGCTGTTCGACCTCCAGGGATTGTCGACCACCGATCTCGACATGCGCCTGTCGGCGGCCAAGCTGACGGTCGGGCCCACGCGGCTCGGCCGCACCGCGATCGGCGCCAATTTGCGCAATGGCACGCTGGCGCTCTCGGTCGGCGAGGCGCAGGTCTATGGCGGTATCGCGAAAGGCTCGTTCGGCATCGCGCGGTCCGATACGGTCGCCGACATCAAGGCGCAATTCCAGTTCACCGACGTCGATCTGCAGGCCTGCGCCACCGAGCTGTTCGGCCTCAACAAGCTGTCCGGCCGCGGCAACATCAACGTCTCGCTGTTCGCCTCGGGCTCGAGCCCGTTCGGCCTCGTGCAGTCGCTCGACGGCAGCGCCACCGTGACCGGGCATAACGGCGCGATCGCGGGCTTCAATGCCGAGCAGCTGCTGAAGCGGCTGGAGCGGCGGCCGCTGTCGGGCGGCGGCAATTTCCGCAGCGGCTCGACGCCATACGACAAGCTCACGATCGCCGTGAAATTCTCCGACGGCATCGCAACCGCCGAAGACATCCGCATCGAAGGCCCGGCGGCCAAGATCACGCTGACCGGCACCGCTTCGGTGCCGACCCGCGAATACGACATGAAGGGCGTGGCGAGCCTCAACACGGCGTCCGGCTTTCAATTGCCCTTCATGGTGCAGGGCCCCTGGGACGATCCCCTGATCTTCCCCGATCCCGAAAGCCTGATCCGGCAGTCGCCGGCGGCGTCTCCCTTCCTCGATCTCCTCAAGCAACGCATCACGGGTGGAAAGCGCCCGGAGGGATCGCCGACCGCCCAAAATGCGAAAGAGGGCGCGAAGTCGAACTGACGATTGTGCGCCGTGGGGCGCGCGCGAATTGATCCCGGTGAATTGATGCGGCGATTGGATCGATGCGCGCATGATGCATCTCCGACGCGCTACGACCTTGGTCCGACAAGATGCGTTGATTGCGCTACCACCATGCGCTAGTGTTTTATACGACCGGTTAAAACACCGGCCGTTTGAGGGAGAAAAACGTGAAATCCAAGGTTATTGGCGCAGTTTCATTGGCGGTCGCTGCGGTTGGGCTGTTTGCCGCCACTGCGCCCGCATTTGCACAACAGAAGACGATCACGGTCTGGTGGGTCAAAGGCTTTTACAAGTCCGAGGACGAAGCGCTCGCCGAGACGATCAAGAAGTTTGAAGCCAAGACCGGCATCAAGGTCGAATTGTCGCAATACGCGATCCAGGACATGATTCCGAAGACCGTCGCAGCGCTCGATGCGGGCACCGTGCCCGACGTCGCCTATTCCGACAGCTACGACGTGCAGGTACAGGGCAAGTGGGCCTATGAGGGCAAGCTCGAGGACCTCACCGACGTCATGGAGCCGATCAAGGGCCGGTTCGTGCAGAACACGCTGGACGCCTCGATCCTCTACAACGACGTCGCCAAGAAGAAGGCCTATTACGGCTTCCCGCTGAAGCAGCAGAGCATGCACGTCCAGATCTGGAACGACATGCTGGAGAAAGCCGGCTTCAAGCAGAGTGACATCCCGAACGACTGGACCGGCTACTGGAGCTTCTGGTGCGACAAGGTGCAGCCGGCGATCCGTAAGGCCACAGGCCAGCGCATCTATGCCGTCGGCCAGCCGATGGGCGTGGAATCCACCGACTCGTTCCAATCGTTCTACACCTTCATGGACGCCTACCACGTCAAGCTGGTCGACGACGACGGCAAGCTGCTGGTCGACGACCCCAAGGTCCGCGACGGCCTGATCAAGGCGCTGAAGGACTACACCGACACCTACACCAAGGGCTGCGCCCCGCCCTCCGCGACCACCTGGAAGGACCCGGACAACAATGTCGCCTTCCACAACAAGACGATCGTGATGACCCACAACTTCACGATCTCGATCGCAGCAAAATGGTACGAGGAGTCACAGAACCAGAACCTCACGCCGGAACAGCGCGAGGCCGGCAAGAAGGCTTATGAGCAGGACATCGTCACGGCGTCCTTCCCCAAGGCTCCCGATGGCTCGACCATCAAGTATCGCTCCGACGTCAAGACGGGTCTGATCTTCACCGCGGCCAAGAACAAGGCCGAGGGCAAGCAGTTCCTCAACTTCCTGCTGCAGGAAGAGAACATCCGTCCCTACATCGAGGGCGCGCTCGGCCGCTGGTTCCCGGTGACGAAAGAAAGCCAGGAAAGCCCGTTCTGGCAGGCCGACAAGCACCGCAAGGCCGTCTACACCCAGTTCAAGGGCGGCACCTCTCAGTTCGACTTTACCAGGAACTGGAAGTTCACGATCTTGAACAATGAGAACGTGTGGGCGAAGGCGATGAACCGCGTCGTCAGTGAGAAGGTTCCGGTCGACAAGGCTGTCGACGAACTCATCGCCCGCATCAAGCAGGTCGCGGGCTGAGTCGTCCGCCCATCTCTCCGCGTTGCGGGGGAGAGTGCAACAACAACAACACCGGCCGCGTCTCGCGGCCGGCTTCTCTTTGAAGAGTCCGAAAGAATGGCGATCACGCTCTCTGGCGATCAGGCAATACCCGGCCCGCCCCTGTCGTCGCGGCTGACCCCGGCGCAGGTCTGGGGCATCCTCCTGCTAACACCTTATCTGCTCGTCTTCCTTGCCTTTGTCGTCTATCCCGTCTGCTACGGGCTCTGGCTGGCACGCGATCCGGCGAACTATGTGGCGCTGTATCACGACCCGATCTTCGCGCGCGCTGCAATCAACACGCTGATCTTCCTGGTCGTCGGCATCAACATCAAGATGATGATTGCGCTGTTCCTGTCCGGCTTCTTCGCGCAGCAGCGCACCTGGATCAGATGGCTGTCGGTGATCTTCATCCTGCCTTGGGCGGTGCCGTCGATCCCGACCATCCTGTCGGTGCGCTTCATGCTCAATCCCGAATGGGGCATGGTCAACCACTTCATCTTCTCCCTGACCGGCGATGACGGCCCGAACTGGCTGAACGACCCGACCGTCGCGCTGTGCATGGCGATCGCCGTGCACATCTGGAAGTCGCTGCCGTTCTGGACGCTGATCCTGATCACCGGGCGCCTTGCGATCTCGCACGATCTGTTCGAGGCCGCCGAGGTCGACGGTGCCAGCTGGTGGCAGAAATTCCGCTACATCACCTGGCCGTCGATGCAGACGCTCTACGTCACCTGCACGCTGCTCTCGATGATCTGGACGCTGGGCGATTTCAACAGCGTCTACCTGCTCACCGGCGGCGGACCTGCCGACCTCACGCACGTGCTGGCGACGCTCGGCATCCGCTATCTTCGGCTCGACCAGCTCTCGCTCGCGATGGCATCCATCGTCTGCGCGATGCCGTTCGTCCTGCCACTGGTTTACTTCATGATGAAACGGTTGTCGCGATGAAGCTTCCCTCCCTCCGTGACGTCGCGACGGAAGCGCGGCTGCTGCTGATCGGCATTCCCGTCTTCCTGTGGACGATGATCCCGATCTACCACATGTTCCTGTTCGCGATCTCCCCGAAGGAGGACGCGTTCTCGGGCAAGCTGTGGCCGGACCATCCGACGCTGCACAACTTCGAAATCGTGTTCAAGCAGCAGCACTACTTCCTGCGCGACTTCTACGCCCAGTTCTGGAATTCGACGCTGATCGCAGTCTCCGTGGGCGTGCTCACGCTGTTCATCGCGACCGCCGCGGCGTTCGCGATTTCGCGATTGAAGGTGCCGGGCGGCCGCGCCGTGCTGAACCTCGCGCTCTTCACCTATTTCATTCCGGCGGCGTTCCTCGCGGTCCCGATGTATCGCACGATGGGCAATTACGGCCTGCTCAACAATCACTGGTCGCTGATCCTGGCCATGGTGACGATCGCCTCGCCTTACGCGATCTGGGTGCTGAAGCAGGCCTCGGACAAGCTGCCGGTGGAGCTGGACGAAGCCGCGGTGATGGACGGCGCCACCACGCTGCAGATCTTCCGCCTGGTCTATTTGCCGCTGATGATGCCCTCGCTGGTCGCGATCGGCACCTATGCGGTGCTGCTGGCCTGGAACGAGTATCTCTACGCGTTCCTGCTGCTGTCGAACGACCGCGACATCACCCTTCCCGTCGCGCTCGGCAACTTCCTCGCCGCCGACGACTCGCCGTGGGAGCTGCTGATGACGACGGGCTTCATCTACGCGCTGCCGCCGGCCGCGGTCTATTACGCCTTCCGCCGCTACATGGTGGGCGGGCTCACGGCGGGTGCGGTGAAGTCGTAAATGGGCTGTCATTCCGGGATGGTCCGAAGGACCAGACCCGGAATCTCGAGCTTCTCAGGTGCGCCATTCCGCACCATGGTTCAATGCTGCGTATCGCTCCGGAGTGACGCTCTCCCCTACAGCGGCGCCGCGCTCTCGCCCTGCGAGCTCGACAGCTTGGAGGCGAGCGAAGCGATCACGATCACCACCGCGATCAGCGCGATCACCAACGTGCAGATCGCGTTGATCTCGGGCTTCACGCCGAGCCGCACCTCCGAATAGATACGGATCGGCAGCGTCGCCGAGCCTGGGCCGGTGGTGAAGCTCGCGATCACGAGATCGTCGAGCGACAGCGTGAACGCCAGCATCCAGCCGGCGACGATTGCAGGGGCGATCAGCGGCAGCGTTACGGCAACGAACGCACCGACGGGATTGCAGCCGAGATCCATCGCCGCCTCCTCCAGCGAGCGATCGAGCGAGCCGAGGCGCGACTGCACGACCACCGTGACGAAGCACATGGTGAGCGTGGTGTGGGCGATCGTCACCGTCCAGAAACCGCGCTCGGCGTTCAGCGCAACGAACAGCAAGAGCAGCGACAATCCGGTGATCACCTCCGGCATCACCAGCGGTGCGTAGAGCATGCCTGAGAACAGGGTGCGACCACGAAAGCGTTCACCGCGCGACAGCGCCACCGCTGCGAGCGTGCCGAGCAGCGTCGCGATCGTCGCGGAGGCGACAGCGACCCGCAGGCTCATCCAGGCCGCCTCGATCATGGCGCGATCGTTGAACAACTCATGATACCAGCGCAGCGACCAGCCGCCCCACACCGTCACCAGGCGCGAAGCGTTGAAGGAATAGAGAACGAGGATCAGGATCGGCAAATAGAGGAACGCCAGCCCCAGCGCGAGCGAGGCGATGTTGAAGCGGGACAGGCGGGAGACCTTGCGCATCGCGCTACCTTCCCTGTTCCAGCTGCCGCTTCTGCAGCCGCTCGTACAGCAAGAGCGGCACCAGCAGCACGACTAGCAGCACGATCGCGGCAGCCGAGGCAACCGGCCAGTCCTTGTTGGTGAAGAATTCGAGCCACAGGGTCTGGCCGATCATCAGCGAATTGGAGCCGGCCAGAAGGTCGGGAATGACGAACTCGCCGACGATCGGGATGAAGCACAAGAGCACGCCGGCGCCGACGCCGGGCAGCGACAGCGGGAAGGTGACGAGCCAGAACACCTGCCAGGGCGGCGCGCCGAGATCGGCAGCCGCTTCCTCCAGCACCGGCTCCATCTTGGCGAGCGTCGCGTAGAGCGGCAGGATCATGAACGGCAGATAGGAATAGACGATGCCGATATACATCGCGGTGTCGGTGGAGAGCCACACTACGGGCTGGCTGACCAGATGCAGCGCCAGCAGGACCTGGTTCAGCAGGCCGTCGTGCTGGAGGATGTTGATCCAGGCGTAGATGCGGATCAGGAACGAGGTCCAAAACGGCACGATCACCAGCACCATCGCCACCGCCTGCCAGCGCTGCGGCAGCCGCGCCATCCCGTAGGCGATGGGATAGCCGATCAGGAGCAGCAGCGCGGTGGCCGTGAGGGCGACGGTGAGGCTGCGGACATAGGCGAAGACGTAAATGTCGTCGGAGGCGAGCAGCTTGAAATTGTCGACCGAGAGCGCAGCGAACGCTGCCTTCAGCGCGTCCCATCCCGCCGTGAGGTCGAACACCGGCTCGTAAGGCGGCTGCGCGATCGCGGTCTGCGACAGGCTGATCTTGAGCACGAAGCCGAACGGCACCAGGAAGAACAGCACCATCCAGACATAGGGCGCGATGGCCGCGAAGCGCGCCGGCTTTGCGAAGATGCGGCGCGAGCTCATGATTGCAGCACCACGCAATCGTCGGGCGTGAACCAGGCGACGACATGCTGGTTCAGGCTGTAGGCGTCGACGTCCAGCCGCGCGCTGTTAGCGACCGACGCCTGCAGCATCCCGCCGGTGTCGAGCTTCACCTTATAGGTGGTGGTGCCGCCGAGATAGCAGATGTCCGCGATCACGCCCTCGAGGGTGTTGATCGCCGTCTCACGACCGGCCTCATTGACCGGGCCGCGCCGCGACAGCTTGACCTTCTCGGGGCGGATCGCGACCGCCAGTTTTCCGGTGCCGACGGCCTCGCGCGGCTCGGCCACCACCAGCGCCCCCGCATCGCGCGTGCCGATGACCAGACGATGACCGTCGCGCAATTTTGACTCGCCGTCGAACAGGTTGATGTCGCCGACGAACTCGGCGATCCAGCGCGAGCGCGGCGCCTCATAGAGCTCGCGGGGGTTCGCGACCTGGGCGAGCTTGCCTGATTTCATCACGCCGATCCGGCTCGCCATCGTCATCGCCTCCTCCTGGTCGTGGGTGACGATGATGAAGGTCATGCCGAGCCGCCGCTGCAGCTCCATCAGCTCGGCTTGCGTGTTTTCGCGAAGCTTCTTGTCGAGGGCTGCGAGCGGCTCGTCGAGCAGCAGGAGCTGCGGGCGGCGCGCCAATGCGCGGGCGAGCGCCACGCGCTGGCGCTGACCGCCGGACAGCTGGTCCGGCTTGCGCTTCTCCAATCCCTCGAGCTTGACCAGCGCCACCATCTCCGCCACGCGCGTGGCGATGTCGGCACGCGGCATGCCGGCGCGCTTCAGGCCGAAGGCAATGTTGTCGCGTACCGACAGATGCGGGAACAGCGCATAGTTCTGGAACATCATGTTGATCGGGCGCTCGTGCGGCAGCGCCTGCGCGATATCCTTGCCGCCGAGCAGGATACGCCCCTCGTCCGGCGCCTCGAAGCCCGCGAGCATGCGCAAGAGCGTGGTCTTGCCGCAGCCGCTCGGGCCGAGCAGCGCGAAGAACTCGCCGGCCTTGATATCGAGCGACACGCCGTCGACGGCGCGGAACGTGCCAAAGGTCTTGGCGACGCCCTCGATGCGCAGCAGCGGCTGGCCGGCCGCCGGACATGCGTCTCCGCCAGCCGGTTCAGCCGCAACGTTCATCCCGGGCAATTCTTCCGCCATGGTCCCTGCCAACCCCGATTCCGCCGCACGCTAGCGGCCGATCGTGTTTAGCTCAACCGGTTCGGGGAAAACTTACATCGCGCCGCCGTAGCCCGGATGGAGCGAAGCGGAATCCGGGGCTGTTCGCCGGCGCAGAGACTCTCCCGGATTTCGCTTCGCTCCATCCGGGCTACACCAGTGCCCGGCTCAGATCTGCCATGAACGCCGCCAGCGCGTCGTGGTCCGCCGCAGGCATTGTCAGGCCCAGCTTGGAACGGCGCCACAGAACGTCATCCGGAAAACGCGCCCACTCGCAGGTCATGAGATATCGCACCTCCGCGCCGGTCAGTTCGGGACCGAAGGCTGGGCCAAGCTCTTTGCGCGTCCTTGCTTCACCGAGCACGGCCGCCAATCGCGAGCCGTAGGCCGCGACCAGGCGCTGGGCTTCCGGCTCGGACAGAAAGCGCCAGCGCTCGCGTGCGAGGTCGACCTCGGTGTCGAAACGATCCCAGGCGAAATCTCCACCTGGCAGCGCTGCGCCGGCGGTCCAGGGCGGCGACATCGGATAGAACGGCGTCAGCCTCGTCACCGCCCGCTCGGCGCGCCGGCGCGCGGTGGTGAGGTCGCCGCCGAACATCGTGATCAGCGGTGCCTTGCGCCGGCGCGCGTGGAACAGGGTTGTGCCCTCGCGTTGCCGCGCGGACGCGGGCCTCAGATTGACGCCGCAGACCGTCCGGACCACGTCGGTCGGGGCGACGCGCTCGCGGAAGTAGCGGCTCGCCGCTTCGCAGAGATAACCGACATCGGCCCCTCGCACCGCCACGATGGCGGGGTCGCCGGTGAAATCGTGCGTGACTGTGCCGATCAGCGTGAACGCGCGCTCAAACGGGCTTGCGAAGATCAGTCGGCCGTCGCTGTTCTGGAACACGTAGACATTGTCTGAATCGAACAGCCTGGGCACGATGATCTGGCTCATCTGCATGGCCGTCGCGGCGGGCTGCGGCTGGCGCAGGACGGTCTCCGCGACGATCGAGGTCCAGCCGCCACTGGTATTGGCCAGCGCCCTTGCTGTAACGGAGCGGCGGTGGCCGCGATCGACCACGGCGAGCCGCCAGATGTCGGTTCGGTCGGCACGCACGCAGCGCGCCCCGGTCCGGATCGTCGCACCACGCTCGGCGGCGTCCAGCGCCGTGAGCACGACAAGCCGGGAATCGTCGACGATACAGTCCGAATATTCGAACGCCGTGCCGAACGGGCGCTTCAGCGCGTTGCCGACCGGGTGATGGGTGATGTCGAGGGTCGTCGATCCGGGCAGGCCGCTCCGGCCGGCGAGGACATCATAAAGAAACAGGCCGGCCCGCAGCAGCCACGGCGGACGCTCGTCCACATGTGCAGGAATCACGAAACGCATCGGCCGCACCAGATGCGGCGCGATGGCGAGCCAGGTCCGGCGCTCGGCCAGTGCCCGGCGCACCCGCCAAAAGCCGCGGCGCTCCAGCACCGAGAGATCGCCGTGGATCAGCCGCGGTGTGGCCGACGACGCCGCGCCGCCGAGATCGCCCTGCTCGAACAGGATCACCCGCAGGCCGCGGCCCGCCGCATCGCGGGCGAGGCTGACGCCGTTCAGGCCGCCGCCGATGATCGCGAGGTCGTAATCCGCCATGAAGCCGTCGAATGGGAGCGAAGCACTCCCATCCACTAGAGCGATTTCCGTTCCGATGAAATCGGAACGGTGGCTCTAGATTCATATTCTGACGCGTTTTCTTGACGCGAGCCGCTGTCCACTTCGCTCGAAAACGCTCTAACCGGTCTTCAGCGCAAGCTCCATGGCTTCGGCGCGGCCGACGAGCCCGGCATATTTGCCGATCGGCAACGGCTTGCCGAGCAGATAGCCCTGCACCCCGTCACAGCCTTCCTTGGCGAGGAAGGCGAGCTGGTCGAGCGTCTCGACGCCCTCGGCGATGATCGACATTTCGAGGCCGTGGCCGAGGTCGATGACGGCGCGCACGATCGCCGCCGATTGCGGGTTGCGGCCGAGATTGATGATGAAGGCGCGGTCGATCTTGATCTTGTCGAACGGGAACGCCTGGAGATAGCTCAGCGAAGAATAGCCGCTGCCGAAATCGTCCATGGAGATGCGCACGCCGAGCGCCTTCAGGCGGCGCAGCAGCGCAAGGCCGCGATCGAAATCCTCGATCAGAACACCTTCGGTGATCTCGAGCTCGAGCCGGCCGGGTGCGAGGCCCGTCTCGATCAGGATCGAATGGACGAGGCCGACCACGTCGCCGTGCATGAACTGCGCCGGCGACAGATTGACCGCGACCTGCAGCGGCTTCGGCCAGGACGCCGCCTCGCGGCAGGCCTCGCGCAGGATCCACTCGCCCATCTCGACGATGAGGCCGCTCTCCTCGGCGATGGGAATGAACTCGGCCGGCGAAACCTGGCCGCGCACCGGATGCTGCCAGCGCGCCAGCGCCTCGAAGCCGATGATCTCGCTCTCGGCGACGCTGTGGCCCGCGGCCCCCTGCGGCTGGAAGGCGAGCGAGAGCTCGCCATTCTTGACCGCCATGGAGAGGTCCTGGTGCAGCACGCGGCGGTCGCGGAT
Source organism: Bradyrhizobium sp. BRP20 (assembly GCF_020194215.1). Classification (NCBI taxonomy): domain Bacteria; kingdom Pseudomonadati; phylum Pseudomonadota; class Alphaproteobacteria; order Hyphomicrobiales; family Nitrobacteraceae; genus Bradyrhizobium; species Bradyrhizobium sp. BRP20. The sequence goes on along the minus strand of NZ_JADYVY010000001.1, from coordinate 885,932 downwards.
CTGCTGGTCCATCTCGGGCTGGTAGAGGCTGATCGTGCCGCGCGACTTCTGCTTGGCGCGGAACAGCGCCGCGCCGGCATTGGCGAGCAGCGAGGCGCCATCGGTGCCATTGTGGGGAAAGACCGACATGCCCGTGGTGATGCCGGCGCGGACCGGCCGGCCGTCGATCTGAAAATCCTTCGCGACGGCTTCGCCGATCTGCTGCGCCAGCGCGAGGCCGGCCTCGGGCTGCTTGCCGTCGATGATCAGGCCGAACTCGTCCCCGGACAGGCGCGCCACCACGCCGCCGCGTGCGGAATCCTGGAGCCGATGGGCGACCTCGATCAGGAGCTTGTCGCCGAGCGCATGGCCGAAGACGTCGTTGACCTCCTTGAGGCCGTCGAGGTCGACGCAGAGCACGGCGAACTCCTCGTCCGTGCCCTCGCAAGCCTCGATCATCTGAGTCAGCGCCTGCAGGAAGGCCGCGCGATTCGGCAGATCGGTGAGGCCGTCGTGATAGGCCATGTGCGCCATGCGCGACTCGGTCTGCCGGCGGTCGGTGACATCCTCGTGGGTCTTGATCAGATATTGCGGCTCGCCGGCATCATTGACCACGGTGGCGCGGCGGGTGAGGAACAGCCGCAGGCCGTTCTTGGTAGAGATCGGATGCTCCTCGGTGATCATCCCGCGCTTCTTGATCGCGGCCTCGTCGCGCGCGACGATCAGCCTGGCTTCCTTGGCGTTGAAGATGTCGGACGCGGTCAGGCCGGTGGCTTCCTCGCGCCTGCGGTTGAGGATCGTCTCCGCGCTGCGGTTGGCGAGCAGATAGCGGCCGTCCTTGACCTGCTCCACGATCAGCGCAACCGGGATGTTGTCGACCACGAGCTCGAGGAACTTCTTGGTGCTCTCCAGCTCCTGCGACAGCGAGCGGCGGTCGGTGATGTCCTCGAACAGGATGAGCAGAAATTCGGGCTTGTTGCTCTCGTTGCGGACCACGATCCGGATCGAGGCGACCATGCGCCGCGCGCCGGCACGATCCACCTCGAACTCATTGCGGTGCTGGCCATCCGGCGAATTGAGCGCGGCCTGGTCAGCGGCCTCGATGCTGGCCGCCGAGGCCGACGCAAACAGCTCCCGTGCATTCCTGCCGACGGCGAAGTCCCGCGACAATCCCCAGAACTTCTCATAGGCGCTGTTGGCGAAGATGTAGCAGCCGTCCTCGATGTTCTTGGCCGCCACGCAGGCCGGCACATGATCGAGCACCGATTCCAGGAACTGCTTGGTGGAGGCGAGCTGCCGCGACAGGTTGCGCTGCTCGGTGACGTCGAGATGGGTCGCCACCGAGCCGCCGTTCGGCAACACGAAATACTTCACCAGGATAGCCCGTCCGTCCGGCAGTTCCGTGGTCAGGCCATTGGCGCTCGATGCCTTCCGGTAAAATTCGTCATCGGTGACGCCGAGCACTCCGCGCTCGCGGCGCAGCCTCAGGATGTCGCAACCGGTCATGTTGGGCCGGAGGTCGGATCGCGTCAGGCCATAGATCTCGAGATAGCGGTCATTGCAGAAGATGACGCGGCGCTGCGCATCCGTCATCACCACGCCCTGGTTGAGGTTGTTCATGGCGGAGGAGATGAAGGCGTTGCGACGCAGCTGCAAACGGCTGGACCGGCGCAGCGAGGAATGGATCCACAGCCCGATCGCGGCGAGGAACGAGCAGACCACGATGCCCGCGATGAGGGCTTCCCAGATCACGCCGGGATCAAGCCTGGTGAGATCGCCCGGAACGGCAAGGCTGTCCGATGCCGCAAAGGCGCGCGCAGGCGCGCCCGTAACGGCCAGGCATAGGAGGGCGTGCACAGCAATCCAAAGCGTGCTGCCCACGTGCCAGTTCTTCTCAGCCATCAGCCACCCGCGATTTCAACGTCGGATTGTCTGGCTTCGCGGGTTTGGATCGGGTAAACGCCTGTGGGCACAACAGAATAATGTGACATAAAATGCGGCAATTGCCCTGACATGATAAACGACTTCTTAACGGAAGCCCCGCCTGCGCCGCCGCATCCGGACCGTGCGCCACCGGTGCTTCCAACTGGTATCCTGCACAACCATGGATAGGGTCGATTGCGTCGTCATCGGAGCCGGCGTGGTCGGGCTCGCGGTGGCCCGGAAGCTCGCCCAGGCCGGGCGCGAGGTGATCGTGCTGGAGGAAGCCGAGGCGATCGGCACCGTCACCTCCTCGCGCAACAGCGAGGTGATCCATGCCGGCATCTACTACCGGGCCGGGAGCTGGATGGCGCGCATGTGCGTGGCAGGCAAGCACGCGCTGTACCGCTACTGCGCCGAGCGCGGCATCCCGCACAAAAATTGCGGCAAGCTGATCGTCGCGACCAGCCCGAAGGAGACCGAGAAGCTGCAATCGATCAAGGCGCATGCCGAGGCCAACGGCGTGCTCGACATGCAGCTGCTCTCGGGCGAGGCCGCACGCGCGCTGGAGCCGGCGCTCGCCTGCGACGCCGCGCTGCTGTCACCGTCGACGGGCATCATCGACAGCCATTCCTACATGCTCTCACTGCGCGGCGAAGCCGAGGACGCCGGCGCAGCTTTCGCGTTTCACACCCCGCTGATCCGTGCCAAGGCGGCGGCCGGCCTCATCGAGATCGATGCCGGCGGCGAGGCACCGATGACGCTGCAATGCAACCTCCTCGTCAACGCCGCGGGGCTGTCGGCAACGCATGTGGCGCGCAACATCGACGGCATGCCGCTGGACCGGATTCCGCCGGCCTATCTCGCCAAGGGAAACTACTTCAGCTGCAACGCCAAGGCGCCGTTCTCGCGTCTGATCTATCCGGTGCCGGAGCCCGGCGGCCTCGGGGTGCACTTGACGCTGGACATGGCAGGACAGGCGCGCTTCGGGCCTGACGTCGAATGGATCGAGACGATCGACTACGAGGTCGATCCGTCACGCGCCGAGCGCTTCTATCCCGCGATCCGCAAATACTGGCCGACGCTGCCTGACGGCGCGCTGATGCCGAGCTATTCGGGCATCCGCCCGAAGATCGTGCCGCCGGCCGTGGCCACGCAGGATTTCTTGATGCAGGGCCCGCGCGATCACGGCGTTGCAGGCCTGATCAATCTGTTCGGCATCGAATCGCCGGGACTGACGTCCTCGCTCGCGATCGCCGATCACGTCGCCGAGCTCGCAGATATCGACAGTGTTTCGAGAAGCGGATAAGTGTGCGCGTCGAGAGCCACGGGTCCAAGCAAGAGTGAGCGCCGCACAACCGTGTTGCACGGTACACACCTTGCAGCAGGGATGAGCACGGATGCTCTCATCCCTGCGTGAAGGACGTGATCAACTCTACACTGTCACGGGGGTTACTAGTGGAGCGTGTCGCCAGATTGCTTCAGACGCTCGATCTGGTCCTTGACCATCAACTTCCGGCGCTTCAACTCAACAATTTGCAGGTCGTCTGTTGAAAGGTGCACGAGAGCTTCGTGCAATTCGTTTTCGAGAAGTTTGTGCTTCCGTTCCAATTCAACGAGATGTGCCTGAATTGTCATTCGAAACCTCCTCGGTAGGGTTGAACCTTTAGGATTCGATCCGGACAACCAAGTCTACATCACCGATTCGTCCTGTCGATGGGTATCCGTCGTTGCAGCGTCATTTTTGAAAGTTCATATGTAACGAAGCGTGACTAAGGGAACCACGCCGGAAAAATCCATGATATCAATACGCCGACGCACCGCCGCAGCTCCCTGCAGAAATATGTTGCTGGAGATCGGGGACGAGGGATCGCAGATCGCTTGCGATCACGCGGCGCAAGGACGATAATTTCCACAGGGCATCCACAGCCCGGATCTCACGCCTATCGGTTTTCGGCCACCGCAGACATGACCAATGAAGATGAGCGTGAGCTCGAAGCCGAGCTCACCCGGTTGCAGCAGGAACACCGAGATCTCGATGCGGCGATCGATGCATTGCATCAATCGCCCGCCCCCGACCTGTTGCGGTTACAGCGCCTGAAGAAGCGCAAGCTGTTGTTGCGCGACCGCATCGCGTTCATCGAAGACCAGATCACCCCCGACATCATCGCCTGACCGTGAGCCGGTCTTGCGCGGCGCCCCGCCGCTTCCGAATCCGCTTGACTCAATAAGAACAAAATAGGAACATTCGCGGGCGCCCCACCTCAGAGAACGCTCAAGGACAACACACGAGGACAACGCAGATGTCGGCAACCGCCCTTTTCGACAACAGCCATTACGAACAGGCCTGCGATCAGGCGATCGCGATGTGCGACGGCAATCTGCGCAGCACCATCAAGGCGCTGATCATGGCCAACGAATATCTGGAAGCCGAGCTGGAGGAATTGCAGGCGGCGATTTCAGCCGGCTGCATTCCGGAGATCTCGCGCAGCAAGATGCGGAGCAAGAGCAGCGCCGCATAATCTTCAACCTTGGAGCAACGCCATGTCGGATGTGACCTATTACGTTGCAATGCCCTTCTTGATCGATGACGACGGATCACCCGTCGCAGGCGCTGCAGAGGAGTGTCAGTCCTCGACGGCGGCGCTGCGACGCGCAGAGATGCTGGCGCGCGGCGCCGGCCATATCGGCGCGATCGCGTTCAGCCGCAGCGGCGATCCCATGACCGGCGAATTCGGCGACGCGACGCTGCTGCGCAAGTTCGGCAACGTGCCGGAAGATCTTGCCACCCTCTAGACTAGCGCTCGCCGCCGACCAGCCTGATCCGCGGCTCGTGCCGGCGGCTCGCCTTGCGCACATACATGGCGGCATCCGCCTCCTCCAGGGCGCGGCCTGCAGCGGATTGCGGACCGAGCAGCGCGACGCCGGCCGAGGCGCCCGCGGCCACGTGCTGGCCGCGAAAAACGAATGACAATTCGTCGATCGCCTGCTCCAAGGCCGCAGCCTTGACCTTCGCATCGGTCTCGCTGAGATTCCAGAGCAGCAGCGCGAACTCGTCGCCCCCGAGCCGGCCGACCACGTCGGAGGCGCGGACCTGTCGCGTCAGCGTGGCGACAATCGCCTTGAGCACCTCATCGCCGGCGGCATGACCGAAGGAATCGTTGATCGGCTTCAGCCGATCGACGTCGAGCACGATCAGCGCCCCGCTGGCGCGGTAGCGCTTCATATAGGCGATGGCGCGCGCGAGCTCGCGCTCGAAACCGCGCCGGTTGGGAATCCCGAGCAGGAAATCGGTATCGGCGGCCGCCTCGAGCTCCGAGATCCGCAGCAGGGCCGCCTTGAGCTTGCTCCTGAGGCCGCGGATGATCGCCTTGCCGTCATCGGCAGCCGGCGCTCTGCGCAAGGCCGGTTTGGCCGCGCGGCTCGAAACGGCTTTGGATCGGGCGGCGCTCATGTTCCGGCCCTTTCTGGCCTTCGCAGGGCTCGCCCTTTTCGGTTTCTTCATGGGCATCCTGCTCAATGAAGGCTTGCGGGGATTCACCAAGACAGGATAGTGGATTCCCTTCTCCTTGCCACCGCCTTGCGAGCCGCCGGCCGGAATCATTAATCTGGCCTATCTCTCTGTTTTTCTGGGCACAATTGACGTCATGACCGCGCCGATCGCCATCATCATGGGAAGCCAGTCGGACTGGGACACGATGCGGCACGCCGCCGACACGCTTGACGCGCTCGGCATTGCTGCCGACAGCCGCATCGTCTCGGCCCACCGCACGCCCGACCGGCTGTTCGCATTCGCCAAGGGTGCCAAGGCCGCAGGTTACAAGATTATCATCGCCGGCGCCGGTGGCGCGGCCCATCTGCCCGGCATGGCGGCGGCGCTGACGGAACTTCCCGTCTTCGGCGTTCCCGTCGAATCCAAGACGCTCAAGGGCGTCGATTCGCTCTATTCGATCGTCCAGATGCCCGCGGGCATTCCGGTCGGCACCCTCGCCATCGGCAAGGCCGGCGCGATCAATGCCGCGCTGCTGGCAGCGGCCGTGTTGGCATTGTCCGACCCGGCCCTGTCGGATCGCCTCGCCGCCTGGCGCAAGGCCCAGACCGAGGCGGTCGCCGAGCGGCCGGAGGACAAGGCGTGACGGACACCAGGCACGTGAAGCTGAAGCCCGGTGACACCATCGGAATCCTCGGCGGCGGACAATTGGGCCGGATGCTGGCCATGGCCGCGGCGCGACTCGGCCTGCGCTGCCAGGTGTTCTCGCCCGATCCGGATTCGCCGGCCTTCGACGTCGTGCTGAACGCGACCTGCGCCGAATATGCCGACGTCGAGGCGCTCGAATTGTTCGCGCATGATGTCGACGTCATCACCTACGAATTCGAGAACGTGCCGGCGGCAGCCGCGCTGGTATTGGACGCGCGCCGCCCGGTGCTGCCCAACCGCAAGATCCTCGAGACGACCCAAGACCGGCTCGCCGAGAAGGATTTCGTGACGAAGCTCGGGATCGGCACTGCCGCCTACGCCGACGTCACCTCCGTCTCCTCGCTGCGCGAGGCGATCGCCAGGATCGGCCTTCCAGCGGTGCTGAAAACCCGCCGCTTCGGCTATGACGGCAAGGGCCAGGCCATCATCCGCGAGGGCGACGACATCGCGAAGGTGTGGACCAGCCTCGCCACCAAATCGGCGATCCTGGAGGCCTTCGTGCCCTACGAGCGCGAGATCTCCGTGATCGCCGCGCGCGCGGCCACGGGCGAGGTCGAGTGCTTCGACGTCACCGAGAACGAGCACCGCGACCACATCCTGAAGATATCGCGTGCGCCCGCGCCGATTCCTGACGCGCTCGCCGAGGAGGCGCGCAGCATCGCGAGCAAAATCGCAAGCGCGCTCGACTATGTCGGCGTGCTCGCGGTCGAAATGTTCGTGCTGGCAGGCGGCACCGGACCGAAGGTGCTGGTCAACGAGATCGCGCCGCGCGTGCACAATTCCGGGCACTGGACGCTCGACGGCGCCTCCGTCTCGCAGTTCGAGCAACACATCCGCGCCATCGCCGGCTGGCCGCTCGGCAAGCCGGTGCGCCACGGCGACGTCGTCACCATGACCAACCTGATCGGCGACGAGATCAACGATTACGAAAAGTGGATGAGCGTGCCGGGCGCGACCGTGCACATCTACGGCAAGGGTGCGCCGCGCCCCGGCCGCAAGATGGGCCACGTGACGGAAGTCAGGCCGCCCCGCGACAAGTGACGGGATCGCAGCAAGAGCTGCAATCCCGCCGGGCGATTGTGACTACGCCGTCTTCACGCCCGCAACGACGCCGCTGGGCTCCTCGCTGAGCCAGCGATAGATCACCCCGAGGAGCGCGCCGCCGATCAGCGGCGCGACCCAGAACAGCCACAGCTGCGACAGCGCCCAGCCGCCGACGAACAACGCCGGGCCGGTGCTGCGCGCCGGGTTCACCGAGGTGTTGGTGACGGGAATGCTGACGAGGTGGATCATCACCAGCGCGAGCCCGATCGCCAGCGGTGCGAATCCCGCCGGCGCGCGCCCATGGGTCGCCCCCATGATGATGAACAGGAACATCATGGTCATCACCACCTCGGTGAGGAAGCCGGCCATCATGCTGTACTGACCGGGCGAATGCGCGCCATAGCCGTTGGAGGCGAAGCCCTTGCTGACGTCGAAGCCGGGCGCCCCACTCGCAATGACATAGAGCAGCGATGCGGCGACAATCGCGCCCGCCACCTGGGCGATCACATAAGGCAGGATCTGGCCGGCCGGAAAGCGGCCGCCGGCGGCGAGACCGACCGTGACGGCCGGATTCAGATGGCACCCGGAGATGTGGCCGATCGCGTAGGCCATGGTGACGACGCTCAATCCGAAAGCCAGGGACACGCCGACCAGCCCGATCCCGACCTGCGGGAAGCCGGCGGCGATCACCGCGCTTCCGCAGCCCGCGAATGTCAGCCAGAAGGTGCCGATGGCTTCGGCAGCATATTTTTTGATGTCCATTGTAGTCCCTCATTGCAAAGATTCCGGAACAAAGCTCCGGTGCGGCCCCGTCCTCGGCGCCAAATCGCCCAAATCGGGGCCGCATGGAGGTATTTTCGCCGCATTTAATGGCCGAACTTGGCCCGAAAATCCGCTTGGCCGGTGGACATCTGCGGTTTTGTCTGATACATCCGCGCGCTCAAGGTTAAGGGCTTGCGCGTTTCGCCATCCCCTTTGACTTACCAGAATTCAAATCCGATCCACCTGAAGAGGATGCCGCGTGCAGGTTCTCGTTCGCGATAACAATGTTGATCAAGCCCTCAAGGCGCTGAAGAAGAAGATGCAGCGCGAGGGAATTTTCCGCGAGATGAAGCTCCGCGGTCATTACGAGAAGCCCTCCGAGAAGAAGGCCCGCGAAAAGGCCGAAGCCGTGCGCCGCGCGCGCAAGCTGGCCCGCAAGAAGCTGCAGCGCGAAGGCCTGCTGCCGATGAAGCCGAAGCCGGTGTTCGGCGCCGGCCCGGGCGGTGATCGCGGCGGTCGTGGCGGCCCCGGCGCAGGTCCGCGCGGACCGCGCTGAGCCGATTCAGCAAGACTCTAGTTTTCGATGACGCGGGCCCCGGGCCCGCGTTATTGTTTTGAGGACTTGTCGGATCAAGCTCTAGCGCGAGCCAACCGTAGATGGCCTCCCCTTTCTCCCAGCGCGGCCTTCCGCGACGGCGCCGGATCTGGCAGCCGCCGCTCGCGGCGGCCCTGACGGGGATCGTGCTGGGCGGCTGCTCGTTCGATCTGGGATCACTGATGCCGGAGAAGGACAAGCCGCAGGAGGCCCCCAAGGCCGCCGCGCCGGCCGAGAGCGCGGTGAGCGCCGGCAACGTCACCGAAGCCCAGGCCCATACCGCGAAGGCTCAGTCTCTGGCGAAGTCAGGCGAGGCCGCGGCAGCGCTCGACGAGTTCAATCGCGCGATCGGCCTCGATCCCTACAATGCGCAGGCGCTCTATGGCCGCGCCCTGATCTACCAGGGCAACAACCAGCACGACTTCGCGATCGCCGATTTCAGCGCCGCCAGCGGACTCAACCCGCAAAAGGCCGAGCCGCTGCTGGGCCGCGCCAACAGCTATCTCGCGCTCGGCAAGGTCAAGGAGGCCGCAGCCGATCTCGACGAAGCCTCCGAGGCCGATCCGAACAATGCCCAGGTCTGGACCGCGCGCGGTCAGGTCTATGAGCGCTTGGGCGACAAAGCCAAGGCGGCGGCGTCCTACACCAAGGCGGTTGCGCTTCGTCCACGCGACGAACCCGCTCGCAGCGGTCTCGCCCGCGTCGGCGGCTGACGGTTTGGCGGAGGCTGAGCGGAGTTCTAGTCGGGCGTGGCGCTCTTGGGCAGAACGGCGTTGAACATCGACTTCATGCCCGACAGCATCTCGTCGGCGACATTGGTCTTCTTCGGCCGCGGCAGGGCGGCGCCCGCATCGGCACGCAGGTCGAGCGGCGGTGCGATGACCGGCACGGGAATGTCGGCCGGCGGCGTCACCCGATTCGGATCATCGTTGCCGATCGAGGCCGTGTAGGGCGGATTGGAGCCCCCATTGCCATAGGCCTCGGGTGAGGGCGTCGAGACATTGATCGGCGGCGGCAGCGGACGGACTAAAGACGGCTCCACATTCACGACACGCGGAGCCTCCGGCGTGCGGGCGGCGTCCCGCACCGCAGGCTCAGCCGGCTTGGTCTCCGACGCGCGAGCCTCGGCAGGCTTGGTTTCCGACGACCTGGCCTCGGCAGCCTTGCCCTCGGGCGACTTGCGCAGGCGCTCGATCGCAGCACGCGCCAGATCGTTGGCGTCGGGAGCCGCGGAAGCCGCCGTCGGGGCCGAATTGGCCTCAACCACGGGAGCAGAAGCAGCCGGTGCGGATTTCGCCGCGGCCTTGTCGCGGGCAGAGGGACGGCCGCGCGGACCGGTCTCAGCGGGAGCCACGTCTGCGGCCTTGGTCTCGGCGGCCGGCGGATGATCGACCGGCTTCTCGACCGCCGCCTTGTCCGTCACGCTCTTCTCGGGGATGCCCTTGGCCTTGACGCCGGAGGCGGGAAGGTTGGCGGTATCGGTGGGTTTGCCGTCGCTGCCGGTCTGGGCAGGCGCGGTCACGGCGGCTGGGGTGTCGGCGGCCGGCTTGGCGTTGATGTAATGATTGACGATGTAGGCCCCGATGATCGTCGCGAGCACCGAGGGGAAAATATCCATCGAAATTTTTGCGAGGTATTTCAGCATTCCGACCACACTCCCCGCGCGACCTGATGCGGGAACTTTAGGGCATTGTGAGGGATCAACTGCGACGGATCGATGGCAAACGGTGGCGCGACCCTAGCGTTTCAGCTCAATTTCAAGGAACACGATCTCAGTTGAGGTTTCGTTAAGTACGTCATGCTGGACGCCGGCCTTGCGGAAATAGGATTTCCCGGCGGCAAGCTGCGCCTTGGACCTTTCGCCATTGGGCGCGACGATGGTCATCTCGCCGGCGGCGAGCGGAACGATCACATAGTCCATGCCATGGGTGTGATGGCCGGTGGCGCTGCCGGGGGCAAGCCGCCATTCCGTCACCCGGACCTCTTCGTTGTCGACCTGAACCTCGGACTGGGCGGCAAGCACCGGGAGCTCCTTCTAGGGTACGAAAACCATGAACACGTAGACGGCAAATACCACCATATGCACCAGGCCGAACAGGACATTGGTCCTGCCCGTGCCGAAGGTCAGCATGCTCAGGAAGAAGGTCAGCAGCAGGAGCACGCTGCCCTGGGCGCCGAGGCCGAGCTCGAGCTCCTTGTCGAGCGCGTAAGTGGCGACGCCGACGGCAGGAATGGTCAGGCCGATGGTCGCCAGCGACGATCCCAGAGCGAGGTTGATGCTCTTCTGGAGGTCGTTCTGGCGGGCCGCCGAGACGGCCGCGACGCCTTCCGGCATCAGGATCAGAAGCGCGACCAGAAGCCCGGCAAAGGCCGGCGGCGCGCCGATCTTGGCCGCGACGGCGTCGACCACCAGCGAGAATTTCTTGGAGAGCAGCACGACCGCCAGCAGCGCGATCAGCAGCAGCACGACGCTGAGCACCAGCATCCTGCCCGACAGATGCACCTCGCCGCTGCCGGCGTACGCCCGCTCGTGGACGAAGTAATCCTTGTGCAGGACCGTCTGGGTGTAGAGAAACACCGCATAGAGCGCCAGCGTGACCACGTCGACGAAGCCGAGCTGGACCGCCGAATAGACAGGCCCCGGCGTGGTGGTGGTGTAGTTCGGCAGGATCAGCGTGATGGTCGCGAGCGCGAACAGGACGCTGAGATAGACGTTGGCGCCGGAGAGCTGAAAACCCTGCTCGCGATAGCGCAGGCCGCCGATGAAGATGCAGAGCCCGACGAGGCCGTTGCAGACGATCATGACCACGGCGAACACGGTGTCGCGCGCCAGTGCCGGGGCAGGCTTGTCGCCCAGCATGATCGTGGTGATCAGCGCGACCTCGATGATGGTCACCGAGAGCGTCAGCACCAGCGTGCCGTAGGGTTCGCCGACCCGCTCCGCGATCACCTCGGCATGATGAACCGCCGCGAACACCGTGCCGAACAGGATGACCAGAAGGACGACGGTGAAGAGAAGACCGCCAAACGACAGCGTGAAGACGTAATCCGTGGCGCTGACGGCTGCGAACAACAGCAGGGCCAGCGCCGGAAAGACCCAGGCCGACCGGGGCATCGGATCATGCGCGCTCATCATCGGCTCCAACTACGAAAGCGAGCAATAGCAAATCGGCCGGCGGATTCAATGCCAGTGCAGGATCGGTGCGACCGGCAGGAACGTCAGCAACAGGAACAGCGGGATCAGCACGGCGCCGGCGCGCAGGAGATAACCGAAGAAGCTCGGCATCGCGACGCCGTTCTCGCGGGCGATGCTGCTCACCATGAAGTTCGGCGCGTTGCCGATATAGGTGAGTGCTCCCATGTAGACCGCTCCCATGGAGATCGAGGCGAGCGTGCCCGAGAGCTGATGCATCAGCACCTGCGGATTGCCGCCGGCGAGCTCGAAGAACAGCAGATAGGTCGGCGCATTGTCGAGGAACGCGGACATCAGGCCGGTGAACCAGAAATAAACGACCTCGCGCGGCGCGCCATCCGGCGCCGTCACCGCCGACAGCAGCCAGGCGAACGCGCCGTGATGGCCGGCATTGAGCATGGCAATGACCGGGATGATGGCGACGAAGATGCCCGCGAACAGTTTTGCGACCTCGCGGATCGGCTCCCAGGTGAAGCCGTTGGCCTGCCTGTGCTCGTCGGGCGTCAGCCACACCGACAGCGCCGCGATGGCCAGCAGCGCCAGGTTGCGCGCGACGTCCTCCAGCTCCAGCTTGGTACCGAAAATGTCGAAGGCAATGTCGGGCCTCCACATCGCCGAAGCGAGAAGGCTGGCGACGATGGCTGCGATCAGCACCAGATTGACGAGGCCGCGGATGCGCAACGGCTCTCCCCGGCCTGTGTCGGCGGGCGGCGGCTCACTGCGAAAGCGCCAGACGTCGACGACGGCGAAGATCGCGAGCAGCAGGACGGCGACGAGTGCGGTCTGCAACCAGATGGTCCGCGTGGTCCAGAAGAAGTCAACGCCATGCAGGAAGCCGACGAACAGCGGGGGATCGCCGAGCGGGCTCAGCGCGCCGCCGACATTGGCCACCAGGATGATGAAGAAGATGACGACATGGGTGTTGTGGCGCCGCTGCCGGTTGGCGCGGATCAAGGGGCGGATCAGGATCATCGCGGCACCCGTGGTACCGACGATGCTCGCCCCCAGCGTGCCGAGCGCGAGGATGCCGACATTCGCCGCCGGCGTGCCCTTGATGTCGCCCGTGATGAGGATGCCGCCGGCCACGACATAGAGCGCGAACAGCAGCACGATGAACCCGAGATATTCGGCGAGCATGGCATGGACCAGCGCCGCCAGTGTCGCCATGCCGCCGGCGAAGACGACGAGCGCGGCGAGCGCCAGTAGCGACCAGGCAGCGGTGATCTTGCCGTAATGGTGATGCCAGATCTTCGGCAACAGCAGCGGCCCCATTGCAATCGACAGCAACAAGCTGGCAAAGGGCAGCGCATAGGGCCAGCGCATCGCCGCACCATCGAGGCCGGTCGCGGCAAGCGCGTTCTGCGGCAGAAACGTCAAGCAGGAGACGACGAGCGCGGGGAGGTAACGTTGAGCCAAGCCGTCAGCCGCCAATGAAGCCTCTCGCGGTTTCGATCGCGCCATATTGATCGAGATCGTCGTGTCCGCCGCCCTCCATGCGAACGAACCGCTTGGGCTCGCGGGCGAGCGCGAACAGACGCTCTCCGAAGAGGATCGAAATGACAAGGTCATTGGTGCCATGCATGACCAGCAGCGGCACCGTGACGCGCGACATGCGCTGGTCCGAATGGAACGGGTCGCGCATCAGGAGGCGGACCGGAACGAACCAGAACGATGACCCCGCAATGTCGGCCGCCGACGTATAGGGCGCCTCCAGGATGAGTTTTCCAACGCGATGCTCCGAGGCGAGCGCGACCGCGACGCCCGTCCCGAGCGAAAAGCCCCAGGCGACGATTCGTTCCGCCGCATAGCGCGCGGTGGTGAACGCGTAGGCGGCTGCAGCGTCGCGCAGCAGGCCCTGCTCGCTCGGCATCCCGCTCGAGCCGCCATAGCCGCGATAGGACAGCGCAACGAGGCCGGTGCCGTCGGCGGTCATCGCCTTGAAACGGCCGACGCGGCCGGCGAGAAAATCGCCATTGCCGTGGAAGTAGAGGATCACGGAACGACCGGGCTTGGCCGGCACGTGCCAGACGATGACCTGCTCGCCATCAGACGTGGTCAAGACATGCTCTTGCGCCTCAGGAAGGCCCGCAGCATCGGGTGCGGTGCGACCGGCGGGCGGGATCGGAAACAGCATCTCGCGCTGGCGGACGTACAGCACGAGGAGACCGGCGCAATAGACGGTCAGGAGCACGATGGCGATCCACTTGACAATGCTCATCATTGCGCGGCCGCTCCCTCGCTTGAGACTAGGGCTTGCGACGGCTCCGCAGCAATTTCATGACGTCGGTCGCAGGCTCGCCGGAACGTCGCGGCAGCTGCACGCCGCCTTGTGGGCAGCGTGCCAGGCGACGCGCTGCTCGCGCACGCCTTGGGCGGCATGCGATCGGACTGGTGCCATTCCTAATTGATGGCCACGGTCCCTCCCCCCGTCACATCGCCTTGACGATGTTCTCGGTGACCTTCTTGGCGTCGCCGAGCAGCATCATGGTGTTGTCGCGGTAGAACAGCGGATTGTCGATACCGGCATAGCCCGACGCCAGCGAGCGCTTGATGAACATCACCGTGCCGGCCTTCCAGACCTGGAGCACCGGCATGCCGTAGATCGGCGAAGTCTTGTCCTCTTCGGCCGCCGGGTTGGTGACGTCGTTGGCGCCGATCACGAAGGCAATGTCGGCCTGCGCGAATTCGGAGTTGATGTCCTCGAGCTCGAACACCTCGTCATAGGGCACGTTGGCTTCGGCCAGCAGCACGTTCATGTGGCCGGGCATGCGGCCGGCGACCGGGTGAATGGCGTATTTCACCTCGACGCCTTCCTTCTTGAGCATGTCCGCCATCTCGCGCAGCGCGTGCTGGGCCTGCGCCACCGCCATGCCGTAGCCGGGCACGATGATGACCTTGGAGGCGTTCTTCATGATGAAGGCCGCATCGTCCGCCGAGCCGAGCTTGGCGGGCTTCTGCTCGCCCGTGGCGCCGCCGGCCGCCGCGGTCTCACCGCCGAAGCCGCCGAGGATGACCGAGATGAAGGACCGGTTCATCGCGTGGCACATGATGTAGGACAGGATCGCGCCCGAGGAACCGACCAGCGCGCCGGTGATGATCAGCGCGGAGTTGCCGAGCGTGAAGCCGATGCCCGCGGCGGCCCAGCCGGAATAGGAGTTCAGCATCGAGATCACGACCGGCATGTCGGCGCCGCCGATCGGGATGATCATGAGCACGCCGAGCGCCAGCGCGATGATGGTGATCATCCAGAAGTCGAACGCGCCGCCGGTGAGGACGAGACGGACGATAAAGAACACCAGCGCCACGGCCAGCGCGATGTTGATGATGTGACGGGCCGGCAGGATGATCGGCGCGCCGCTCATGCGCGCGGACAGCTTCAGGAACGCGATCACCGAGCCGGTGAAGGTCAGCGCGCCGATGGCGACACCGAGCGACATTTCGACCAGACTTGATGCATGAATGGCGCCGGGCTTGCCGATGTCGAAGGCCTCAGGCGCGTAGAACGCGCCGGCAGCGACCAGCACCGCGGCCATGCCGACCAGCGAGTGGAAGGCGGCGACCAGTTCCGGCATCGAGGTCATCGGCACGCGGCGGGCGATCACCGCGCCGATGCCGCCGCCGATCGCGACCGCGAGGATCACGAGGATCCAGGCCACGCCATCCGCCGGCGGATGGCTCGCCAGCGTGGTGGCGACCGCGATCGCCATGCCGATCATGCCGAACAGATTGCCCTGGCGCGAGGTTGCCGGGCTCGACAGCCCGCGCAGCGACAGGATGAACAGCACCCCCGCCACGAGATACAAGAATGCAGAGAGATTGGCGCTCATCTCAGGTCCCCATTGATCCCTTCAGCCCGAGGTGGCCGCTTACTTCGACTTCTTCTTGTACATCGCCAGCATGCGCTGGGTGACAAGGAAGCCGCCGAAAATGTTCACGCAGGCGAAGACGAGCGCGACGAAGCCGAAGCCGCGCGCCCAGCCCGAGCCGCTCGAAACCATGCCGACGCCGACCGCGAGCAGCGCGCCGACCACGATCACCGAGGAGATCGCGTTGGTCACGCTCATCAGCGGCGTGTGCAGCGCGGGCGTCACCGACCACACCACGAAATAGCCGACGAAGACGGCGAGGACGAAGATCGACAGCCGGAAGATGAAGGGGTCGACGACCTGTGCAGCGTGCTCCATGGCAATCTCTCCTTAAGCTTTCGGCTGGAAGTTAGGGTGGATCACGGCGCCGTCCTTCGTCAGCGCGGTAGCCTTGACGAGTTCGTCGTCCCAGTTGACGGCGAGCTTCTTCTCTTTCTTGTCGATCATGGTCTCGATGAAGGAGAACAGGTTGCGCGCGTAGAGGCTGGAGGCCGAGGCCGCAACGCGACCCGCAACGTTGGTGTAGCCGACGATCTTGATGCCATCGAGGTCGACGACTTCGCCGGCCTTGGCGCCCTCGACATTGCCGCCGCGTTCGACGGCGAGATCGACCAGCACCGAGCCGGGCTTCATCGACTTGACCATGTCGGCACTGACGAGCTTCGGCGCCGGGCGGCCCGGAATCAGCGCGGTGGTGATGACGATGTCCTGCTTCTTGATGTGCTCGGCGGTGAGCGCGGCCTGCTTGGCCTGGTATTCTTTCGACATTTCCTTGGCGTAGCCGCCGGCGGTCTGCGCGTTCTTGAACTCCTCGTCCTCGACGGCGAGGAATTTCGCGCCGAGGGATTCCACCTGCTCCTTGGTGGCGGGCCGCACGTCGGTCGCGGTCACGACGGCGCCGAGACGGCGCGCGGTCGCGATCGCCTGGAGGCCGGCGACGCCGACGCCCATCACGAACACCTTTGCGGCAGGCACGGTGCCGGCTGCGGTCATCATCATCGGAAAGGCGCGGCCGAAGGCTTCGGCGCCCTCGATCACGGCGCGGTAGCCGGCGAGGTTGGCCTGCGAGGACAGCACGTCCATCACCTGCGCTCGGGTGATGCGCGGCATCAATTCCATCGCGAAGGCGGCGATGCCGGCATCGGCCATCGTCTTCAGCGCGGCATCGTTGCCGTAGGGGTCCATGATGGCGATGACGAGGGCGCCGCGCTTGTACTGCGCCAGCTCGGATGCCTCAGGGCGCTTCACCTTGATGATGATGTCGGCGTCCTTGAGCGCGTCAGCGCTGACGGTGGCGCCGACCGCGGTGAATTCGGAATCCGGTAGGCCCGATTTGATGCCGGCACCCGGCTCGACGGCGATCTCGGCGCCCAACGCCTTGAACTTCTTCACCGTATCAGGCGAAGCGGCGACCCGCGGCTCCGACGGATCTATTTCTTTGGCAACGGCGATCTTCATAGGCCCTCCGGCGACGCGGACAAAAACGCGCACGCGAACTTAGCGTTACTCCCGCAACGTTTGGATACCGGTTTTGAAACCGGCTTGTATGCAAATTTAATGAGCAGCCGCCGGCGTTGGCGGATGCAGCCGACGATGGATCAGGTCAGAAAGACCGCCATCAGGATCACGATGAGCGCGACCGAGACCGTGCCGTACTTCACCAGCTTGATGAAGCCCTCATAGGTCTGCTCGTGGGCAACGTAGTCGTTGCCGTCGGCGGTGGTGTACGCCACTTCGCTATGGTCAGCCATGGAATGTCCCCAGTCGAACGTCGAATTCTCGGGCTGGGATACCTGAAAGATTTAGACAGGGCAACGGCACCGAGGCGGGGTTTTCCCGCAAATCGGGTCATTTGGAATTCCAATTGTCCCGGATCCATCGCGTCAGACTCTCCTCACTGACTTCGCCGGCGGCGAGGGAGAGGATGATCGTTGTCGCTTCCGCGGGATCGGGGCTGAAAGCTACGCCGTTCTTGCGAAGAAAAGCCATCATGGCCATGAAGGCGATGCGCTTGTTTCCATCGACGAATGCATGATTTTTCGCGAGGCCGAATGCATAGGCTGCAGCGAGTTCGTCCAACGGCGCCTGTTCCGAGCGCCATTTGTTGATCGGGCGCTCCAGCGCCGAGCGCAGCATGCCTTCGTCGCGCAATCCCGGCGCACCGCCGAAGCGCCGGAGCTGTCGACCATGAAGTGCGACAGCCTGCTCGTAGGTGACCCAGAGCGGCTCCTGAGGATCGCTCATGCGCATCGCCAGCTATTTTGCGAGCGCAGCGAGCGTGTCGCGATACTTATCCATAATCTCGTCGGCGATCTCCATCGTCCGCTCGAAATCGGGGTCGTAGGGCAGCAGCTGAAAACCACCACCAGGCAATTCCACCACATGCAATTGCTGGCCGCGCTTGAGATCGAGGCGCTGCATCAGCTCGCGTGGCAACAGCAAACCATCCGAATTGCCGATCTTCTTGATCTCAATTTTCATGGCTGACCTCCGGCGCGTTATACACTTGTATAACACAACCAACGGGTCGGTTCAACGGATGTTTTACGGATGGCGAATGCGTCAGCCCATCGCCTCCAGCTCGTCGATCATTCCGGCGATGACGCTGAGCCCGCCGTCCCAGAACTTTGGGTCCTTCGCATCTAACCCGAATGGCCGCAGCAGCTCGGAATAGTGCTTGGTACCGCCGGCGGCGAGCATGTCGAGATAGCGCTCGGCGAAACCCTCGGCTGCGTTCTCGTAGACGGCATAGAGCGAGTTCACGAGACAGTCGCCGAACGCGTAGGCGTAGACGTAGAACGGCGAATGGATGAAGTGCGGGATGTACATCCAGTAGTTCTCGTAACCCGCCTTGATCTCGATCGCCGGCCCGAGGCTCTCGCCCTGCACCGACAGCCAGATCTCGCCGAGCCGCGTCGCGGTGAGCTCGCCGTTCTTGCGCTCGGTGTGGACCGCACGCTCGAAGGAATAGAACGCGATCTGCCGCACCACGGTGTTGATCATGTCCTCGACCTTGCCGGCGAGCAGCGCCTGGCGCTGCTTCGCGCTCTTGGTCTGGGCCAGCAGCCGCTTGAAGGTGAGCATTTCACCGAACACGCTCGCGGTCTCCGCCAGGGTCAGCGGCGTCGGCGCCATCAGCGCGCCGTTCTTTGCCGCGAGCACCTGATGGACGCCATGGCCGAGCTCATGCGCGAGCGTCATCACGTCGCGCGGCTTGCCCTGGTAGTTCATGAGAACGTAAGGGTGCGCTGACGGCGTGGTCGGATGCGAGAACGCCCCGGGCACCTTGCCCGGCCGGACCGGCGCGTCGATCCAGCGGTCGGTGAAGAAGCGCTCGGCGATATCGGCCATTTTGGGCGAGAAGCCGCGATAGGCCGTCAGCACCATGCTGCGCGCCTCCGGCCAGGCGATGACATCGGTCGCCGCGAAAGGCAGCGGCGCGTTGCGGTCCCAATAGGCCAGCCGCTTCTTGCCGAACCATTTCGCTTTCAGCGCATAATAGCGATGCGACAGTTTCGGATAGGCTGCGCGCACCGAGGCGACCAGCGCATCGACGACCTCGCGCTCGACACGATTGTTCAGATGGCGGGAATCGGCCACGTCCTTGAAGCCGCGCCAGCGGTCGGAGATGTCCTTGTCCTTGGCCAACGTGTTGGTGATCAGCGCAAAGGTGCGCTCATTGGCCTTGAAGGTCTTCGCCAGTGCCTCCGCCGCGCTCTTGCGCTTGGCGCCGTCGCGATCCTGCAGCAGATTCAGCGTCGGCTCGATCGCGAGCTCCTTGGCGCCGACCTTGAAGCGGAGGCTGGAGATGGTCTGATCGAACAGCCGGTTGAAGGCTGAATAGCCGGTCTGCGCCTTCTCCAGGAAAAGCTGCTCGAGCTTGTCGTCGAGCTGGTACGGCTTCTCCTTGCGCAGATCCTCGATCCAGGGACCGTAGTGCGCGAGCTCGGCGGCCTGCATCGCGCGATTCAAAATATCGTCATCGATCCGATTGAGCTCGAGCGCGAAGAACAACAGATGCGTGGACGCCGCCGTCAGCCGCTCGGACACGTCGCCGTAAAACTTTGAAATCGCAGGGTCCACACTGTCGCCGGCATGGACGAGCCCGGCATAGGAGCCGAGACGGCCGGCGAGATCGTCGATCGCCTCATAGCGTCGCACCGCCTCGGCGAGCCACTTTCCGCCATCTTCGTTTGCTGTCCCTGTCGCCAGCTTGCCCCTGTAGTCCGTCTCGAAGGCGACGCAGTCGGCATCCATTCTCTCGAGGTCGCGCGCCACCTCCGGCGCCTCGATCCCGGAATAGAGGTCGGCCAGGTTCCACTCCGGAAGCTTGCCGGTCTTGCTCGCAGCTTTGGAGGGTGCAGCTTTGGAGGGCCTTGCCTTGGGGGCGGATTTTTTGGTGCTTGGCTTGCGGAGAGCGGGCTTGCCGGGAGCGGACTTCTTGAGAGCGGACTTGTTCAAGGCAGATTTGTTCAAGGCGGACTTGGAGCGCGAATTCATTGTGTGGGAAACCTGTGTTCAACAATCGCGGCGGCAGGCGGGGGCATCAAGGTTTAAGCGTGCGTTAATCGGCTTCGGCCAGAGTGCCCCGATTCGAGACAGATAGTAGTAGCGTGCGGGGAACACCATGGCTGCCAGTATTTTGATCGCCGACGACGACGCTGTAGCCCGCCGGCTGGTCGAGAACATGGTGCAGAAATGCGGCTATGAGACGGTCGTCGTGGACTCCGGTGACGCCGCAATTGCCGCCCTCACTGCCCCCGACGGACCGGCCATCGACGCCGTCATCCTCGACCTCGTCATGCCCGGCCTCGACGGCATGGGCGTATTGGCGAAGATCCGCGAAGCCGGCCTGAGCGTCCCCGTCATCGTGCAGACCGCTCATGGCGGTATCGACAACGTGATCTCCGCGATGCGCGCGGGCGCGGCCGATTTCGTCGTCAAGCCGGTCGGCGTCGAGCGGCTCCAGGTCTCGCTTCGCAACGCGCTCAACACGTCCGCGCTCAAGGGGGAATTGCAGCGCATCCGTCACAGCCGCGAAGGACGGCTCACCTTCTCCGACATCATCACCCGCTCCGAAGCGATGACGGGCGTGATGCGCGCCGCCCAGAAGGCGGCAAACTCCGCGATCCCCGTGCTGATCGAGGGCGAGTCCGGCGTCGGCAAGGAGATGTTCGCGCGCGCCATCCATGGCAGCGGCGAGCGCAAGGCCAAGCCGTTCGTTGCGGTCAATTGCGGCGCAATTCCCGACAACCTCGTCGAGTCCATCCTGTTCGGCCATGAGAAGGGCGCCTTCACCGGGGCCACCGAGCGGCACACGGGCAAGTTCGTCGAGGCTCATGGCGGCACGCTGTTTCTGGACGAGGTCAGCGAGCTGCCGCTGACGGCGCAGGTAAAGCTGCTGCGTGCGCTCCAGGATGGCGCCGTGGAATCGGTCGGCGGCCGCAAGCCGCTCAAGGTCGACGTCCGCATCATCTCGGCCACCAATCGCAAGCTGCTGGAGCGGGTGAAGCAGGGACAATTCCGGGAAGACCTGTTCTACCGGCTGCACGTGCTGCCGCTGACGATCCCCTCGCTCCGCGCGCGGCGTGAGGATATCCCGCACCTGCTCAGGCATTTCATCGCGCGCTTTGCCGCCGAGGAGAGCCGCCCGATCACCGGGATCAGCGGCGAGGCGGTGGCCCATCTTGCCCAGCTCGACTGGCCCGGCAACATCCGCCAGCTCGAGAACGCGGTCTATCGCGCCGTGGTGATGAGCGACGGGGACCAGCTTGGTCTCGGCGACTTCCCTCTGCTCGCCTCGCAGGCGCATCCCGTCACGGATATTCCGACCGCTCCGTTGCTGCTCGAGCCGGCGGCGACGCCCTCCGTAGTGTCGGGTAATGAAATACCAATCGCCCCGCTCCCCGCGGTGGGAACGCTGTCTATGCTCACTGCGACCGGGGATGTCCGCCCGCTGGAGGACATGGAGAACGAGATCATCCGTTTCGCGATCTCGCATTATCGCGGCCAGATGTCCGAAGTGGCTCGCCGACTCAAAATCGGCCGCTCGACGCTCTACCGCAAACTCGACGAGGCCGGGGTTCCCGGGCATGGCGGCAAAAGCGGCGAGGAGACGCATTGAGCCCAGTGCGAACGAAGCTTCGCGCGGCGGTGCGAGATCGCTCTAAGCCGTTCGCGTGACGACGGAATTCGTCTGCGATTTGAACCGTGACTTGGAAGTGACAGACAGAGGGAAAAGCGCGTGGCAGAAGCGTACAATCCGTTGCCAAGAGGCTGCCTTGAAGTCAGTTTGTCGTGAGTTGCCCCGGGCAGCGCTGGCCGCAAAATCGGGGCCTGTATATCGTCTGCGTCAGAATCGTTGCGTGCAGGCGTGCAACTTTCGAGAGGCCGGCGCGGTTTAGCCGAAACATCAATAAGCGATAACGAGCTGTTCCATGAAGGAACAGTTCACCCGAGGGGTGCGACACAATGCGTGACTGTTTGAACCACCGTGTGGGCTTTGACCGTGTCTTGATGACGGTCGCGGCGACCTTCCTCACGGTGTCGGCCAGCTCGGCCCTGGCGCAGGATCTGCCGCGCAGCAGCGCCGCGGAACTCGCGATCGAAGCCGCGATCCCGCGCCCCGAACCGGCAAACGTCCCGCCCCCGACTGCAGCCGACATCAAGCTCGACACCACCGCCACGGTGCAGGATTCCACGAAGGACGTCGCAAGGGATTCCGCCAAGGTGAACGTCGCGCCCACGGCGGACAAGGTGGAGACCAAGCCCTCCGACGTTGCCACCACACCCGCGCCGGAAGCGCCGAAGAGCGAGACTGCGAAAACCGAGCCGGCCAAGGCCGACACCGCAACGGCCACGCCGGCGGCTCCCGCAGCACCGGCCGCCGAACCGGTGAAGGCCGCAAGCAACGTGCCCACCGCCGACCAACCGGTCGCGGACAAGCTCAAGGACATCATCGGCGCTAAGACCTCGCGCCATTTCGACCGCAAGAACGAGCGTGCAGCGATTGAGAAGTTCTACGACGCGCGCGACTTCGCGCCGGTCTGGACGCAAGGCGGCAACCTGACTGCTGCGGCCAAGGGCGTGATCGCACGGCTCAAGGACGCGGCGTCCGACGGTCTCAATCCCGCCGACTATCCGGTGCCGGATTTCGCCGCCACGACCCCCGATGCGCTGGCTGATGCCGAGCTCAAGCTCACCGCCAGCATGTTCGACTATGCCCGCCACGCCCAGAGCGGCCGCATGCATTGGTCGCAGGCCGGCGGCGACATTCTCTATCCCGAGCATCCGGTCGATCCCGGCGAAGTGCTCGCCAAGGTCACGACGGCGGCGGACGCCTCCGCGGCGCTCGAGAGTTACAACCCGCCGCACAAGCTCTACAAGGAGCTGAAGGCCAAGCTCGCCGAGCTGCGCGGCCAGGGCAGCGGTCCGGTGATCGAGATCGCCGACGGCCCTGCGCTGAAATACACCCCTGCCGGCAAGAAGCAGGCTGAGATCGTCGTGGAAGATCCGCGCGTGCCGCAACTGCGCGCCAAGCTCGGCCTCGCCGAGAATGTCAGCGACACCCGCTACGACGCTGCGGTCGCCGAAGCCGTGCGCAAGTTCCAGACCGGCGCCGAGTTGAAGGCGACCGGCATCCTCGACGACAAGACGGTCAAGGCGCTCAACACCCCCAAGCGCGACAGGCAGATCGACGTGGTGCTGGTGAACATGGAACGCTGGCGCTGGCTGCCGCGCGAGCTCGGCGCGCCGTCGCTGGGTGATGCCTATGTCATCCTCAACATTCCCGATTTCACTTTGAAAGTGATGCAACGCGGCCAGCAGGTCTGGACCACACGCGTCGTCACCGGCAAGCCGGGCAAGCAAGCCACCCCGCTCCTCACCGAGACGATGAAGTACATCACGGTGAACCCGACCTGGAATGTGCCGCCATCCATCGTTTACAACGAGTACCTGCCGGCATTGCAGCAGGACCCGACCGTGCTTCAACGCATGGGCCTGAGGCTTGAGCAAAACCGCGACGGCTCGGTGCACATTTCGCAGCCGCCGGGCGAAGCCAACGCGCTCGGCCGCATCCGCTTCAACTTCCCGAACAAGTTCCTCGTCTATCAACACGACACGCCGGACAAGCATTTGTTCGCCAAGGAAGAGCGCGCCTTCAGCCATGGCTGCATGCGCGTGCAGAATCCGGATCAATACGCCTCCGTTCTGCTCAACATCGTCATGCCGAACGAGAAGTACACGCCGGAGCGCATCCGCAGCATGTACGGCAAAAGCGAGATCGACCTGAAATTCCCGACCCCAATCCCGGTCAACATCACCTATCAGACCGCGTTCGTGGATGAGGCCGGCAAGCTGCAGTTCCGCAAGGACGTCTATGGCCGCGACGCGGCCATGATCAACGTCCTGAAGAACAACCGCGGCAAGGACCTCGAGGCCGTCGTGGCGCATTCCCAGCCGAGCTATTCGCGTCCGGCAACGACGCTGCCCTCCGGAGTGGCCGTGGCCAACAACGGCAGCGGCTTCGGCTCGTCCGGGCCGAACTTCTTCGAGCGGCTGTTCGGGGCGCCCACCCAGGCCGTGCCGCCGGCACCGGTCGGCCGCCGTCCGCAACAGCAGCGGGTGTTTACCCGCTGACGCCCGTCCCGCACTCGTTTTCCTGAAATTCTGCAAGGAAATCAGCGACCCCGTCCCCAGGATGGGGTCGTTGACGTTAACCATGCTGCGACCTGCGATGGGGCGGCGGGCGTTTTTTTGCCACAGTCAACCGCTTAGGATCGTAATCTGACTTGGTTTGGGGGCGAGAAGGTCAACCTCAAATTAACCTTCTCGCTTTAAGAAAGCGTTCATCCTCTTTCGCGCTGCTAACGGGGTTGGCGGGAGAGTCCATTTGAACGCTCGTCGACTGGGTGGGCTCATACGTGCTGACTGGTCTCGCACGCCAATTCGTTGTGCTGTCGTTGTCCCATGCGGGCGTGAAGGCCGGATCCCGGATCGGCCTTGCGGCTGCATTGCTGCTTGCGGCCGCCGGTTCGGTTCATGACGCCGCCGCTCTGAACGAGACCAAGACGCTCTCGTTCCACCACACCCATTCCGGCGAAGACCTCACCGTCACCTTCAAGCGCGACGGGCGCTACGACGAGGCGGCGCTGAAGCAGCTCAACCACTTCCTGCGCGACTGGCGTACCCAGGAACAGACGGTCATGGACCGTCGCCTGTTCGACATCCTCTGGGAAGTCTATCGGGACGTCGACGGCAAGCAGCCGATTCAGATCATCTCCTCCTATCGCTCCCCCGCCACCAACGCCATGCTCCGCCGCCGCTCCTCCGGCGTGGCGCGCGCCAGCCAGCACATGCTGGGACATGCGATAGACTTCTACATCCCCGGCGTGCCGCTGGAGCAGATCCGCTTCGCCGGCCTGCGTCTGCAGCGCGGCGGCGTCGGCTTCTATCCCACCTCCGGCTCGCCTTTCGTGCACCTCGACACCGGCAGCGTTCGGCACTGGCCGCGCATGACGCATGACCAGCTCGCCCGCGTGTTCCCGGACGGCAAGACGGTGCATCTGCCGACCGATGGGGTGCCGCTGAAGAACTATGAGCTCGCCAAGGCCGAGATCGAGCGGCGCGGCAGCGGCGATGATGCCGGCAGCAAGCCGAATTTCTTCGCAGCCTTGTTCAGGAGCAAGCCGGCAGCTCCGGCCGCCAGCGACGAGGATGACGAGGGCGCGCCCAGCCCGGCCGCGAAGCCGGCGGCACCGACCGTCGTCGCAGCCGCCGCCAAGCCCGCCGAGCCGGTGCCGACGCCGCGCGCCAAGCCGCAGATCGCCGCCGCGATCCAGCTCGCGTCGGCCGATGCGCAGATCGTCGCGCCGCCCAAGCCGAAGCCCGCGCCCGTGGCTGACAAGCCCGCTTCCGGCAAGCCTGTTGACGGAAAGCCGGAGACCCCGGCCGACATCATCAATGCGCGCGGCTTCTGGGATGACGTTCCGGCCACGCCGCAGCAGGCGACGCCGGCGCAGGTCGCCGCGCTGAAGGCGCGCCAGGCGCTGGCCGCGGCCACCGATCCGCAACCGACCGCGAGCGTGTCCAACGCGGCCCTGCAAGCCCTGGCTTACGCGCCGGCGGCGTCCCCGGTCGACCGCGGCAATGTCGTCGCGGCCTCGGCGCCGATCCCGCGCACCACCCGCCCCCGTAGCGTGGCTCAGGCGCCGGAGATCAACAGCGTGGTCGGCAAGAGCGTCGACGGCAGGGTCGCAACCGCGACCCGCCTGTCTGCGGCCAAGGGCGAGAGCATCTGGCTCAAGATCGTGATGCTGTCGCCGAGCGCCAGCCATGCGATGTCGGTGACGCTGATGGGCGAGCTCGATACCGCGGCGCTGCGCGGCTATTTCGTCAAGCCGCGCTCGGTGATCGCGATGGGCTTCTCCGACGACCCGATGCAGGGCCTGTCCTGCGACAATTTCTCGGGCAGCGCGACCGCAAAGCTCGAGACGACGTCGTTCGTCGTGCGCACCGCCGCGCTGCACTGAGTCCTCTGTGCCAGCAAAGCTCTCTCTGTTCGTCCTTGCCCGGGGTCGATCAAGCCGGCAAGCCGGCCGCGATGAGGCCGGCCTCGTGACGCTGCCGGTCGGGCTCGCGCTTGTAGTGCAGCGTCGCAAGATAAGCTGCCACCGAGAATCCCGGTTCGCGCTTCAAGACCTCGGCGGCGTGAGCGCCGGCCGCGATCGCGTTCTTCATCTGCGCGAATGTCGCCGCCAGGAACGCATGATGGGTATAGTCGGGGCGCGTGATCCTTGAAAACGCCTCGGCGGCCTCGGCGTATTTCTCCGCGCAATAATAGGCGCGGCCCAGATGGCTCCAGAAGCGCTCGGGATGATAGGGGTTGAGACGCATCGCTTTCCTGATCCAGTCGATGCCTTCCTCCGGCAGGCCCAGCCAGGTCAGAAGCTCTCCCTGTTGCACGACGACGAGGTCGTAGTTCGGATTGAGGGCGAGTGCACGCTCCTGGTGATAGGTGGCCTTTTCGTAGTCGTGTCGCGTCAGATTGAGCGCGGCGAGAATTCGGTGCACGTCCGCGTCGTTGTCGTCGAGCGCCAACGCAATTTCCAGCTCCGAAGCAACCTGCTCGAAGGTCGCCTCGCGGTCGGCGCACCAGCCATAGATCCAGCACTGACCGAGCACGCATGCCTTCCAGGCATGAGCGTGGGCATAGTTCGGATCCATCGCCAACGCGCGGTTGAGCAGCGTCTGCGCCTGAGCGTTGTCGTCGCGGGTTGACCGATGATGCAGGAGCTTCGCAGCCAACACGCATTCGTAAGCGGGCATGTTGTCGGTCGGCTTGCGCTTGGTGCGGTCGTGCGTTGCGGCTTCTACCCGACCCGGCAACGTCGCCACGATCGCGCGGGTCATCTCGTCCTGGATGGCGAAGATATCCCGGAGCTCGCGGTCGTAGCGTTCCGCCCAGATATGGCGGTCGGTCTCTGCATCGATCAGCTGCACGGTGACGCGGACGCGCTCGCCGGCCTTGCGAACGCTGCCCTCGATGACATAGTCGACTCCGAACTCACGGCCGATGTCCTGGACCTTTACGGCCTTTCCCTTGTAGACGAACGTCGAGTTGCGGGAGATGACGAGCAGGTCGTGGAAGCGCGAAAGCTCGGTGATGATGTCCTCGGTGAGACCGTCAGCGAAGAACTCCTGCTCCGGATCGCCGCTCATATTGGCGAACGGCAGCACGGCGATGGACGGCTTCTTCGAAACACCCGGCGGCGTCAGAGCACGATTGGACCCGTCAGGCAGGCTTGCGGGCCCCTCCGCCAGCCGAATGCGGAAGATGCGGATTGGACGAGCGATGTTCTTGACGCTCTGTTCACCGAGATCGTCGAACTGAACGCCGTCGAGCCGGTCGCCGACCTGATCGCGCACCGCGCCGGAGACGCAGATTCCTCCGGGCTCGGCCAGCGTCTCCAGCCGCGCCGCGACGTTGACGCCATCGCCGAATATGTCGTTCTGATCGACGATGACGTCGCCGAGATTGATGCCGATGCGGAATTGGATCCACCGCGGCGGCGGGACGTCGGCATTGCGCCGCGCCATGCGGCGCTGAACCTCGGCCGCACATAGCACGGCATCGACGACGCTGTGGAATTCCGCGAGCATGCCGTCGCCGGTCGTCTTGATGATACGGCCGCGATTCTTGGCAATGGCAGGATCGATGAGCTCGACACGATGGGTCTTGAGGCGCGCAAGAGTGCCGGCCTCGTCGACCTCCATCAGCCGGCTGAAGCCGACCATGTCGGCAGCGAGAACCGCGGCAAGCCTGCGCTCTGGTCCCGGCACATCCATCGCTCGGTCCCTTCACCGAGCAACCTAGCAGATGCCGAGATTTTGCCCAAGCTTGGTGCGCTGCAACGCCGACCGGGCGGGGGGCCTCAGAGCATCCCCAGCGCCTGCATGTAGGTCTCGAGGATGGTCTCTGCCTCGGCGCGCTCGTTGGGGTCCTGCTTGCGCAGGCGCACGATGGTGCGCAGCGCCTTGACGTCGTAGCCGTTGCCCTTGCTTTCGGCATAGACGTCGCGGATGTCGTCGGAGATCGCCTTCTTCTCTTCCTCCAGCCGCTCGATGCGCTCGATGATGGATTTGAGCTGGTCCTTGGCGAATTTCGTCGCGGGCTCGTCGTCGCGGACGGCGGCGGAGGTGGCCATCTTGGTACTCCCAATGGAACTGGCAAAACGAGGTGACGCCGGCATCCCTCACCGCGCGTGCTGGGTAGACCCTTAGGGTCGGCGCTCCCAGCGTTCAAGCAAGCATCACGCTCGTCCACAGCGCGCCCACACCTTCCTGCGCCGACGCACAGAAAGCTGTTGTGTGGTGCGACTCAGGGCTCGGCGATGGGCCGTTCAATGCCCGTGGGGATGGACCTTCTTCATCGCCTCGAGCTGCTCGGGCGTGGCCGTGCCCTGGTGCTTCGCCTTCCAGGTCTCATAGGGCATGCCGTAGACGGCCTCCCGGCTCTCGTCCTTGCTCAAGGCGACGCCCTGGGCGTCCGCGGCGTCCTTGAGCCAGTTGGACAGGCAATTGCGGCAGAAGCCGGCCAGATTCATCAGGTCGATGTTCTGGACGTCGGTGCGGCTCCGCAGATGCTCGACCAAGCGCCGAAAAGCGGCCGCCTCGAGCTCCGTTCTGGTTTTGTCGTCGATTGCCATGGCTGTCTTCCTCAAGGTCCGTTCCGGGGCAGGGTTACGGGATCAGGTGGGTCTTGTCACAGATTTTGCCATATCGCGGCGCAAAGGGGCCACTGCCCGGCTGCCCCCGGCCCAACGCCAAATCGTCAATGATCTGGTATAGCTTCCGCGACAATGACTGCCGAATCTCCCCGCTCCCCGCTTTACCTGCTCGCCCGGTTGGTCCCGGTGCTGGTGGTCGCCCTGGCGTGCCTCTACGCCGGCCCGGCCTCCGCCGATTTCCGCCTCTGCAACAACACGTCGAGCCGGGTCGGGATCGCGCTCGGCTACAAGGACGCCGAGGGCTGGACCACCGAGGGCTGGTGGAACATCTCGTCCCGTTCCTGCGAGACGCTGCTGCGCGGCACGCTGGTCGCCCGGTACTACTACATCTACGCCATCGACTACGACCGCGGCGGCGAATGGTCGGGCCAAGCCTTCATGTGCTCCCGCGACAAGGAGTTCACCATCCGCGGCACCGAGGATTGCCTGGCCCGCGGTTATGACCGCACCGGCTATTTCGAGGTCGACACCGGCGAGCAGCGCGCCTGGACGGTGCAGCTGACCGACGCCAACGAACAGCCGGCGCAGCAGCGCGTGCCTGGCCTGCCCGGCCCGGTGGGCCCGGGCGGCGTTCCGGGTTTGCCCAATAGCCCGCCCGGTGCTACGCCCCCGGGCTCGCCCGGCCTGCCACCCCCGTCTGGAAATAAGCCATGAGGCGCCTTCGCCGTATCAAGATTCTCGCGACCCTGGGACCAGCCTCTTCAGACCTCGCGATGATCCGTCGCCTGTTCGAGGCCGGCGCCGACCTGTTCCGCATCAACATGAGCCACACCCCGCATGACAAGATGCGGGAGCTGGTGGCGACGATCCGCAACGTCGAGAGCAGCTACGGCCGGCCGATCGGCATCCTGGTCGACCTGCAGGGCCCGAAGCTGAGACTGGGCTCCTTTGCCGAAGGGGCGATCCAGCTCCAGAACGGACAGACCTTCACGCTGGATTCCGACAAGACGCCCGGCGATGCCACGCGCGTCCAGCTCCCGCATCCGGAGATCCTGGCGGCGCTCAGGCCCGGCCATGCGCTGCTGCTCGACGACGGCAAGGTGCGGCTGATCGCGGAGGAGACCTCGAAGGAGCATGCGGTGACGCGTGTCGTGGTCGGCGGCAAGATGAGCGACCGCAAGGGCGTCAGCCTGCCCGACACCGACCTGCCGGTCTCGGCGATGACGCCCAAGGACCGCGCCGACCTCGAGGCCGCCCTCGTCACCGGCGTCGACTGGATCGCGCTGTCCTTCGTGCAGCGCGCCGACGACGTCATCGAGGCCAAGAAGATGATCCGCGGCCGGGCCGCCGTGATGGCCAAGATCGAGAAGCCGCAGGCAATCGACCGCCTCGCCGACATCATCGAGGCTTCCGATGCGCTGATGGTGGCGCGCGGCGACCTCGGCGTCGAGCTGCCGCTGGAGCGGGTGCCGAGCCTGCAGAAGCAGATGACGCGGATGGCGCGCCGCGCCGGCAAGCCGGTGGTGATCGCGACCCAGATGCTGGAATCGATGATCCAGTCGCCGGTGCCGACCCGCGCCGAAGTCTCCGACGTCGCCACCGCGGTCTATGAGGGCGCCGACGCCATCATGCTGTCGGCGGAATCGGCGGCCGGCAAATTCCCGGTCGAGGCGGTCTCGACCATGAACCGCATCGGCGAGGAGGTCGAGCGCGATCCGACCTACCGTTCGGTGATCATGGCCCAACGTCCGGCGCCGGAATCCACCGCGGGCGATGCCATCGCCGACGCCGCGCGGCAGATCGCCGAGACGCTCGACCTGCCGGCCTTGATCTGCTGGACCTCATCGGGCTCGACCGCCGTGCGCGTGGCGCGCGAGCGGCCGAAGCCGCCGATCGTGGCGATCACGCCGAACATCACCGCCGGCCGCCGGCTCGCGGTCGCCTGGGGCGTGCATTGCGTGGTGGCGGAGGACGCGCGCGACCAGGACGACATGGTGAGCCGCGCCGGCCAGATCGCCTTCCGCGACGGTTTCGTCCGCGCCGGCCAGCGCGTCATCATCGTCGCCGGCGTGCCGCTCGGCATCCCCGGCACCACCAACATGGTGCGCATCGCCTCGGTCGGCCCCGAGGGCGACGCCAACATGTGAGGCCCGCCGAGGGCGGCCAAACAAAAAGTCGAAAAACAACCCCATGCACAGTAGCCGGCCACTCTGGCCGGTCTTGCCGGGGTTTTGCGAAAAGACACGCTCGGGCAATGGCCTGAGCGCGATCAGGTCGCCTTTTGGCTCGCGGCGCGATTTCTTCAGGTCCCGACCAGCGCCGTGTTCGCAGGCAGCAGCGTCTGCTGCACCAGGCCGCTATCGCTAGGAACCGGTTATATGGCCACCACCGTAGAATCCGAAGCCCGCGCCCGCCCGACGCTGGGCATCGTGCTCATGGCGGCCGCGATGCTTTCGATCCCGCTGGTCGATGGGATCGCCAAATATCTGAGCGCCGACTATTCGCCGCTCTTCATCGCCTGGGCGCGCTACGCCGTGGCAAGCGCCGTCGTCCTTCCGGTGGCCGCGATCAGGTACAAAGGAGAGATCTTTCCCGCCGAACGGCGCGCCTCCCATATGCTGCGGACGGTGTTCCTCGTCACCGGGATGACGCTTTACTTCCTGTCCATCGCGACCGTTCCGCTGGCTACAGCCGTCAGCGCCTATTTCGTGGGGCCGGTCATCGCGGTCGCGCTCGCCGCCATGGTCCTGAAGGAGCGTTTGACGCAACGAAAGATCGCGAGCCTGGCGCTGGGCTTCACCGGCGCCATCGTCATTCTGCGCCCGGACGGCGACATCGAGCCCGGCATCCTGCTGGCGCTCGGCGCCGGGCTAACGTTCGCGCTCTATCTGATCGCAACGCGGCAGGCTTCTCTGGTCAGCGATCCCGTCAAGACGCTCGCCTTCCAGTGTGTCGTCGGCATGGTGCTCCTGACGCCACAAGCCATCTTGACCTGGACCACACCGGCTTGGGACGCTGTCATGTTCTTTCTGGCTTTGGGTGCGCTCTCTGCTGTCAGTCATGTCCTGTCCATCGCGGCATTTCGCTTCGCCGAAGCGTCCACCCTATCGCCGCTGGTCTATCTCGAACTGCTCGGTTCCACAGCCATCGGCTATCTTGTCTTCAAGGATATCCCGCAAGGCTCCACGATCGCCGGAGCCGTCCTCATTGTGACCGCCGGGCTCATTCTTCTGAAGCGTCCCACCGGGGTTGATCAGTCCGGCCGGGAAAATGCTGATGTAGCAGGATAACAGCGGGCCCGGGCGATCCCGGTGGCGGTCGGCTCAGGCGCCGACCAGCGCCTTGGTCGTCGGCAGCAGCGTCTGCTGCACCACGAGGCCGCGGGCACGAGCGTCCATGACGCCGACGGCGCGCAGCGCCAGCAGGGTCACGGTCTGCACCGCATCGCGCATCTTGACGGGATCATCGAGATTGTCGGGCGCGAGCGGGCCGACGAGCGCCTCATGCAGCGCGCCGAGCAAGGCGGTGGCCGCAAGCGCGGTGTCCTGCGCCGGCAGATGGCCGGCACGCACGGCGGCGTCGATCCGGGAGGCGATCTCGCCGGCGATCTCGCGCCGGCTGGCAAGGCGCGAGGCGCTGACATCGACATCGACCGGCTCGGCCAGGATGCCCCAAGCCAGCCTGCGCTGCGACAGCGTATGCACCGCCACGGTGGTGACCGCGGCCGCCAGCGCCGAGGACGGCCCCGGCGCGGCATCTGCCGCTCTTCGGATCGCCGCGAGCTCGTCGCGGGAGACCTCGGCAATGAGCTCGGAGATCAGCTCGGCCTTGGAGGGGAAATAGCGATAGACGGTGCCGGCCGCGACATTGGCCCGTACCGCGACCGGCGCGATCTGCACCGCCGCCATCCCGCCTTCCGCCGCCGCCTCCCGCGCCGCCGCCAGTATGGCGCTGCGCCGCGCCGCAAGGCGCTTCACCACTTGATGCGTCCGCCGATAAACCATGGCGCGCTTCCTGTCCCACACGCCGGCCGCACGCCCTGCGGCCGAACGCTTCTCACGCACTAGATGCAAATCGCCCCGCAAGGACTGAACAACTATTCAGGGTGAATGACAAGATGCAAATGCGTGGGGCGTCATGGTGGGCGGACGGGGGCGTCAAACGAACCGGTCGAGAGACTGAACGAGTATTCTTGGAGGGCTTGGATCGCACAATGTGAATTCAGTGGTCGGTGTTTCGCCTGTGAGTGTTCCGGCTGGATTGCGCTACGATCATATACTTATAGGTTCATTTATCCTGTTCGCAGCCAGACGTTGACGCGCGCCTGGTGCAGTGTGCTGATGGCATCGATCTTCACTGCCAGGCAGTTTTCGAAGCCTCGAAAGACTCGGCGCTCTCTCAAGCTGCGGTGGACAGTCTCATGGACGAACGGAGCGTGCGTCATGAAGCGGCTCTTGGGCCTCGCGCTCATTCTCTTTCTGATGCCGACGCCAGACCGCGCGGCAGCCGGTGAATTATTTTCGGTGCGGTGTGAAGGCGGCATTCCCGCCCGCCTCTACTTCGCGACGTTCGACGTCGATGCCAAAGCTGTCGTGTTTGAGACGCCGCCGATAGACCTCGAAACAAATTTCGGCATCACTACACGTTCTGGAGAAATCATTTCCAAAAACGATGGAAAGATCGAATTCATGCTGCGCGTTCGTCCAGGTCGGATCGGCCTGATCTTTGATAGCAACAAGAAGACGATGACTTGGCCGGGACTCGACGACCCCACCTTTCGGCCGACATTAACCCATCCGTGCACTGTCACGCCCCCGAGAAGCATTTTGAGCTTAGGGGTTCGCGATCCCATTCTGAATCCGATCTCTGTACGCTGTGAACACACGGGCGCTGTGTACTTCACGATGGATGCAGCTTCGAAACAAGCACTCTTCGAGCGTGGCAAGGAGGGAAGAGGGTTTCGCGGTGAAGTCACCGATGCCGGCCAGGATGACGTCACGCTCTCGATGAATTTCGAGGTCCCCCGCCGGGTCGTATGGAGCAGAAGCCGCCAGACCATCACGATTGAAGGCATCGATGGCGATGCAGCGCGACCTCGCACTGTCGTGCAATGTCAAGAAGTCCCGCCTCGAACAATGATGGAATTCCATAGAGAGTCGCAGCGGTAAGAGACGCCTCTCCACGGCAGCAACAATCAAAGAAAACGAAAGACTGGGCGACCGTGCCGACGACATGAACGTTGATGGTGCGTCGTCATGAGACGCAAACTCGCTGCACGCGGAGCAAGCTGCGCCATTCTCGTTCTGGCGTTGCCCACAGCCATCTTTTCGGCCGAGCAGCCGACCAAGAACCAAACCCTCCAAGTCCGATTCGCGGCACATTTGGTCCCGGCAAGCTCATCTTGGAGAGGAGAACGAAAGATGCTGCTCACAGCCGGATCCGAGCTGCCCGTTATGTACTTTCTCGATAAGCCTCCGAGCGATATTCGCACGTCAACATTACCCACGACGGCCAAGGAAGTACTGCTGGCGAGAGTGCGGCTACTGGGGACTGCGGCCGGCCTGGGTGGGCGGATTCCACCGGGAGGCCGTGGGAACGATTCTCTCAGGGAGCGTCTCGCGGTCAGCCTCAGGGTTCTCGAAGTCCAGAGCGGAAATGCATCGGTCGACTCGGTCTTCGACGCGACGTTCGGAGTAACTGATCAAACCCATTCCCTAATTCCGGTGCCGCGTACCAAGTCCGAGCTGGAGAGGGATTATTTTGTCGTCGTGTACGCGGACGATGGCGGTCATTGGCATTTGGCCGGATTTCCGATGAGCGAGGCAGAGTATCAGAGTTGAGAAGAGAAATTCTGGAACGATGAGCGCGAGCGCATGGGCATCAGGCCCTAAACGCTGCAGGTCGACCCGGAGGACCGATTCGAGCCCTCGACTACTCGCGACTTTGACGTGCAATCACGCAAAGTTCCCGCATTGATTCATACAACTTTAACTGGCTATCCATAGTCATACGGTTGTAAATTGGAATTCGGCAATGCATTTCACGAGCGGGCTTTCTGCGGTTCAGCGACCCGGCTCTGCTCGTGATGTTCCCGGCGCCGATGGCGCCTTGATGCTGGAACGCGCGGCCATTTCCTCCGATCTGCGAGAGGTCATGTCCCTGCCCGCGGCCGACAGGCTGCGGCGATCGTGGGGGGCGAAGCAGCGCGGCAATGCGCTTGCAGCCATCGCCGTTGTCGTCTGCGTGATGCTGGCGGGCGCGCTCTACACCCTGGCGATGGGCGAAGACGTCAACTGGGATTGGCAGAACTACCACGAATACAATGTCTGGGCCGTTCTCAACGGCCGCTATGGCGTCGATGTGGTCCCGCCGGGCTTTCAGACCTACTTCAATCCGCTCGTCTATTTTCCGGTCTACTATCTCCGCCATGTGCTGCCGGCGCCCTATGGGCTGATGATCATCGGCGCCATTCACGGCCTCAACCTCGCGCTGATCTGCCTGTTCGCACGTCTGGTGCTGCGCCAGGCCGCAACCATCGCGTCGGTCGCAGCAGTGGTCGTCATCGCTGCCTCGGGTCCGATGACGCTCTCGGAAGTCGGCACGAGCTTTTCCGACGTGCTGCTGGCCTTGCCCGTGATCGGCGGCTGCCTTCTGATCCTGGTGGCGGATCGCCGACCGGCGATCTGCGTCCTGCTCGCGGGATTGCTGATCGGTGCCGCCGTCGGGCTGAAGCTGACCAATGTCGTCTACGCGATCGGCGCTGCCGCGGCGCTGATCGTCTCCGCGCGTCCGCTGCGGGCGATCACGCTTCTTGGCATCGGCGGAATGGCCGGCGCGGCGCTCACCGGCGGGGTATGGTGCCTGATCACGTGGCGCGACACCGGCAATCCCATCTTCCCGCTGTTCAATGCACTGTTCCAGTCGAGCGAGGTGGCCGGCGTCAACCTGATGGACGCGCAGTTCATGCCTCATGGCGTGCTCGACGCACTGGCCTACCCCTTCTACTGGCTGATCGGCGACCACCGAGGCGCGGAGCATCCGTTCCGCGACGCGCGCTTCGCGGTGGTGACGGTCCTGCTCGTGCTCGGCCTGTGGGTCCGCGCGAGGCGCAAGCGCGCGATCCTCACCCGGGGTGACGTGCAGCTGGTGGTGCTGTTTGCGGCCTCTTACCTCGCATGGCTCGGCTTGTTCTCGATCCAGCGCTATGCGGTGGTTCTGGAGCTCTTGTGCGGCCCGCTGATCGTTCTGTTGCTCGCGCGCCTCGCCGGGAGCGTGGGGCCGACATGGCTGACGGCGTCCCCTCGTCCGCTCGCCGCGCTGACGTTGACGGTCGCAGTCGCGATCGCCGCGTGGTCGCAGCCGGCGGATTGGTGGCACCGCCCCTGGTCCGACGTCTACCGGCCGAAGATCGCCCACGAGCTCGATCAGCCCGCGACCTACTTCATTCTCGGCAAGCCGCTCGCCTATATCGCGCCGCAGCTGCCCTCCGAGTCGCGCTTCTACCTGCTCGCCGATATCGCCGTGCCGATCGTCCCCGGCGGCATCTTCGACCAGCGCATTCGCGCCGGGCTGAAGGCGCCGCTGCCCGGCGGCATCCGCGAATTGCACATGCGCGGCGAACCGGACCGCAGCGCGCTGCTGGATCGCTACGAACTCACCATCGATCGCTCCCGGCCCTGCGCCACCATCGAGGGCGCCCGCCCCGGCACGGTGATCGAAAGTTGCCCGCTGATCGCGCGGACTGCGCATTAGTCGCCGTCCGCGCGGAACTCAAACTTGAGAACCATCGCGCCTCTCGAACAGAGGCCTTACCCTTTGAGCGTACAATGAGTCATGGCAAGCTTGGCACAGGCAATCCAGCATCAGTAAGGATCTACGCGTCCCTCACCGTGGTCGCTGCGGCCATTCTGCTGGCGGTTGTCATATTTGACTTCCAACTGGCAGCATCCCAGTCGTTCCCATCGTTCGTACTTGACCCAGGCGGCTTTCCGGTTGGTCGAGATTTTCTGAACACTTGGATAGGCGGCCGATCGGCTTTTTCCGGCGGCCCTGCGGACTGGTTTGATTCCAGCGCCTACATGGCTGCGATAGCGAAGGTGACCGGCATTCCCGATTTGGCACCTCTGTATTGGTCGTATCCGCCGCATCTTCTGTTCGTCATTTGGCCCTTTGGTTTGCTCGGTTTTCTGCCGTCGTACATTGTGTGGTGCGTCACCGGGCTCGCCCTGTATGTTTGGGCGGCAACATCATGTGGTGTCGAACGAAAATACTGGGTGTTTCTGGCCGTCGCACCTGCCGTCACGGTTAACGTATTCCTCGGCCAAAATGGCTTCTTGACCGCTGCGCTCTTGATCGGCGGTCTGGCAAACCTCGAGCGGCGGCCGATACTCGCTGGAATTTTGTTTGGTATGCTGACTATCAAGCCGCAACTCGGTCTCCTGCTTCCGATCGTGCTGGTGCTGGGAGGGCACTGGCGAGTCATTGGTTCAGCCGTCGTCATGACGGTGTCGCTTGTCGCCGCGACTGCAGCATGGTTTGGGCCAGAAATCTGGATCGCATATTGGCATAAAGTTTTGCCGCAACAGCACGAACTGCTCGACGTGGCAGGTATCATGGGCTGGCCGATCGTTGCCTCAGCCTTGATCAACGCCCGCCTTGCGGGTCTTCCGGCTGATTTGGCCTGGGTAGTGCAAGGAGCGGCGTCGGTATGCGCCGTCGGTGCAGTGGTTTGGACATTCTGGCGCAAGCGCGATCCGGTCCTCTCACTAGCGCTCTTCGTTACCGCCACCTTCTTGTTTTCGCCCTGGATCATGAACTACGACATGG
Source organism: Bradyrhizobium sp. BRP20 (assembly GCF_020194215.1). Taxonomy (NCBI): domain Bacteria; kingdom Pseudomonadati; phylum Pseudomonadota; class Alphaproteobacteria; order Hyphomicrobiales; family Nitrobacteraceae; genus Bradyrhizobium; species Bradyrhizobium sp. BRP20. The sequence continues at coordinate 848,320 of NZ_JADYVY010000001.1, read as the reverse complement.
TCGTATTCGGATGGATTGTCGCGCTCCTGCGTCAGCGCGGAAACGAAACGTTCGTGGATCAAATTCTTTCGCTTGCGTTATGGGCGTTGCCTATTCTGATGTTCCCATTCGGCTTCGCGCAAATACCGATTGCTTTACTGATCCTCCCCTTGTTCGCCGCGCGTCTCCTATGGCGGTTGTCCAATGGCAAAACAAAGCAGGCCTCGTCAGTGGCATCGCCAGCTTTAGCTTGAGTGGCGACATTTCCCATCTGACGTCTGACCAGTGCCTGTGCCCGACCGAGCTTCTCAGCTCGTTCGTGTGAGAGCGACCTGCGTTGATGCGGTCTCGGCACTCCGCCAGGCTGCGCAGCGTCCGAGGATCAGCCCGAACACGATCAGGATCGCCGGGAAGCCGACCGGCTGCCCGAGAAACAGGAAGCTCGCAAGCAGCGCGAAGACGAGCGCCAGCGCCATCACCTCGTGGCGTGCGAAACCTTCGTCGAGACCGGCTCGGATGAGGAAGGCCACGGCGATGCCCAGCACGACCAGATCGTACATGAAGAGATAGGGCGTCGTCAGCAGCGCCGCGGTCGCGAGCATCGCCGCCTTGAGGGCATAGGGCAGCCGGCTCCGCCACACCACGACCAGCGCCACGGCAACAGCTGTGGTCAACACCCACTGGAAGATCCATGCGAGCTGCTCGGTGCCGCCGAGATAGCGCACCAGCGCGAAGATGCTCTGCATCTTGAACCAGGGCGCCCTGCCCTCGGTCAGGAAGGCCTGGGAGAACATCGGAATCCAGTGGAAGAACGCCTGCCAGCTTTCGGTGCCGAAGGCGAACCAGGATAGTGCAGCGATCGCAACGGTGACGATCGCGGCGCTGAACAGCACGGTCCATTCGGCGGCGGCGAGCAGGACAAGCGGAAACAACAATCCGTATTGCGGCTTGTAGCTGAGAAGGCCGAGGCAGATTCCAGCCAGCACCGGCCGCGTCGGCAACAGATAGAGCATGCCGCCGATCAGCGAGGCCGTGAGGAAACCGTTCTGCCCGACCAGGATGTTGAGGAAGGCGGCCGGAAATCCAACCGCAATTACCAAGCCCGCGTTGCGCCCGATGATGGCGCGCATCACGGCGAGATAGGGCACCATGCTGAACGCGGCCCAGCCGATGAACGCCACCGCATAGGGAAATTGCGCGAGGAAGGACGCGACGAACAGGAAGGGCGGCGGATAATGCCAGGCGAAATGGCCGACAAAATCCTGCTTGAGAAGCGCAAGCTCGACCTGCTTCTGAATGTCCCAATCCCAGGCCTGCGCGGGATGCCCCTCGAGCGCCAGTCTTCCGGCCGCCCAGACGTTGACGAAATCAGTGGGGATGCCGCGCCCGTCGGCGTCAAAGATCCAGAGATGGGCGAGATAGGCCGTCGGAAAATACGCCAGCGTGACGATCGCCAGCACGAAGGAGATGTTGACGAGGATCGCTGGGACCGCACCGTGACGGCCGATTGCAGGCGGAACGGAGGAGGCTTCGGCCATGCGGCTTCCTTACGCGATCATGTGAGACGGATGCGTCCAAGCCATACACCCGAGTGACTTGAAGGAGGCTTAAGCCCGATCGTCGAACGCCCCGCGCCGAATTCCCGGGCAAAGCAAAAGAGCCCCGTCGATGACGGGGCTCCTCGCTATTCCGCTGGTCGTCCAGCCTTACTTGAGGCTGGTCGAGATCGAGCTGAACTTGGCGTTCAGCGTGGTGCCGAGGTTGTTGACGACGGTGATGATCGCCAGCGCGATGCCGGCAGCGATCAGGCCGTATTCAATGGCGGTGGCGCCGGATTCATCCTTCATGAAACGCGCAACGAGGTTCTTCATAGAGTGCTCCAAATGAGTACACGAGGCTACAACTGATCTGGTCTCTTCGGCTTCCCAGCGCCGCCCGACCATGGCAACGGAACGTAGAGGCAAAGAATTGCACCGCAGTTAATTCGGCTGCGTAAACACCGAGCGGATTGCGTGTATCGGCCCATGGTAAATCCAAGTTCGAAACAATCCGTTAAATTGTAAGCATCTGACGCCGGCCTGGCGCGGCCGGTTTACCCGAAGTTATGACCCGCGTGGTCCAATGCCGCCCGCTCGGGCCGGCAAGAACAACCAGGACGACGAGGCGGCATGTCCCTTTCCTTCGCCAACAGCATCGCGGTGCAGGGCCGCGCGCGCGCTCTGGCGCCGTTGTGCGTCGGCGCCGGCGCCTATCTGTTCTTCCTGTTCCTGGGCGACACGCTGCTTCAGGATTCCGACTCGTTCTGGCAGATCAAGATCGGGCAATGGATCCTCGATCACCGCGCCATGCCAATGATCGACTTCTATTCCTTCACGCGGACGGGCGCGCCGTGGATCTCGACGTCCTGGCTGTCGCAGGTCGCGTTCGCCTTCTCGCATGCGCACTGGGGCTGGGCAGGCCCCGTCATCCTCACCGCGGCCGCCGTCGCGCTCACCGTCGCGATCTTCGTCCATCTGCTGGAGGCGTATATCGGAGCCCCGCGCGCGGTGCTGTTCGCGATGTTGGCGCTGCTGCTGTCGATCCATCACGTGCTGGCGCGGCCGCATATCCTGGCGCTGCCGGTGATGGTGGCGTGGGTCGGCTTGCTGATGGCGGCTGCGAGCCGCCGGAGCGCGCCGTCCTGGACCTGGCTGCCGCTGATGGCGCTGTGGGCGAACCTGCACGGCGGCTTCGTGCTCGGGCTCGCGCTGATCGGCCCGATCTCGCTCGAAGCGGTCGAGCATGCCGGGAAGGGACGGCGGCTTGCCCTGTTCATGCGCTGGGTGCTGTTCGGAATCGGGGCGCTGATCGCGAGCTGCTGCACGCCGTACGGCTGGCGAACGCTGCAGGGCGCGACCAACATCCTCAGCCTCGGCGAGCTGCTGACGCTGATCGTCGAATGGATGCCGGCGAACTTCGCCACGTTCACCCCGTTCGAAGGCGCCCTGCTCGCCCTGATCGCATTCGGTTATTATCGCGGCCTGGTGCTGTCGGCACCCCGGATCTTCCTGATCCTGTTCCTGACCTGGAGCGCGCTGAGCCACGTCAGGAGCATCGACGCATTTGCATTCCTGGTGCCGCTGGTGCTGGCAAAGCCGCTCGGCGAGATGTTCCCGCAGCCGGCGCTTGAGCCCGCCGGTGCCGACAGCTGGCCGGGCCGCTATGTCACGGCGCTCGGCGCGCTGATGATCGTGGCGGCAAGCTGGACCTCGACCTCGCTCTATCTGGGGCACCACCGCTTCACCTTCACGATGACGCAGACGCCGGTTGCCGCGGTCGACCTGCTCGAGCAACGCAAGGTGCAGCGCGTCTTCAACGCCTACCAGTTCGGCGGCTATCTGATATCGCGCGATATCCCTGTTTTCGTCGATGGCCGCGCCGAGCTCTACGGCGAGAAATTCATCATGGACTTCTTCAAGGCGACCGAGGGCAAGAAGCCCGAGCTGCTGCCGCGCCTGCTCGACGAGCACAAGATCGACGCGACACTGCTGGGCGCGGATGCGCCGGGCCCGCAGATCCTCGACCAGCTCAAGGGCTGGAAGCGGATCTATGCGGACGACATCGCCGTGATCCACGTGCGCGACGCCGCAGACGGCGCGACCGCGGCGCCTTCGAAGTGACGACCCGCTCCAGCGCGCGTCTTCGGCCTCAGCGACTTCATCAGATGGTTCCTTCCAGCAACCCGATCCTGACAGATCCGGCGCGTTCCGCCCCGGACCGAGCCGTGGCGATGATCGTGCTTGCGATGCTGGCTGTGGTCTCGTTTGTTCCGGTGCTGCTGACGCCCATTCCGGCGATGGTCGATTATCCCAATCACCTCGCCCGCATGTCTGTTCTGAGCCAGAACGGCACCGCGGGTGCAAATCCGTATTACGAGGTGAGGTGGGCCTTCTATCCCAACCTCGGAATGGACCTGCTGGTCCCGCAGCTGGCGCGGCTGACGAGCGTCGAGAACGCGACGCGGCTGTTTCTGTTGCTGAGCCAATGCCTGATCGTCACCGGTGCGCTTCTGCTCGAATGGGTCCGGAAGGGACGCATCCATCTCGCCGGTTTCGCCGCGCTCGCTTTCCTCTATTGCCTGCCGTTCAGCTGGGGTTTCGTGAACTTCGAGTTCGGGCTCGGCCTCGCGCTCTGGGGCATCGCCGTCTATCTGATGCTGGCCGAAGGCCCCTGGCCGCTGCGCTTCATGGCCAATCTGATCTTCGTCGCCGCGCTCTATGTGGCGCATTTCTTTTCGCTCGGCATCTATGGCGCAACGCTCGGCCTTTTCGAGCTGTCGCGCATCCGCCAAGGGCGGGTCGCTTATCCCGTCGCGGCCGCGCGGCTTGGCGCGCTGGCCCTACCGGCGCTTGCGCTGCTTGCGATCATGCATGTCACGGCAGGCGCGATCGGAAGCCAAGGCAACGATTGGTTCCTCGCATTCAAGCCGGTCTGGCCGCTCCGCATCATGAACGGCTACAATCTGACGGCCGCGGCGGTGACCGGGCTGACCCTCATGACCGCGTTGCTGTTCGCCGCAAGGCGCGGCTTGCTCAGGCTCGAGCCCGCCGGGATTTGGATCGCGCTCGGTCTTGCGCTCCTGTACGTGGCCATTCCCTCGAGGCTGTTCGGGACCTCTTTCGCCGACCTCCGCGTGTTTCCTGCTGCGGCGCTGATCCTGCCGGCGTTCTGCTCGCTGTCGCTGCCAAGCCGGGCTTGGCGGATGGCTGCACTCGCTGCGATCAGCGGCATCACGCTGATCAATCTCGCCGTTGTCTTCACGGTATGGCTGCCCTACCGCACTGACTACGCGGCCATTGTCGAGTCGTTCCGCAAGGTCGAACGTGGCTCGCGCGTCCTCGTCAGCAATGCGGACGAAGCTGGCGACCCGCCCTTCGCCGATCTCACGGCGTATCCGATGTATTATGCGCCAACGCTGGCGGTGCACTATGCCAATGCGTTCGTGCCCAATCTCTTCACGGAGGCGGGCAAGCAGCCTGTTCGGGCCGTCGAGGCCGTGCGCCATCTTGCCACTCCGGATGGCGGACTGGTGTCCTCAGGCCTGCTCACCGCGATAGCAGCGGGCCACCCGCCGGCGGACTCGCCGCGCTTTGTCCGCACCTGGCACCGGGATTTCGACTACCTCTATGTGCTGGGACCGCGGGCCGCAAACCCGCTGCCGGATCTGCTGGAACTATTGGAGACCTCGGATCGGTTCGTGCTCTACAGGATTCGCCGCAAGTCCTGAGAAAGGCGACCTTAACCACCTGCCCATAGACTTCCGCCCCTGCAACCCAGCTGGACTCCTTCGCATGGCGGCCAATTCCGGACCGATCCGCTACAGCCTCGTCATTCCCGTCTTCAACGAGGAAGCCGTACTGCCGATATTGTTACGCCGGCTCGACTTGCTGCTGTCCCGGCTCGACGGGCCGGCAGAGGCGATTTTCGTCGACGACGGTAGCAGCGATTCCAGCTCGATCGTGCTGCAGGCACTCGCCGTGCGCGACGCCCGCTTTCGCTATATCGGCCTGTCGCGGAATTTCGGCCATCAAGTCGCCATCACCGCCGGCATGGACGCCGCGCAGGGTGACGCGATCATCGTCATGGACGCCGATTTGCAGGATCCGCCCGAAGTGATCGAGCAATTGATCGCAAAATGGCAGGAAGGCAACGACGTCGTCCACGCCCGCCGCTTGTCGCGCGAGGGCGAAAGCCGATTCAAGCGCGCGACCGCACACCTGTTCTACCGGCTGCTCGGCAAGATGTCCTCCGTCGGCATCCCCGCCGACGTCGGTGACTTCCGCCTGATCGATCGCAAGGTGCTGGACGCGCTCAGGCAGATGCCGGAGCAGGATCGCTTCGTACGCGGCATGATCGCCTGGCTCGGCTTCCGCCAGGCCGAGGTCACCTTCCATCGTCTCGAGCGCGCCGCGGGCGAGACCAAGTACCCCCTGTTCAAGATGATCCGCCTAGCGGTGAACGCCGCGCTCGGCTTTTCCGATCTGCCCTTGCGCCTGGCGATCTGGTGCGGATTGACCGTCTCGGCATTCGCACTGCTCTACGGCGGCTGGGTCGTCGTGATGTGGCTGAGCAACGACACTCATCTCGTGACCGGCTGGTCCTCGACCATTGTCCTCCTCTCGCTCTTGTGTGGAATGAACATGCTGATGACGGGGATCGTGGGTCTTTACGTCGGCCGCATCCATGCCGAAGTAAAGCGCCGTCCACTGTACGTGGTCCAGAAGCGAGCCGGCTTCGATCGCAACGAGGCGGCGACCGTACCCGCCAAGCACGCAATCAACGAGTGATCCGCCGCAATCATCTCGGACGTGAGGCCAACACCTGGTCTTCGATGCTGCTGCCGAGCGGGCTTTACTGCATCTCCCGACGCTTGTGGACGACCGCCACATCGTCGCTGTACACGCGCTGCCAGTGCGGCAACCGATCAAGCATCGCTGTGGCGGGCGTATTCGGTGCGAGCAGCGTCGCGCGGATCTTGTAGTCGTCGAGCAGCTTGAGAAAATCTCCGAGGTCAATCAGCGCCAGGGCGCGATTGTAGCGGTCGATGAACGGTCCGCCGAACAGTTCCGCGCGGCCGTCGATGAAGGTTGGAATGCCGGCAAAGACCAAATAGCCGCCGAAGGAATAATCGTTGAGCAGCGGCCCCGCCTTGGCGAGGTCGGCACGGGCGACCGCCGCCTCGGGGGTGATGAGGGGAGCCGGCCGGATGTCGCGCGCCAGCGCCAATCCACTCATCCCGGCCAAGATGCCGAATGCCGCCAGGTTCAAGCCACGCGAGGAGCGGTCGGTCTCGTTCCCGCTCGGCCCGCCGAACCTCCGGGCCAGCGGGGCCGCGAGGTAGAGCGGCGCCAGCATGGCCAGCAGATCCGCATTGCGCATCTGCGCCAGCGCGAAATGGAGCAAGCCGATCACCACCAGGGTCCGCACGACCGGCAGCGTGACGCCGCGCGAGAGCGCGAAGATGCCCCCCAGCAACAGCAGCTCGAAGCCGCCGATGCGGCTGAAATCCTGCGGCCGCCATTCCGCGATCCAGGCGAGCGCGGGACCGAGGCCGAGCGTCGTGATGGGCATCAACAGCGGTTCCGGCCCATGCGGCGTCAGGCAGGATGCGGCGACGGCAAGCAGTGTGAATGGCACCCAGCGCAGCAGCACGCGTGGCCATTGGCTTCGCTCCTCGCGCAGCAGCGCCTCGAGCACCACGGGTCCAATCAAGCCAAGCGCCAGCACTCCGCTGCCGTGCAGATTGCCCCACACGACCAGCAGCGGCAGGGCCCAGTATGGTGGCGGCCTGCCATGATCCATGCAACGCACCAGGGCAGCCGCCCAGATCACCATGATGGGCATCACGAGCACGTGTGGCCGCGCCAGCATGTGCGGCGCCGTCAGGATGACGGCCGCGATCACCATGATCAGCGTCTGGGTCGGCGACAGCTCGCGCAGCAGGAAGTATGTGAGCAGACCAAAGGCGAGTGCGATCGCCGCGGCCGCGACGACGACGACGCCGGACCAGCCTGACAGGACGTAGGCTCCGGCATAGATGACTTCCGACAGCCATTCGAACGTGATCCAGGGCGCGCCATGCTTCGAAAACGAAAATGGATCGCTCGTCGGCAGGGTCCCATGCGCCATGATCCAGCGCCCGAGCTCGACGTGAGAATAGCTGTCGGGATCTCCGAGCAGCTTCGGGCCGACAGCCAGCAACACAGCGTAGACGGCGAGCCCCACAGCCCAAGGGAGCACTGCACGCGCCGAAAACGGTTGAACCGCGCTGGAGACGACCTGATCAGTCATGGCGGGCCAAGCTAGGCCTTAATTGTTAAGGTGTTCTTTAATGTTTCACCGATCGCGCGTGCGGAAGCGAGAGAACCGCCATCGCAACGTCCGGGTCCTCCGCCGAAACGCCACGCGGGCGCTATCGCACGAGATCGATCAGGAGCAACGCGGCGCTTGTGAACAGTCCTGCGATCGGCACCCAAATGGGCACGAAGAACACGCCGGCGGGAGGCTTGGATTCTCTCGTCTTGATGCGAAGAAGCGCCAGGTTGACCAGGACGAAGATCCCGAGCGTCAGGCGTGAGGTCCATTCGGCCAATCCGGTCAAGGGAACGCCGAGGGCGAGGATCAGGATGGCGCCCACGCCGAAGAGGGTTGCAACCACCGGCGCGCGGCTTCTGGCGTTCACCCTGGCCAGAAAGGCCGGAAGGCTGCCTTGGTCCGCAAGCCCGTACAGCACACGTCCGATCATCAGCATGTGAACGATGATCCCGTTGACCGTCGCAACGATCGCGATGACGCTCAATGCCGAGAGGGGAAGACCGGTCAACCGCTGAAAGACAAGTGCAAGCGGAGCCGAGGCGTGCGCGAGCTCGGCCGGGGGCACCGCGACCACCGCGACCCAGACGACGATCATGTAGAGGAGCGCCGTCACGCCGAGGGTGATGAAGAGCGCCCAAGGCAGCGTTTGGGACGGATTCTTCATTTCCTCGGAGATGTTCACGAGGTGCTCGAACCCGATGAATGCAAACACGGCGAGCAGCGATGTCTGTGCGATCCCGGTCCACGCTGCTTTATCGCTCAGGGGAGCCAACAGTTCGGGCAGCCGGGAGACCAGGGCGTCGCCCTCAAACAGCCCGGCTCCGACAATGAGGACCAATCCTCCGATCTCCACGACCGTCATCAAGCCGGCGAAGCTGATGGACTGAACCGCGGAGAGGCAGGCGATCGCTCCCATCGCGAGCACAACGCCGGCGATGATCCAGCTGGCAGGCAGCGGCAGGAACACGCTGATGTAGCCGGCGCTCCCCACGGTGATGGTCGCGCCCGAAATCGTCGCTGCAGCCACCACGAGCAACCCTGTGGCACCGCTGAGCCATTTTCGATGAAACGCGGCCTGGACATAGGCGGCCTCGCTCGCCGCGACCGGCAGTCGCGTGCCCAGTTCGGCAAAGCTCCCGGCCGTCACGCCCATCACGACCGCGGCAACGAGGAACGCCAGCGGTGCATGCATTCCGCTCCGGGCGGCGGCCGCGCCCACCAGGACGTAGATGCCGGCGCCGATCGTCACGCCGAGCCCATAGAGGACCGCGTGCGTGAGCGTCAGCGATCTGACGAGTTTCGTAGACCCGAGCGGCGCCACCTCCTGCATCACCAAGCGTCAATGCGAAAACAGGATCGGCACCGGCGGCTTGGACAGCAGGCCCCTGGTCGCGCCGCCGAGCACGAATTCCCGCCATCTCGGCGTTCCGTACGCGCCCATCACGAGGACGTCGATGCCATGGGACAGCACGTAAGATGTGAGGACCTCGTCGATCGGCTTGCTCTCGGCATCAATCTCATCCAGCACGACCTCTATGCCGCGACGAGCCAGGTTCTTCGCCAGTTCTCGGCCGGAATGTCTGGAATCCAGGGGCTTTTCATTGGTGACAGTCACGACGCGCACACTTCTTGCGCTTTCAAGCAAAGGAAGTGCGTCGGAAACCGCTCGCGCAGCGGTGCGGCTGAAGTCCCAAGCCACGCAGATGGCGTCGAGCCGCAACGGACGCGACCGCGGGCCGGTGGGCAGGATCAGCGTCGGCCTGCCGGATTCGAAGATCACCTCCTCGGCGTACCCCAGATCATGGGAGTCCGGCACCGCCATGATCGTGAGATCCCGAAGCCTTGCATAGTCAACCAGCAGCGCGGCCTCGCTGGCGGTTGCACAGTGCTCGAAGATGGTCTCATGCCGGACGCCGGATTTGTCGGCGGAGGCTTCGAATGCGGCAAGCAGGGCTTTCGCATTCTCGCGGCTCTTGGCGGCCTCGCGCGCAATAAGCGCGGGTATGTCCAGGATGACATCCCCGAGCAGGCTTGCGCGCACCTCCGCATGGACCTCGCAGGAAATGGCTGCGAGGTGCGCCCCCAGGGTGGCGGCCACCGAGACGGCATCGTCGATCACTGAAACCGGCGTCGGCTCCGGGTAGCTCGCCAGGGTCAACAGAACATCCTTGAAAGCCATGTGTGCCTCCTTTGACGAGTCGGAACCTAACGCTGTCGAGATGCTCCTTCTTGACCCACCGCAACCGATTTAGCCGGATGGCTGTGGCAAAACGGCCCAGGCTCGAACGATGGCGCCGGAACAGAACGCTCTGGTTCGGCGGCGCCTGCCTTGCGGGAGGGGCCAGCGCAATGCCAGCTCGCGAAGGCGCGCTCGGACAATAAAAAACGCGGCGTTACCGCCGCGTTTTTCGATTCTCAGCTGCAGCTTGGAATTACGCCTGCGGCTGCGGCTCGAGGCCGGGATCCGGATCGGGACGCGGGCGCGGCTTGCCGGCCGGGGGCACGGCGGAGGCGCGCGGTGTGGTCGGCTCGAGCACGGACTCGCGGTTCGGCTTCTTGCCCTTGAGCAGGTCGACGATCTCGTCGCCGGTCAGCGTCTCGAACTCGAGCAGGCCCTTGGCCAGCGTCTCGAGATCGGCGCGCTTCTCGGTGAGGATGCGCGTCGCCTCCTTGTAGCCTTCCTCGACCAGACGCTTGATCTCGGAATCGATCTTCTGGACGGTGGCTTCGGAGGCGTTCTGCGTGCGCGACACCGACATGCCGAGGAAGACCTCGTCCTGGTTCTCGCCATAGGAGACGGTGCCGAGCTCTTCCGACAGGCCCCAGCGCGTCACCATCATGCGGGCCAGGCGCGTGGCCTGCTCGATGTCGGACGCCGCGCCCGAGGTCACCTTCTCGCGGCCGAAGATCAGCTCTTCGGCGACGCGGCCGCCCATCATGATGGCGAGGCGCGAGGTCATCTGCTCCAGCGACATCGACAGCTTGTCGCGCTCGGGCAGCTGCATGACCATGCCGAGCGCACGGCCGCGCGGGATGATGGTCGCCTTGTGGATCGGATCGGTCGCGGGCACGTTGAGGCCGACGATGGCGTGGCCGCCCTCGTGGTAGGCCGTGAGCAACTTCTCTTCCTCGGTCATGACGAGCGACTTGCGCTCGGCGCCCATCATCACCTTGTCCTTGGCCTCCTCGAACTCGGCCTGCGTCACCATCCGCTTGTTGCGGCGGGCGGCGGTCAAAGCGGCCTCGTTGACGAGGTTCATCAGGTCGGCGCCGGAGAAGCCCGGGGTGCCGCGCGCGATGGTCTTGAGATTGATATCGGGCGCCAGCGGAACCTTGCGAACATGCACCTTCAGGATCTGCTCGCGGCCGACGACGTCGGGGTTCGGCACCACGACCTGACGGTCGAAGCGGCCCGGACGCAGCAGCGCGGGATCGAGCACGTCGGGACGGTTGGTGGCGGCGATCAGGATCACGCCTTCGTTGGCCTCGAAGCCGTCCATCTCGACCAGCAGCTGGTTCAGCGTCTGCTCGCGCTCGTCATTGCCGCCGCCGAGACCGGCGCCACGGTGACGACCGACGGCATCGATTTCGTCGATGAAGATGATGCAGGGCGCATTCTTCTTGGCCTGCTCGAACATGTCGCGGACGCGGCTCGCGCCGACGCCGACGAACATCTCGACGAAGTCGGAACCGGAGATGGTGAAGAACGGCACGTTGGCTTCGCCCGCGACCGCACGCGCGATCAGGGTCTTACCGGTGCCGGGAGGGCCGACCAGCAGCACGCCGCGCGGGATGCGGCCGCCGAGGCGCTGGAATTTGCCGGGGTCGCGCAGGAACTCGACGATCTCCTGCAGGTCCTGCTTGGCTTCGTCGACGCCGGCGACGTCCTCGAAGGTGACGCGGCCATGGGCCTCCGTCAGCATCTTTGCACGCGACTTGCCGAAGCCCATCGCCTTGCCGGCGCCGCCCTGCATCTGCCGCGACAGGAAAATCCAGACGCCGATCAGCGCGATGAAGGGCAGCCAGGAGACCAAGAGCGAGACGAACCACGGCACGTTGTCGCCGGGCGGCTTCGCGGTGATCTGCACCTTGCTGTCATAGAGGCGCTTCACCAGCGTCGGGTCGTTCGGCGCGTAAGTCTGGAAGCTGGAGCCGTTGGTGAAGGTGCCGTGGATGTCCGGCCCCTGGATCACGACGTCGCGCACATTGCCGCGGTCAACTTCGCTCAGCAGCTGCGAGAAGGCGATGTCCTGCGAGGAGGCCCGCTGACCCGGATTCTGGAAGAGCGTGAACAACGCCAACAGCAGCAAGACAATGATGACCCAGAGGGCGAAATTGCGCAGATTGGCGTTCATCGATCTTCCTTCGTGGTCGCGCGGATCGCGGCCGTGATCCTTGGGCAGTTGATTTGGTCAATGCGAGGAAATCCCAAGGAATCCTCATCGTTAGACGGATACAATTTAGGTGCCGCCCCGGTCGCTGCCAAGGGAACGAGATGGGACTATTTATCCCATCTTAGCGCGATTCCCGCTGAAATCATGGCGTCCGAACCCGGGTTTTTCCTGCCTGGTTAAGGTGGCCTGACGGCACGGACGCGAATTGACCGGTGTCATGATCCGCTCTCGTCGCGCTCATCTGCCCTTGCGCCGCCGGGCCGGCGCCGGCGCGATCTGGATACGCCCGCCGGCAAGGCTGATCAAGGCTCCCGCGAGGGTCTGCTTCAGAACCGGCCGGCCATTTGCGGCTGCACCGGGGCCGGCGATCGCCCGATCAAGCACCGACATCAGGGTTTCGACCTTGCCGAGTTCCGCCGGCCCTTCATGGCCGAGCGCGTTGATGGCCCGCAGCAGGAGCCGCAGCCGCACCTCCTCCGGCAGGGCGGCAAAGGTTGCGGCCTCGAAGCTCCTGACACTCGCCTGCGGCGCATCGCCGCGATCCCGCAGGCGGAGGAAGCGCTCGGCGCCGTCGGCAAGCACCTCGACCGCCGCATTGGCCCGCGCCAGCCTTGCCGCGAGCCGCGCCAGATTTCTGGCGTCGCCGCCCTCGGCCGCGAGGAGCGGCAGCAGCGCGCGCAGCCGCGGCCGTGTGTAGGCGGTGTCCCGGTTGGTGGGATCCTCGGCAAAGCCGATCCTCGCCCGCCGCAAGGTCGCGATCAGCTGCGATTTCGGAACGTCGAGCAACGGACGCGCCAGCACGATTCCGTCGCGCTCGGTGAATGGAGCCATGGCCGAGAGTCCGGCAAGTCCGCTGCCGCGGAACAGGCGCATCAACAGGGTCTCGGCCTGGTCGTCGCGGGTGTGTGCCGTCAGCACATGGCTCGCGCCGGCGGCACGGGCGGCCTGTGCGAGCAGGCGGTAACGGGCCTCGCGCGCGGCGGCAGGCAGCCCCGTCTTCGGCTTTTCACCGCGCCAGCGCAAGGTCCGGTGCGGCAATCCGAGCGCCGCGGCGAGCCGCTTGACCTCGCGCGCCTCACGGGCGGCCTCCGGGCGCAGGCCGTGATCAATCGTGACGACCGTGATTTGCGGGCCTCGCGCGAGGCTGCGCTGCCAGCGCGCTGCAAGCCACATCAGCGCAACCGAGTCGGGCCCGCCGGAGACCGCGAGCACCAGCGCCGGGGCATCTCTCAGGCCCGCGAAGAGCCGCCTCGCCTCGCGCGCCGAGATCGGTGAATCGTCGTCGTCTGACATGACGCTGCAATCATCCGCGGATTGACCGAATGTTTAGCGCAACGCCATCCGCTTTGTCAGCGGATCAGCACTTCACCCGCTTCTGCTCGCGATCGACGGCGGCTTTGACGCCGGCGGAGGCGCGAGGATATTTGCGGCCGATCTCGCCGAAGGCGGCGCAGGCGGCCTCCTTCTCCTTCAGCGCGGCGAGCGACTGGCCGAGCCGCAGCAGCGCATCCGGCGCCTTGGCCGATTTCTCGTATTTGGTGGTGACGGCGAGGAACGCTTCGGCGGAATCGCGATATTGCTGGCGCTGGAAATAGCTCTCGCCGAGCCAGTATTGCGCGTCGCCGACCAGCGGGTCGCTCGGAAATTTCTGCGTGAAGTTCTTCATGGTCTGCTCGGCGAGCGCGTAGTCCTTGCGCTGCATGTAGCCGATGCCGAGATCGAACTCGTCGCGCGGCGTCGCCGACGGCGGCAGAGTGGCCAAAGCAGCGCCACCGGCCGGTGCGGGATAACCCGATTGTGCCGGCGGATAGCCGGGCTGCGCGGCCGGCGGCACACCTTGTTGGTAGCGCGGGCTGGTGTTGGCGAGATCGAGCGGCTCGCCCGCATTGCGGCCGCCGCCAGGCGTGACCGCCGGCATCGGCTGCTGCCCGCCGCCGAGTGCGCGCGGCGCGCCGGGTGCATTCGGGTTCTGGTTGGGGTCGAAGGCATCGCCGCGGCGGCGTGTGCCGGGAGCGCCGGGCGCCGGCTGCTCCTGAACGATCGGCGCGGGCGCGGCGATCTGCGGCTGCTCGTAGCTCGGCTGCGCGGCTTGCTGTTGCGGCGGCGGCTGGCGATAGCCGGGCGCGACCTGACCTGGTGCAATCTGGCTGGGTGCGATCTGCGCGGGCGGCATCGCCGCGACGTTGGGTGCGTGCCCGGGCGCCCCTTGCACGCCGCCCTCGAGCGCCCGCAGGCGCTCTTCGAGCTGGCGGTTGCGATATTGCAGCTCCTCGTTCTGGCCGGTGAGCTGGCGCAGCCGGTTCTCCAGCCGCTCGATCCGCATCTCAGGGTCGACATCATCCGACTGCCCGTAGACCGATTGCGCAAGCGCGGGCGAGCACAAAGAGAGCAGCGCGGCGGTCGCCGCGGTACCGGTAAAAGCCTTAAATCTGGATGACATCTTGCCCTGACGACGAAAGCGAAATGGCCTGCGACGGAACCTTCGACGCGCCACACATCGAAGTGGAGTACGCCAAAAATGTGACTGATACCAAGGGGTTTTCAGTCACAGAATGCTGAAACGAAACCGGCGCCCGAGAGGGCGCCGGCATCATCCAATTGCAAAGCTGAACGGGGCCTGACTGACCACCGGGGACCTGACCGAGCGTCAGGAGCTGGCGTTCAGGACAGTGACGGCGCGGCGGTTCTGCGACCAGCAGGAGATGTCGTTACAGACGGCGACCGGCCGTTCCTTGCCGTAGGAGATCGTGCGCATGCGGTTCGGGTCGATGCCGCGCGAGGCGAGGAACGAACGGACCGACTGGGCACGGCGGGCGCCGAGCGCGATGTTGTATTCGCGGGTGCCGCGCTCGTCGGCATGACCTTCGATGGTGAAGGAGTAGCGCGGATAGGTCTGCAGCCACTGCGCCTGCTTCTCCAGGGTCACGATCGCCTGCGGGGTCAGATCGGTCTGGTCGCTTTCGAAGAACACGCGGTCGCCGACGTTGACGACGAAGTCCTGCTGGCTGCCGGGCGTCGCCGCATTGGCCATCGCATCCGTCGCGGCATTCTTGTTGGCGCAGGCGCCCATCGACAGCGCGACGGCGAGCACCGCGGCCAGCTTCAATCCCTGGAGGATACGCATAGGATGTCTCATTCCGGAGCCTCCACGCTCACGTTAGTCCACTGCTGTCCGGTCTACAGGGGGTTGGTTAAGCGAACGTTCCGTCAACCTTGACGGAACCTTGCCTCAGCCGGTCAAATGCCCCCAACCAGCGAAAAGCAAACGTCATGGTTAATGGGTTGTAAATGTGGCGCGAGGGTGAAGGCAAGCCGCGTCGGCCGGCAAAAGAGCCGGCACTTGCTGGAATTTTGGGCCGAAATGACCGGGGAGCGCCCGCCTAGACCGAACCGAGCGCTTGAGAGGCCACGTCCAGGGTGCGCGGCGTGGTGAGCAGAATCGGCCGCGTGGCGGCCTGCCGGGGGATGCTGCGTTCAAACAGCATGCGCCGCTCGAACGCGCTGGAGCGCATGATCGGAAAGCGCGCGAGCACCTTGTCCCGCTGCCGCCGGACGTCGGTCGCCATCAGGACCGCCTTCTTGGTGGGCCAGCCCGGAAAGCCCCGCGGCTCCGGCGAAATGGTCTCGTGCAGGAAGATGCGGCGGTAGAACGCCTGATGATCGGTCCGGATCATGGCAAGGCCGGTGTCGGCGTTGAAATGATCGCACGCGACAAAGGCGAGGCGGACGGTCAAATAGGGCAGCTCGGGAAAGCGGTGGTGCTTGTCGGGATCTGCAACGAGCCGGCACGGATCGACAAAAACCTCGCCGCGATCGAGGCGGGGATGCAGGATGTCGCCGAACACCTCGGTGGTATAGGACATCCGCCATTCCGACGTCAGCAGATGGATGCGGACGGAGCTGCAAAGCTCTCCGTCAACGTAGACCCCGAAATTCCAGGTGTTGGGCGTTTCGTCGAAACGATCGCTGACGCGCAGCGAAGGTGATGGCTCGATCAGACCGGCCTGCAGATAGGCGCGGTAGCGCATCAGATACAGGTTGTCCTTGTCCTCGGGCGTTTCGATGAGCCGATAATCGATGCGGTCAAACAACGCGGCGCCTCGTGGAAGGAGCGCCGTGTTCGGTTCGGCTCCGGACTTCATCTGCAACCTCTGACTCCAAGCAACTTCCACGAGTAGCCAGACCTTAATGGTTCCTTAACGGAATTGCAAAGCTATAGAATCGTTAGGGTTAACCTTTGCGGGCCCGCAAGACTACGGTGCACACGGGAGCCGATTGCGAGAGTGGAGCTGCCGGGAAGGGATCGGGCCTATCGCGACGACACGAGGGCGAGCTGGTCGTCGGGCACGCGACGACCATGCGAGGCGTTGAGCAATTGCCGGATCCGCACCGCCGGTACGGGCCGGCTGAACAGGTAGCCCTGCCCTTCGGTCACGGTGCCGTCGGCGCTGATCAGCTCGAGCTGCTCGTTGGTCTCGATGCCTTCGACCACGACGGCCATGCCGAGGTCGGCGGACAGCCGCGCGACACCGCGCAGCAGCGTCAGCGGCCGGTCGGTATCGATGCCTTCGAGGAAAGAGCGGTCGATCTTCACCTTCTGCATCGGGAAATTGTGCAGGTAGCTGAGGCTGGAATAGCCGGTGCCGAAATCGTCGAGCGAGATGCGCACGCCGAGCGCATGCAATTGCGACAGGATGTCGTGGGTGAGCTGGGTGTTGCGCAGCAGCGAGGACTCGGTGATCTCGATCTCAAGACGATGCGCCGGCAGGCCCGACACTTCGAGCGCGTAGCGGATTTCGCTCAGGACGTCGCGCTGGTGGAATTGTTGCGGCGAGAAATTGACGGCGACGCTGACGCCTTCCGGCCACTTCATGCATTCCATGCAGGCGCGGCGCAGGATCCAGCGGCCGAGATCGACGATCAGGCCCATGTCCTCGGCGACCGGGATGATGTCGACCGGCGAGACCGTGCCGCGCACCGGATGATTCCAGCGCAGCAGCGCTTCGCAGGTGGTGATCTTGCCGGACCTCAGATTGACCAGCGGCTGGAAGAACAGCTCGAATTCCTCGTTGGCGAGCGCCTTGCGCAGGTCGAGCTCGAGGATGCGGCGCGCCTCGACGGTCGCGGCCATCTCGTCGCGGAAGAAACAATAGGTGCCGCGGCCGTCGGCTTTGGCGCGGTACAGCGCCATGTCGGCGTTCTTGAGCAGCGTGTCGGCGCTGGTGCCCTCCGGCGAGGTCAGCGCGATGCCGACGCTGGCGCCGATCTCGACCAGATGATTGTCGATGCGGTACCGCTCGCTCAATCGCTCGACGATGCGGCGGGCGAGTGCCGCGGCATCCTCGGGCGACGTGAGGTTCTGCTGGAACACGACGAACTCGTCGCCGCCGAACCGGGCGACGAAATCCTCGGGGCGCAGCATCTCGCGCAGGCGGTTGGCGACGGCGCACAGGAGCTGGTCGCCGCAGGGATGGCCCAGCGTGTCGTTGACCTGCTTGAACTGGTCGAGGTCGATGAACAGCAGTGCGGAGAGCTGCGCCGCATCGTGGGAGACAGCCAGCAGGTGCTCGATCTGGTCGCGGAAGTTGACCCTGTTCGGCAACGCCGTCAGGTCGTCGTATCGCGCAAGATGGGTGATCTTGGCCTCGGCGTTGCGCCGCTCGGTGATGTCCTCGAGCAGCAGCACCGCCCCTCCGTCCGCCATCGGCTGAACGGTCCAGCACAGCGACCGATTTCGCTCCAGGTTCGCCTCGGCGGTGATGATCTCCTTCTCCCGCGAACTTTCGATGCCGGCGACGATATGCTCGCCGTCCGCGCTCGAGATGGATCTTGCCTGCACGCACGCCGCGATGATGTCGCGCGCGCTGGCGCCGCTCCGAGGCAGATGGTCGGGCAGGTTCATCATCGCCGCGAAGCGGTGATTCATCACCGCGAGCTGGCCATCGCGATGGAACATGCAAAGACCGTGCGGCATGTTGTTGAGGGCGGTATCGAACTGGCCCGCAAGTGCGGCTTCGCGTTCGCGCGCCACCACGGCGCCCATGAAGATCCGGTGCAAGTTGACCGAGAGCTGCATGATCGCCAGCAGGAAGGCCGCGCTCACAACGGCCATCGCGATGTAGTAGGGCGTGCCGCGCCACGCCAATGCCAACACCGCCGGGGCGAAAATGAGCAGCGCCTGCAGATGGAAGATCGACGGTCGTCCGTACGCCCTTCCCGCTCCCCCTGCGGCGATGCCTGTCGTGACCGACAGGGCAATCATATGCGCGACCGCGTCGTCGGTGGCGAGCAGAGTCGTGCCGCACCAGATGCCGATCGCCGCGGCCTGGATCTTCGCGCCGATCTGATACCGCGCCTGCCAGCGTTTGGCCGCCTCGGCGGTCACGCTCGACTTGCGTCCCTGATAGCGACGCAAATCGATCGCCCGCACCGTTCCGGCCAAGACGAGCAGTGCCACGCACGCCCAAATCAGGGGCTCACCTGTCTTCAGCGCAGTCAGCGCAGCACCGATTGACACGAAGATGAGACCGGCCAGCAGCGGTCCGGGCGCTTCAAAGAGCGAATCGATCTGCGCCGCCGGATTGACCGGCGGCGGCTGCCCCTGCTCTCCGCTCTGGCTTGCGAACTGCATTTTGGTTTGTACGCGCGTCCTGTTCAGCGCGTAGTCTTACCCAGCCGAGATGAAGCTTTTCTGAGGGAACATCGTTAAAGTCGGGTTGTTTTTCGGCAATAGCGAAATGATTTTCGCTGGAATATCAAGCAGGTAGGCAAGCCTTGCCGGGCGCAAGGTGAAGGAAGTGTTGCCGGTCACGGCAAACTCGGAAAAAATCGGCGCGGTTTTTCGAAAACATCGCGCGTCTGAACGCGCGATGTTTCAACTGCGCCGTTGTCAGCCCGAGGTCGAGGACAACAGTGGCGACCATGCCGGGTCCGAGGCAAAGCCCGGAGTCGGCACCTTCAATTCGTTGCGGCCGGAGATGTCGACCGAGTACAGCGACGGCCCGCCATTGCCGCCGGGATCGCGGAAGAACATCAGCACGCGGCCGTTCGGCGAGAAGGTCGGGCCTTCGTTGTGAAAGCCGGAGGTGAGCAGCCGCTCGCCCGAGCCGTCGGGCTTCATGACGCCGATCGCGAACTGCCCGCCGCCCTGCCGGGTGAAGGCGATGTAGTCGCCCTTCGGCGACCACACCGGCGTCGAATAGCTGGCGTTGGTGTCGTCCTTGGAGAAGGAGATGCGCTGCGCCTGTCCGCCGCCCGCACTCATCACGTAGATCTGCGACCTGCCGCCACGATCGGACTCGAAGCAGATGCGGCTGCCGTCGGGCGAATAGGACGGCGAGGTGTCGATCGCCGGCGTGTCGGTGAGACGCGTAGTCGAACGCGAACGCAGATCCATCACGAACAGGTTGGAATTGCCGCCCTGCTGCAGGCTCATGATGACGCGCTGGCCGTCCGGCGAGAAGCGCGGCGCGAAGGTCATGCCGGGGAAGTTGCCGACGATCTCGCGCTGGCCGGTCTCGATGTTGTAGAGATAGACCTTCGGATCGCCCTGGCCGAACTCCATGTAGGTGATCTCTTGCGAGTTCGGCGAGAAGCGCGGGGTCAGCACGAGATCGGAGCCGCGGGTCAGATAGCGCACATTGGCGCCGTCCTGATCCATGATCGCGAGCCGCTTGACGCGGCGCTCCTTCGGCCCGGTCTCGTCCACGAACACGACGCGGCTGTCGAAATAGCCCTTCTCGCCGGTCAATTTCTCATAGATCTGATCGGAGATGATGTGCGCGATGCGGCGCCAATATTCCGGCGAGGTGAAATATTGCTGGCCGGTGAGCTGCTGGCCGGAGAGGACGTCCCACAGGCGGAATTCGGCCTTCAGGCGGCCGTCCGGCTGCCGCGTCATGCGGCCGGTGACCAGAGCCTGCGCGTTGATGGTCTTCCAGTTCTCGAATTGCGGCGCGACGTCGATGTTGCTGATGCGCTCAATGAAGGCGGCCTGGTCGATCGGCGCGAACAGGCCCGAGCGCTTCAGGTTGTTGGTGATGACCTGCGTGACACCGTTAGCGACGTCGCTGTCGGAGGGCGAGCCGGGCACGAAGTTGCTGATCGCGATCGAGATGGGCTGAAATCCGCCGGGACTGACTTGAAGTCGCCCCTGCGCTGTCGCGGCGCCTCCGGCCAGCAGGGTGACTGACGATCCCGCGGCCGCGATGAATCCACGTCGCGTCAGAAATGGCATCTTGTTCACCTGAGTTAATTCATGTCTCATCTACTGCTGATCTTTCATATCGAAAGTCAGCGCAATCGTTTTCCAAGTGTCATACTGAGCTTTGGGCAAGAACGTGTAGGCCTGACACTGTTGGATCGCACGCTTGGCACTCTCCGCCATCGCATTTGCAATTGCCCGAGACGGTCCTCGAACCGCGACAATCACAGGCGCTGACGCGAGCGTTCCGTCGGGGCGCATCTGAATATCTATGTCGGCCGTAAACTGATCCCTGTCCTGAGCATCGTAAGGGAAATTGAAGCAGTGCTTGACGGCAGCGACGAAAGCTCCCTGCCAGGTCGCAACATTGTTGGCGGCCGTCCCGGTCGCTGCTCCCAGCGACGCCGATGCATTCAGCGCCGAGCCGGTCTGCTCGTGCCGCGTCGCGGCGCGCTTGTCGAGGTCGCGCTGGATCTGCGCGGGGTCGAAGGTACGCTCCTTGGGCTTAGGCTGCTGCTGCGGCTGCACCGCCGCGACCTTCTGCTCCACGGGCTTGGGCGGCGGCTTCTTGGTCTCCATTTTCTTCTGCAGCTCGGCGATCGGATCTTCCTTGGCCGGATCAGGCTTTTTTTCCTGCGGCTTCGGCTCTTCCTTCGGCTTGGCCTCCGCCACGGGCTTCGGCGGCTCCGGCTTCTTCTCCACCGGCTTCTCGACCGGCTTCGGCGGCGGCTCCGGCTGGGAGTTGGTCTTGATCAGCTCTTTCTTCTCGGTGACCTTGCCGACGGCGTCTTCCTCGGGCTTGGGCTCCGCGATCTTCTCGACCTTCGGCTTCGGCTCTTCCTTCTTGCCGGTCTTCTGCCCCGCCATCATCTTGGCGAGCTGATCGGAGGAGATGATGTCGATCGGAAGCGATTCCTGCGTAGCGATGTAGGCCTTGCTGCTGAAGGTGACGAGCCCCCATCCCAGCACGAGGACATGCAGGGCAATCGACGCAACGAGTGTCTTGTCGACGTTCACCTTCACGGCCTCAAGACCCCTGATCCGCTTCCGTGACGAGCGCCAGCTTCTTGAATCCGGCGCCCGAGAGCTGGCCCATCACCTTGGCCACGGTGCCGTAATCCGCCTTCTTGTCGGCGCGCAGATAGATGCGTTCCTCGAGGCCGCCGCGCGCATCGGTGATCGCCTTCAGCTTCGGGATCAGCTCGTTCAGCGCAATCTCGGTGTCGTTGATGAACACCTTGCCCTTGATGTCGACCGACATCTGGATCGGCTTCTGGTCGTTGTTTTCGAGGCTCTTGGCACTGGTCTGGGGCAGGTCGAGCGGGACGCCGACCGTCAACATCGGTGCCGACACCATGAAGATGATGAGCAGCACCAGCATGACGTCGACCATCGGCGTGACGTTGATCTCGGCCACGACCGGCTTGCGCCGGCCGCGGCGCCCGCCGCCGCCGGACGAACTCGCAACGTTCATGGCCATGATCGCGTGCCCAGATTGCCCTTCACACTATACATGCCGTCCGTCAGCCCCGCTCGTCGATCTGACGAGACAGAATGGCTGAAAATTCATCAGCAAAGCCCTCGAGCCGCTGGGCCTGCCGGTTCACCTCGGAGGTGAACTTATTGTAGAAAATAGTGGCAGGAATGGCGGCGATAAGGCCGACGGCGGTCGCAAACAGTGCCTCGGCGATACCGGGGGCGACCACCGCCAGAGAGGTATTTTTCGAGGCCGCGATCGACTGGAAGCTCGACATGATGCCCCAGACCGTGCCGAACAGGCCGACGAAGGGGCCGGCGGAGCCGACGGTCGCCAGCACCAGAAGGCGCCGTTCCAGCCGCTCGACCTCGCGCGCAATCGAGACGTTCATCACCTTGTCGATGCGCATCTGAAGCCCTGCGACCGAGCGGGCATGGCTCTCGAACGAGCGCTTCCACTCGCGCATCGCCGCCACGAAGCAGGCCGCCATGGAATGCGTCGGCTTTGCCGACAGCGTGCGATAGAGCTCCTCGATCGACTCGCCGGACCAGAACGCCTGCTCGAACCGGTCCATCGAGCGGCGGGTGCGCGCGTAGAGAAAGATCTTGTCGATAGCGATCGCCCAGACCCAGACCGAGCAGGCCAGAAGCCCCAGCATCACCGCTTTCACGATCCAGTGAGCCTGCCAGAACAGCGCGATCAGCGACACGTCGGCGGAGGCAGCAACCGGAAGGGCTGTCTGAGCCAATTCGGCCGGATTCATAAGCAGTATCCTCTCAAGGCGATCGTTACCTAATGTCTTCGGCCAGCAAATCGCGGCCGGTGTTCCCCAACAGCCGCGCCGGACCCGCGCGGCGGGCAAGCCCGCTCAAAGCCTTGTCTTTCTGGGGTGCAGGGCTCGTCCAAAGGCTCGTCAAAAGCCGGCCGCCTGCATTCCCCGCCAAGATGTCAAAACTAAGGGGCCTCGACCCCAGGCCTTGACGTCGGGCTCCGGGCACGCCTGTCCGCACATACCAGAGCCCGCCGATGGTTAATGCGGGGTTACCGGCGGCGCATTTGGCTGCAGGAAAGACAGTCCCTGCAGGGGGATGGACCCCGGATCCCGTGTTCCAGACGCACCGGCCGGAGGAACCTGCTCTCGTGCCGAAAATTGTCCGGAAAATCACTCTCAGCGAGGTCCTGCCATGTCCATCAACCCCAAGACGACCGCCGCGATCGGCGATCACCCGCTCCACCCCATGCTGATCCCGTTCCCCGTCGCGTTCCTGGTCGGCGCTCCCATCGCCGATCTGGCCTTCATCGGAACCGGCGACGGTTTTTGGGCACGCGCCGCGATGTGGCTGATCGGCGCCGGCATCGTCATGGCGCTGGTTGCCGCCGCAGCCGGCTTCACCGACTTCTTCAGCGAGCCACGCATCCGCCGCCTGAACGATGCCTGGTACCACATGGTCGGCAATCTCGCGGCGGTGGTGCTGGCCCTGGTCAATTTCTATCTCCGCTACGCCCAAGGCGCGGAGGCGGCGATCAAGCCCTGGGGCGTCGTGCTGTCCCTGGTCGTGGTCGGCATCCTCCTGTTCACGGGATGGAAGGGCTGGGAAATGGTCTATCGCCGCCACGTCGCGGTGCTGGATGCGCCGGGCCAGACCAGCTCGGAGCCGGTCAACCCGCATCATGGCGGCGAAAGCCACCGCCGCGCCGCCTGAGCGACAGTCAAGCGGACGAAGCGGCCGCAAGGCAATTGGTGAGCCGCGCGGGATTGCCGATTGCGGTACAGCCGCCAGGCACGTCACCGGTCACGACAGTCCCGGCGCCGATCTTGGCGAAGTCGCCGATCTCGATGTCGCCGAGGATGGTCGCGCCGGAGCCGATGAACACGCCGCGACCGATGCGAGGCGAGCGCATCGGCAGGTCGCCATGGCGTCCGATGCTGACATTCTGAAGGATGGTGACCTCGTCGCCGATGACGACATTGGCACCGATCACGATGCCGGTGGCATGGTCGAGATAAACCGACGAGCCGAGGCTCGCGGCCGGATGAATGCTGACCTGCAGGACGTTCGAAGCCTCGTTCTGCAACAGCAGCGCCGCATCACGATGGTCATGACGCCATAGCCAGTGCGAGACGCGCCAGGACTGCAGCGCGACATAGCCCTTGAAGTGCAGCAGCGGCGGCAACAATCCGGCGATGGCGGGATCACGGAGCACGATGGCGCGCAGGTCGCGGCCGGCCGCTTCGACCAGATCCGGTTGGCCGCGAAAGGCATCGCGGGAAAACGTCGTGAAGCGCTCGCGATCGGCGGCGCTGCCGCCCAGCCGACGCCCGATCAGATCGGCCAAGGCAGCGGTAAAATCGTCATGGGCAAGGATGGCATCGGCGACAGCCTTGCCGAAGACGGGATCCGCCGCTGCGGTGCGCCGCGCCTCGCCGCGTATCTCCTGCCAGAGGATGTCGCTCGCCACGATCGCAGTCTCCGTCCGCATTGCCGCCTGCGGTGTTTTGACGCTTGCTTCTCGCTGTCGAATATAGGACGCAGGCCGCCTGCGCGCCAATTGGCGTCGGCAACACGCGCGGCCACCTGTGCGCCATGCTCCCCGTAAGACTACGGGCTTGCTTGCCAGAGAGCTGCGGCCAGCCTTCGGCCGAAGCCCGCGGTGGCATCCGCGGGTTTTGGTACCCGCCGGACGTCAAGCTGCCGGCCAGTTCCGAATCCACGTCATCCGAGGTCACGCTCAAATATGCCGCTCAACGCCCCCGCCGACGACCAGCACAACGACATCATGTATCCATCCGCCCTGCCGTTCCTGCTGGTCCATCTCGGCTGCCTTGCGGCAATCTGGTCGGGCGTCACCTGGCAGGCGGTCGCGATCTGCGTCTCACTCTATTGCTTGCGGATGTTCGCGATCGGAGCCGGCTACCATCGCTATTTCTCGCATCGGGCGTTTGCGACCAGCCGGGTGTTTCAGTTCATCCTGGCCTGCCTTGCGCAAAGCAGCGCCCAGAAGAGCGTGTTGTGGTGGGCGGCCAAGCATCGCCACCATCACCTGCATTCCGACACTGAAAACGACGTGCATTCACCGCGTCACCGCGGCTTCCTCTATAGCCATCTCGGCTGGATCTTTTACCGGCAGCACGACGCAACCGACCTCGTGAAGGTCGGCGATCTCGCCGCCTATCCCGAGCTGATGTGGCTGCATCGGCTGGAGCTGCTGCCGGCCTTCGTGCTGGCAGGGCTCTGCTTCCTGGTTGCAGGATGGTCGGGTCTGGTGGTCGGCTTCCTCTGGAGCACGGTGCTGGTCTATCACGCGACCTTCTGCATCAATTCGCTTGCCCATGTGCACGGGCGCAAGCGCTACGTGACCGGCGATGATTCCCGTAACAACTGGCTGCTGGCATTGTTCACGCTCGGTGAAGGGTGGCACAACAATCACCACGCCTATCAGAGCAGCGTGCGACAGGGCTTTCGCTGGTGGGAAGTCGACGTGACCTACTACATCCTGACGCTGCTGTCGTGGATCGGCGTCGTCTGGAACATGAAGGCGCCGCCCGAACAGGTGCTGCGCAACGAGCAGCCGCTCGGCGCGCGGGTCATCCAGCGGGCGGCCCGCCAGCTCGCCGGACGGTTCGATGCGCAGACCCTGGCGCATGCGATTTCGTCGGCACGCCGCCGGGCCGATCTCGCCCAGTTGCAGCTGCCGTCGCTGCACGACATTCTCAATCGCGCGCACGAAGGTGTCGACGCGCTGACGCATCTGCATCTGCCGAAGATCCCGACACGCGAGGAGTTTCTCGCGGAGGCCAAGGCGATGTTCGCGCGAACGCGATCGCTCAACGAGATCGTCGACCACGCCTACGAATACTTCCTGGCCTCGGTGCACGCGCAACTCGCCACGGCGCGCTGAAACTCCACGCCATGCGACACCGGCCGGCAGCGGTCATGTTGCCGGGGCGCGTCCATCGCGGGCGCGGCCGGGGTCAGCCTGCTTGCGGAGGCTGAGCGCATAGAACCAGCCGCCTGCGGCGATCAGCACGGGCAGGACGAAAAGCGCGAAATCGCGGAGCAGGATCATGGGACGATACTTCCCTTCGCGAACGACACCGCGCGGCTGAGTGCGTACGATGCGCCCCAATATAGATAGGCGCTAAGAAACAACCGCCAGGACTCACCGAGCTGCCACTCCGGGTAGAGCTGAACTTCCGTGGGCCATCCATTGAGGAACGCGATCGCCACCGGGACGACCGGGCCGAAGCGCTCGAACAACACGGCCGCGCGCTCGAACAATGCGAGGCGCTGGCTGATTTGTTTGCGTTCAATATTGGTCATGATCGTGCCCGTCGGCGCCGCGGAGGCGCAGTCAAGGCTTGGTCGGTGCTCGCGCGGTCCGGGTTCTATCGATCCTGCACATCTGCGTGATGGGCCTCGCAAAGCCCTCGCAGGCGCTTCGCATCGCCAGGACGACCATCGAAGTGTGACATAAGCCAAACCGCCCGCCTGCGGGTTGCGCAGACGGGCGGCTCGGGGCCATCAGGACTTTGGGGGCATGCGCCTGAAGGCTTTGAGAGGTGCAATTCTTCGGATCAGCCCTGCTGCTGATCGGTCGGCGGCGGGGTCGGACGCGTCTTGTGCTGCGCCATGAACTGGTCGAACTCTTCCTTGTCCTTGGCGTGACGCAGGCGGTCGAGGAAGTTCTTGAACTCGACCTGCTCTTCCTCGAGCCGGCGCAGCGTCTCACTGCGATACTCGTCGAAGGCGCGGTTGCCGGAGGACGGCGGGCCGAAGCCAAAACCGAAGCCGCGGCGCTCCATGCGGTCGCGCATGCGATCCATCTTGTACTGCATCTTTTCCATCTTGTTCTGCCAGCGATCCTGATTGCTCCAGCACGACATTCTTCTGCTCCCGAGTGTGAAAAAGAGAAGGGCAAGTCCGATCGGCCACCAGATGATGAAGCCGAGAATGGTCACGGCGATCCAGCCGGGATGCCAGGGCGTGTCCAGCATGCGGGGGCGCTCGTAATATTGCTGTTGGTTCGACGGGCCGCGCCAGCGATTGACATCAGCGGTGTAGGCCATTTCCCTTCTCCATCACGGCACCAGCGCCGTTGTGAATGTAAATAACATTTACATAGCTAGACCATCCCGCGATTTTGTCAAGCTGGCAGCAAGACACGGCCGCGTGATTATTATCGCAATCTTATTTCGGCTTGCCCCAGGGGCTGCCGGGCGGCAGGCTCGAACCGGAGGGAGCCTCCGGCGGCACCGGCGGCGGCTCGGCGCCCCTGGCCGGAGGACGGCGGTCGATCGGGAAACCGAGGCCGCGCAGATAGATCAGCACCTCGGCCTCCAGCAGCTCGTCCGGCGACATCGGCAGCTTGCGTCGCGCAGCATCGCCGCGGGAAAACAGCGAGGCCACGCCATGCGACATCGACCAGATGTGCAGCGCCATCATCATCGCCGGCGGGCGGGGTGTGCCGGGCGGCGTCAGTGCGGCGAGCCGCTCGGCTGCGGCTCGAATGATGTTGAAGGCGCGTTCGCTGGCCGCCTGAAGTGCGGGATTGGCATCGACCGGCACGCCCGATTCGAACATCGCGTTGTAGAAGGCCGGCTCCGCGCGGGCAAAGGCGAGATAGGCCTTGCCGACGCGCTCGAAGGCGGTGACGGTGTCGGGCCGCCCGTCGTCCCAGGCCGCCGACAGGCTGGCCTCGAACTGCTCGAAACCGCGCTGGGCGATAGAGGACAGCAGCTCGTCACGGTCGCGGAAATGCCGGTAGGGCGCCGCCGCACTGACTCCGGCCATGCGCGCGGCATCGGCGAAGGTGAAGCCGGCCGCCCCCTTCTCGGCGATCAGCCCGAGGGCCGCCTGCAACAGGGCTTCCTTCAGATTGCCGTGGTGATAGCCGCGCTCGGCGCGGCGCTGCTCCTTGCGCCAGCTCATGTGAACGAGCTTTACATGAGCCGGGCGTGAAGGTCACTAGCGGCGGCCGGACTGGTTAACCCGTATTTTCACGTCATTCCGGGGCGATACGGGAGCATCGAACCCGGAATGACGGGTGACCGGGGCTACATCTCCGGAATCGGCAGCACGGGCATGACTTCGATCGCCTCGCCCGGGAAGACCGCAAAATGCGGATGGTTCTCGAACAGCTTTGCAGCGTCCTCCTGCGAGGCGGCACGCACCACCGTGAAACCGGTCAGCGCGTTGCTGACCTCGGTGATTCCGCTCCCGTCGATCCTGCGGGTCTTGCCGAGCGGGCCGCCCATCTCGACGATCACGGACTTGTGCTTCTCGACCCAGCCGTGCCAGGCGGCCATGCCCTCCTGCTCCTTCGCCTTCCGCTCGGCCTCGGGCATCGCGCGCCACGCCGCCATTTTCGATCCGCTCGTGCTGCCGAGATAGACGGCGAGAAATTTGTGTTCGGTGCTCATGGGTTTTCTCCTCAGGGTTGATTGGGAATCGCGCAGCCGCCGTCTCGTCTACGTCTTCAGGTCGCCAAACCCGGCGACGATCTCCTGCACTTCGGGCGAGTAGTCGGCCATCTCCTGCACCTGGCGGACCTCGATGATCTCGTTGGCTGAAGCGGGACATTTCTTGGCCCATGCGATCGCCTCGGCGCGCGAGGCGACCTCGATCATCCAATAGCCACCCAGGACTTCCTTGGCTTCCGCGAAGGGCCCGTCGGTGACGATGGGCTGGCCGGTCGCAAACGAGACGCGTGCCCCGGTCGACGGCGGGTGCAGCCCATCGAGCGTGATCAGCACGCCTGCGTCCTTCAGCGCCTCGTTGTAGCGCATCATCGCGGCGACGCGCTCGGGATCGAGCTGCAGCTCCGGCGGCGCGTTCTCGTAGCCGAGCGGGATCATCAGCATCATGAATCGCATGGGATTTCCTCGCTGCTCTCAGTCACTCCGATATGTCCTGCGGGCGGAAACGGCTGGCCCGCGCTCCCCTCCAAGACGAACGGCCTTCTGCCGGGCCGACAGCGGGACAGAAATTATTTAGAGGCCGGAGTGCAGCCGGGCTGGCGCATTCTGCGACCGGATCGGGCTCGATCGGCTCGGCGAGGCCTTTCATGCTGGAACGAAAGCGCAGTAAAAGGAACCGGCGCTTCGCGCGCTGCTCCCGGACACAGGACAGATCAGCCAATGCCGCAAGCCCCGCAAAAAGTCGCCCTCGTCACCGGTGCCGCCCGCGGCATCGGGCTTGCGACCGCGAAGAAATTCTTGGCCGAGGGCTGGCGCGTGGCCCTGCTCGACATCGAGCACGAACTGCTCGGCCGCGCGGTCGCGGACATCGGCCAGAGCGAGGCGACGCTGGCGCTGACCTGCGATGTCGCCGACGCGGCCGCAGTCAGCACCGCAATGACGACGATCGAGCGGCGGTTCGGCCGGCTGGACGCGCTGGTCAACAATGCCGGCATCGCGGTGTTCGCGCCGCTGATGGAGACGTCGGATGCCGACTGGCGCCGCGTGCTCGAGGTCAACCTCACCGGACCGTTCCTCTGCACCAAGGCCGCGGTGCCCCTGATGCGCGACGGTGGTGGCGGAACCATCGTCAACATCACCTCGATCTCAGCCGTGCGCGCTTCGACACTGCGCTCGGCCTACGGCACCAGCAAAGCAGGCCTTGCACACCTTACCAAGCAGCTCGCGGTCGAGCTCGCCTCCCTCAACATCCGCGTCAACGCGGTCGCACCGGGGCCGGTCGACACCGCGATGGCGAAGCAGGTGCACACCAAGGAGATCCGCGCCGACTATCACGACGCCATTCCGCTCAACCGCTACGGCCTGGAAGAGGAACTCGCGGAAGCGATCTATTTCCTGTGCTCGGGCCGCGCGAGCTACATCACCGGCCAAATTTTGGCCGTGGACGGCGGCTTCGATGCGGCGGGCATCGGCCTGCCGACGCTGCGCGGGCAAAGGCGCAACGGGTAGGAACAAGATTTCGTAGGGTGGGCAAAGGCGCAACGCGCCGTGCCCACCATCGATCCCAAATTTGCGGTGCGGATGGTGGGCACGCTTTGCCCACCCTCGAAAGCGAGTTGGTGGAGAGTTCATGCAACGCATCACCTTCCTCAAAGCTCTGATGCTTGCATCCGCGCTGCTCGCCGCCGCGCCTGCGGCGGCCGAGATCCGCATCATCCAGTCCCCGGGCGGACAGGTCGGGCCGTTCCTCGATCTGTTCGAAAAGGTCCGCGACAGTGGCGAGCGCGTGGTGATCGACGGCCCCTGCCTGTCCGCCTGCACGCTGGTGCTGAGCATCGTGCCGGGCGAGCGCATCTGCGTCACCAAGCGCGCCGTGCTCGGCTTCCATGCCGCACGCTCGGTTGACCGGCGCGGCCGCTTCTATGCCGAGCCGGAAGCATCGGTCGCGGTGCTTGCCGCCTATCCCGGTCCGGTGCGCGACTGGATCAGCCGACGTGGCGGTCTGACCTCGCGGCTGCTGCTGTTGAAGGGGCGCGATCTCGCCGCGATCTATCCGCGTTGCCGCTGATACAGCCGGCAGCCGCCAACCGCTTTCAAAACAGCGTCTGGATCACTGGCGCCAGCTTCGCGCTGGCGCAAATGAGCATTCCCCAAAGAGCAAAGTTGATCTGTAGCGCCGCCGCCATCGGTCGCTCCCCTTGCAAGTGACGTCCATCCCAGTTTGTAGCTTTTATGACTCACCAATAACGATTCTGACGTGCAGAGCACAGCCCAATCTTGCGCCAATTGTTGTGCGATGCAGCTCGCTTCACGAAGCGGCCTCACTGCGTCCGCAAAGTGATGCGAAAGCACGACTCATATTCGGCCATGCCGGCAAGTTTGTTTTGCCTTGAGTTCCATTGAACCGACGATGCGCGTGTCTCACGCAGATTCTGCGCGCCGATTGTGGAGGCAAAAGCCCGGCATGATTCGACACGGCTTGATCGTGCTCACTTTTTGCACAGCGCTGATCGGATGCGCAGAGGCGCCAGCGCAGGAACGCCGCGCCATTGCATGGGATGGCCTCGGCAAGGATCCGAACCGTCCGCATGTGGCCAAGCGGCGCGTCACGACCGGCGCGCCGGCGGCAAGTGATCCCAATCAGGAGCGCGAAAAAGTGCTCGGCACATTGCGCCCCTATTCCGAGGCGTGGTGGGCGGTCCAGGACGAGATACAGGCGGAGAACGACAGGAAGCTGGGCGCCAAGCTCGTAATCTGTCCTCGCTGCGTGGAATCGTCGCCCGAGGACGTCACCGGATCAATCCGGTGAAAGGACAACGGCTGATCGGCGCCTGACGTAATGAAACGTACGTCCCCTCTCCCGCAGCATTGGAGAGAGGGATCGCAACGCGACGGTCGCGCCCAAAGCGCGATGCGATAGGATAAATCGTCATCGCGCTTTAGGTTGTTGTTTGAGCATGATCTTTTCGGAAAACCGCTTCACACTTTTCCGGATCATGCTCCTATCACATGCCCTCGGCCGGGCAGTTCACCATCCAGGGAATGCCGAACTTGTCGATGCACATCCCGAAGCCCTTGGCCCAGAACGTCTTGCTGAAGGGCATGGTGACGCTGCCGCCGTCGGCAAGCGCGTTGAACTTGCGCTCACCATCCGCGGGGTCCTTGACTGTAATCGAGATTGCAAAGCCCTGCGGCTTCTGGAAATGCTCGGCCGGCGAGTCGGAGGCCATCAATACCGTGCCGTCCGGCAGTGACATCCGCGCATGCATGATCATCTTCTCGCGGCCGGGCGTAGCCGGCACCTCCGGCGGAGCATCCGATGCGCGCATCATCGCGTCGATTTTGCCGCCGAGAACCTTGGCGTAATAGTTGAACGCTGCTTCGCAATTGTCCTGGTAGAACAGATAGGGATTGAGCATCGTTTCTCTCCTCTTCGTTTGCAGTGAGGCTTATTGCTTCTCGGTGAGCTTCTTCAGGCCGGCGAGGCCGGTCTCGAAATCCTTGCCGATCATGCTGTCCATGTTGAAGAACACCTGCATCAGCTTGGACAGGAACGGGGCCGGACCGTACATTACCCATGTGACGAGTGTGGCATCGCCTTGCGGCACAAAGGTGAACTCGGCGGTGTTGTGGCCTTCGAACGGCCGCTCGAAATCAAGCTTGATGCGGAGCTTGGAGGGGCCGTTCGCCTCCAGGATCTCCATATGGCCGGCGCCGACCTTGTTGTTGCCCTCCCAGGCATAGGTCGCACCCTTCCCTGCCGCGGTTCCGCCGAACGTCCGCTTCATGGCGGGATCGCGGGTCTCATACGGCGACCAGGCGGTCCAGCGATGGAAATCGGCAACCAGCGGATAGATCACAGCGGCCGGTGCCCTGACGGCGAGCGAGCGTTCCACACGGAACGTGTCGGGTTTCGTCAGGGCGAAGACGAGGACCGCGGCAAGGCCGGCGGCGAGAACGATGGCGATGACCGCAATGGCTTTCAGCATGGATGGCTCTCCGTGGATACGGAGCCTAGGACGAACGGGGGAGGCCCCGGCCCGACAATGGGACAGAAATTCTTTGGCGCACTGCGCACCCCACGTCATGGCGTGGAAACAGACGGGCCTACTTCGCCTTGGCGCTTTCCTTTGCCTTCGGCTGGCTGTCCCGGATCAGGCGATCGAGATGCATGCGGATGTGGGCGGCTTCGGCCGAGGTGTTGGCGAGCGCGATGGCGCGGTCGAAGGCGATTCGGGCTTCGTCGTTGCGGCCGAGCTGCATCAGGAAGGCGCCGCGCACGCCGTAGAAATGGAAATAATTGGCGAGCTTCGGCGCCAGCGGCTCGATCAGCTCGAGCGCGGCCTGCGGCCCGCGCACCTTGGAGACCGCGACCGCCCGATTGAGCGTCACCACCGGCGAGGGCTGCACCACTTCGAGCGCGCCGTAGAGCAGGTCGATCTCCGTCCAGTCGGTCTCCTCCGGCGTCGCCGCGCGCGCATGCAGGGCGGCGATC
The DNA here is from genome assembly GCF_020194215.1 of Bradyrhizobium sp. BRP20. NCBI lineage: Bacteria > Pseudomonadati > Pseudomonadota > Alphaproteobacteria > Hyphomicrobiales > Nitrobacteraceae > Bradyrhizobium > Bradyrhizobium sp. BRP20. The sequence continues at coordinate 815,500 of NZ_JADYVY010000001.1, read as the reverse complement.
GCGGCCTGGATCTGGTAGGGCCCGCTGCGGCGGTGGCGCATCGCCTTGTCGATCAGCGCGAGGCCCTCCGCGATCATGGTGCCGTTCCACAAGGAACGATCCTGATCATCCAGCAGGATCAGTGACCCGTCCGCGGCAAAGCGCGCCGCGCTGCGCGCGTGCTGCAACAGGATCAGCGCCGTCAGGCCCATGATCTCCGGCTCGCTCGGAAACAGCCGCAGCAGCAGCCGCGCCAGCCGGATCGCCTCCTCGCACAGCGGCTTCCTGATCTCCGCGGTGTCACCGCTCGCCGAATAGCCTTCATTGAAGATCAGGTAGATCATCGCCGCGACGCCGGCGAGCCGCTCAGAGCGCTCGACCGCGCCCGGCGCCTCGAACGGCGTCCCGGCCTCGGCCACCTTTGCCTTGGCGCGCGTGATGCGCTGCTCCATCGCCGCTTCCGAGACCAGGAACGCGCGGGCGATCTGCTTCACCGTGAGGCCCGAGACGATGCGCAGCGCCAGCGCGATCTGCTGCGTCGCCGGCAGTCCTGGATGGCAGCAGATGAACATCAGCCGCAAGATGTCGTCGCGATAGTGCGAGCCGTCGAGCCGCTCGGCCAGTTCGCCTTCGGCGTCGTCGAGATCGGAGATCGCCTGGTCGTCCTCAGGCAGCGGCTGCTGCCTGCGCGCGCGTCGCACTTCGTCGATCGCGACGTTGCGGCCGACCATGATCAGCCAGGCCGCGGGATCGCGCGGCGGCCCATTCTGCGGCCAGGTCTTGAGCGCGCGCAGGCAGGCGTTCTGAAACGCCTCCTCGGCGGTGTCGAGATCGCGGAAATAGCGCAGCAGCGCGCCGACCGCCTGGGGTCGCGCCGAAGTCAGCGCAGTCTCGATCCAGGCGGTATCGGCCTCGCTCACGTCAGGTTTCCTCCGGGCCGGAACACGCCGACGGGACGCACCTCATAGGCGCCGCCGGGATTGGCGGCACCCAGCTCGCGTGCGACGTCGAGCGCGTCGTCGAGATTCTTGCAGTCGACGATGTAGAAGCCGAGGAGCTGCTCCTTGGTCTCGGCATAGGGACCGTCGAGCACCAGCGGCGGATCCTCCTTGCGCAGCGTCGCCGCCGCGGTCGTCGGCAACAGCCGCGCCACCGGCCCGAGTCGACCCTGCCTGGTGAGCTTCTCCTGCACCACGGTGAGCTTCTTCATCACGGCCTCGTCCTGTTCCTTGCTCCAGGAGCCGACGAAATCCTCATCGTGATAGCAAAGAATGGCGTAAAGCATGGGCAGCACTTCCCTCGTCTGTTCTGAAGACGCGCCAATATGCCCCGCCCCGACAGCGCTGCGGAAAAAATTTGCAAGAAAAATCCGGCAGATCGTGCCAAGGAGGGCCTTCTTGCGCGGAACCTGAAGAGGCACTTCGAATGACCATGGGCACACTGGCCGTCCTGATCAACAGCACGCAGCAGAACTGGCTGCCGGAGCGCTGGAAGGCCCGCTTCGACGCGGTCTGCGGGGGACGCCGCGTGGTGCTGCTGCCGGACGCCGGGCTCGATCCGGCGGAGGTGCATTATGCGGCGGTGTGGAAGCCGGCGCCCGGCGATCTCGGTGCGTTCCCCAATCTGCGGGCGATCTTCAACCTTGGCGCCGGCGTTGACGCGCTAATGGCGGACAAGAGCCTGCCCGAGGTGCCGCTGGTGCGCGTCGCCGTGCCCGATCTCACCAATCGCATGACCGAATATGTCGTGCTGCACGTTCTGATGCATCACCGCCAGGAGCTTTACCTGCGGCAATCGCAGCGCGAGAAGCGCTGGGAGCCCAGATATCAGTGGCCGGCGAGCGCGATCACGGTCGGCGTCATGGGGCTGGGCACGCTCGGCGCCGATGCGGCCGACGTGCTGCGGAGGCTCGGCTTCCGCGTCGCCGGCTGGAGCCGCAGCCCGCGCACGTTCGAGGGCGTCGAATGCTTCCACGGCACTGCAGGCATGGACGCGTTCCTGCGCAACACCGACATCCTGGTCTGCCTGCTGCCCCTGACACCAGACACGCACGGCATCCTCAACCGCGAGGTCTTCGCCAAGCTCAATCGCAACAGCCCGCTCGGCGCGCCGGTGCTGATCAATGCCGGCCGCGGCGGCCTGCAGAACGAGGCCGATATTCTCGCCTGCCTCGACGACGGCACGCTCGGCGCCGCCTCGCTCGACGTCTTCGTGCAGGAGCCGCAGCCGAAGGACAGCCGGTTCTGGACCCACCCCAAGGTGGTGTTGACGCCGCACAATGCCGCCGACACCGACGCGGATGCGATCTCGGCCTATGTCGCCGAGCAGATCGCCCGGTTCGAGGCGGGCGGCGCGCTGGAGAACGTGGTGGATCGAACGCGGGGATATTGAAGCTTCGCTTCCAGCTTATCCTTTGGCGCCGATCATCACGTCGATCGCGCCCTTGACGATCGCCTCCAGCTCCTTGCGCGGTACGCGGGCGCGCGAGCGGATCGCAATGGTGTGGATCGTGGCCGATGCGATCTGCGCCAGCGCGAATGGATCGGCGCTCTCCGGCAGCTCGCCTTTCTCCTTGGCGCGGCGGAAGCAACTGGCAAAGGCCTTGTCGAGCCCGGTGAGGCCGTCCAGCACCATGGCGCGGATCTCGGGATCGCCGACCGCCTCGGACGCCGCGGTGACGACCGTGAAGCAACCGCGCGGTCCGGTGTCGCCGGACAGATAGATGTCCAGCGCGGCTGCGTAGATGCGCTCCAGCCGCTGGCGCAGCGGCATCTCCTCGCGGAAGATCGCGACCATCGCCGCGCCCGCCTCGTCGCGGTAGCGCTGATAGCTCTTGATGTAGAGCTCGCGCTTGTCGCCGAAGGCGCCGTAGAGGCTCGGCCGGTTCATGCCGGTGGCGGCGCTGAGATCGTCGAGCGAGGTGGCCGCGAAACCCTGCTTGCGGAACAGATCGAGCGCCTTGCCGAGCGCGACATCGGGCTCGTAGGCGCGCGGACGGCCGCGGCGCTTAGGCCCACCGCGACGCTCGGGCTCGCCGCGGCGTTCGGGCTGATTGGCAGCAGGTGGCGGCTTCGATTTTTGTACCATTCCGCAAGTTATTCCTTGACCTCACCCATATTATGCAAGATGGTACAAAAATCAATCTGGCCAGGTTGAGCGACACCCAAAGAGGAATTGCCCAAGGAGGCTACAGATGGATCTCTATTTCTCGCCGCTTGCCTGCTCGATGGCGACACGCGTCGCGCTGTATGAAGCCGGCGCCGAGGCGAACTACCTCGAAGTCGATCCGCCGACCAAGAAGGTCTTGAGCGACGGCTCCGACTTCCGCACCGTGAATCCGATCGGCCTCGTGCCGACGCTGCGCACCGATGAAGGCATGGTGCTGACCGAGAACGCTGCGATCCTGCAATATGTCGCGGACCGTTTCCCGCAAGCCGGCCTCGGCGCGAGCGCCGGCATCGAGCGCACCCGGCTGCATCAATGGCTCTGCTTCATCGGCACCGAGCTGCACAAGGGCCTCTTCATCCCCATGCTCGATCGCAAGGCGCCGCAGGAAGCCAAGGCCTATGCCCTGGAAAAGAACCTGTCGCGGCTCGACTATCTCGACAATTACCTGAAAGGACGCGAGTTCCTGCTCGACCATTTCAGCGTGGCCGATGCCTATCTCGTCACGGTCATCAACTGGACCATGGCGACGCCGCCGATCGAGCTTGCGAAATGGCCGAACCTGAAGGCGTATCACGAACGGCTGCGTCAGCGACCTTCGATTGCCAAGGCGATCGCGGAGGAGTTCGAGCTGTACAAGGCCGAGCTCGCTCGGAAGAAGGCCGCGGCCTGAGGCCGCACGCGAGCTCCGTATTCGCGCGGCAGCGCGCTATCTCGGGGCCTGCAGCGCGATGCCGTAGCGGCGGTAGATCCGGTCGATCGTGCCGTCGCTGCGCAGCCGCTCCACGGCTGCGTCTATGGCTTCGCGCAACGCATCGTCCGGGCGGACCATGCCGACGCCGACGTTCCAGTTCAGATCGGCCGTGCTCTCGTCGCGATCGAGGATCCGGAGCGGTTTGTCCGGGTGGGTCAGATTGAAATAGCTGGCGGCGGTGGGCGTGACCGCGGCGGCGTCGATCTCGCGGTTCGACACGGCCTCCAGGCTGTCGCTCTCGAAGCCGAAGGTCGATATCGGCACGCGCCGCTGACCGATGATCATGGCTGCGATCGATCCAACCTGCACGCCCACCTTGGTCGATTCGTTGAGGCTGGCGAAGGACGTGAGCGTGCTGGATGACGGCACGGCGAGCGCGACGCCTGTGCGATAATACGGTTTGGAGATTCTCAGACGGGTTTCGCCTTGCGCTTCGCGATCGGCGATGACGTCCAGGAGAATGTCGCAGCCGGCGCTGCGCATCTGGTACTGCGTGATGATCCAGTCGAGCCGCAGCGAGACACCGAGCTCGCGTGCCAGCACCCGACCGAGTTCGACCTGGAAGCCGGGCGGATCGCCGGTCTTGTGCGCGAAGGGAAGCGAATTGGGATGTGCGCAGAGCCCGATCACGCCGCTGGAGCGGATCGCCTCCAGGGGGCGCGCCGCCGCCTGCCCCGACAGGACGATGGCGGCAGCGACGATGACCGGGGCAAATGTCTTCATTCCACACTCTATGCTAGTCAGCCGTCGCGCGGTTTCAGGGCGCGGATGTACTTGACCATCTGGTCGATCTGGGCGTCGGTGAAGGCGCCGTCAAAGGCCGGCATCGCTCCTTGCTTGCCGAGCTTGATGCGACTGCGGATATAGTCGTCGTCGCGCGGCGAATTCATCAGTTGCGGCCCCTTCCCAGCGGCCCGGCCACCGTCGGAGTGACAGAAGCCGCAAGTCCCCGCAAACACCTGCTCGACCTCGAACGCCGCGTTCTCCGGTACGGGTGTGGCGGATTGGGCCTGGGCCATCGCAGCCCACAGCAACGAGGCGCCCAGCCCCGCCAAAATCGTCTTGCAAGACAGTCTCAACAGCTACGCTCCATTCCTGAGCCACGCGGCCGCGACATCGATCGAGGAGCGGGCTTGCGCCCGCTCCATGATCAGAACATCTGCGGCAGACTATTTCAGGCTGAAGACGACCAGGGCGCCGTCGTCACGCGGCATGCTCTTGTAGACGCCGCCGAAGTTCGGCGCATATTCGTCCGCCAGCATCCCGCCGAAGCCCGCCGTCACCGCGATATATTGCTTGCCGCCGACGGAGTAGCTGACGATGCCGCCCTGATGGCCGGTGCCGTTGTTGTGCCTCCATAGCTCGGCGCCAGTTTCGGCATCATAGGCGTGCAGCACGCCACGCGAATCAGGCACGAAGACGAGGTTGCCTGCGGTCGACAGCACGCTTCCGAGCGGAGGCTCGGGATAGCGAACCTCCCATTTCTTCGCGCCCGTGATGGGATCGCGCGCGTCGAGATGTCCGTAGATCTCGCCACCCGGAGGAGGCACCATCTTGAAATCGGCACCGATGTTGAGCTGGACCTGCGGCGTGGTGACCGGCGTCGTCTTCTGGATATCCAGCGTCATGCACCATTCCTGTCCGATCTTGTAATAGAGACCGGTCTTGGGGCTGTAGGAGCCGGCGTTCCAGCTGATGCCGCCGCCGATGAACGGACACAGCGGCGGTTCGGTGACCTTGCCGACCGGGAAATCGCGACGGCCGATCAGGGCGCCGGTCTTGGGATCGATGTCCTTGACGAAGTTGATGTTCTCGACCAGCCGCCAGACGTTCTTCACTTTGAGATTGCGGTCGTAGACGAAGACAAAGCCGCCCTTGTTCGGATGGACCACGTATTTCTGGCCATCACGCTCGAGCATCACGAATTCGCCGACCGAGCTGTCGAAGTCCCAGGCATCGTGCGGCAGTTCCTGATGGTAGAATTTCAGCTTGCCGGTATCGATGTCGAGGCCGATCACCGAGCTCGTATAGAGGTTATCGCCGGGACGCGCGCCCTGGGTCTTGTAGTCCGGACCCGACCAATCGTAGAGCGGCGCCGGATTCGCAGTGCCCCACAGGACAGTGTTGGTCTCGGAATCGTAGGTGCCCGGCATCCAGCCGCCACCACCGCCGGTGCGCCAGGACTCGTTGCCCCAGGTCTTCATCGCCTCTTCGGTGCCTGCGACCGTGAGGAACTCCCACTTCTTCTTTCCGGTTGCGGCATCGAGCGCGAAGATCGGGCCGCGGCCCGGCCATTCGCCGCCTTGCGCGCCGATGATCACGCTGCCCTTGGCGTAGAGCGGCGCGCCGGTGAAGCCGACCGTCAGCTTCTGCGAGTCGATCAGCCTGGTCTCCCAGAGAACCTTTCCGGTCTTGGCGTCCAGCCCGAAGACACGACCGTCCATGGTCCCGACGAAGACCTTGCCTTCGCCCAGAGCGACGCCGCGGTTGTAAGGAGAATGGGTCTGGCGGCTGATCAGCGCTTCATCCAGCTCCGGAAAGAACGACCAGATCACCTCGCCGCTGCCGCCGTTCAGCGCGAAGACCCGGCTGTAAGAGCCCGAATAGTACAGCACGCCGTCGGCGACGAGCGGCATCGACTGCAGGCCGCGCGTCGATCGCCCGGGAATGTGCATCCATGCCACGCCCAGATTGCCGACATTGCTCGTATTGATCTGTGTAAGCGGGCTGTAGTGATGGGATTTGTACGAACCGTGATAGGTGAGCCAATCGTTCTGGCCGGCGGCCTCGATCCGGGCCGTATCCACGGACTGAGCCAATGCCGCCGTCGCTGCAAGTGTCGCAACGACAACGACAGCCAAGGCCGAGCTGAGCCACTGTTTCCTCATTTGCACTTCCTCCCGCTCTTGTGTTTGTTGATTGCGTCTCGTGAATGCGGCTTGCGAGGGGTATTTGCAGTTCAGTGTGCGTCGATCGTCCTCCATCGGACCGAATCGTCAACAGACGTCCCCTCCTCGGCGCATCGCGCTGAGGAGCCACGTTCACCGGAGTGGTTGCTGTTGTACTTCTGCTTGCCGTCACACTGTACGACGGATCACAGGCCCTGCAAATATGGAATGCGCGCCGAAGTCGCTTCGATGCAGGGGGACTTGAAACGGCAGCGGCGCTGACCGTTTTGCTTTCGATCCGCCGATCCCGGAACAAGTTGTCTTATCCGTAAAGCACCTTCGGCAGAATCGTGACGATGCCCGGCCACAGCGTCAGCAGCAGCACGAATCCGATCATGATCATGAGGTACGGCATCGTGACGCGGGCGATATAGCCGAGACCGTCATCGGTCAGCCCCTGGATCACGAACAGGTTGAAGCCGACGGGCGGCGTGATCTGCGCCATCTCCACGGCGAGCACAAGGAAGACGCCGAACCAGACCTCGTCGAAGCCGGCACCCTTCACGATCGGCAGCACGATCGGCAGCGTCATCACGATCATCGAGAAGCCGTCGAGGAAACAGCCGAGCACGAGATAGAAGACGATCAGCGCCACGATCAGCATGAAGGGCGACAGGCCGAGGCTCTTGACGAACGCGGCCACCGCCTGCGGGATGCCGAGGAAGGCCGCGGCATTGCCGAGGATCGAGGCTCCCAGCACGATCAGCGCGATCATCGAACAGGTGACGACCGAGCCGATCAAGACGTCGCGGATCACCTGCTGCGACATTGCGCCTTGCACCCAGGCAACCAGGGCCGCGCCGAGCACGCCGACCGCGGCAGCTTCCGAGGGCGTTGCGAGCCCGCCATACATCGAGCCGAGCACGCATGCGATCAGGAACAGCGCCGGCGCGAGATCCTTCAGTGCTGCAAAGCGCTCGCTCCACGGCACCTGCGAGAGCTTGGCTTCGGTCTCGGGCACCATCGCGGGTTTGAGGGTGGTGTGCAGCATCACCCAGGCCATGAACGTCGCGGCCAGCAGGAAGCCCGGCAGCACGCCGGCGGTGAACAGCTTCAGGATCGAGACGTCGCCGAGCACGCCGTAGATGATCATGATGTTGGAGGGCGGGATCAGGAAGCCCAGCGTGCCGGCGCCGGCGAGCGAGCCGATCGCGATGTCACGGGAATAACCTCGGCGCGTGAGCTCGCTGAGCGACATGCGGCCGATCACCTGCGTTGTCGCAGCCGACGAGCCCGAGATCGCCGCGAAGATGGTGCAGCCGATCACGTTCACATGCAGCAGGCGCCCGGGCAGCAGCCCGGCCCAGGGCGCCAATCCCTGAAACAGGGAGCGTGACAGACGGGTGCGGAATAGCAACTCGCCCATCAGGATGAACAACGGCAGCGCCAGCAGCTCCTGCGTGGTCAGGATGTTCCAGGCGTATTGCGGCAGCAGCTTGTCGAGCGGGACCGAACGGAACATCGCGAGCAGCAGCGTCGCGGTCAGCGCAAGCGTGAGGCCGATCCAGACGCCGCAAGCTAGCAGCACAAACAGGATCGCGAACAGGGCGACGACTTCGATGGTCATGCGATCTTGGATCCGGATGCGGGCAAGGCGGTCATTCGACGGGCGAGGCCTTCATGCGATGGTCCTCCAGCGGCAGGCCGAGCGCGGCCTGGATCGCACGCGCGAGGAACTGCAGCGTCAGCAGCAACATGCCGAAGGTGACGATCGCTTGCGGAAACCACAGCGGCGTGTCGCTCGAGGTCGAGACCTGGCCGCGCACGAAGGCGCTCCAGGCGAATTTCGCCATGGCCATGGTCAGGAACGCCATGAAGGCGAAGCCGGCCGCCGCCGAGAGGATCTCGAGCGCGCGCTGCACCGGCACGGGTGCGTTCTTCAGGAGCAGCACGACGCGGATGTGGCCGCCGACGCGCAGCGTCATGGCGGCACCGAAAGTGAAGGCCGCCGCCATCAGATAGGAGGAATATTCCCACGCGATCGAGATGGTCGGCGGGAAGAACGGCAGGAAGTTCGAGAGGAAGCGGGTTGCGACCTCGCACAGCATCAACAGCGTCAGCATCAGGAGACAGAAGCCGCCGATCCAGCCATCGAGCCGGCCGAGGCGATCGATGCCGTCGAGGACGATGCGCAGCGGCGCGGGCGCCGCTGCGTTGAGGCTTTGCGATGCTTCGGGCGAAAGGCTCACCACGCCTCGCCCTCAGCCGCGCTTGATTTCGGCGAGATAGGCCCGCACCGGCTTGTCCGCCGCCGGCACGCGCTTGAGGAAGGCGTCCAACTGCGGCGCGGTCTTGGCCCGGATGTCCTTCATCATGGCGTCCGAGACCGGCACCACCTCCATGCCGCCTTCCTTAAGGCGGTTGAGGCTGTCGACATCGGCCTTGAGCGAATTGGCCCAGAAACCGGGCTCCATCTTCGCCGCGATGTCAGCGACCAGCTTCTGTTGATCGGCGCCGAGCGCCTTCCAGGCATCGAGATTGACGGTGAGCATCTGCGACGACCAGACATGGTTGGTCGGGTAGACGTATTTCAGGAACTCCCAGAACTTGCCGTCGACGCCGGACACCGACGAGGTGGAGACCCCGGCCACCGCGCCGGAGGCGAGTGCGGGGATCGTTTCGCCCCAGGGGATCATCACCGCCGCCATACCGATGGCATTGAGCATCTCGACCGCATTCTTGTCGGGCACGCGGATCTTGATGTTCTTGAGGCCCTCGACGTCGGCGACCTTCGCCTTCAGATGCAGATATTGCGTCGGCCACGGCACGATGTAGAGGATCTTCTGGTTGTTGCGCGCAGCGATCTTCTCGTATTCAGGCCGCACATATTTGTGCAGCACCTTGAGCTCCTCCACGGAGCCGCAGAGGAAGGGGATGCTCTCGACGCCCATGAAGGGCTCGTCGCCGACCTGCTGGATGTTGAGGACGTCGGCGAGCGGCACCAGGCCGTCGCGCACGGCCCGCAAGTGCTCGGGCCCCTTGAAGCCGAGCTGGCCGCCGGCCTTCACGGTGATGGCGACCGCACCATTGCTCTGCTTCTTCACCTCCTCCGCAAACGCCATCGCGTTCTGGGTGTGGAAATTGCCGTCGGGCCAGACCGTCGACATATCCCAGCTCGTTGCCGCCCGTGCGCGAGTCGAGATGTGGCCGGCGGCGAGCAGCGTCGCTGCGCCCACAGTGAAGTTCCGTCGCGTAATCATTGCTCCCCTCCGTTTACCGAGCGTGTTGATGCATCAACGCGCGTACCCATAGACCTTGACTGCGTTCTCCGAAGACACGAGACCGCTTGCGACGTCGTCGTTGACGGCCGCGCGATCGCGCTCCCTGGGATCGCCGATGCCGGCACCGCCGGGCGTCAGCACGACCAGCCGGTCGTCCGGCGGCACCTGCTGAAAGCCCTTGCCGCGCAGCTTCTTGCCGGACTTCAAACCGACATAGCCGGCCTCGCCGTTCCCGCCGCCATCGCGACCGCGCGGCGGATGATCGATGCGGTCGAACGCGGCGAGGATGTCGAACGGCGCATCGACCCCGCTGCCGACCTCGATGATCTGGCCGAGGCCGCCGCGGGTGCGCCCTGCCCCGCCGGAATCCGGGCGCAGCTCCTTGCGCCAGAAGATCAGCGGCGTCTGGGTCTCCGCGATCTCGACCGGCGTGCCGCGCACGCCGCTTGGGTAAGCGGTCGCCGACAGCCCGTCCTTGCCGAAGCGCGCACCGGTGCCGCCGTTGGAGGTGACTGCCATCGAGAACCCGTAATTGCCGCCGGCGCCGGAGCGGGTCTGGCCGCGCACGTTGAGATTCCACAGGCAGGAGGTGCCTTCCGCAGGCACGCGCTCGGGAATGATCTGGCGCAGGCAGCCGAACACGACGTCCGGCAGCATCTGGCCGATGACGTGGCGCGACGCCACGGGCGCCGGCTTTGGCGCATTGAGGATGGCACCAGCCGGCGCCGACACCGTCAGCGGCGAGAGCGAGCCGGCATTATTCGGGATCTGCGAGGCGACGACGCAGCCGAGGCCGAACACGGTGTAGGCGGTGGTGTAGGACAGCGGCACGTTGATGCCGAACTTCGAGGCCGCCGAGGTGCCGTCGAAATCGACGTGGATGCCGGTATCCGAGATCGTCAGCGTCGCCGCCAGCGTCACCGGCGCATCATAGCCGTCGACCACCATGGTGTTGCGCCAGCTGCCCTTCGGCAGCTTGGCGATTTCGGCCAGCACCGCCTCGCGCGAGCGGTCGCAGATGTAGTCGCCGAGCTCGTCGAGCGTCTCGATGCCGAACTCGCTCATCATCTCGACCAGGCGCTCGCAGCCAACGTCGTTGCAGCCGGCGAGCGAATAGGTGTCGCCCTCGGTGTCGATCGGAAGCCGCGTGTTGGTGCGGATCATCGCCATCAGCGTCTCGTTGACGACGCCCTGGTCGATCAGCTTCAGCATGGGGATGTAGAGCCCCTCCATGAACACGTCGGTGGCATCGGGCCCGAAGCCGATGCCGCCGATGTCCATGAGATGGCTGGTGCAGGAGAACAGTGCGACGACCTTGCCGTCCTTGAAGCAGGGCGTGGTGACGACGAAATCGTTGAGATGACCGGTCCCCATCCAGGGATCGTTGGTGATGTAGGCATCGCCCTGCTTCATCGTCTCGATCGGGAAGTGAGCGATGAAGTGCTTGACCGATTCCGCCATCGAGTTGACGTGGCCGGGTGTGCCGGTCACCGCCTGCGCCAGCATCCGCCCCCTGAGGTCGAACACGCCGGCCGAGAGGTCGCCGCATTCGCGCACGATCGGGCTGAAGGCGGTGCGCAAGAGCACCTGCGCCTGCTCCTCGACCACGGCGATCAGCCGGTGCCACATGATCTGAAGGTCGATCAGGCTCGCGCCATTTGCCTTGCTCATGATCAGGCCGCCTTTCGTTCCATGACGATGCTGCCGGCACCGTCGATATGGGCGTCGAAACTGGTGGAGACGAAGGTCGAGGTTTCGTCTTCCGCGATCACGGCGGGGCCTGCGATGGTCGCCCCTGGCGCCATGTCCTCGCGCCGATAGAGCGGGATCTCGATCACTTCGCCGGCCCGGCCGTCGAAGAATTTTCGGCTGCCGGACGCCTTGGCCGCGGGCTGGCGCGCCACGGAAGCGACGGCGGGCGGATTGCGCGCCTCCGTGGTCGCGAGCACCGACCAGCTCAACACCTCGATCGCCGCGCCCGGGATCGGTCGCTCGAACATCGCCGAATAGTCGGCCTCGAACTTTTGCCGCAGACCGGCGAGATCGGCCGTCGTCAGCGGACGGTTCGGCAGCTCGACGGTGATCTCGTGGCCCTGGCCGACATAGCGCATGAAAGCCGCGCGGCGCTCGCGCACCGGCGCGCCGGCCGCGCCCGGCTCGACCAGCGCGCGCGCTTCGGTCACCATGTCCTGAAGCAAGTCAGAGACCGCCTCGGTATCGAAATCATCGAGCCGGACGTGACGGCTGCGCACCAATTCATACGCGATGGGAGCCGCCAGAAATCCGACCGCCGAGCCGACGCCGGCGTTCGAGGGCACGATCACGCGGGAGACGCCGATCTTCTCGGCAACGCGCGCCGCATGCAGCGGCGCGGCGCCGCCGAAGGCGATCAGCGTGTGCTGGCCGACCACCGCGCCGCGCTCGACAGCGTGCACGCGCGCGGCGCTCGCCATGTTCTCGCAGACCACCTCGTGCACGGCATAAGCCGCTGTTTCCGCCGACAGGCCGAGCGGCGCACCGACATCGCGCAGCAGCGCCTGTTTCGACAGCTCCGGATCGAGCTTGATCGTGCCGGCCGCAAAGGCGTCAGGATCGATCATTCCGAGCGCAACGTCGGCATCCGTCACCGCGGGGCGCTGACCGCCGCGGCCATAGCAGGCCGGTCCCGGCTCCGACGAGGCGCTCTCCGGGCCGACGGTGACGCGCTTCATCGCGTCGACATGGGCGATCGAACCGCCGCCGGCGCCGATCTCGACCATCTCGATCACGGGGATGCGCACCGGCAGGCCGGAGCCCTTGAGGAAGCGCGCGGCGCGATCGACCTCGAACACGCGCGAGGTCTCGGGCTGGTATTTCTCGATCAGGCAGATTTTTGCGGTGGTGCCGCCCATGTCGAAGGAGAGCACCTTGCTCTCGCCAAGCCTCGCCGCGATCTGCGCCGCGAAGATCGCGCCGCCGGCCGGCCCGGATTCGACGAGACGCACCGGAAAGCGCCGCGCGGTTTCGATCGAGGTGACGCCGCCGCCTGAGGTGACGAGGTAGATCGCGCCGCGGAACTGCTCGACCTGCAGGGCGTCGGCCATGCGGGCGAGATAACCGTCGATCAGGGGTTGCACATAGGCGTTCGCGACCGCAGTCGATGTGCGCTCATACTCGCGAATTTCGGGACAGACGGCGGAAGACAATGTGACGGAGATGCCGGGCATCTCCTCGGCCATGATCGCCGCTGCGCGTCGCTCGTGCTCGGGATTGGCGTAGGAGTGTAGGAAGGCGACCGCGACGCTCTCGACGCCGAGTTCACGCAATTTCGGCGCGAGCGCGCGCACGGCCGTCTCGTCGAGCGGGAGGCGGACGGCGCCGTGGGCGTCGATGCGCTCGGGCACGGTGAAGCGGAGGCCGCGCGGCGCCAGCGGCTTCGGCTTGTCGATGCTGAGATCGTACTGGTCGTAGCGGCTCTCGGTGCCGATATCGAGCACGTCGCGAAAGCCTTCGGTTGCGATCAGCGCCGTCTTGGCGCCGCGCCGCTCGATGATAGCGTTGGTCGCAAGCGTCGTGCCGTGGATGAAGACGTCGATATCGCTGATATGCGCGCGCGCATCGGCAAGAATGAGCCGCATGCCGTCCAGCACCGCCTGCTCGGGCCGCTGCGGCGTCGTCAGCACCTTGCGGGTTTTGCGGTCTTGTCCCACGTCCAGCACGATGTCGGTGAACGTGCCACCGATATCAACGGCAAGCCGCACCTCGGCTCCCTCGAGCATTCCAATTTCTCCGTGCTGATCGTCAAGTTCGGGTCCAAAAGCACAGCAATTCCCGTGCCATGAGGCATGCCTGCAACGCTGTGCCCGACTATTTTGCGCGGCACCTATGCAATAGGCAAGGCGTGTTCGCGCCTGAGCGATCAGAGCAGGAATGCAAGCGCCGCTTCACAGCGCTCCTCGACCTTCAGCGTCAGGAGATCGTCGGCGCGGGTGCGGCCGAGATTGACCGCGGCGATGGGGATATTGCGCCGCGCGGCGGCTTGGACGAAGCGGAAGCCGGAATAGACCATCAGTGACGAGCCGACGATCAGCATGGCATCGGCTTCTGCCAGATGATCCTGCGCCGTGGCCACCACCTCGCGCGGCACGTTCTCACCGAAGAACACTACGTCGGGCTTGAGGATGCCGCCGCAGGCTTCGCAAGGAGGCACCTCGAAGGAGGAAAAATCCTCGTGCTCCAGATCGGCGTCGCCGTCGGGTGCATCCGCGGCATCGAGCGTCAGCCATGCCGCATTGGCGCGGCCGAGCGCGTGTTGAAACTCCTCGCGCGGCGTCTTCGCCCCGCAGCCCATGCAGCGGACCAGATCGAGCCGGCCGTGCAGGTCGATCACCTGCCGATGGCCGGCCGACTGATGCAGCCGGTCGACGTTCTGGGTCAGCAGCATCCCGCACCGGCCGTTCGCCTCGAGCCGGGCCAGCGCGCGATGCGCATCGTTGGGCCTCGCCCGGCCGAACCGCCGCCAGCCGATCAGGCTGCGTGCCCAATAGCGGCGGCGGGTTGGCTCGTCCGACATGAAGGCCTGGAAGTTGACGGGCTGGGTCCGCTTCCAATTGCCCTGGCTGTCGCGATAGTCGGGAATCCCGGAATTGGTGCTGCAGCCGGCGCCCGTCAGCACGAACAGGCGTTCGTGCCGGCCGATGAAATCCTGGAGCGGAGGTTTTGCCGGAGGGGCATTTGTCATGGCGCATGATGTAGTTCGCGCCGGCCCGTTTTGCCAGATGACGACAATCCCGGCGCATGCATAGCCGCTATCGCGGCGACCGTCGTCCCGTGGGATCGAGCGGACGAGCTTTCTCTTGTCCCGCGATCCGCGCGGCCTGCTGCAGCGTCAGCCTGAACTCGTCCCGCTTCTCGTGCACCGAGGCGATCGCATGCCCGACCGCAACGCCGAGGCCGACCAGTGCGGCTTCGGAGAGCTGCAGGCTCGCCTCGATGGTCTCCGGCACCGCATCGGTTGCGCCGATCGCGTAGAGGTGCCGGGCATGATCGGCGTCCCGCGCACGCGAGACGATCAGCACGTCCGGCCGCACCGCCCGGATCCGCTCGACGACGGCATCGATCGCCGGCCGCGACTGGATGGTGATGATCACGCCGGTCGTCTGCATCAAGCCGCAGGCTTCGAGGAAACCCGGCTCTGTCGCATCGCCAAAATAGACCTTGTGACCGTCGCGGCGATCACGCGCCACGTCGACGGCCGCGTGATCGACCGCGATGTAGTTCAGGCCATGGCTGGTCAGCAGGGAGCAGACCACCTTTCCAACACGGCCATAGCCGACCACGATGGCTTGCGCCCGGTCGCCGGGCGGCCGGACCGCGAGCTCGGGATCGGGCGTGCGTTCGCTGCTCAGCTTCGCGGCCAATCGTCGCCCGAGCATGCCCAGAAGCGGCGTCAGGGCCATCGTCACGGCGGTGACGGCGACGGCAAAGCTCGACACGGGGGGCTCGATCATGCCTCCGGCCGCCGCCATTCCGATGCTGACGAAGGCGAATTCGCCGACGGGGCCCAGCAGGAAGCCGATCTCGATCGCCGCCGGCCATGACAGCCTGAAGAGGCGTCCCAGGATGATGAGCACGATCGCCTTGCCGACGAGAATGCCGACGACGGCGGCCAGCAGCCAGCCGGGCTCGCGCAGGAACACACGGACGTCGATCGCCATCCCGACTGTGAGGAAGAAGATGCCCAGCAGCAGGCCCTTGAACGGCTCGACGGTGGCCTCGATGGCCTTGCCATATTCGGTTTCCGCCAGCATCAGTCCTGCAACGAAGGCTCCGAGCGCCATCGACAGGCCGGCCTGGTGGGCGGCAAGCCCTGCGCCGACGATGACGAACAAGGTCGCGGCAACGAACAACTCCGTCGAATGGGTGCCTGCAACCATCTGGAAGAGCGGACGCATCAGCAGCCGTCCGACCAGAGTGAGGAAGGCTACCGCCAGCACAGCCTTCAGGACCGCACTGGAGATGTGCGCCACGACCGAGCCACCGCTTCCCGCGCCGAGCACCGAGACGAAAACCAGAATGGGGACGACTGCGAGGTCTTGAGCCAGCAGCACCGAGAAGCTGGCGCGCCCGGCCGAGGTGGAAAGCCGCCTCTCGGCGGACAGGAGCTCGAGCACGATCGCCGTCGAGGACAGCGCAAGGCTCGCGCCGAGGATCACGGCCGTATCGGAGCTCTGCCCGAAGAGAAGCGCCACGCCGAAAATCATGGCCGATGTCGCGAGGACTTGCAGGCCGCCGAGCCCGAACACCAGACGCCGCATCGTCATGAGCCGTCTGAAAGACAGCTCGAGCCCGATCAGGAATAGCAGGAACACGATGCCGAGATTGGCGATACCCTCGACGTTCTGGGCGTCCGTCACGGTGAACCAGTACAGGACCGGGACGTCCTTGACGAGCGAGCCGAGCCCGAGCGGACCGAGAACGGCGCCGGCCCCGAGATAGCCCAGCACGGGATTGATGCCCCAATGCCGGACCATTGGCACCACCACGCCGGCGGTGCCGAGGACCACCAGCGCGTCACTATAGGCATTGATGTTGATGGTTGTGGTCACGGGCCCTTCACGTGTCGGCGCTCGCCAATAGCGGCAGCGCCATCCACGGTCGATAGCACACGGCGCCGCAGACCCCCAACCGGTCGCGCCCCTCTATCCCACGCGAGGCGCGCGCAACCGCAAGCCGGTTTTCAGCTTGCCCAGTTCTCCCGAAACTCTGGAAACAGCGTCAGGCCCCCGCAGGCATAGATGGTCTGCCCGGTGATGTAGCTGGCATCGTCCGAGGCGAGGAAGGCGAACACCGCGGCGATCTCTTCCGGCGTGCCGACGCGCCCCATCGGAATGTGGGAGGTGACGACGCCGCGCTTCTCCGGATCGCCGGTCCAGGCCGCATTGATCGGCGTGTCGATCGCGCCGGGACCAACCGCATTGACGCGGATGCGCTGGCCGGCGAATTCCAGCGCCAGCGTGCGCGTCAGATTGGCCATGCCGCCCTTGCTGATCGAGTAAGCGAGATAGCCGGGTTTGGGGATGATCTGGTGGACGCTGGAGCAGTTGATGATGCTGCCGCCTGCCCCGCGCGCGACGAAATGCGCCAGCGCCTTCTGCGCACACAGCACGGCGCCGTTCAGGTTGACGTCGATGATGCGGCGATAGGTTTCGACGTCGAGCGCCTCGCTCGGCGATTCCCGCTGGAAGCCGGCATTGTTGACGAGACAGTCGAGGCGCTTGAAGCGCGCCAGGACCGTCTCGAACATCGCGGCGATGTCCTGCTCATTGCCGATATCGGCCTTGACGACGATATGGTCGAGCCTGCCGTGGCCGCGATCGCTCGATGCGGTTCGTGCGAGCGCGAGCGTCTCGTCCGCCCCCTCGGGACTGCCGAAATAATTGATGGCGACGGTCGCGCCTTCCTGGGCGAGCCGGATGGCGACGGCACGGCCGATGCCTTGTGAGGCGCCGGTCACCAGCGCGTACTGGCCGACGAGGCGCGAGGGAAACGGGGTCGAGCGTTCGGTTTGCGGCATGTGTTTTCTCCGGGATGCATCATCATGGATGGAACCGGCGTTTTGTTCCATCCCTCGCAGATGCCGGGATCTAGTCAGCTCGCTGCGCGCGCGGCGAGGTCAAGATCTGATAGAGGATGATCGCGCCGAAGGTCGCGGTGCCGATGCCGCCGATCGTGAATGCACCGAATTTGAGCGTGAGATCGCCGGCCCCTGCGATCAGCGCCACCGCGACCGTGATGAGGTTCGCAGGATTAGCGAAGTCGACCTTGTTCTCGACCCAGATTCGTCCGGCCATCGCCGCGATCAATCCGAACAGCACGATCGAAAGCCCCCCGATGACGGGACCCGGGATGGACAGGATGAGCGCGCCGAATTTCGGCGAGAAGCCGAGCAGGATCGACACCAAGGCTGCGAACGCAAACAGCAGGGTCGAATAGACCTTGGTCGCCGCCATCACGCCGATGTTCTCGGCATAAGTGGTGACGCCGGTACCACCGCCGCACGCCGCCACGATGGTAGCTAAGCTGTCGGCGAACAGAGCGCGCCCAAGATAAGAATCGAGGCTTCGGCCGGTCATGGCGCCAACGGCCTTGATGTGCCCGAGATTCTCGGCAACGAGAATGACGGCAACCGGCGCGATGAGGAAGATCGCATCGGCATGGAAGCTCGGCGCAGTGAAGTTCGGCAGCCCGAGCCACGGCGCGGCCGACAATTGCGTGAAGTCGATCGGCTTGCTGAAACCGAGGCCGTTCGCGAACAGCAGGTACAAGAGATAGCCGCCGACAGCGCCGAGGATGATCGGCAGGCGGCGCCACAGGCCTGGTGCTGCAACGGCGACCACGCCGATGATCAAGACGGTGGCGAGGCCGATCCAGGTGTCGAATGCATTGGCGCTCACCGCCTTGACCGCCACCGGCGCGAGATTGAGGCCGATCGCGGCGACGACGGCGCCGGTAACGGCCGGCGGCAGCAGCCGCTCGATCCAGCCGACACCGGACCACATCACGACCAGCGAAATCAGGCCATACAGCACTCCGGCGCCGACGATGCCGCCGAGCGCAACCGACAGGTTCGGGTTCGGCCCCTGCCCGGCATAGCCGGTGGCGGCGATGACGACGGCGATGAAGGCGAAGCTCGAGCCGAGATAACTAGGCACGCGCCCGGCGACGATGACGAAGAAGATCAGCGTGCCGACGCCGGAGAACAGAACTGCAACGTTGGGATCGAACCCCATCAACAGCGGCGCGATGATCGTCGCACCGGACATCGCGACGCAATGTTGAAGACCCGAGACGATGGTCTGGCCCCAGGACAGCCGCTCCTCCGGCATAATCACGCCCGAGGTCTTGAGCTTCCAACGTGGAAAATAACTCTGCTCGTCCGAGCCTGTTGCGATCGTCATGTTCCCACCCAAGTTCGACGCAACGACCGATGGTCGTGCCAACAGACAAAAATGTGATTGTCGCTTCTGCGGCGCCCATCACATGATGCAAATCATGCACGATCAATCCGTTCCCGAGCCTACATTATGACACAGATTGCGATCCCGTCAGCCATCCAGCGCCGGCACCAGCCCTGGTACAAGATCCTCTACGTCCAGGTGCTGATCGCGATCGCACTCGGCGTGCTCATCGGCTATGTCTATCCCGATCTCGGCAAGGCCTTGAAGCCGCTCGGCGACGGCTTCATCGCGCTGATCAAGATGATGATCGCGCCCGTGATCTTCTGCACCGTGGTGCACGGCATCTCCTCGATGGGCGATCTGAAGCGGGTCGGCCGGGTCGGGCTGAAATCGCTGATCTATTTCGAGACGGTCTCGACCGTGGCCCTCGCGGTCGGCCTTCTGGTCGGCGAGATTCTCCAGCCCGGGCGCGGCTTCAACATCGATCCGGCGACGATCGACCCGAAATCGGTGGCGACCTACGTCACCAAGGCCCACGAAGAGGGCATCGTAGCCCACCTGATGGCGATCATTCCCGACAGCTATCTCGGCGCCATCGCGCGCGGCGACCTCTTGCAGGTGCTGCTGATCTCGATTCTCTCCGGCTTCGCCATCGCCTTTCTCGGCAAGGCCGGCGAGCCCATCGCGGACGCAATCGACAAGGCGGCGAAGATGTTCTTCGGCATCATCCGCATCATCGTGCGCGTCGCGCCGATCGGCGCCTTCGGCGCCATGGCGTTCACCGTCGGCGCCTACGGCCTCGGCTCGCTGCTCAATCTCGCCGCGCTGATCGGCACGTTCTATCTGACCAGTATCCTGTTCGTGCTGATCGTGCTGGGTTCGATCGCCCGGCTCGCCGGCTTCTCGATCCTGCGCTTCATCGCCTATATCAAGGACGAACTCTTGATCGTGCTCGGCACCTCGTCCTCCGAGACCGTGCTGCCGCAGATGATCCAGAAGATGGAGCATCTCGGCGCCTCACGCTCCGTGGTCGGCCTCGTCATCCCGACCGGCTACAGCTTCAACCTCGACGGGACCAACATCTACATGACTCTGGCGACGCTGTTCCTGGCGCAGGCGACCAACACCCATCTGACCATCTGGCAGGAGCTCGGCATTTTGGGCATCGCCATGATCACCTCCAAGGGGGCCTCGGGCGTGACCGGCGCCGGCTTCATCACGCTCGCTGCGACGCTGTCGATCGTGCCTGATATCCCGATCCAGTCGATCGCGATCCTGGTCGGCATCGACAAGTTCATGAGTGAATGCCGCGCGCTCACCAACCTGATCGGCAATGGCGTTGCCTGCGTGGTCATCAGCATCTCCGAAGGCGAGCTCGACCGCGACGCGCTGCACGAGACCATGGCGCATCCGCTGGAGATCGGCGAGGCGCTGGAGCCGGGTGGAGGCGCGGCATCCTAGGCCGCGCAATCGGTGGGCAGACGAAGCCTGGTTCCGATGCGGTAGTTTCCCGGAGTAGAAAATCGATGCGGCCCGCGTCACAACAATGGCGTTGGGATCACGGATTTATACTCATTTTTTTCCGCCCGACGCGCTGGGGGCAGGGCGTCGGGCTTTTGAAAATCACAGCCAGATCCAGAGCGCCAGGCGGGATCAGACGATCCCGCCATCGATGCGCGGCAAATTGGCGGCAAGTTCGATCCGCCGCGTGATCCCGATCGCCTGCAGGAACGCCTCGTCATGGCTGACGACCAGCAGTGCGCCGTCATAGGCCCGCAAGCCGGCCTCGACGGCTTCGATGGACTCGAAGTCGAGATGATTGGTCGGCTCGTCCAGGATCAGCAGCGACGGCGGCGGCTGCCCGCCCAGCACGCAAGCGAGGCCCGCGCGGAAGATTTGCCCGCCGCTCAGGCTCCCGGCGATTTGCAAGGCGGCATCGGCGCGAAACATGAACCGGGCCAGCGCGGCATGGCACTCGTTCGCACCGGCCTTCGGATTGAGACGCCGAAAATTGTCTAGGATGGAGCGCGCCGGGTCGAGCAGGCTGACCTTCTGGTCGAACAACGCGAAATCCGGCCTGAGCCGCACGATGCCCGCAAGCGGACGCAGCTCGCCCACGATGAGCTTCAGCAGCGTCGTCTTGCCGGAGCCATTGGGCCCGACCAGCGCGACGCGCTCCGGCCCGACCACCGCAAATGAGAGGTCGCGCACGACTGGCTGCTCCGGCCAAAAGCCAGCGCTGACACCGTCAAGCCAAAGCACCTCCCTCCCCGCCGGCAGGTCGGTTGCGGGCAATTTGACCGAGAGCGGCTGAAGAACCTCGACGCGCCGGCGCGCCGTGTCGATGGCTTGAAGCGCTTCCGCGCGCTGCCGCTCGGCGATTTGCGCATTCTTGCCGCCGGTGTCCTCGCTGCGATCCTTGCGGGCGCCGGCCAGGATGCGCGGCATGTCGCCCTTGGCGCGCTTCTTTCTGCCGCCGCTGTCCTTGCGCGCTTTCTTCTCCGCGGCCTCCCGCGCCCTCCCGTCGATCTCGGACAGCCGGTTCTCGGCAAGCGCGAGATCGTGCCTCACAGCCGCGAGCTCGATGGCCTTCTGCGTTCGAAAGCTGCTCCAATTGCCACCATATCGCGTCGCGCCGAGCGACGTCAGTTCGACGATCGCATCCATGGTGTCGAGCAGTGTCCGGTCGTGGCTGACGATAATCGCGCCGCCGCGCCAGGCAGCCAGCAGATCGGTGACGGCCTTGCGTCCGTCCTGGTCGAGATTGTTGGTGGGCTCGTCCAGCAGCAGGAAGTCAGGCGCAGCGAACACCAGCGCGGCGAGACGAACCCGCGTGATCTGGCCACCGGACAGGCACGACAGCGCCGTATCGGGAGACGGATCGAACCCGAGGCGCGCCAACGCGGCCTCAAGCCGCGTCTCGAGCGTCCAGTCGACCGCAGCGACCTCGTCGGCGGAGGCGTCGCCCCGCTCGGCACGGCGCATCAACTCGAGCGCCGGCCGCACGCCGAACAGATCCGCCACGGTCGCGCCGGCAAGAACCTGCACGTCCTGGCGCAACAAGCCGATAGTGCCGTTGATCAGAACGCGTCCCGACTGAGGAACATGTTCGCCGAGCATCGACGCAAGCAGCGTCGTCTTGCCAACGCCGTTACGGCCGACGAGACCAGTTCGCTCGGCGCCGAATGTCAGATCGAGGTTTGAGAAAAGAGAGCGCCCGTCAGGCGTGGACAGCGACAGGTTCGACAGGACGATTGAAGCAGGCATGGAATTCCCCGTGAGCAAGGCGGATGGGCGTTGCGGTCGGGGTGAAATCCATGGCTGCGAAGATCCTGATTGAGGAACTCTCTAACTAGTCCCATCAAAAGGCGAGATCAAGGCGCGGCTCGAGGAGACAACAGCGTGATTGGCGCTGTCGTCCTTCCTCGCCGTGCGCCATCAGCCCTTGAGCGCGGTCACCACCACCTCGATTAGCGCGCCGCCGCCGAGATCGGCGACGCCGACGGTGGCGCGGGTCGGCAGGTTGTCGCCGAAGAATTCGGTCCAGGCCGCGTCCATCTCTTTCTTCTTGGAGAGATCGGTGACGAAGATCGAGGCGCTGACCACGCGGCTCTTGTCGGTTCCCGCCTCTTTCAGATAGCCAGCGATCTTGCCGAGGATGTTGCGGGTCTGCTCGCCCATCGAGACCGAGGTGTCGTCGGCGATCGTGCCGCCGAGGAAGACGAAGCCATTGGCTTCGACGGCGCGGTGCATGATGGGCGTGCGGATGCTGCGGGTGATGCTCATGATATCCTCTTGTTTAAAGCGTGGAAGGGTGGAAGCGGTCGATGCCGAGTTCGCCGATACGGGTCTGGGTGCCGCCGTTGACGATCAGTTCCGCCATCACGGCGCCGGCGCCAGGGCCGAGCTGGAAACCGTGCAGCGAGAAGCCGAACTGGTGATAGAGGCCCTTGTGACGCGAGCTCGGCCCGAACACGGGAATGTCGTCCTTCATCTTGGCTTCAATGCCGGCCCAGGCACGGACGATGTTAGCGCTGCGCATCACCGGAAACAGCTCGAACACGGTCTGCGCACTGGTCGCAAGGCTCTTCCAGTCCAGCACCGTCTCGTTGCGATCCTGATAGGGCGTCGCCAGATGGCCGCCGCCGATCAGCACGGTGCCGTTCTTGAACTGCTTGAAGGACAGCTTTCGACCACGCAGGATCACGACGGGGTCGATGAAGTGCGGCACGCGCGAGGTGATCATCAGCATCGGCGCCACGGTTTCGACCGGGACGGGCTCGCCGAGATGAGCCGCGATCCTGCCGGCCCAGGCGCCGGCAGCATTCACCAGCACCGGCGCGGCAAAGCTCTCCGACCCGGCATCGACGTGCCAGAGGCCGTCACGGTGCCGGATGCTGCCGGCAGCTACGCCTTCGCGCACAGTTGCGCCCAATTGCTCGGCCTTGCGGCGGAACGCCGTCGTCGTCTGCGCCGGATTGGCCGCACCGTCACGCCGAGAAACCACACCGCCGGGACAGGTCTCGGCCACCGCCGGCACCAGCCGGCGCAGTTCGGCGGCGTCGATCAGCTCCTCGTGGGTGAAGCCCAGCGCATTGAGCTCGGCGACGCGCGCGCGGCAGAGGGCGAGTTCTTCCTCGTTCTCGGCGACCAGCACCTGGCCGTAGCTCTCGAAGCTGCAATCGTCGTCGACGAGATCCGTGATCTTCTCCCAGATGTCCATCGAGCGGATCGACAGCGGAATCTCGGGAATGTGCCGCGCGAGCTGCCGGACGCCGCCGGCATTGACGCCCGAGGCGTGACGGCCGGCATAGTCCTTCTCGATCAGCACCGGCTTCAGGCCGGCGAGACACAGATGCAGCGTGGTCGAGCACCCGTGGATGCCGCCGCCAATGACGATCGCATCCACATTTGTGCTCATCCGCGTACCACAGCCTTGACGTCGGCCTCGCTCTTGGGAACGGCGGCGAGTTCGGCCAGCGTGATCGGCTTCACCGGCGCGCGCAGCCGGTAGTAACCGATCTCCTGCGGGGTCTTGCCGCGCGCCCGCGCCATCAGCTCGGTGACGGTGAGGCCGCAGAGCCGGCCCTGGCACGGGCCCATGCCGGTGCGGCGATAGGCCTTGAGCTGATTCGGCCCGGTCGCGCCGATCGCGACGGAATCGAGAACGTCCTTTGCCGTGACCTCTTCGCAACGACAGACGATGGTATCGCCTGAAGGAATCCGGAACTGCGGCGCGGGGCGGAACAGCGTGTCGAGGAACAGGCGACCACGCTCAGCCTTGGCGAGGTCGGAACGGAGCGTCGCCATTGCGGGAAGTTTTGCGGCAGAAGCGGGCGCCAGTGCTTCGACGGCGGCGCGCGCGGCAATGCGACCGCGCACCACGGCTGCACTCGCGCCGCCGATGCCGGCCCCGTCACCGGCGATCGCGATGCCGGCGACCGACGAATTGCCGCTCGCGTCGAGCACTGGCGACCAGCACAATTGCAGATCATCCCAGCGATGCTCGATGCCGGCTGACATCGCCAGATTGACGTTGGGCACGACGCCCTGATGCAGCAGCAACAGGTCCGCAGCGATGGTCTCGCGCTTGCCGCCGGCGACGTAGCTCACGCTGGCAAGCTGGCCATCACCGGAAGCCGCAAGCTCGGTGACGCCGGAGACGACCTGCACCTTCGCCCTCACCTCGCGCATCATCGACAGGCCCTTGGCGAAATAGGGCGAGGTGAGGAAGGCGAAAGCGTGCGGGAGCGCGGCGAAATAATTGCCGCGCTGGGTGGTGTCGAGGATGCGATCGATGCGGCCGCCAAGCCGCAGTATCTGCGCGGCGAGCAGCCAGAGCAGCGGCCCCTGCCCTGCGATCACCGTGCGTCCGTCGGGCACCAGGGCCGAGGACTTCAGCATGGTCTGCGCCGCGCCGGCGGTCATCACGCCCGGCAGCGTCCAGCCGGGAATTGGGAACGGCCGCTCCAGCGCACCGGTCGCGAGAATCACGCGTTTCGCCTTGACGAAGGCCGAGGCGCCGCCGATCGAGACGGCGATATCGAGATTGCGGTCGAGGCTCCAGACGGTGGCGCGGTGAATGACCTCCGCATTGCTCGCGCGCAGCGACTGCACGAGATCGGCGCCGACCCAATAATCGGCGCCGAGCTGATTGCGCTCGGTAACCGGCGTCGAGGCGATGGCGCGAAACACCTGGCCACCGGGGCCGATGTTCTCGTCGAGCAGCAGCGTCGAGAGGCCGGCCTTGGCGGATGCTGCGGCAGCCGCAAGGCCCGCGGGCCCGGCGCCGATCACCACGAAGTCATAGTTTTCGCGCTTGGGAGCCACGCTCATTTTCCGATCTCCCGCTTGCCCTTCTGGATTTCGATCTGCATGCCCTCGGCGACGGGCACGAGGCACCCTTGCCGGTTGCCGACGCCGTCGATGGTGACGAGGCAGTCGAAGCAGACGCCCATCATGCAATAAGGCAGACGCGGCGCGCCGCTCACCGCGGTGGAACGCCGTGCGTCAACGCCGGAGGCCAGCAGTGCGGCGGAGACGGTGTCGCCCTGGCGCGCTGCGACCGCGACGCCATCGACGAAGATCTGCACCTGTGGCCGCTTGTCCTGTTCGGATCGCTTGAACATGGGGATGCCTCTTGGCTCCTTCTCAGAATCTCTAGTAGCCGCTGCTGTTCGCAGCACCTGCGCCGCCAAAACGGCTGGCCGAGAACGCGCCGACCAGCTCCGGCTCGAGCGCGCCCTGCGCCACCATGCGCGCGATCTCGAAGGCGTGGTTGGAGGCGAGCGTCACGCCGGAATGGCAGCAGGCGACGAAGGCGCCGGGATGCGTCTCCGACTGATCGTAGATCGGAAAGCCGTCCTGCGGCATGACGCGGATTCCGGACCAGCTCCTGACCACGTTGAGCCGCGCCAGATGCGGAAACATGCGCTGCGCGCGATCGGCCATGACGCCGCTGATCGACGGCTTCAGCGTGCGATCATCGAGCTCGTCCTCCTTGCTGTCGCCGATCATCACCGTGCCCTCGTCGGTCTGGCGGATCGTGGTCAGCGGATGCGGCAGGAACGGCATGGTGCGCTCGGTCACGACGACCTGGCCGCGCGTCGGGCCCATCGGCGCAAAGAGGCCGACCATCGGCGCCAGCGTCTGGTTGGCGTTGCCGGCGGCGAGCACGATCTTGGCGGCGCGCAGCTCGCCCTGCGGCGTGATCAGCCGAAATTCGCCCCCGCTCTTGCTGATCGCCGAGACCGGACGCTCCGGAAAATAGTCGATGCCGAACGCAATGAAGCCGGTGTGGAAGGCGCGGAAGGTGCGCAGCGAATTGACGTGGCCGTCGAGCGGACAATAGCTGCCGCCGGAGACCTCAGGGCCGATCAGCGGCAGCGCCTCCTTCACCTCGGACGGCCGCAGCATCTCCATCTTGTAGTCGGCCGCGCCGACCTGGTTGTGCATGCGCTTGACGAGCTCGGTGCGCTGGCCGAATTCGTCCTCGCCGAGCGTGAGATGAAAACCGCCGTTCTGCTGCAGGGCGACGTCGAGGCCGGTCTGCTGCTTCAGCTCGGAGGCCAGCCGGCCCCACGCCTGCGAGGCCTGCACGGTCCACCGCGTATAGGCCGGCATGCCGAGCCCTTTGCTCTGCACCCACACCAATGCGAAGTTCGCGCGCGAGGCGCGCTTGGTGATGTCGCCTTCGTCGAGCACGGCGACCTTCTTGCCGAGCCGGCCGAGGCCCCAGGCAATGGCGGAGCCGAGCAGTCCGCCGCCGACGACGGCGACGTCGTAATCTCCTGACATGAGTTCTCCTATCGTCCCGTATCGCCCTTGCCAGCGAGCACACGGTCGAGCCCGTAGAAGCGGTCGAGCAAAATGAGGGCGGCCATGGCGATTGCGATCACGCAGGCCGAGACCGACGTCACGAGCGGATCGATGTTGTCCTGGATGTAAAGGAACATGCGGACCGGCAACGTCTCGGTCCCGGGCGCAGCAAGGAAGACGGTCATGGTGAGATCGTCGAAGGACTGGATGAAGGCGAGCGCCCAACCGCTAATCACGCCGGGCAGGATCAGCGGCAAGGTCACGCGGCGGAACAGCGTCCAGCCGCCGGCGCCGAGCGAGACCGCCGCCATCTCGACCGTGCGGTCCATGCCGGTCGCCGCCGCCAGCGTCAGCCGCAGCGCGAACGGGAACACGATGATGACATGCGCGACGATCAGCGCCGCGAAGCTACCGCCGAGACCGGCCGAAGTGAAGAAGCGCAGGAAGGCGATGCCGAGCACCACATGCGGGATCATCAGCGGCGACAGGAACAGCGCCGCCAGCACATCACGACCACGGAAGCGATAGCGCGCGATCGCCAGCGCCGCCGGCACCGCGAACAGCAGTGCCGCGAGGGAGGACAACGCGCCAAGGCCGAGGCTGACCCAGAAGGCGTGAATGAATTCGGGGTAGTTCGCAATGGTCCTGAACCAGCGCAGCGAGAAGCCGTTGGTCGGCAGCGACAGGTATCCCTCAGGCGTGAAGGCGACGAGGCAGACCACCAGGATCGGCGCCACCATGACGATGACGAAGATGGTGTGAAAGATCAGCGCGAGCGGACCGTTCCGGCTCATCGGAACACCTCCGCATAGCGGCGTTCGATCAGTGCGTTGCTGCCGACGACGATCAGCACCAATGCGGCCAGCAGCAGCGTTGCGACCGCAGCGCCCAGCGGCCAGTTCAGCGTGTTGAGGAATTCGTCATAGGCGAGCGTTGCCGCGACCTTGAGCCGGCGGCCGCCGATGATCGCAGGCGTTGCGAAGGCGCTGGCCGAGAGCGAGAACACGATGATGGCGCCCGACAGCACGCCCGGCATGATCTGGGGCATGATGATGCGGCGGATGATGGTCGCAGGGCCCGCGCCGAGCGACATCGCAGCATTCTCGATCTGCGGATCGAGCCGCTGGAGGGCGGCCCATACCGACAGCACCATGAACGGCATCATCACATGCGCGAGCGCGATCACCACGCCTGTTTCGGTGAACATGAAGGGAATGGGGGAGCCGATCAGCCCGAGCGACATCAGCAGCTTGTTGACGAGGCCGTTGTTGCCACCGAACAGCAGGGCCCAGCCCAGCGTTCGCGCCACCACTGAGATCAAGAGCGGCCCGAGAATGACCAGTAGGAAAAAACTCTTCCAGCGGCCGCTCATGCGGTTGAGGATATAGGCTTCGGGCGCGCCGAGCAGCGCGGTGAGCAGCGTGGTCAGAATCGCGATGCGAAAGGTCCGCCAGAACATCTCGGCGTAATAGGGATCGGTCGCGATCTCGTGCCAGTTCTTGAAGATGAAGACCGGCTCGATGCCCTTGTACTGGCCCCAATCGTGGAATGACAGCATTACCGTCATCGCCAGCGGAATCAGCAGCACGCCGACGAACAGCATCAAGGCGGGTGCGGTCAGCACCCACGGCGCGCGCAGGCTGCGCTCCTCGGCCGCCATGCTCATGCGCCGGCCCTCACGCGAACGCTCACGTCTTCGGGCCGCCAGGTGAGGCGAACCGCGTCCCCTTCGGCCGGCTGCGCTTTGCCGTCGTTCTGGCGGATCACGATCGCCGGGCCGCATTCACTGTCGCACTGGAACAGCCAGTGATTGCCCTGGAAGATGCGCGTGATGATTTTTGCGCTGAGCCCTGTATCGCCAAAGCCGATTCTTTCGGGGCGAACGCTGACGGTGACGGGACCGCCGAGCCCAGCCGGCGCCGGTGCGCGCCAGGAGCCGGCCACCAACTGCGTCGGCGCGACGGTCCGGTCGATCGTTCCGGCAAAATCGTTGGTCTTGCCGAGGAATTGCGAGACGAAGGCCGAGGCCGGCCTTTCATAGGTCTCTTGTGGCGTGCCGATCTGCTCGATCTTGCCCTGGCTCATGACCACGATGCGATCCGACAGCGACATCGCCTCGTTCTGGTCATGCGTGACCAGGATCGTGGTGGTGCCGACGGTGCGCTGGATCTGGCGCAGCTCGATCTGCATCTCCTCGCGCAGCTTGGCGTCGAGGTTCGACAGCGGCTCGTCGAGCAGCAGCACGCTGGGCTTGATCACCAGCGCACGCGCCAGTGCCACGCGCTGCTGCTGGCCGCCGGACATGCGGCGCGGATGGCGATCCTCGTATCCGGCGAGGCCCACCATCGCGAGTGCGGCGCGGACGCGTTCGGACCTTTCAGCGCGCAGCACGCCACGCATCTCCAGGCCGAAGGCGACGTTCTCCGCCGCGGTCATGTGCGGAAACAGTGCGTAGCTCTGGAACACGATGCCGAGGCCGCGCTTTGCCGGATGGATCGCGGTCAGGTCCTTGCCCTCAAGGCGGATCGCGCCGCGCGTCGGATCGAGGAAGCCCGCGATCATCTGCAGCGTCGTGGTCTTGCCGCAGCCGGACGGGCCGAGGAAGGAGATGAACTCCCCCTTCCCCACCGACAGGCTGAAGTCATCGACCACAGTCTGCGTGCCGAACTGCTTTGCGACCCGATCGAGCTCGAGATAGGCCATGGCGCTGTCTCCGCGGCGACCGATCAGCGTTCGACCTCGCGATTCCAGCGCTTGGTCCACTCCTCGCGCTTCTCGTTGATCACGGTCCAGTCCGGATTATAGAGCTTGGCCGCGCGCTCGCCGATCGGCGCCATCTTGCCGAGCTCGGGCGGGATCACCAGCGATTTCAGCACCGGGCCGTAGCCGTAATCCTTCAGCATCACGAGCTGGGTTTTCGGATCGAGCAGCATCTTGACGAAGCTCGCAGCCAGCGGCGAAGCATTGGGCTTATTGATCGGGCACGCCGTGGTCAGCAGCGTCGCTGCGCCTTCCTTCGGGTAGACGAAGTCGACGGGGAAGCCGGTATTGGCGAAGCTCTGCACGCGGCCGGTGCCCCATACCGCGATCACGGCCTGGCCGGACTGGAACAGCTCGGTCATCTTGCCCGGCGACGGCTCATAGGCCAGCACGTTTGGATTGATCTGCTCCTTGAAGATCTTGAAGCCGGACTCGACGTTGGTCTCGCCGCCGCCGTTCATCTTCGACAGCATCACCAGCGCTTCGAGACCGTAGGTGTTGTTGATCGGTGGAATCACGAGCTGTTTTGCGTATTTCGTGTCCTTCAGGTCGTTCCACGAGGTCGGCGGCGCCCAGCCTTTCTCCTTGAACACCTTCGTGTTGTACATCAGCCCGGTGGCGACGATGCCGATCGCGACCGCGCGATCGTCCTTGAAGCGCGCAGTGTCGTAGAGATCGGCGGGCAGGCCGTCGAGCTTGCCGCAGAAGCCGAGCTGGATCGCCTGGTACATCGGGCCGTCGTCGACGATGGCGACGTCGATCTGCTGGTTGCCTTTCTGCGCCTGGAGCTTGGCCAGCGTGTCGGTGGAATTGCCGGCGACGTATTCGACCTTGACGCCGTTCTCCTTCTCGAAGGCCGGGATCACCTCGTCGCGGATGGTCTTCTCGAACGAGCCGCCATAGCCGGCGACGTAGAGCGTTTTCTGCTGGGCCGAGGCGACCGAGGGGACGGCAATGAGCGCTGCGATGCTGACCGCGGTCAGAAGGCGAAAAGTCTTCATGTGGACCGATCTCCAATACCGGAATGAGGTGACGTGCCGACGAGTCTCGCTGGCTGAAGCGCGTTGCCGCATTCCCTTCCGCGCCAAACCGCTTCCGATCAGGGCTCCGGCCCCCATTCGGCGGGTTTTGGCGCGATCTGGAGGGTTGAACACCTCCAATCTGCCGAAAAAGCGGGCTGTCTCCAGTCCTGATGAAAAACATCGCAGACCTATACTTCCATCGTCCAATGAATAATGGCACCCTCTGCATGCCGAAATGTTATGATTGGATGGTGGAATGGCGCGTATCAATTCGCGGCAGGTGGAGGCCTTCCGCGCGATGATGCTGACCGGCAGCGTGACGGAGGCGGCGGCGCTGATGAAGGTGACGCAGCCGGCCGTCAGCCGGTTGCTGCGAGACCTCCAGGCGCTGCTGAAGATGGAGCTGTTCGAACGGCGCGGCACCGGCCTGGTGCCGACCGCCGCGGCGATGGCGCTCTACACCGAAGTCGAGCGCTCCTTCGTCGGGCTGGAACGCATCACTGCGGCGGCGGAAGAAATCCGCGGCCGGCGCACGGGCTCGCTACGCATCGCAGCACTGCCGGCGCTGTCGAACGGCTATCTGCCGCGGCTCACCGGTCACTTCCTGAAGGAACGGCCAAACCTCAACCTCGCCTTCTTCGGTGTCATCTCGCCGATCGTGGTCGACTGGGTGCTGAACAATCAATGTGACGTCGGCTTTGCCGAGGTGCCGATCGCGCATTCCGGTCTGCCGAGCCAGAGACTGCCGGCGCCGGCGCGCGTCGCAGTGCTGCCGACCGGTCATCGCCTCGCGGAGAATGAAGTGCTGGAGCCGCGCGATTTCGAGGGCGAGACCTTCATCTCGCTGTCGGCGGGATCGTCGAGTCGGCATCTCGTCGACCAGGTCTTCCACCGCCACGATGTCCGCCGCGTGCTGCGCGTTGAGACCACGCTGTCGGAAATCATGTGCGGCATGGTGTCGTCGGGCCTCGGCGTCGCGATCTGCGATCCCTTCACGGCGCAGGAATTTGCAACGCGCGGCGTCGTCGTGCGCCGCTTCCTGCCGCGCATCGATTTCGAATTCTCCGCGGTCTTTCCGGCGCAGCGCAGCCCGTCCCCGGTGGCGCTGGACCTGGTCGAGACCATGCGCAAGGCGCTGGTGGAGTTTGAGGATTAGGGCTTCGGTTCGAACAGTGCAGCTACAGGCTCGCTTCAACCTCTCCCGCTTGCGGGAGAGGTCGGCGCGTAGCGCCGGGAGAGGGTTCTCTCAACACGGGGAGTGTCCCCGATTGGAGAGAGCCCTCTCCCCTGCCCTCTCCCGCAAGCGGGGAGAGGGAGCGCACCGTCTTCGTGGCACCAGCGGCACTCAACCACTGAACGCGGCCTGCGCCTCCGGCAGATCCCAGATCTTGCCGATCGCGGCGGTGCCCGCCGCAATGATCGCAGCTTCATCCGCGCCGAGATAGCGTCCCTCATCGACCAGCACACGGCCGTCGACCATGACCTGATCGATATTGGCGCGGTTGGCGAGTGCGATCAGCGCGCGGCGCGGGTCGAACAGCGGCTGCAGATGCGGATGGGTGAGATCGACGACGGTGAGATCTGCGGTCGCGCCCGGCTCGATGCGGCCGAGATCGGGCCGCTTGATGACGTCGGCGGCCACGGCCGTGTTCGCCTCGATCAGTTCGGGTGAGTTCGCGACGTCAGGGCGCGCCGAAATGATCTTGGAGATCAGCGACGCCGCATTGAGCTCGCCGAGCAGGTCCATGTTGTAGCCGTCGGTGCCGACCACGGTGCGCACGCCGTGCTCGGCGAAGCGGCTGAACGCTGCGGTGATGCCGGCACGCGCGAACACGCGCGGGCAGTTCAAGACGGTCATGCCGCGCGCGGCCATCAGCTTGAGATCGTCATCGCTGCTGAACATGCAGTGCGCCGCCATCAGATCCGGCGCGAGCAGGCCGAGCCAGTCCAGATATTCTGCCGGCGTGCGGCCGCCATAGCGCCTGCCGATGGTCTCGACCTCGGCGCGGCTCTGCGCCATGTGCGTGGTGATGGGAACGCCGAGCTCGCGCGCCCGCGTGGCGCAGGCCTTCAGCAGATCGGGGCCGCAGGTGTCGGTGGCATGCGGGCTCATGGCGAGGCCGATGCGGCCGTCGCCGTGACTATTCCAGCGCTGATAGAGCGCGTCCCACGCCGCCATGTCCGCAGCGCCGTCATCGCCGGAATATTGGACCACACCATCTAGTCCGGCCTTGGCGTCGGAGGTCGAGAACAGATAGGGCGCACCATAGAAGCGGATGCCCATCTCTTCCGCCGCGTCGAACATCTCGGGGATCGAGTTGCGAAACGGCTCCATCACCGTGGTGGCGCCGCCCTTGAGCAGCTGGAGGATGCCGAGCCGCGCCACCGCAAGGCGCTCTTCCGCCGACAGGATGTCGGCGCCGCGCTTGGTCAGCGGCAGCAGCACCGTGTAGACAATGCTCTGGTTGTTCTTGCGGCCGTTGCCGTCCTCGGTGTGGCTGCGCGCCACCGCTTCCGAGAAGCAATGATTGTGCAGGTTGAGCAGGCCCGGCAGGACGAAGCGGCCAGGGCGATCATAGACTTGATCAGCGCGCGGCTTGTCGCGCGTGATCGCCGCAATCTTCTTGCCTTCGACCAGAACCCAGCGGTCGCGCAGCACGTCCTGCGCGCCGTCTTTCCGTGACAGCACATAGCTGCCGAAGATTGCTGTGGTGCTCATGCGGGGCGCACGTTCCAGAACACGGCGGTGCCGTCGAGAATGCCGGTGATGGCCTTGCGATAGGCCGTCGGCTGCTTGTAGAGGCCGATCGGAATATAGGGGATTTCCTCGAACGCCACCCTCTGGACTTCGCGGCAGATGCGCTGCTGTTCGGCGAGTTCGGAGGCCGCCAGCCACTGGCTGCGCAACTCGCCCATCTTCGTGCTCGCGTACCAGCCGGCGACCTTGCCTTCGCCGCGAATGTTGGTGTTGCCGGCCGGGTTGAGCCAGTCGATGCCCTGCCAGTTGCCGACCGCGGCGCTCCAGCCGCCCTGCGGAAGCGGATCCTTCTTCAGCTGGCGCTGCAGCACCACGGCGAAATCGAGGCCGGCATATTCGACGTTCATGCCGGCCTTGCGCAACGAGTCCACCGCGATCTCGCCGAGCGGCTTCTGCGCCAGCGAGTTGGTGGGGACGAGCAGCACGATCTTCTCGCCGTTATAGCCGGCGGCCCTGAGGTCAGCCTTCACCTTGGCGTAGTCGCGCGGGCCGCGGAACACGTCGAGGCCGACGTCGTTTGCCATCGGCGTGCCGGGTGCGAAATAGCCGACCGGTGAGACCTGGAACGCCGGATCGGTGCCGGCGACGGCGGTCATGAACGCGGACTGATCGATCGCACCCAGCAGCGCGCGGCGGATGGCGGGATTGTCGAACGGCGGCTGCAGGTGATTGAGGCGCAGCATGCAGGCATAGCCTCTGGGATCGAGGATGCGCGTCTCGATATCGCCGGCCGCCTTGATCACCGGCAAGAGATCGTGCGGCGTGGTCTCCTGCCAATCCTGCTCGCCGGTCTGGAGCGCGGCGACGCCGGTGCCGGCATCGGGCGTCGTGGTCCAGACCACGCGATCGTAGTGCACGATCTTCGGCCCCGCAGTCCAATCCGGCTTGCCGTCAGTGCGCGGCTGATAGCGCTCGAACTTGGCATAGGCATTGCGCGCGCCCTGCACGCGCTCGTCGGCGAGATAGCGGAACGGACCGCTGCCGATCACCTCGGTGAGCGGCTTGAACGGATCCTGGCTCGCCAGCCGCTCCGGCATCATGAAGCAGGCATTGATGGCTGCCTTGCCGAGCGCCTGCGGCAGCAGCGGAAAAGGACGCTTCAGACGGAAGCGGATGGTGCGGTCGTCGGCAGCCGAGAGCTCGGCGGTCGCCTCCATCAGCTCGCCGCCAAAGCCGTCGCGCGCGGCCCAGCGACGGATGCTGGCGACGCAATCGCGCGCCAGCACGCGTTCGCCATCGTGCCAGAACAGGCCGTCGCGAAGCGTGAGGTCCCACTGCAGCTGGTCGGCGGAGATGGCGTGGCCCGACAGCATCTGCGGCGAGACCTGGAGCGAGGCGCTCATGCCGTAGAGCGTATCGTAAACCATGAAGCCGTGGTTTCGCGACACCTGCGCGGTCGAATAGATGGGATCGACGAAGGCGAGATCGATGACGGGGATGAAGCGCAGCGTGGACTGCGATTCAGCGCGGACGATGCCCGGCAGCGACAGCGCCGGCAGCGCTGCGCCGGCCTTGAGGAGCGAGCGGCGGGAGATCGACATTATCGGTGACCCGCTTCGTGACGCAGGAAGTTTTTCGCGATGTTCTCGCCGGTGGTGATCCAGACGTCCGGGCACGACTTCGCGTAGGTCAGGAACTCGCGCAGCAGACGCAACCGCATCGGGCGGCCGCTGCATTGCGGGTGCAGCACCGTCGTCACCATCGCGCCCCAGTCGCGGACCTCATCCAGCTCGTCCTTCCACATCGAGAGGACGTGCTCCCTAGGGAAGATCGAGCGCGGACTGAAGCGCGCGGACAGGCCGTGCATCCAGTCGTCATAGCTCGCGGTCACCGGCAGCTCGATCGTGCCGGGCTTGCCGTCGGCGAGGCGGTGGCGATAGGGCCTGACGTCGTCGCGGAACGAAGACGTGTAGACGATGCCGTGCCGCACCAGCGCGACGCGCAGCTCCTCCGTGAACTCGCCATAGGGCGCGCGATAGCCGGTCGGCTTGACGCCGAGCCGGCGCTTCAGCGCCTCGAAGCCGCGCTCCAGCTCCTCCTCGATCCAGGGATCGCCGGGGTCGGGCAGCAGATGGTGATAACCGTGATGGCCGATCTCGTGCCCGGCCTTCAGGAT
Source organism: Bradyrhizobium sp. BRP20 (assembly GCF_020194215.1). Classification (NCBI taxonomy): domain Bacteria; kingdom Pseudomonadati; phylum Pseudomonadota; class Alphaproteobacteria; order Hyphomicrobiales; family Nitrobacteraceae; genus Bradyrhizobium; species Bradyrhizobium sp. BRP20. Next base: position 780,020 of record NZ_JADYVY010000001.1, on the reverse strand, counting down.
GGACTCCGCCATCGCCGGATGCGCGTCGACCGACCACCCCGTGACGAAGAACGTCGCCTTGAGATCGAGCTGGTCGAGCAGCTCCAGGAGCTTCGGCGTGCCGACGCGCGCCTCGTAGCCGCCATAGCTCATGGTGATGAGCCGCTGCGCATGCACCGCGTCCTTGCTGGTCCAGGCACTCTCGGCGTCCACGTCGAACGACAGGAACATCGCGGATGTGTACGGCTTCGGCCACGGATATTCCGGCGCGGGATCCGCGGTGTTGGCCGGAACGAGCGGAATGCTCTGGAGTGCCTTACTGTCCAGCATTGATGGTCGCCTTCTCGATTGCGTTGTCGCTCAATTTCCACTTCGCCAGCAGCGTCTTGTAGGTGCCGTCCGCGATCAGCGCGTCGACGGCTTCCAGCATTGCCTGCTGCAATGCCTTCTCCTTCACCGGCAGAGCAATGCCGGTGAATTGCTGTGCGATGGGCGCGCCCACGGTCGCATAGGTGTTGGGCTCGAGGTCCATGATGTAGGGCAGCGTCTCGTTGCCCTGGGCGGCGGCATCGATGCGGCCCTGCCGCAGCTGGGTGCGAGCATCGGCCGAGCCGTCGGTGCCGACGAACTGGATCGGATTGCCGCCGCAATTCTTCTCGCTCCACGCCGCGATCTGGGCCGGGAACATGGTGCGGCGGCTGGCGCCGACCTTCTTGCCGCACAGCGACGTCGCATCCTTGAATTCCGCCTTGCGCGACGCCTGCACGAAGAACTGCGGGCCGCTGCGCAAATAATCGACGAAGGTCGCGACCTCGTGCCGGCTCGCATAGTCGGTGAAACCGGACAGGATCGCATCCACCCGCCCCGTCGAGATCGAGGGCATGAACTCGGCAAAGCTGGTCTCGGTCCATTCGATCTTGACGCCGAGCTTGCGGCCGATCGCCTCGCCAAGATCGACGTCGAAGCCGGAGAGCGCGTTGGTGGCGGGATCGCGGAACTCCATCGGCGGATAGTTCGGCACCACCGCGACCTTGATGCTGCCGCGCTTTACGATCTCAGGCGGCAGTTCGGCCGCCATTGCCGACACGCTCATGGCGCCCAGGAACGCCGCCGCAAGCAAGAATCTCTTCATCACCATACCCCCAATGTCAGATCACTGCCGAAAGAAATGCCTTGGTGCGCTCCTCGCGCGGCGCGCCCAACACGTCGGAGGCGCGGCCCTGCTCGACGATCGCGCCCTGATCCATGTAGACGACGCGGTCGGCGACCTCGCGGGCGAAGCCGAGCTCGTGCGTCACCACCATCATGGTCATGCCGCTTCGCGCCAGCTCCTTCATGACCGCGAGCACCTCGCCGACCAGCTCGGGATCGAGTGCGCTGGTGGGCTCGTCGAACAACATCAGCATCGGCTTCATGGCGAGCGCCCGCGCGATCGCGACGCGCTGCTGCTGGCCGCCGGAGAGCTGCGCCGGATACCAGTCGGCCTTGGCCGACAATCCGACGCGCCGAAGCAGCTCGGTCGCCTCGGCGCGCACCTCATCCGGCTTGCGCCCCTGCACCTGGGTCGGGCCTTCCGTGATGTTCTCCAGCGCGGTCTTGTGCGGAAACAGGTTGAAGCGCTGGAATACCATGCCGGTCTTGAGCCGCTGCCGCCCGATTTCGCGCTCGCTCAGGCGATGGAGTTTCCCGCCTTGCTCGCGCACTCCGAGCAGTTCGCCGTCGAGCCAGATGCCGCCGGCATCGATCGTGGCGAGCTGATTGATGCAGCGGAGCAGCGTGGTCTTGCCGGAGCCGGAGGCGCCGATCAGGCACATCACCTCGCCGGGCCAGACGTCGAGCGAGACGTTCTTGAGAGCCTGAAACTCTCCAAAGTTCTTGGCTACGGAGCGGATCGCGACGAGCGGCTTTGTCATCGCGCCAGCCGCAATGTGCCGCGTGCAAAGCGGCGTTCGAGCAACATCTGGAGCGGTGTCAGGATCGAGACCGCGAGCAGGTACCAGAGCCCGGCGACGATCAGGAGCTCGATGACGCGGGAGTTGGCGTAGTAGATGTTCTCGGCATTGTGCAGCAGCTCCGGATACTGGATCACGCTGGCGAGCGAAGTCGCCTTCACCATGCCGATGAACTCGTTGCCGAGCGGCGGGATTACCACGCGCATCGCCTGCGGCAGCACGATCCGGCGCAGCGCCCGCAGCCGTCCCATGCCGATCGCCTGCGCCGCCTCATATTGTCCGATATCGACCGACAGCATGCCGGCGCGCATGACTTCGGAGGTGTAGGCGCCCTGGTTGATGCCGAGCCCGAGCAGCGCGGCAAGGAACGGCGTCATGACATCGACGGCGCGTGCAGACCACAGGCCGGGGATACCGATGGTCGGAAACACCAGCGCGAGGTTGAACCACAGCAGCAGCTGCAGGATCAGTGGCGTGCCGCGAAACAGCCATGTGTAGCCGGCGGCGACCGACTTCAGCACCGGATTGGGCGACAGCCGCATGATCGCGACGACGATGCCGAGGAAGATGCCGAGCATCATCGCCAGCACCGCCATCACCATGGTGTTGACGATGCCTTCGAGGATGACCTTTGCGGTCAGGAAGCGGCTGACATAGGACCATTCGATCTGGCCGTTCGCAAAGGCGCGCGCGATCGCCGCCAGCACGAGGACGATCAGGGCCGCGCTAATCCAGCGAAACCAGTGCGGCTCGCGCGCGATCCGCATGCCCGACAGATCGGGAAATCCTTGCGCGAGTGCCGGCGCCTGCTTCATTGCGGCGCCGCGTTCAGCATGGGCTGGGCGACTGCATTTGTCCCTAGGCCCCATTTGTCGAGAATGGCCTTGTACGAGCCGTCAGCGATCATCGCCGCGAGTTTCTCGGTCACGACTTCGCGCAAGGCGGCATCGTCCTTGCGGAACATGATGCCCTGATAGCCCCTGGCAAAGGGCTCGCCGACGATGCGATACTTGCCGGGCTCCTGTTGCTGCGCATAAGGCAACGTCTCGCTACCCTGCACGGCGGCGTCGATGCGGCCCTGCTTGAGCTGGTTGCGGACGTCGATGGAATTCTCGCCCGGAACGTACTGGATCGCGAGCTTGCCGGCCGGCTCGCAATTCTGCTTGCTCCACTTCTCGATCTCGACCGGGAAGCTGGTGCTGCGGGTCGTGCCGACCTTCTTGCCGCAGAGATCGGTGGCGTCCTTGGCCGCGCTCTCCGCCATCACGAAGAACTGCGGCCCGGTTGCGAGGTAATCGACGAAGTCGGCGGTCTCGCGCCGCGAGGCACGATCGGAGATGCCGGAAATGATGAAGTCGGCCCGCTTGGTCGTGAGCGAAGGGATCAGCTCGGCGAACGGCGTCTCGCTCCAGACGATCTTCAGCCCTCCGAGCCGCTTGGCGAGCTCCTTCGCCAGATCGATGTCGAGCCCGACCAGCTCGTTGGTTGCGGGGTCGCGATATTCCATCGGCGCGTAGGTGGAATTGACCGTGAGCTTCAGCGTACCAGCCTGCTTGATCTCCGCCGGCAGCTCGGCGGCTCGCGCCGACGTCACCGCAGCCAGCGCTGCGCAGGCAAGCAAATACGAGAGGCGTGTCATGTCAGCTCCTTTTGCCAATGCTGCGACCGGCAGTTGATCAATCCGCGTCGAGAACGGCCGGCTCGATGATTCCGGCACGCTCGGTGATCACCCTGTATTGGTCGGGCCGCCGGTGGGCGGCGAAGTTGAACATCTTGTCCTTGCCCTGGCGGCAGAGGTCGAGATCGATGTCGGCGACGATCACCTCGTCGGCCAGCGTCTGAGCCTGCGCGACGATGCGGCCGTTGGGATCGACGATGCAGGAGCCGCCGATCAGGCCGGACCCGTCCTCCTCGCCCGCCTTCGCCACCGAAATCGCCCAGGTCGCGTTCATGTAGGCGTTGGCCTGCGTCACCAGCGTCGAGTGGAAGGTGCGCAAGGCTCCGTCTTCGGTCGTGCCGCCGTTGGGATCGTAGGCCGCCGAATTGTAGCCGATGCAGACGAGCTCGACGCCTTGCAGACCGAGCACGCGCCAGGATTCCGGCCAACGACGATCATTGCAGATCATCATGCCCATGATGGCATGGGCCCAGGACGAGCCGGCGCGGAAGGCGGGAAAGCCGAGGTCGCCATATTCGAAGTAGCGCTTCTCGAGTTGCTGGTAGCGCGCGCCCGGACGCGGCTCGACCGAGCCCGGCAGATGCACCTTGCGATAGCGGCCGAGAACCTCGCCGTCGCGATCGACCAGGATGGAGCAATTGTAGCGCCGCCCCTCCGGGGTCAGCTCGGCATAGCCGACATAGAAGCCGACGCGCAGCGCACGTGCGCGATCGAATAGCTTTGCCACCGCGGGGTTCGGCATGCTGCGCTCGAAATACCGGTCGAGGGCCTCGCCTTCGAGCAGCCAGCGCGGGAAGAAGGTGGTGAAGGCGAGCTCCGGAAACACCACAAGACTCGCACCCCGACCGGCCGCCTCCTCCAGCATGTCGAGCATCCGCGACAACGTGTGCTCGCGCGTATCGGCTTTTTGCGTCGGCCCCATCTGAGCGGCGGCGGCGCGAAGGACACGAACCAAGATTGCCTCCAATCTGTGCGCAGTGCTGCCTCAATGGGCGAACGAACCCTTTGATGCGACGTGCAAATCGGCTGCCATTACGAGCAAGCACTGCTGCAAAATCAATTCGCGTTGCTATGATGTTTTGGCCCTGACTATAATCGGCAGTGATATGAACCTGCGTCAGCTCGAGATCCTTCGCGCCGTGATCCGCCACCGCACCACGGTGGCGGCGGCGGACGAGCTGGCGCTGTCGCAGCCGGCGGTCAGCAACGCGCTGAAGACGATGGAGGCGCAGGCGGGCTTTGCGCTGTTCGAGCGCGTCAACAACCGGCTGTTTCCAACCGCCGAAGCGATGGCGCTCTACAAGGAGAGCGAGGCGATCTTCGCGCTGCACGCCAAGCTCGAGAACCGCATGCGCGATTTGCGCGAGAACCGGTCCGGGCATCTCGCCATCGTGGCGACGCCGCCGCTCGCGTACAGCATCATTCCGTCCGCGCTGTCGGGCTTCCTGCGCCGCCGCCCGGAGACGCGGGTGTTCTTCGACGTACGGCGCTATGAGGGCATCATCGAGGGTGTGCTGAGCCGCGTCGCCGAGCTCGGCTTCGCGCTCGGCCTCACGCATCATCCAGGGATCGCGCACGAGGTGGTGCACACCGGCGAGATGGTCTGCGTGCTGCCGCCACAGCATCCACTCGCCGACCGGCCGATGATCTCCGCTTCCGATCTCTCCGGCCTGCCCTTCATTGGGCTCGAACGCGGCACGCGGCTCGGCGAAGCCGTGCGCGACAGCTTTGCCCGCGCCGGCGCGCCGTTCCGGCCGACGGTCGAGGTGCGCTACTGCAACACGGCCTGCGTGCTGGCCGCCGCCGGCGTCGGCGCGGCGGTGGTCGATCCTTTCTCGCCGCGGCAGAACGGCGGCAGCGGCCTCGTCGTCCGTCCGTTCACGCCGACGACGCAGGCGGTCGCCTATATGCTATGGTCTGAAGCCGAGCCGCTGTCGCGTCTGGCCAAGGCCTTTCTCAACGAGATCCGCAAGGAGAGCGCTCTGCTCGAGCGCACAGCGCCGCACCAGCAACATGGGGCAGAAAGCGGCTGAGCTTCGCAACCTTTTGACCGGGAGGCCCATGGCACGCATCACCATCATCGAGACCGGAGAGGTGCCGCAAAAATACCGCGAGCGCCACGGTTCATTTCCGGACATGTTCGCGCGCATGATCCGCGCCGAGGAGCCGGCCGCGACGATCGAGGTCGTCAGCATTCCCAACGGCGATGCGCTGCCCGATCCGAGCAAGCTCGAGGCCATCCTCATTACCGGCGCGGCGGCCGGGGTCTATGACGGGCTCGACTGGATCGCGCCGCTGGAAGATTTCGTGCGGACGGCTTACGCCAACAAGACACCGATGGTCGGTGTCTGCTTTGGCCACCAGCTGATCGCGCAGGCGCTCGGCGGCACCGTGCGCAAATCGGAGCATGGCTGGGGCATCGGCCGGCATGTCTATCAGGTGCTGCCGGAGAACGGCGTCATCGACGGTGAAGCGGTTGCGATCGCCGCCTCGCATCAGGACCAGGTGATCGAGCCGCCAAGCGATGCGCTGACGATCCTCTCCTCCGAATTCACCCCGCATGCCGGCCTGCTCTATGCCAATGGCGCGACGCTGACAGTGCAGCCGCATCCGGAATTCGATGTCGGGTTCGCGCAAGTGTGCTGCGATCTGCGTGACGGGAAAGCGCCGGAGGATGTCGTTGCCACAGCAAGGGCGTCGCTGGCGGAGCCGATGGACAATGCGAAGCTCGGCGGGGCGATTACGCGGTTTTTGGCTAAGCGCACCTGACTACGAAGCTCGAGACGCACTCGTCTTCCCTTCTCCCCTTGCGGGAGAAGGTGGCGCGAAGCGCCGGATGAGGGGTTCTATCCATTCGCCGGACTGCTCGTGAGGAGAGAGACCCCTCACCCGTCTCGCCGCTATGCGGCGAGCCACCCTCTCCCGCAAGGGGAGAGGGTGAAGCAGCGGTCGCTTTGTTAATTTCAGAACGGCTCGCTTCCCAGCCCCGGCACATCGGCCGGCCGCGGGCCCGGCGCCGCCCAGTGAAACCGGCGATCCTTCTCCGCAATGGCGATGTCGTTGATCGAGGCCTCGCGCCGCTTCATCAGGCCGTGCTCGTCGAACTCCCATTGCTCGTTGCCGTAGGAGCGGTACCACTGGCCGCTTGCATCGTGCCATTCGTACTGGAAGCGCACCGCGATGCGGCTGCCGTCGAAGGCCCAGAGGTCCTTGATCAGGCGGTAATCCTGCTCCTTCTCCCATTTGCGGGTGAGGAAGGCGACGATGGCTTCGCGGCCCTGAAAAACTTCCGAACGGTTGCGCCAGCGGCTGTCCTCGGTATAGGCGAGCGAGACCCGCACCGGATCGCGTGAATTCCAGGCGTCCTCGGCCATGCGGGCCTTTTGCGCGGCGGTCTCGCGGGTGAAGGGTGGAAGCGGCGGGCGCGACATGGTGGCCTCATCGGTTGATCGGGACCGCGAATGTATCGTCGCAATTGGCAGAGTCGATAGGCGATCCGCTATCGAGCGATCACGTAACCAGATCGGCCTTCATCAGCTGGCGGATCGACTTCGGAATCGGCTGGGCCCGGCCGCCGCTGATGAAGGCGACGCGGACCTCGGCTTTCACCAGCACGTCGTCACCGCGCCGCACCTCCTGCGCCAGCATGATTGACGCCCCTTTCACCGCGACCGGCCAGGTCACGACGTCGAGCACGTCGTCCATTCGCGCGGGCTTCAGGAAGTCCAGATGCATCGAGCGCACCACGAAGGCGAAGCCCGCGCCGTCCGTCTCGGTCTGCTCGAACAGCACCTGCTGCTCGGCACCCATCAGCCTGAGATGATTGGTGCGTCCGCGCTCCATGTAGCGCAGGTAATTGGCATGATAGACGATGCCGGAAAAATCCGTGTCCTCGTAATAGACCCGGACCTGCATGTGGTGGCGGCCGTCGCGGATCTCGCCGTCGAGATGAGCTGTCACGTCCGGAGCCTCTTCGCTGGTCGGTAACCGGCACGTTTTGCGCAAAAACAGCCGGACGCGCAAGCGTGCTAGGACACGACCGGTCCTGGCCTTCCCAGCGTCACCTCGACGATCTCAGGCGGCACGCCGAAGCGGAGCGGCATGATGCTGCAACCGAGGCCGCCGGACACGATGAGATCGCATTTCAGGCGGAAATGGCCATAGGCGAGACGCAGGCCGTTCCTGGGCGCGACGGCCGGTGACCAGCCGAGCAGGCGGACCTGGCCGCCATGGGTATGGCCGGACAATTGCAGCGCGACGCGCGCGGGCACGAGCGGAGCGACATTGGGCTCGTGCGCGAGCAGAATGACCGGCGCATCGTCGGTGATCTTCGCCAGCGTAGCATTGAGATCGTCGGCACCGAAGTGCGCCATGCTCCGGAAGCGCCGCGCCGGCAGGAAGGCGAGCTGATCGCCGAGGCCGGCAAGCCAGAACGGACGGCCGTCCTTGGTGAGGCGCACAGCATCGTTCTCGTAGACGGGGATGCCGGCCGCCTCCAGCGCCCGATGTGCGATGGTCGGCCCGTGCCCTGCCTGCTGCACTGTTCTGTCATCCCAATAGTCGTGGTTGCCCATGACGGCATGGACGCCGAGGGGCGCCTTCAGGCGCCCCAATACCCTTGCCCATTCGCTCGACGGAATGAAGCGCGTGACATGGTGAAGGCCGGCGACATAGTCGCCGAGCAGCACGATGAGATCGGCGTTGAGCGCGTTGGTCCGGTCGACGATGCCCTCGATGCGCTCCAGCGACATCCAGGGATCGCAGGCATGGATGTCGGCGATGGCGGCAATCTTCAGCGGAAAATCCGCCGGCCACTGCCGCGGCATCGGATGATAGCGCGTGACGCGAAGGCGCAGCACCGGCTCGACACCGACGCCGTAGGCTGCGGTCGAGACGCCGAGGGCGGACAGACCGCCGATGGAACGGATGAGATGACGGCGCGTGATCATGGAAGCCCGATGATGATGCGGCGCCTTGATGATATCCGATTGGAGCGGAATTGGGGTGCGTTCGTGCAGATCGTCTGCACGAGGTTAACGGAAATTCATCAAGCCGGAACAGCGCGAGGTTCGGCAGATCACTCGTCGCTGTCATCCGTGCCGAACAGGCCGAACTGCGCCGCCGCATCGCGCGAGGGCTCGGCGAGACCGAGATGGCGGAAGGCGTGCGAGGTCAGCAGGCGGCCGCGCGGGGTGCGCTGCAGATAGCCGCACTGGATCAGATAGGGCTCGATGATGTCCTCGATGGCGTCGCGCGGCTCCGACAAGGCCGCAGCCATGGTCTCGACGCCGACCGGTCCGCCGCCATAGTTGAGCGCGATGGTCGAGAGATAGCGCCGATCCATCGCGTCCAGCCCTGCGGCATCGACCTCGAGCGCGCTCAGCGCATGGTCGGCAATCTTACGGTCAATCTTGTCGGCATCGGCCGCCGAGGCGAAATCGCGCACGCGGCGGAGCAGGCGGCCGGCGATGCGCGGCGTGCCGCGGGCGCGGCGCGCGATCTCGTTGGCGCCATCGGCGCTCATGCCGACGTTGAGCACGCGCGCGCCGCGGCTGACGATGCTCTCCAACTCCTCGATCGTGTAGAAGTTGAGCCGGACCGGAATGCCAAAGCGGTCGCGCAAGGGATTGGTGAGAAGGCCGGCGCGCGTGGTGGCGCCGACCAGCGTGAATTTCGACAGCTCGATCTTGACCGAGCGCGCCGCCGGGCCCTCGCCGATGATGAGGTCGAGCTGAAAGTCCTCCATCGCGGGATAGAGCACCTCTTCCACCGCGGGGCTGAGGCGATGGATCTCGTCGATGAAGAGCACGTCGCGCTCTTCGAGATTGGTCAAGAGGGCGGCAAGATCGCCGGCCTTGGCGATCACGGGCCCCGAGGTGGCGCGGAAACCGACGCCGAGCTCCTTCGCCACGATCTGCGCCAGCGTGGTCTTGCCGAGGCCGGGGGGACCGACGAACAGCACGTGATCCAGCGCCTCGCCGCGCTTGCGCGCCGCTTCGATGAAGATCGAGAGATTCTTGCGCGCCTGCGCCTGGCCGACGAAGTCGGACAGCGATTGCGGCCGCAGCGCGGTGTCGCCGACATCATCGCTGCGGCGCTCGGGCGAGACCATGCGGCTGGCCTTGGGATCGCTCACTCAGCGAACTCCATCGGATCGTAGGGTGGGCAAAGGCGCACTTCGCGCCGTGCCCACCATGTCGCTGCTCGCTTTGTAGATGGTGGGCACGCTTCGCTTTGCCCACCCTACGAGACTGACCATTGAGGCACTCACTTTGCCAATTCCTTCAGCCCGAGCCGGATCAGCTGCGCCGTCTCGGCGCCCTCACCCGCGCTGCGCGAGGCCGATGCAATCGCCGCGGCGGCCTGCGGCTGGCCGTAGCCGAGATTGACCAGCGCAGAGATCGCATCCGCGACGGGGCGCGGCGCGCGCTGGTCGTCGACGGCGCCGGCGAGATGCACGACGGCGGGATCGACATTGGCAAAGGCCGGCGCCTTGTCCTTCAATTCGGTGACGATCCGCTCGGCGACCTTCGGGCCGACGCCGGGCGTGCGCGCCACCGCGGCCTTGTCGCGAAGCGCAATGGCATTGGCGAGATCGGCCGGCGACAGCGTGCCGAGCACGGCCAGCGCGACCTTGGCGCCGACGCCCTGCACGGTCTGGAGCAGGCGAAACCATTCGCGCTCCTGGTCGGTGCGGAAGCCGAACAGCTTGATCTGGTCCTCGCGGACATAGGTCTCGATCGACAGCACAGCGGCCTCACCCGGCGAGGGCAGATGCTGCAAGGTGCGCGAGGAGCAGTGCACCTGATAGCCGACGCCGCCGACGTCGAGGATGACGAAATCCTCGCCGTAGGAATCGATCAAGCCCTTGAGCTTGCCGATCATATCCCCACCACCTTCAGCCGGAGCGCCGTGCTCTGGCGGTGATGGGCGTGGGTGATGGCGATGGCGAGCGCGTCGGCGGCGTCCGCGGACGGCGGCTCGGCCTTCGGCAGCAGGATCTTCAGCATCATCGCGATCTGTTGCTTGTCGGCGTGGCCGGCGCCGACCACGGTCTTCTTGACCTGGTTCGGCGCGTATTCTGCGACAGAGATGCCGAACATTGCGGGCGCCAGCATGGCAACGCCGCGGGCCTGGCCTAGCTTCAGCGTCGCAACGCCGTCCTTGTTGACGAAGGTCTGCTCCACCGCCGCTTCCACCGGCCGGTGATCGGACAAGACGGAAGCGAGCCCTTCATGGATCGCGAGCAGCCGGCTCGACAGCGGCAAATCGTCGGGCGGTTCCACCGAGCCGCAGGCGACGTAGGCCAAGCGATTGCCCTCGGCCTCGATCACGCCCCAGCCGGTGCGGCGCAGGCCGGGGTCGATGCCGATGATGCGAACGGGGCCACGAATCGGGAGCGCGGTCATGCGCCAGTGATAGCGGCTGGCTGCCCTGGAGGAAACAGAAACAGAACGGAAGTAACAAGGGAAGTAGGGCCGTCGAGCCCTACCCGCCCATCTTCGCAACAAGCGCGTCCGACACCTCGAAATTGGCGTAGACGTTCTGGACGTCGTCGTGCTCGTTGAGCAGGTCCATCAGCTTCAGGAGCTTCTCGCCGGTCTCGTCGTCGACCGCAACCGTGTTCTGCGGCTTCCAGATCAGCGCGGCCTTGCGCGGCTCGCCGAACTTGGCTTCCAGCGCCTTGGCGACATCGCGATAGCTTTCTGTCGAGGCGTAGATCTCGTGACCGTTCTCGCCAGAGACGACGTCGTCGGCGCCGGCTTCGATTGCGGCATCCAGCACCGCATCGTCGGAGGCGACGCTGCGGTCGTATTCGATGATGCCGGTGCGGTCGAACATGAAGGAGACCGAGCCGGTTTCGCCGAGATTGCCGCCGGACTTGGTGAAGAAGGAGCGGATGTCGGAGGCGGCGCGGTTGCGATTGTCGGTCAGTGCCTCGACGATGACGGCGACGCCGCCGGGGCCGTAGCCCTCGTAGCGGATCTCGTCATAGTTCTCACCGTCGCTGCCGAGCGCCTTCTTGATGGCGCGCTCGATATTGTCCTTCGGCATGTTCTCCTGGCGCGCAGCGATCACGGCGGCGCGCAGGCGCGGGTTCATGGCGGGGTCGGGGGTGCCCAGCTTGGCAGCGACGGTGATTTCCCGCGCCAGCTTGCCGAACAGTTTCGACTTCTGGGCATCCTGCCGCCCCTTGCGGTGCATGATGTTCTTGAATTGGGAATGTCCGGCCATGCGTGGTCTCTTGAGAAATCGTCAGCCAAAGATGAGCGTGGGAAGCGCGGCCTTATAGGCCGCCAACCCACCGGAATCAAAGGGCTCGGCTGCGCCTGAGGTAGCACTGTAAAGGTAGTCGCCGTAACGGCGCCTGCCTAGATGGGCACCGTTAACCCTGATTTCATTCCGGACTGCGAAAATAGCGCCCGACCGTCCCCCGACAAGAGAGACCCGATGGCGTTCGGATTATTTCGGAAGCGTCTGCCGGACACGGCCGCGCCCGCGGCAGCCCCGGAAGCTGCGCAGCCGGCGGCCCCTGCCGCACCCGCCCCGACCGCCGAAAGTGATTCGGCCCGGGAAATCCTAGAATTGCTGGAACTCGAGCTCGGCGCCATGATCCGCCAGCTTGAGCGCGCCGCCAATTCGGTGGCTGGCGGCGCCGAGGCGACCGCGGCGACCCTCGCTGCCATTCGCGACCGCACCGACGCCCTGACCGGCCGGACCAACGCGGCGCAATCCACCGCCTCCACCTTCGCCCATGCCGCCGACAAGTTCACCCAGTCCGCGCAAGGCATCGGCGCGCAGGTCCGGGAAGCCGGCAAGCTCGCCGACGAGGCCAGCGCCGCCGCGCAGGAAGCCCGCGCCAATGTCGACCGCCTGCGCGAATCCTCCGCCGCCATCGGCAACGTCGTCAATTTGATCGCGCAGATCGCGCGGCAGACCACGCTGCTCGCGCTCAACTCGACGATCGAGGCCGCGCGCGCGGGCGCAGCCGGAAAAGGCTTTGCCGTCGTTGCCACCGAGGTCAAGGCGCTCGCGGTGCAGACCCAGAGTGCGACCGAGGAGATCACGAAGAAGATCGACGCATTGCAGCGCGACGCCGCCGGTTCGGCGGACGCCGTGCACCGCATCTCGCAGGCGATCGAGGCGATCCGTCCGGTGTTCGACACCGTCAACGGCGCGGTCGCCGAGCAGAATGCCACGACCAGCGAAGTCTCCGGCAATGCCGCCAGCGCCTCGGAGTTCATCATCTCGGTCGGCGAGAGCGCGGCCGAGATCGACGCGGCGACCAAGGCGGCCGAGACCCATGGCGAGAGCGTCGCCAGCGCCGGCAAGGCCGTCACCACCTTCGCCCAGAAGCTGAAATCGCGCTGCGCGGTGCTGCTGCGCCAGAGCGAGCACGACGACCGCCGCAAGACCGAGCGGCTGCCCTGCCACCTCAAATTCGAAACCGCGCGCGCCGTGATGCCGGTCTATGAAATCGCGATGGAAGGCGTGCTGATCGGCGGCGCGGACGCAAGCCGGCTGGCAACGCAAGCGACGATCGAAGGCAGCTTAGAGGACATCGGCGCCTGCCGCCTGCGCGTGATCGAGCAATCCAAGGCCGGCGCCCGCGCGCAATTCGTCGGCGCCACCGCCGCTCTCAACGAGAAGATCGAGGACAAGCTCTGGTCGATCCATGAGGAGAACACCGAGTTCGTCACCCGTGCCATGGAAGCCGGCAATGCGCTGACGCAGATATTCGAGAAGGCGGTTGCGCGCGGCGAGGTCAAGCTCGACGACCTCTTCGACACGGACTATTTGGAAATCGCCGGCACCAATCCGCAGCAATACCGCACCAAATATCTCGACTGGGCCGACCGCGCCCTGCCGCCGTTCCAGGAGTCCTTCCTGGCGCGGGAGCCGCGGATGGCATTCTGCGCCATGGTCGACCGCAACGGCTTCTTGCCGGTGCACAACAAGATCTATTCGCACCCGCAGCGGCCGGGCGATGTCGCCTGGAACACGGCCAACTGCCGCAACCGGCGCCTCTTCAACGATCCGGCGGGGCTGGCCGCCGCGCGCAACCTGCGATCGTACCTGGTCCAGAGCTATGCGCGCGACATGGGCAACGGGAACACGGTGATGATGCGGGAGATCGACGTCCCGATCCGCGTGCAGGGCCGGCACTGGGGCGGCTTCCGCACGGCCTACAAGCTGTAGCGCTCCCGCGCGTGCACGCACCTGCACGCACCTGCACTCCTGGGCAAGACGCCGGGCGCGAATCATCCTCTAAGGTCGGATCTGGAATCGGAATGCCGCCAAGGAGCCGATCAACGGCTCCGACTGGAGAGAGCCCGTACATGTCCTCTGCACAACTTGCCGTATTGGACACTGCCTCCAACCGGACGCTGGCCGAACGCCTGATCGACCAGCTCGCCGACCGCATCGGCGGTCTCGGCGTCGAGCTCGCCGACATCGCCGGCAACGTCCAGGACGTCGCCAACCGCGTCGCGAGCCAGTCGGAACGGTTTCACCATTTGCAGAAGACGGCCGAGACGATGGTCTCGGCCAACCACGACATCGCCAATGCCTCGCAGGCGGTGCAAACCACGACGTCGGCCGCGGTCGGCGAGATCGCGCAGTCGCGCGGCGCCGTCGACACCGCGGTCAGCCACATCTCCGAGCTCGTCGCCGCGGTGGAGCGGATCGAGGCACGCCTGTCCGCGGTCGGCGCGGCGCTGGCGCAGGTGGCGAAGGTCTCCGGCTCGATCGAGGCGATCGCCAAGCAGACCAATCTGCTCGCGCTCAACGCCACCATCGAGGCGGCGCGCGCCGGCACTGCCGGCCGCGGCTTCGCGGTGGTCGCAAGCGAGGTCAAGAGCCTCGCGGAGGCCACGCGCCAGGCCACGCATGAGATCTCCGACACCGTGCGCGATCTCGACGGCCAGATCGAAGGCCTGATCGGCGAGAGCAGCGACGCCTCGCAGCGCGCCAAGACCGCCGGCGAAGGCGCGCAAGCGATCTCCGGCATCATCTCGCGGGTCCAGCAGGGCTTCGCCTCGGTCGAAGCCGAGATCGACGGCGTCGCGCGCGCGGCGACCTCCAATCTCGGCCACTGCGACACCGTGATCAGCGAGCTCAACGAGCTCGCCAAGGGCGTCGACCTCTCCTCGCGCGACCTCCGAAGCGCCGACGAGCGGGTAGCAAAGCTGCTCGACGCCTCCGAAGGCCTGATCGCGCTGATCGCCGACAGCGGCGTGGAGACGTCGGACGCGCCGCTGATCCGCATCGTCGTCGACACCGCGAAGCGGATCTCGGCCGAGTTCGAAGCTGCGATCGACCGCGGCGAGATCACGCTCGACCAGCTCATGGACGAGACCTACCGCGAGATATCAGGCACCGATCCGAAGCAGTACCTCACCAATTACGTCGAGTTCACCGACCGCGTGCTGCCCGCGATCCAGGACCCGATCCAGAAGACCGATCCGCGCATCGTGTTCTGCGTCGCCTGGGCGCGGGGCGGCTACCTTCCGACCCACAATCCGAACTACCGCCTGCCGCAGGGCAAGGACCCGGTCTGGAACAACGCCAATTGCCGCAACCGCCGCCTGTTCACCGACCGCGCGGTGAAGAAGGTCGCGGCCAACACAAAACCCTTCCTGCTGCAGACCTATCGCCGCGACATGGGCGGCGGGCAGTTCGTGCTGATGAAGGACCTGTCCTCGCCGATCATGATCCGCGGCAAGCACTGGGGCGCCTTCCGGATGGGATTGCGGCAGGGCTGACGGGCGGCGCTAAGGCCTTTGACTCAAAACCTAAAAAACAACCCCATGCACAGTAGCCGGGGTGTGCGGAATCAATGGCTTACGCCGGCGGGCCCCGGCGCGCGTTGACTCGTCGGGCAAAACAGGGGCAAAATGCTATTATTCCGAAATTGTGAGAGGCGTGCGGTTCTCCCCGCCGTCCGCCGAGCACAGAAGCCGACTGCACTGGTGCGGCGGCCGACGTTGCCGTAGAAATGCCGCCGCGCATCCGCGCGAACCCGAACACAGCAAGCGGGCTTTTCGATGTCCTGTCCACCCGCCCAAATCGGCGCGCCGTTTTCCGAGATCGATACACCGGCGCTGATCATCGACCTCGACGCCTTCGAGCGCAATCTCGACACGATGGCGGCGGCGGTGAGCAAGCTCGGCGTTCGCTTGCGTCCGCATGCGAAGACCCACAAATCACCGATCATTGCGGCCAAGCAGATAGCGCGCGGCGCAATCGGCATCTGCTGCCAGAAGGTCGCCGAGGCCGAGATCCTGGTTGCGGGCGGGGTGAGTGACGTGCTCGTCAGCAATGAGGTGGTGGGCCTGCGGAAGCTGGAACGGCTCGCAGGCCTCGCTCGCCACGCACGCATCAGCGTTTGCGTGGACGATGCGATCATGGTCGAGCAACTGTCGCACGCCGCGGAGCGGGCAGGATCGCAAATCGAAGTCCTGGTCGAAATCGACGTCGGCGCCGGTCGCTGCGGCGTCAGGCCGGGGCCGGCGGCGGCCACCCTGGCGCGGCAGGTGGCGGCTTCACGCTTCCTATCGTTCGGCGGCTTGCAGGCCTATCACGGCTCTGCCCAGCATTTGCGCACGCCGGAGGAGCGGCGCGCTGCCATCGCCGGTGCCGCGAACGCGACCGCGGAGACACTGCGCGTCCTCAAGGACGCGGGCTTTCAGTGCCGGACGATTGGAGGTGCGGGAACCGGCACATTCGAGCTCGAAGGCGCGAGCGGCATCTGGAACGAATTGCAGGCGGGCTCCTATATCTTCATGGACGCCGACTACGCCAAGAACCTCGCCGACGGGGCGCGCAACGCCAATCCGTTCGAGCATGCGCTGTTCGTGATCGCGACGGTGATGAGCACAGGCGCCGGCGAACACGCGGTCATCGATGCCGGCCACAAGGCTCTGTCGAACGACAGCGGATTTCCGGTCGTGCTCGGCCGGCCCGATCTGCGCTATCATCGGCCATCTGACGAGCATGGCTTGCTCGATTTCGACAGCGCTTCGTCGCGACTGGCGATCGGCGACAAGGTGACGCTGATCCCCGGCCATTGCGACCCGACCGTCAATCTCTACGACTGGTATGTCGGCGTGCGCGGCTTCAACACGCCGGATTCCCGCGTGGAGGCACTTTGGCCAGTCGCGGCGCGGGGCGCGGTCACCTGAGATTGACGCGTGATTGCGCGCGACGCCGTAGCGCCCGGCCACTATCCTGTGCTGCATCTTAGAATGAATGTGGCCGACGCCATCGACGACTTGGAGACGATATCATGAGCGCAGACTCGGAAATCAAATCTGCGGGCGCCAACATTCAGGCAAGCACTATCAGCACCATTGTACTTGGCTTTGCAGCCGATCCGATGGCGCGTTGGGTTTGGCCCGATTCATCCGAATATCTCAGGATTATGCCTCAATTCGTCAAGGCATTTGGCGGACGGGCATTCGAGCATGGCACAGCTTACATCACAGAAGGGGCTCGCGCGGCCGCCCTGTGGCTGCCGCCCGGCGTCGAGCCCGATGAAACGGCCATGGACGCACTCATGGCGCAATCCCTGCGTCCGGAGATCGCCGATGATATTGGACACATGCTCCAGGGAATGGCCGAACATCATCCCCACGAGCCCCATTGGTATCTGCCTCTCATTGCCTCCGATCCGAACTGGATCGGCCAAGGTCTCGGCACATTGTTGATGAAGCACGCTCTTCGACGATGCGACGAGGAGGGCATCGCCGCCTACCTCGAAAGTTCGAATCCGCGAAACATCTCCCTTTATGAACGCCACGGCTTCAAGATCATCGGCGAGATACAACATGGTTCTTCGCCGACGATGACACCAATGTTGCGGACAGCTTCTTGAACGGAATCCAATCTGTCGAAGAGAAGGGCTCGCAGCCGCCAATGACTGTTGACTTCCGCTTGTGGCCCAAAGCGGAGTTCCCTTGTTGCCCGTCGATGTCCGCTGCTGAGGGCAAAGTTTGATATAATCGTCCGGGGACGACACCGGGTGATTTCGCTCGCGCTTCAGCTCAACCAGAATTTCGGCGTCGTCGGCTCCAGCCTTCCACCCACGCGCACCGGCGCGATCTTGAGCGCGAGCCCTGTCGCATCGTCCGTTTCCACGGCGACGCCGCTGAGCGTCGCGGCGCCTGCGGCCGGCTCGAAGCGGCCGGACGGAATTCCTGATGTGAACCTCCGCAGCGGCTCTTCCTTCTGCATGCCGATGATGGAATCGTAATCGCCGGTCATGCCGGCGTCGGTCATGTAGGCGGTGCCGCCTGACAGGATCTGGTGGTCGGCGGTCGGCACATGCGTGTGCGTGCCGACGACGAGGCTGGCGCGGCCGTCGCAGAAGAAGCCGATCCCCTGCTTCTCGCTTGAAGCCTCGCAATGGAAATCGACGACGATGGCGTCGGCGGCGACGCCGAGCGGACAGGCGCCAAGCTCGCGCTCGAGCGCGGCGAAGGGATCGTCGAACGGGGTCATGAAGACGCGGCCGAGCGCGTTGACGACGAGGGCGTGCTTGCCGTTCTTGGTCTCGACCAAGGCGGCGCCGCGGCCGGGCGTGCCGCGCGGATAGTTGGCGGGGCGCACCAGGCGGTCGGCGCGCTCGATGAACACCAGCGCCTCGCGCTGGTCCCAGGAGTGATTGCCGAGCGTCACCGCGTCGGCGCCGGCCTCGAGAAACTCCTGGTAGATCGCTTCCGTGATGCCGAAGCCACCGGCCGAATTCTCGCCGTTGACGACGACGAGATCGAGCGACCAGTCCTTGACCATGCCGGGCAGATATTCGGAGACGGCCTCGCGTCCGCTACGGCCGACGACGTCACCCACGAAGAGAATGCGCAACTTCAGAACTCCGGAAATCGAACACGTCCGATTCCGTTAGCACATAATCGAGCGCCACGTCGTGGGATAGTGCCGGAACCGCCTCGATCTCCTGCACTGCAAACGCAAGGCCGATGCCGACGATGTGCTTGGCTTTGCGCAAATGCGCGAAGGTGAAATCGTAATGCCCGGCGCCATAGCCGATGCGATGGCCGAGGCGGTCGAAGGCGGCGAGCGGCGTCAGCATGATGTCGGGAATGACTTCGGCCGCAGCAGGTGAAGGTTCGGGAATGCCGAGCGGGCCGAGCATCAGGCGGTCGTTCGGATGGAAGAGACGGAAGATCAGCGACTGGCCGCGCGCGGTGACGCAGGGCAGCGCCAGCCTGGCGCCCTCTTCCGCGAGCTTTGCGAGCAGCGGCATCGGATCGATCTCGCTGCGGATCGGCGAATAGCCGGAGACGATGCTGTCGGGCAGCAGCTTGAACGGTAGCCCGCGCTTGGCGAGCTTTGCGGCGGCCGCGATGCGTTTCTTCTCGCTCAGCGCATCGCGCTTGGCGAGGGCTTTGGCACGGAGCTCGGCTTTGGAGTTGGACATGTGCTTTGGTCCCCACGTCATCACCCGCGAATGCGGGTGATCCAGTATTCCAGAGGCGGTGGTGATTCACACAAGGGCCGCGGCGTACTGGATTCCCCGCCCCGTGCGCAATTGCGCACTCGGGGGGAATGACACCTGTTGAATTGGCCGCAGTCGTTTCAACAAGCACAAACGAAGCAAACGAAAGTGCGAAGCCGCGAACGCCGTTGAAGCACTCGATCCCGGAGTTCCCTACGAAAGTAGGTGGGCACCATATGTCCGAGCCCACGGGCCCGGCCAGGGACAGTTCCCTAAAGGATCGATAAGGCCCCGGGGATATATGGCTCCTGACGCACGTCGCAGCCTCGCGGAGGCAATGTAACAACTGTACTGACGAATCGCCAGTGCGCTGCGGCGCTTCGGTGCAATGAAGCGACGTACGAGCCACGAGGGAGGTGAACTCCCTCTCCCGCGTGCGGGAGAGGGTTGGGGAGAGGGCTCTCACCTCTTGGGGGTTCTCGCCCAGCAGAAACACCCTCTCCCCGACCCTCCCCCGCAAGCGGGGGAGGGAGCGCACCGGCCGCGTGGCTACAATCGAGCTTCAGCCGATCGCGATCCCGTTCCCCACGGTGCGGTTCAGGACCTGGGTCGACTTCTCGATGCGCTCGGCGGCGGCGTTCAGGGCGTTGACCACGGCGGTCTGCGTCATGCGGGCGCGCTCGACGGCGGCATTGCGGAAATCCCTGAGCTCGGTCAATTCCTGCTCGAGGGTGCGGACGCGGTTGGTGGTGTCGATCAGCTCATCGCACACGGTGAGCGCAGCCATGACGGTGAGGCGCGCATCGCCGATCTCGCCGAATTTTCCGCGCAGCGACTGGATGCGCGTCTCCAGCGTCTCGGCGAGCTTGAGCAGCCGCACCTCCTGGCCCTCCTCGCAGGCCATGCGATATTGCCGGCCGTTGATGGTGACGTTGATGTGGCTCATCCGTCCTCTCCGGTATCGAGCACCGAGCGTATCGTCACGATCGCGGAATCCAGCCGGTCAGAAATCTCGCGATTGGTGCGCTCGAGCTTGCGTGCCTTCACCAGCGCGCCGTCGAGCTCGTCGGCAAGACGCGAGCGATCCGCGCCGAGCGCCTGGATGCGCGCCGCAAGCTCGTTCTCGTCGCGATCGGCATCGCGACGCCGCTCCACCGCACTTTCGAGCGCATCGAGCGCCGCCATGAGTCTGCGGGTCGCAATCTCGATCTCGACGGCGGACGACTCCGTCATGGCGGAACTGTTGGATACGCGATCGTTCATGCAGTCAGCGGCGGAACCTGGCGGCCTTTGCCCAGTGGCCTTTCCCTGGAGCTTGCCGTCCGGCAAAAGACTCGGTTCGGCAAGCGGTTAGAAGCAGAAATTTACAAAGCAAGCTAGCCAAGCGCAACGCCGCCGCAAAACTATGCACTGTTCAATCGGGACGACGTGTCGCTGCGTCGCTTCCGCCCGGCGCGATCCCGGCGGAAAACCGATGTCCACACAGGCAACTTTTGCGGCCAAACCGGCGTTCGATTGCCTTGGACTCCCGGAACCGAGGTGCTATCCCAGCGCCAACCTTCAGTGGCCGCCAGGCTTCTCCCCGCGCGGGCAACCATCGCCAAGCGCTTCATTTCAGACGGATTTCAGACATGACGCAGGTCGATCACACCCGTATGGCCAACGCGATCCGCGGCCTTTCGATGGACGCTGTCGAGAAGGCGAAATCGGGCCATCCCGGCCTGCCGATGGGCGCCGCCGACATCGCCACCGTGCTGTTCACGCAGTTCCTGAAATTCGATGCCACTGCGCCCGCCTGGCCGGACCGCGACCGCTTCGTGCTCTCGGCCGGCCACGGCTCGATGCTGCTCTATTCGCTGCTGTATTTGACCGGCAATGCCGAGATGACGCTGGACCAGATCAAGCAGTTCCGCCAGGTCGACTCGCTGACCCCCGGCCACCCCGAGAACTTCCGCACCAAGGGCATCGAGACCACCACCGGCCCGCTCGGCCAGGGCATCTCGACTGCGGTCGGCATGGCGCTGGCCGAAAAGATGCTCGCCGCCGAATTCGGCAAGAAGATCGTCGACCACCACACCTATGTGCTCGCCTCCGACGGCGACCTGATGGAAGGCGTGTCGCAGGAAGCGATCGCGATGGCCGGCCACTGGAAGCTCAACAAGCTGATCGTGCTCTACGACGACAACGGCATCTCGATCGACGGCCCGACCTCGATCTCCGATTCCGTCGACCAGGTGAAGCGCTTCAAGTCGGCGGGCTGGGCGGCCGAGAAGATCGATGGCCACGACCAGGCCGCGATCGCCGATGCGATCACGCGCGCGAAGAAATCCAGCAAGCCCACGCTGATCGCCTGCCGCACCACGATCGGCTTCGGCGCGCCGCACAAGCAAGGCACCTCGAAGGTGCACGGCGAAGCGCTCGGCGCCGACGAGCTCAAGGCTGCCAAGGAAAATCTCGGCATTTCGCTCGAGCCGTTCGCGGTCGCCGACGACGTGCTGAAGGCATGGCGCGCGGCCGGCAGCCGAGGCGCCGCGGCACGCCAGGAATGGGAAGCGCGGCTCGGTGAGCTCGGCAGCCGCAAGCGCGCCGAGTTCGAGCGCCGCCTGCGTCACGAGCGTCCCGCTTCGCTCGCCAAGGCCGTTCGCGCCTACAAGAAGGAGCTGCTGGAAAAGCCGATGACCGCGGCCACCCGCAAGTCGTCGGAAGCGGTGATCGAAGTCATCGCCGGCGCCATGCCGATGGAATTCCTGGCAGGCTCGGCCGACCTCACCGGCTCCAACAACAACAAGGCGAAGTCGGCGACCGCCTTCTCGGCCAAGACGCCGAAGGGCCGCTTCATCCATTACGGCATCCGCGAGCACGGCATGGCGGCCGCGATGAACGGCATTTTCCTGCACGGCGGTTTCGCGCCGAACGGCGCGACCTTCCTCGTCTTCACCGATTATGCGCGTCCGGCGATGCGCCTTGCCGCGCTGATGGGCGCCGGTGTCGTCTACGTCATGACCCATGACTCGATCGGTCTCGGCGAAGACGGCCCGACCCATCAGCCGGTCGAGCATCTCGCAGCGCTCCGCGCCATTCCCAACATGCGCGTGTTCCGTCCCTGCGATGCCATCGAGGTCGCCGAGTGCTGGGAGCTCGCGCTCAACCGCGTCGATGGCCCGACCGTGCTGGCGCTGACGCGGCAGAACCTGCCGCAGCTGCGGACCACCGCACCGAACGACAATCCCTGCGCGGCTGGTGCCTACGAGCTGGTCGCCGCCCAGGGCGAAGCCAAGGCGACGCTGTTCGCCTCGGGCTCGGAGGTCGAGATCGCGGTCGCGGCCCAGAAACAATTGGCGGAACGCGGCGTCGCTTCGCGCGTTGTCTCCGTTCCCTCGCTGGAGCTGTTGTTAGCGCAACCAGAGGCCAAGCGCGCCGCCATCATCGGCAACGCGCCGGTGAAGATCGCGATCGAGGCCGCCGTGCGCTGGGGCTGGGACGCCGTGATTGGCCAGGATGGCGAATTCATCGGCATGCATTCGTTCGGCGAAAGCGGCCCTGCCAAGGAGCTTTACAAGCATTTCGGCATTACCGCCGAGGCCGCGGTTAACGCTGTGCTGAAGCGCGTTTCCTGAGAGTTGAGCTTGCCGCAAAAAAGGACTACCTAATCTCTCATATGATCAAGCACCGCCCGGCCGAACCGGGCGTCCGCCCCTAAAAAACCCTCGCAGGCGCGTATAGCGCGTTGTGCGGGATGACAACGGTCATTGAAGGAGACGAAACATGGCAGTCCGCGTCGGAATTAACGGTTTTGGCCGCATCGGCCGCAACATCCTGCGGGCTATCGCCGAGTCCGGCCGCAAGGACATCGAGGTCGTCGGCATCAACGACCTCGGCCCGGTCGAGACCAACGCTCATCTCCTCCGCTTCGACAGCGTCCATGGCCGCTTTCCCGGCACCGTCACCGTCGACGGCGACTCCATCAGCCTCGGCAACGGCAAGATCAAGGTCACCGCCGAGCGCGATCCCTCGAAGCTGCCCTGGAAGGATCTCGGCGTCGACATTGCGATGGAATGCACCGGCATCTTCACCTCGAAGGACAAGGCTAGCGCGCATCTGACCGCCGGCGCCAAGCGCGTGCTGGTCTCCGCGCCCGCCGACGGCGCCGACGCCACCATCGTCTACGGCGTCAACCACGACACGCTGACCAAGGATCACCTCGTCGTCTCCAACGGCAGCTGCACCACCAACTGCCTTGCGCCGGTTGCCAAGGTGCTGAACGATCTCGTCGGCATCGAGACCGGCTTCATGACCACGATCCACGCCTATACCGGCGACCAGCCGACGCTCGACACGATGCACAAGGATCTCTACCGCGGCCGCGCGGCGGCGATGTCGATGATCCCGACCTCGACGGGTGCTGCGAAGGCGATCGGCCTCGTGCTGCCCGAGCTGAAGGGCAAGCTCGACGGCGTCGCGATCCGCGTGCCGACCCCGAACGTCTCGGTCGTCGACCTCAAGATCGTCGCCAAGCGCGCCACCGACGCCAAGGAGATCAACGCGGCGATGAAGCGCGCCAGCGAGCAGCAGCTCAAGGGCATCCTCGGCTACACCAATGCGCCGAACGTCTCGATCGACTTCAACCACGACCCGCACTCCTCGACCTTCCACGAGGACCAGACCAAGGTGCAGAACGGCACGCTGGTGCGCGTGATGTCCTGGTACGACAACGAGTGGGGCTTTTCGAACCGCATGGCGGACACCGCCGCCGCGATGGCGAAGGTGATCTGAGGGAAGCCAAGGTGCTTCCTCACTGGATTGGCATCCCTGGCGTCATACTGTTGATCGCGATGATCGCGTACGGATTTCGCCGGGGCCTCGCAGTGAAGTCTCCGAAAGACGGTGGAGGGAGCGGCGACCACGGCCATTCGCCTCCCCCCGATTCCGACACTCCGACGCACGGATGATGAACGATGCCCGCTAAATTCCGCACCCTCGACGACGTCGACGTGAAGGGCAAGCGCGTGCTGCTGCGCGTCGACCTCAACGTGCCCATGGAGAGCGGGCGCGTCACCGACGCCACCCGGCTCGAGCGCGTTGCACCGACCATCACCGAGCTCGCCGACAAGGGCGGCAAGGTCATCCTGCTCGCGCATTTCGGCCGGCCGAAGGGACGCGATGCCAAGGACTCGCTCAAGCCCGTCGCGGAGGCGCTGGCGAAGGTGGTGAAGAAGCCCGTCGCGTTTGCCGAGGATTGCATCGGCGAGCCCGCGGCCAAGGCGGTCGCCGGCTTGAAGGATGGCGACATCCTGTGCCTGGAAAACACCCGCTTCCACAAAGAGGAAGAAAAGAACGATCCCGCCTTCGTCGCGGAACTCGCGAAGCTCGGCGACATCTGGGTCAATGACGCGTTCTCGGCCGCGCACCGCGCCCACGCCTCGACCGAAGGTCTCGGCCACAAGCTGCCGGCCTATGCCGGCCGCACCATGCAGGCCGAGCTGGACGCGCTGGAGAAGGCGCTGGGCTCGCCGAGCAAGCCCGTGATCGCCATCATCGGCGGCGCCAAGGTCTCGACCAAGATCGACCTGTTGGAAAACCTCGTCACCAAGGTCGACGCGCTCGTGATCGGCGGCGGCATGGCCAACACGTTCCTGCACGCGCAGGGCGTTGCGGTCGGCAAGTCGCTGGCCGAGAAGGATCTCGCCGCCACCGCGCTGCGCATCATGGAGAAGGCGGAAGCCGCCAATTGCGCCATCATCCTCCCGGTCGACGCCACCGTCGCCTATCACTTCGCCGCCAACGCGCCGTCGCATGCCTATGGGCTCGATGCGATCCCGGCCGACGGCATGATCCTCGACGTCGGCCCGCAATCGATCGCGCGCGTCCATGCCGCGATCGACGATGCGGCGACGCTGGTCTGGAACGGCCCCCTGGGCGCATTCGAGATGCAGCCGTTCGACCGCGGCACGGTCGCGGCCGCCAAGCACGCCGCCGAGCGCACCAAGGCCAAGAAGCTGATCTCGATCGCGGGCGGCGGCGACACCGTCGCGGCGCTCAACCAGGCCCATGTGGCCGGAGACTTCACCTATGTGTCGACCGCCGGTGGCGCGTTCCTTGAATGGATGGAAGGCAAGCCCCTGCCCGGCGTTGAAGTTCTGCGTAGCAAGTAATCAAGCGGCCTTTGAGGCCCCAACGGGAGACAAAGACAGATGGCTCGGATCACGTTACGTCAATTGCTCGACCACGCGGCGGAGAACGATTACGGCGTACCGGCCTTCAACATCAACAACATGGAGCAGGCGCTGGCCATCATGGACGCGGCCAACCAGGTCGATGCGCCCGTCATCATCCAGGCCTCGCGCGGCGCGCGCTCCTACGCCAACGACGTCATGCTCAAGCACATGATGGACGCGGTGACCGAGATCTATCCGCACATTCCGGTCTGCGTGCATCTCGACCACGGCAACGAGCCGGCGACCTGCATGACCGCGATCCAGGCCGGCTTCACCTCGGTGATGATGGACGGCTCGCTCAAGGCCGACGGCAAGACCCCCGGCGACTGGGGCTACAATGTCGGCGTCACCAAGACCGTCACCGACATGGCCCATCTTGGCGGCATCTCGGTCGAGGGCGAGCTCGGGGTGCTCGGCTCGCTCGAGACCGGCATGGGCGACAAGGAAGACGGCCACGGCGCCGAAGGCAAGCTTAGCCACGACCAGCTCCTGACCAATCCGGACGAGGCCGTGAAGTTCGTACAGGAGACCAAGGTCGACGCGCTCGCGATCGCGATGGGGACGTCGCATGGCGCTTACAAGTTTACCCGCAAGCCCGACGGCGACATCCTCGCCATGAACGTGATCGAGGAGATCCACCGCAAGCTGCCGAACACGCATCTCGTCATGCACGGCTCCTCCTCGGTGCCGCAGGACCTGCAGGACATCATCAACGCCTATGGCGGCAAGATGAAGCCGACCTGGGGCGTGCCGGTGGCCGAGATCCAGCGCGGCATCAAGAACGGCGTGCGCAAGATCAACATCGACACCGACAACCGCATGGCGATGACCGGCCAGATCCGGAAAGTTCTGAAGGACAACCCGGAAGAGTTCGATCCGCGCAAGTACCTGAAGCCGGCGATGGAGGCGATGACCAAGCTGTGCAAGCAGCGCCTGCAGGAGTTCAACACCGCAGGCCAGGCCTCCAAGATCAAGAAGGTGCTGACCACCGCCGAGATGGCCAAGCGCTACGCCAAGGGCGAGCTCGATCCCCGGGTCGCCTAAGGCCTCCGTCACATCCTCCCGTCATTCCGGGACACGCGAAGCGTGGGCCCGGAATCCATAACCACAGCCTGGGGTTATGGATTCCGGGCCTGCGCCTTTCGGCGCATCCCGGAATGCCAGAAAGACCCTTTACCCCGCGACGAACGATAACTCGGCAATTGCCCGAGAACGGTCTATTTTCACGGGCAAGGGCAGAATCGTTTTGGGAGGACCTCTCGATGAATCTGACTGAGCTCAATGGGATAGCGACCGCCATGGTCGCGTCCGGCAAGGGCATCCTTGCCGCCGACGAATCCTCCGGCACCATCAAGAAGCGCTTCGACGCCATCGGCGTGGAATCGACCGAGGAGAACCGCCGTGACTATCGCGAAATGCTGTTTCGCGCCAAGGACGCCATGAGCCAGTACATCTCCGGCGTGATCCTCTATGACGAGACGATCTGGCAGAATGCCAAGGACGGCACGCCGCTGGTCAAGCTGATCGAGCAGGCCGGCGCCATTCCCGGCATCAAGGTCGACGAGGGCACGCAGGCCCTGCCGATGTGCCCCGGAGAGCTCGTCACGGTCGGGCTCGACAGGCTCGCCGAGCGGCTGAAGAAATATTACGAGCGCGGCGCACGCTTTGCCAAATGGCGCGCGGTGATCGACATCGGCAGCGGCATCCCCTCGATGACCGCGATCAGCGTCAACGCCCACGCGCTGGCGCGCTATGCCGCGCTGTGCCAGGCCGCCCAGATCGTGCCGATCGTCGAGCCGGAGGTGCTGATGGACGGC
This sequence comes from Bradyrhizobium sp. BRP20, assembly GCF_020194215.1. Taxonomy (NCBI): domain Bacteria; kingdom Pseudomonadati; phylum Pseudomonadota; class Alphaproteobacteria; order Hyphomicrobiales; family Nitrobacteraceae; genus Bradyrhizobium; species Bradyrhizobium sp. BRP20. The sequence goes on along the minus strand of NZ_JADYVY010000001.1, from coordinate 752,922 downwards.
GACCACGACATCGAGCGCTGCTACGAGGTGACGAGCCGCGTGCTCAACAAGACCTTCCAGGAATTGCGCGTGCAGCGCGTGGCGCTGGAAGGCATGGTGCTGAAGCCGAACATGGCGATATCAGGCAAGAAATGTCCGAAGCAGGCCTCGGTCGAGGAGGTCGCGGAAAAGACGATACGGCTGCTCAAGGCCTGCGTGCCGGCGGCGGTGCCCGGCATCGCCTTCCTCTCCGGCGGCCAGTCGGACGAAGAGGCGACCGCGCATCTCAACGCCATGCACAAGCTCGGTCCGCTGCCCTGGGGCCTGACCTTCTCCTACGGCCGCGCGCTGCAGGCCGCGCCGCAGAAGGCCTGGTCGGGCAAGCCTGAGAACGTCGCGGCCGGCCAGCGCGCCTTCAGCCATCGCGCCCGCATGAACGGCCTCGCCTCCAAGGGCGAATGGCAAAGCAGCCTGGAACAGAAGGCAGCCTAGACCTTGTCGAACAAACCGCCTCCGCCGCGCCCGGCGCCGCGTCTCTATCTCGCGACACCCGTCGTCGATGATCCCGCGACGCTGGTCGCCGCGCTGCCCGAGCTGATCGCGTCCGCCGACATCGCCGCCGTGCTGCTGCGGCTGAAGGAGACCGATCAGCGCGGCATGATCTCGCGCGTCAAGGCATTGGCGCCGCCGGTGCAGAAGGCGGGCGCGGCACTCCTCGTCGACGGCCACCCTGATATCGTCGCGCGGGGCGGCGCCGACGGCGCGCATCTGCCCGGCATCGCCGCGCTGAAGGAGGCCCTGCCGTCGCTCAAGCCAGATCGCATCGCCGGTGTCGGCGGGCTGACGACGCGGCACCATTCCATGGATGCCGGCGAGATGGGCGCGGATTACGTGCTGTTCGGCGAGCCCGATGCGAAAGGCCAGCGTCCCTCGGCGCAGGCGATCGCCGAGCGGCTCGACTGGTGGGCCGAGCTGTTCGAGCCGCCCTGCGTCGGCTTTGCCACCACGCTGGACGAGGCCTACGATTTCGCCGCCAGCGGCGCCGATTTCGTGCTGGTCGGCGACTTCATCTGGGCCGATCCGCGCGGGCCCAAGGCCGCGCTGATCGAGGTCGATGCCGCGATCAAGAAGGCCCATGCGACGGCGCAGGCCGGCCAAGATCCTGCGAGCCAAGATCCTGCGGGCCAGGAGCACGGCTAGCGCCCGACATGAAGCTCCCGTGCATCACCATGCTCGCCACGCTGCTGCTGACAGTGCCCGCGGCCGCGCAGCTGCAGATCACCCCGCCGGCGACGACGCCGAGCGCACCGGCAGAGAAGCAGAAGCCGCCCGCGCCTGCCAAGAAGAAGGAGGCAGCACCGGCGCCGAAGCCTACGGCATCTCCCAAGCCGTCCGCTTCGCCCAAGCCGGCAACCGTGATCCCCGCGCCGCCGTCCGACGATCCCAACGTCGACCTCGTGTTCGGCGCCTATCAGCGCGGCCAGTACAAGACCGCTTTCGAGCTCGCCACCGTGCGCGCACAAGCCGGTGATGCCAAGGCGATGACCATGCTCGGCGAGCTCTATTCCAACGCCATGGGCATAAGGCGCGACTACGCCAAGGCGGCCGAATGGTACAAGCGCGCCGCCGATGCCGGCGATCGCGAGGCGATGTTCGCGCTCGCCATGCTGCGCATCTCCGGCCGCGGCGGCCCCGTCGACAAAAGCGAGGCGGTCAGGCTGATGGCCTCCGCTGCCAAGCTCGGCGAGCCCAAGGCGGCCTATAACCTCGCCCTGCTCTATTTGGACGGCCAGACGCTGCCGCAGGACGTCCGACGTTCGGCGGAACTGCTGCGCCAGGCCGCCGATGCAGGCCTGCCCGAAGCGCAATACGCGCTCGCGACCTTCTACAAGGAGGGCACCGGTGTGCCGAAGGACCCCGAACGCGCGGTGCGACTGCTGCAGGCCGCCGCGATCGCCGACAATGTCGATGCCGAGGTCGAATATGCCATCGCGATGTTCAACGGCACCGGCACGCCGAAGAACCAGCCTGCAGCCGTCGCCCTGCTTCGCAAGGCCTCCCGCCAGGGCAGCGCGATCGCGCAGAACCGGCTGGCCTGGGTGCTGATCAACGGCGTTGGCACGCCCGTGGACAAGATCGAGGGCTTCAAATGGCACCTGGTGGCCAAGACGGCCGGCAAGGGCGACCCCGAGCTCGACAAGCAGCTCTCCGATCTGCCGGCCGATGACCGCGCCAAGGCCGAGGCCGCTGCCAGGAAGTGGCTCGGGTCCAAATGACTTGACGCGGGGCCCCTCACGGGGCACCCAGTCCCCCAAACAGGCGCGTTTCCGCGCCCCTCCCCCCGATCAAGACCAGAAGCATATGCTGTATTCCGCCACTATCAACGTCATGGTCAAGGCGGCGCGCCGCGCCGGCCGCAGCCTCAAGCGAGATCTCGGCGAGATCGAGCATCTCCAGGTCTCGCTGAAGGGACCGGCCAATTTCGTCTCGCTCGCCGACAAGCGCGCCGAGGAGATCCTCTACCAGGACCTCGCCAAGGCCCGGCCCGGCTACGGCTTCATCGGCGAGGAAGGGGGCAACCGCGAGGGCACCGACAAGAGCCACACTTGGATCGTCGATCCCTTGGACGGCACCACCAACTTCCTGCACGGCATCCCGCAATTCGCGATCTCGATCGGGCTTGCGCGCGAGGGCACCGTGATTGCGGGCGTGATCTACAACCCCGCCAATGACGAGCTCTACATCGCCGAGCGCGGCAAGGGCGCCTTCCTCAACGACCAGCGCCTGCGCGTCGCCGGCCGCCGCCAGCTGAGCGAATGCGTGGTGGCCTGCGGCCTGCCCCATATCGGCCGCGGCGACCACCAGGAATTCCGCCGCGAGATGACCGCGATCCAGGACCGCGTCGCCGGCTTGCGCCGTTTCGGCGCTGCCTCGCTCGATCTGGCCTTCGTCGCCGCCGGCCGGCTCGACGGGTATTGGGAGCGCGATTTGCAATCCTGGGACATCGCGGCCGGTATGCTGATGGTGCGCGAAGCCGGCGGCACCATCAGCGATATCGCAACGCCGGGCGACCCGCTGGTCACCGGGCACGTCGTGTGCGGGAATGAGTACGTGCACGGGGAGCTGGTGAAGATCTTGCGGAAGCCGGCTTAAGGCGGAAGCTCGCGCTCCACATTCCCCTGTCATTCCGGGGCGCGCCTCTTGGCGCGAGCCCGGAATCCATTGATCCTCGTCAATGGTGGCCCGCTGGATTCCGGGCTCGTGCTTCGCACGCCCCGGAATGACGGGGGTGCATCAGTGGCCGGTGTGCGCCCGCGCCGGTCGGCCGTGCGCTTCAGCTTCCCGCGCCGCGTTCGGCTCCCTGTCCCCACCCAGCACGCGCTGCACCGAGACGAAGAACACCGGCACCATCAACAGCGCCAGGATCACGACCGCGATCATGCCGCCCATCACCACTGAGCCGAGCGCCTGCTGGCTGGCGCCGCCGGCGCCGTGGGCGATGGCCATCGGCAGCACGCCGCAGATGAAGGCAAGGCCGGTCATCAAGATGGGGCGGAAGCGCAGGCGGCAGGCTTCGATGGTGGCTTCGACCAGCGGCTTGCCTTCTTTCCGCAGATCCTTGGCGAACTCGATGATCAGGATCGCGTCCTTTGCGGCGAGGCCAATGATCGTGATCAGGCCGACGGTGAAATAGACGTCGTTGGGCAGGCCGCGCAGCATAGCGGCAGTGACCGCGCCGACGATGCCGAGCGGCACGGTGAGCAGCACCGCGAGCGGAATGGTCCAGCTCTCGTAGAGCGCGGCGAGGCACAGGAACACCACGAACACCGACAGGGCGAGCAGGAACGGCGCCTGCGAGCCCGACAGCTTCTCCTGCAGCGACTGTCCGGTCCATTCATAGCCGAAACCGCGCGGCAACCGGTCGGCGAGCCGCTCCATCTCGGCGATGGCATCGCCCGAGGTGAAGCCGGGCCTGGCCTCGCCGGAGATGCGCACCGCCGGATAATAGTTGAAGCCGGCGATCTGTGTCGGGCCGCGCGCCCATTCGATCGTGGTGAAGGACGAGAACGGCACCAGCTGGCCGCGGCTGTTCTTGACGTTGTAGTTGAGGATGTCCTCGGCCCGCATGCGGTCGCGCGCGTCCGCCTGCACCACGACGCGCTGCATGCGACCGCGGTTCGGGAAGTCGTTGATGTAGTTCGAGCCGAGATTGGTCGAGATGGTGTTGTTGATGTCCTCGAAGGTGACGCCGAACGCGCCGGCCTTCTCGCGGTCGATCATGAGATTGACCACGCCCGCCTCGGGCAGGCCTTCGATATAGACCTTCTGCAGCACCGGGCTGGCATTGGCCTCCGCGATCAGCTGGTCGGCGGCGCGCATCAATTGCTGATAGCCCTTCTGGCCGCGATCCTGGAGGCGGAACGAGAAGCCGGACGAGTTGCCGAGATTGTCGATCGGCGGCGGCTGCAGCGCCGAGATTTTTGCGTCGCGGATCGACGAGCCCAGGTCGCGGTTGACGTCGTTGACGATCGCGGCAGCGGAGTCCTTCGGCCCGCGCTCCGACCAGTCCTTCAGCGTGATGAAGGCCTGGGCGGTGTTCATGCCCTGGCCGGAGAAGCTGAAGCCGGTGAGGAAGGTGACGTTGTCGACGCCCGGCCGCGCGGCGAGATATTTTTCGACCTTCTCGATCACGGCCTCGGTGCGGGCATAGGACGAATCCGAGGGCGTCTGCACGTCGGTGGTGATGAAGCCCTGGTCGTCGACGGGCAGGAAGCCGCCGGGCAGGTTGACGAAGGCCCAGGACAGGCCGACCAGCAGCGCGGCATAAACCAGCATCAAGCGGCCGGTGCGATTCAGCGAAAAGCCGACGGTGCGCGAATAGCGTTCCTTGACGCCTTCGAGCATGCGGTTGAACCAGCCGAACACGAAGTTGGTCGAATGACCGTGCCCCTTTGCCACAGGCTTCAACAGCGTCGCGCACAGCGCCGGCGTCAACGACAGCGCCAGGAAGGCGGAGAAGCCGATCGCGGCGACCATGGTGACGGAGAACTGGCGGTAGATGATGCCGACCGAGCCCGGGAAGAACGCCATCGGCACGAACACCGCCATCAGCACCAGCGTGATGCCGATGATGGCGCCGGTGATCTGCGACATGGCTTTCCGCGTCGCTTCCTTCGGCGGCAGGCCTTCCTCGGCCATGATGCGCTCGACGTTCTCGACCACGACGATGGCGTCGTCGACGAGGATGCCGACCGCCAGCACCATGCCGAACATCGAGAGCATGTTGATGGAATAGCCGGCGAGCAGCAGCGTGGAGCAGGCGCCCAGCAGCGCCACCGGGACCACGATGGTCGGAATGATGGTGTAGCGGATGTTCTGCAGGAACAAGAACATCACCACGAACACCAGCACCACGGCTTCGACCAGCGTCGTCAGCACCTTCTCGATCGAGGCCTCGACCACAGGCGTGATGTTGTAGGGGATCTCGTAGGTGATGTTGGCCGGGAAGAAGCGCGACAGCTCCTTCATCTTCGCTTCGACCGCGCTGGCGGTCGCCAGCGCATTGCCGGTCGGCGACATCAGGACCGACAGGCCCGCCGTCGGCTTGCCGTCGAGGCGCGTGTTGAACTGGTAGCTGAGGCCGCCGACCTCGATGCGCGCGACGTCGCGCAGGCGCACGGTCGAGCCGTCGGCATTGGCGCGCAGGATGATGGCGCCGAACTCGTCGGGCGAGGAGAGCTGGCCTTTGACCAGCACCAATGCCGAGGTGCGCTGGTTCGAGGTCGACGGCTCGGCGCCGATGCTGCCGGAAGCGACCTGCGCGTTCTGCGCGGTGATGGCCTTGTTGACGTCGTCGGCGGTCAGGCCATAGCCGACCAGCTTGGCCGGATCGACCCAGACACGAAGCGAGCGCTCGGTCGAGTACAGTGTGGCGCGGCCGACGCCGGGAATGCGGCGGATCTCGCCGAGCACGTTGCGGATCATGAAGTCGCCGAGGCCGACTTCATCCAGGCTGCCGTCAGTCGAGTTCAGCGTGATGATCTGCAGCACTGCGCTCGAGGCTTCCTCGATCAGGATGCCCTGCTGCATCACCGCGCGCGGCAGGCGCGCCTCGACGCGCTTGATGCGGTTCTGGACCTCGACCGAGGCGGCACTGGTGTCGGTGCCCGGCTGGAAATTGGCGATGATCTCGACCTGGCCGAGCGAGTCGCTGGTCGATTCGAAATTGAGGATGTTGGCGGCGCCGTTGAGCTCCTCCTCGATCAGCCGCGTGACGCTATTGTAGAGGTTTTCCGGCGAGGCGCCGGGATAGCTGGTCGAGACCGAGATCGAGGGCGGCGCGATGATCGGATATTGCGCGATCGGCAGCAGCGGCACCGCGATCGCGCCGATCAAGCAGATGAACAGCGCGACCACCCAGGCGAAGATCGGCCTGTCGATGAAGAAACTCGGCATTGGCCGTTTTATCCTCGTTGTTCGGTTAGACCCTCATGGTGAGGAGCGCGGAACGCGCGCTCCGGACGATGCCGCGCATCGCCGCGAGAACCATGAAGGCCCGGCTCTCTCCCGCGGCCATCCTTCGAGACGCCCGCTTGCAGCGGGCTCCTCAGGTTAAGGACGACACTTGCTGCGCGGAGCGTTACCGCGTGAGCTGCTGAGCGTGCCGGTTGTCTGCGGTCGCTTCCGCCTCCGACCAGGATTGCGGCTTGACCTTGTCGCCGGCCGCGAATTTCTGGAAGCCTTCGACCACGACCTTGTCGCCGGACTTCAGGCCTTCGGTGATGAACCAGAGGCCGTCCTGCACCGAGCCGGTGCGCACCGGCTGCACCGCGATGTGATTGTCGTCCTTGACGACGAACACCTCGCTGCCGCCGCCGCCATTGCGCTGGATCGCCTGCTGCGGCACCGCGATCGCATCGGAATCGAGACCCTGGTCGATGCGGACCCGGACATACATGCCCGGGAGCAGCTCGCGCTTGGGATTGGGGAACTCGCCGCGCAACGTCACCTGCCCGGTGTGGGCGTCGACCTTGGCGTCGGAGAACAGCAGCTTGCCGTCGAGCGAATAGATGGTGTTGTCGTCGAGCACGAGGCGCACCTTGGCGGCATCGGCGGCGATGCGATCGAGGTCGCCGGTCTCGAAGGCGCGGCGGAGCTGGTTGAGCTCGGTCACCGACTGGGTAAAGTCGGCATAGATCGGATCGAGCTGCTGGATGGTGGCGAGATTGGTCTCGTTCTGCACGGCGAGCGCGCCCTCGCTGACGAGGGCCGCGCCGACCACGCCGTCGATCGGCGCACGCACGGTGGCGTAGTCGAGATTAAGCCTGGCCCGCGCGAGCTCGGCCTTGCGGCCCTCGACCTCGGCATGGGCCTGGCGTTCGGCCGCAATCGCCTTCTCGTTCTCGGCTTCGGGCGCGGCGCGATCCCTGGTCAGGGTGGCGATACGATGCGCCTGCTGCTTGGCCTGCGCCAATGCCGCTTCGGCCTTCGCCAGCGCGGCCTCGTTGGCCATGACCTCGACCTCGAACGGGCGCGGATCGATGCGGTAGAGCGGATCGCCGGCCCTGACCTCGCTGCCCTGGCGGAACAGGCGCTCTACCACGATGCCGGACACGCGCGGCCGGACTTCGGAGACCCGGGTCGGGGCGATGCGGCCCGGCAGCTCGCGCACCACGGCGCGCGGCTGCGGCTTGACGATAACGATGCTGACGTCAGGGGCAGGCGGCTGGGCGGCGGACACCGCGGAACTGGATTCCTCGCAAGCACCCAGCAGCGGCGCAAGGGCCGCGAGCATCATTGCAACGCATGCCGATCGCGCTCGAATTCCAAACATGAAGTGGGATGCCCCGATTGTTGAAACTGATCATGCTCGCGCGAAGCCCGTTCTGGACCTTTTGCACGCGGCTGATGCCGCCAAAATAGAATGCATCTGCTGCGATGCAACGCATGGCGCGGGCGGCTCATTGTCACACAGCTTATCCCGTTGAAATCAGAAGGCTTTTGCGGTGTAACTTGATTGTGAATCTAAGTTCCACCGGCGCGTGCTGCGGCGGAACACCGCAATTACTCGGCGGCCTTCATCCGGTAATGGCTGACGCCCCATTCTGTTCCGTCGGCGTAACCGAACAGGCCCGAGGTCGCGAGCAGGAACCAGCGCCAGCGACGCATCCAGAGAGCGGTCTCCTCGCCGTGGACCCCGTGCAAGGAGGCTTCGATGGCCTCGCGATGGGCATCGAAATTGGCCAGCCAGTCGTTGGCGGTGCGCTGGTAGTGCGTGCCGCTCCAGCACCATTCCTTCTCGATGGCAAAGATATCGTCGAACTGCCTGACGAGGTGATGGCTCGGCATCAGCCCGCCTGTGTAGACGTATTGCGCGATCCAGTCGTCGCGATCGGCCGGGTCAGGCAGATGCGAGCCGGACCGGTGGGTGACGACGTGCATGAAGAACCGTCCCTCCGGCGCGAGCCATGACCGCACGCGCGTCATCAGCTTGCGCCAGTTGCTCATCCGCTCGAACATCTCGACCGAGACGATGCGGTCGAACTGGCCATCGGGCGCGAACACGTTCATGTCGGCCGTGACCACGCGCAGATTCAGCAGCCCGCGCCGCCGCGCCTCCTCCTCGACGGAGGCGCGCTGCGCCTGCGAGGCCGCGACCGCCGTCACCGTCGCGTGCGGAAATTGCCGTGCCATCCACAGCGACAGCGAGCCCCAGCCACAGCCAAGCTCCAGAATGGCCTGGCCGTCGGTCAGGCCGGCATGCTCGACGGTCTGGCGCAGCGCCTCCTCCTCCGCCTCCCGCAAGGTGGTCGCGTCGGTCTTGTAGAAGCAGGAGGAGAATTTGCGTTTGGGGCCGAGCAAGTCGGCGAAGAAGGCCGCGGGCACCTCGTCATGCCCCGCTGCCGCGCCCTCGGCGATCGGCCGCAGCATCATCCGCCCGGCGAAGGCGGCATCGTCGCCGAGGCCCAGCCCGGACAGGCGCGTCGCCATGCGGGAGCACAGGCGCTGGATCGCGGCGCGGATCACCACGTCCGGCAGCGGCACACGCTCGGCAGTCCCGATGATCGCGGAAACGACGCTCATGCGCCCCCCGAATGGCGAACTTCTGCAGAGACCTGCTTATCAAAGCACCGCTTCCGGTCCGGGTTCCCCGAGCTGTCCCCGAAATCGGCGCATCCGGCGCTTTTTTTGGGCCGGCGCTGTGCCATAGTGCGCGCCGCAAGCAAGCTTTACGTAACGGATGATACCGGCATGCGGTCTGGCACTTCCCGATCCACCATGGACATCGAGTACACCAAACTGTCCTCGCCCAGCGTCTTCCTGGTGCGGATGCTGGTCTTCCTGGTGCTGTGCACGCTGGTGAGCGTGGTGCTCTACAAGCAGATCGTCCAGGCCTTCTTCGCCAATCCCGGGCTCAACGCCCTGATCGGAGGGGTGCTGTTCATCGGCATCATCCTGGCCTTCCGCCAGGTCATCCGGCTCTATCCCGAAGTCTCCTGGGTCAACAATTTCCGCGTCGCCGATCCCGGCCTGGCGCCGGCCCGCCACCCCAAGCTGCTGGCGCCGATGGCTGCGATCCTTGGCGGGGAGCGCTCGGGGCGGATGACCATCACCCAGACCACGATGCGGCACCTGCTCGATTCGATCGCGACCCGCCTGGACGAGGCCCGCGACATCTCCCGCTACATGACCGGCCTCTTGGTCTTCCTCGGCCTGCTCGGCACCTTCTGGGGCCTGATCGAGACGGTGGGCTCGGTGGGCAAGGTGATCGACGGGCTCAAGGTCGGGAGCGATTCCGGGGCGCTGTTCGACACGCTGAAGGAAGGTCTCGCCGCCCCGCTCGGCGGCATGGGCATCTCCTTCTCCAGCTCGCTGTTCGGCCTTGCCGGCTCGCTGATCCTCGGCTTCCTCGATCTGCAATCGAGCCAGGCGCAGAACCGCTTCTACACCGATCTCGAAGACTGGCTCGCCACCACCGTGCGCGAGTATGGCAACGGCGAGGCGCCTGTCGCGACCGGCGGCGGCGTCGCCAGCGGCGAGCTTCAGGCCGCGGTCGAACGGCTGCGGTCCGTGCTCGAGGAAGGCAGCGGCGGCCGCGGCACCACCGCGGCGATGGCGAGCCTTGCCGAAGCCATCCAGGCGCTGGTCTCGCACATGCGCACCGAGCAGCAGATGATCCGCGAATGGGCCGACGGCCAGGGCGAGCAGAACCGCGAGATCCGCCGCCTGCTGGAGCGGATCGCGCGCCAGCCCGAGAAGAGTTGAGACGGTGTTGTGCCCCGGACGCGACGCAGCATGAAATGATGCATCGCTGAGCCGGGGCCCAGCGTCAGGGACAAGATGGGTCCCGGCTCTGCGCAGCAGCGTTGCACGCTGCACCGCGTCCGGGACACAAGAGTGGAGACGGATGACATGGCCCTTGCCCGCGCCCGCCGCAGCGAAGGCGGTCTCAACTACTGGCCCGGCTTCGTCGACGCGCTGTCGACGCTGGTCCTGTCGATCGTGTTCCTGCTGTCGGTGTTCCTCGTGGTGCAGTTCTTCCTGTCGCAGGAGGTCACCGGCAAGGACAAGGCGCTGGAGCAGCTCAACGCCAAGATCGCCCAGCTCAACGAGCTGTTGTCGCTGGAGAAGCTCGGCAAGCTCACCCTCGACGACCAGGTCTCGTCGCTGAAAGCCGGGCTCGCCTCGGCCGAGTCCGAGCGCGACCGCATCAAGGGTCTCTATGACGGCTTGGCTGCCGCCGGCAACGATGCGCAAGGCAAGACCGCCGAGCTCGGCAAAGCGCTGGACTCCGAGAAGGCGGTCTCGGCGCGGGCGCTGGCGCAGATCGAGGTGCTGAACCAGCAGATCAGCGCGCTGCGCCGGCAATTGGCGGCGCTGGAGGAGGCGCTCGATGCCTCCGAGAAGCGCGACAAGGAATCGCAGAACCGCATCGCCGACCTCGGCTCCCGCCTCAACGTCGCCCTGGCGCAACGCGTGCAGGAATTGTCGCGCTACCGCTCGGAATTCTTCGGCCGGCTGCGCGCCATCCTCGGCAACCGCCCCGACATCCGCATCGTTGGCGACCGCTTCGTGTTCCAGTCCGAAGTGTTCTTCGACACGGGACAGGCGGTGCTGCTGCCCGAGGGCCGCGCCGAGCTCGACACCTTGGCAGCGGCGCTGATCGAGCTCGACAAGAAGATCCCGAGCGACATCCCCTGGGTGCTGCGCGTCGACGGCCATACCGACGTGCGGCCGGTGAGCGGCGCGAACTTCAGGTCGAACTGGGACCTGTCCGCGGCGCGCTCGATCTCAGTGGTGCAATATCTGGTCTCGCTCGGCGTGCCCGCCCAGCGCCTCGTCGCGGCCGGCTTCGGCGAATTCCAGCCGCTCGACACCGGCAACACCGAGGAGGCCTACAAGCGCAATCGCCGCATCGAGCTGAAGCTGACGGAGCGGTAGTGAGCGCGCTCCACCTCCGCCTTTACCGACCCGAAGACGAAGCCGTCGCGATCGATCTCTGGCATCGCACCTGGCAGCAGGCCTATCCGCAGATCGACTTCGCGGCACGGCTCGAATGGTGGCGCGAGCGCTGGCTGAGGGATCTGGTGCCGAAGGCCCAGATCGTGGTGGCGGAGCAGGACGGCGCGCTGGTCGGTTTCGTCACCATCGACGGCGAAGGCTATCTCGACCAGCTCGTCGTCGATCCCGCGCATTGGGGCTCCGACGCGGCAAGGCTGCTGGTCGACGAGGCCAAGCGGCTGTCGCCCTCGGGCGTCACGCTGCTCGTCAACAAGGACAATGCCCGCGCGATCCGCTTCTACGAGCGCAACGGCTTCGCCCATGCGGGCGACGACGTGAACCCGACCTCGGGGCGGCCGGTGTTGAAGATGGTGTGGAAGGCGTGAGGTCCGCGGTACTTTCCGCCGTGTGAGGCGTCTACGCGCCCTCGAACTGCAGCCGCGCCAGCCGCGCATAGAGCCCGTTCGCCGCGACGAGCTCGGCATGCGTGCCCTGCTCGACGATCCGGCCCTGGTCCATCACCAGGATGCGGTCGCAGGAGAGCACGGTGGCGAGGCGGTGGGCAATGACGAGCGTGGTGCGGTGGCGCATCAGCTCTTCCAGCGCGGTCTGCACCAGCGTCTCGCTTTCGGCGTCGAGCGCGGAGGTGGCTTCGTCCAGCAGCAACAGCGGCGCGTCGCGCAGGATGGCGCGTGCGATCGCAATGCGCTGGCGCTGGCCGCCGGAGAGCGTCACGCCGCGCTCGCCGAGCGCAGTCTCGAAACCTTCAGGCAGGCGGCGGATGAATTCGGCGGCATGGGCGAGCTCGGCGGCGCGCTCGACCTCGGCATCGGTCGCATCGGGCCGGCCGAAGCGGATGTTCTCGCGGGCGCTCGCGGCGAACACCACGGATTCCTGCGGCACCAATGCGATGCGCGCGCGGAAATCGCCGGGGTCGGCGGACTTGACCGGCACGCCGTCGAGCAAGATCGTCCCGCTGCGCGGATCGTAGAAGCGCAGCAGCAGATGAAAGATGGTGCTCTTGCCGGCCCCGGAGGGACCGACGATCGCGACCTTCTCGCCGGGGCGCACGGTGAACGACACCGCGTCGAGCACCTTGACGTCGGACCGCGCCGGATAGGCGAAGCTGACCCGATCGAAGCCGACCTCGCCGCGCGCCGGCACCGGCAGCGCAAGCGGCGTCGCAGGCGCGGTGATCTCGGGCTTGACGTGGAGGATCTCGAACAGGCGCTCGGCCGCGCCCGACGCCGCCGAGACCTCGCCCCAGACCTCGCTGAGCTGGCCGAGCCCCGCTGCTGCGAACACCGCATACAGCACGAACTGGCCGAGCCGGCCCGGCGTGATCGCGCCGGTGAGCACGTCATGCGAGCCGATCCAGAGGATGGCGACCACGCTTGCGAACACGATGAAGATGATGATCGCCGTGAGCACGGCGCGGGCCTGGGTCGAGGTGCGGGCGGCTTCATAGGCCTGCTCGACCTCGCCGCCGAAACGCTTCTCGGCAAATTGCTCGCTGGTATAGGCCTGCACGGTGCGGATCGCGCCGACCAGCTCGCCGGCATAGGCGGAGGCGTCGGCGAGCGTGTCCTGCGCATTGCGCGACAGGCGCCGCACCCAGCGCCCGAACGCCACCAGCGGCAGCACGATCAAAGGGATGGCCAGCAGCACGAAGCCCGACAGCTTCGGGCTCGTGATCACCATCATCGCCGTCGCGCCGAGGAACATCATCAGGTTGCGCAGCGCGATCGAGACGGAGGCACCGACCGCCGATTTCAGCTGGGTGGTGTCGGCAGTGAGGCGCGAGATCAATTCGCCGCTGCGGGCGGAATCGAAGAAGGCGGGAGAGAGCGACAATAGATGGCCGAAGACGTCGCGCCGGAGATCGGCGACGATGCGTTCGCCGATGCTCATCACGAGGTAGTAGCGCGCGGCGCTGGCGATCGCGAGCACGGCGACGACCGCGAGCATCACCGAGAAGTAGCTGTTGATCAGCTCGATGCCCTCGGGCGTCAGGCCGAAATCGATCATCCGGCGCACCGCGACCGGCACCAGCAGCGTGGTCAGCGCGGCGATCGTGAGCGCGACGAAGGCCAGCGCCGCGCGGCCGCGATAGCGGATCACATACGGCGCGAGCGCGAGCAGCGGCCGCAACTTGGCGCGGCCCTTGGCCGGCGCTTCGATCAGCTCGGCCTCGATCGAGGGATTGTCCGCGGCGTTCATTGCGGGCCGTTCGACATCGTGGTCATCCAGCCGTTCCACTGCGCTCATGAGATCCGACCCGTTGCATTGATCTGCTCCCAATAGGCCGGTGCAGGAGTAGTGGCAAATCCGGGAAGTCCCTTAGGGGCAAACCCGGTCCAGCGCGCGGGCATGGCTTGTTTTGCGGGGTTTCGTGAGGTATAGAGCCGCCCAAATCCGTCATTCGCGAGCCACCCAAGAAGGCGCCGGAGCGCCGAGGAATTGCCATGAAAGCCGAAATTCACCCGAATTATCATACGATTAAGGTCGTCATGACCGACGGAACCGAGTACCTGACCCGCTCGACCTGGGGCAAGGAAGGCGACACGCTGAACCTCGACATCGATCCGAAGTCGCACCCGGCCTGGACCGGCGGCTCCGCCCAGATCATGGACCGCGGCGGCCGCGTCTCGCGCTTCCAGAAGAAGTTTTCGGGCTTTCTCAAGAAGGATTGAGCCGGCCGCAAGGCTGGAGATGAAAACGCCCCCGGGGAGACCGGGGGCGTTTTTTGTTTCTAGCCGTCATTCCGGGGCGCGACAAAGTCGCGAGCTACGATGCGCAATTGCGCACTGAGAATCTATAACCACGATCGGGAGTATGGATTCCGGGCCCGCGCCAAGAGGCGCGTCCCGGAATGACGATTGGAATTGTTGATAGACCCTACCGCTCGAACGCGGCCTTCAGCGCGTTGAGGTGCGGCACCAGAGGGTTGCCGATCGTGGCCTGCTCGGCCGGCGGGGTGTGGATCGTGCTGTCGAGGCGGCGGACGCGGGTCTGCAGGCTCATCGAGCGATGGATCAGGTCCTGAAGCTGCGCGGGCAGCTTCTCGATGGTGTCGGCGGGACCGGGATCGGCGGCGGTGAGCTTGACCTTGGTCTTCTCGCGATTGGCCTGGCTTAGCGTCATCTCGCCTTCCTTGACCGCGCGGTGCAGCAGCAGCCAGGAGGCGAGCTGCATCAGGCGCGTGGTGAGGCGCATGCTCTCGGTCGCATAGGTGAGGCTGACGGCGCGGTCGAGCGCCTTGGCCTCGACGCGGCCGGCGCCGTCGAGATAGGCGGCGGTCTCCTCGACGAGGTCCATGCCCTCACGGAACAAATTGCCGAACGCCGCAGAATTGGTGAATCGCTCACTGAGCTGAACGAGCGCGCCGTCGGCCTGCAAACGTTCCATGGTTAACGCCTCTTACGCAACTGTTTGACTGCCCGGCTTTGCCGCCGGCTTATGATGAACAAATCATTGCGCGGGCGGGACGCGGAGTCCAGTGACAAGCGCGGATATGGTTTCCGCGGGTCAATCCTTTCGTATGCAACCGGGATGAGAGGTGCAAACCGGGCAGTGAACGCAAAAAAAGAGCCGCCGGAGACCGGCGGCTTTGAAAGTTGATAACAGGGAGGCGTCAAACAGAGTGGACAGGAGCCACTCGGTGTCCAAACGAGGACAGTTCCAGTCATAAACCCGAAAGCTTAATCTGAAGTAAACGAGCTAATTTTTTCAGAGTTCATTAGTCATGTGAGCCAGTGGCCGAGTGTGCTGCGGGAACAGACTCTCCGTCGTCATTCCGGGGCGCGACGAAGTCGCGAGCCCGGAATCCATAACCACGAGCGGATGGAACGGCCCGGCTCTCTTGGCGCGCCCTTTTGCAAGAGCCTGGATTATGGATTCCGGGCTCGCTGACGCGCCGCCCCGGAATGACGAAGCGGAGAAAGTTCGGCCCACGCGTCCGGGACGACAGTCGTTGTGTGGCGACCACTACGACTTGAAAATACTGTTCGCCGCATCGCGCGAGGCGCGCTTCTTGGCGGCGGCTTCTTCCAGTCTTGCGATCTCGGTCTTGAGCAGCGCCACGCGCTCGGTCAGTTCCTCCACTGACAAAAGTGAGAGGTCCTGTCCAATTTCATGACTGATCTTCTTGCGCGGGCGGTCGTCGTCTTCGATCGGCATCGTCGCTCCTCCTCTCCGTCCGCGGGTCGGACCAGATGGCCTGAGGCGGTTGCCAGCCTGCACCGCGCTGGCTAAGCAAGGGCCTCGTTTCCTCCCGCACTTTTGCTCAAGGACACATCATGGACAAGCTGCCCGCGCAAATGACCGTGGTCGCCATCTCCAAGCCCGGCGGGCCGGAGGTGCTGGTGCCGGAGCAACGCAGTGTTCCGCAGCCCGGTCCCGACGAGATCCTGGTCAAGGTGATGGCTGCCGGCGTCAACCGGCCCGATGTGGCGCAGCGCTCCGGCGCCTATCCGCCGCCGCCCGGCGCCAGCGACCTGCCCGGCCTCGAGATATCGGGCGAAGTCGTCGCGGTCGGCAGCAACGCCAAGCGGCACAAGGTCGGCGACAAGGTGATGTCGCTGGTCGCCGGCGGCGGCTATGCGCAGTACTGCATCGCCCAGGACGCCCAGGCGATGAAAGTGCCGCCGGCGCTGTCGATGAAGGAAGCCGGCGCGCTGCCGGAAACCCTGATGACGGTCTGGCACAATGTGTTCGAGCGCGGCGGGCTGAAAGCCGGCGAGACGCTGCTGATCCATGGCGGCTCCTCCGGCATCGGCACCATGGCGATCCAGCTTGCGAAAGCCTTCGGCGCGAAAGTGTTCGTCACCGTGGGATCGCAGGACAAAATCGACGCCTGCCTCAAACTGGGGGCCGACCGCGCCATCAACTACAAGACCGAAGATTTCGTCGCCGTGGTGAAGGCGGAGACCAACAACGTTGGCGTCAACCTGATCCTCGACATGGTCGCCGGAGAATATGTCGATCGCAATTATGATGCCGCTGCGATCGACGGCCGCATCGTCCAGATCGCGACCCTCAACGGCCCCAAGGTCAGCGTCAACATCGCCAAGGTGATGGTCAAGCGCCTGACCCATACCGGCTCGACCTTGCGCCCCCGTAGTAATGCGGACAAGGCGGCGATGGTGGCCGCGATCGAGCAGAAAGTGATGCCGCTTTTGCGCGAAGGCCGCGTCAAGCCGGTGATGGACAGCACTTTCCCGCTGGAAAAGGCGGCAGACGCCCACCGGCGCATGGAAACGAGCGCACATATTGGCAAAATTGTGTTGGAGGCCTAGGCCGCTGGCCGACAGGGCAAGCCGGAAACCCTTTGATTTTCCTCGCTTTCGTGGCATCTATCGCGACGCACCGAACCGCATCGGTCCGGTCAGAAATCGCCTTCTAGATTTGCCTTGCACTGACGAGTTTGCGTCGAACGCGGAGAACTGACCTTGCGTCTGATCAGGTGCCTCGCGCCCATCGCGCTGGGCCTCATGATTCTTGTCGCCGCGTATCCCGCGCGCGCGCTCGACGCCGTCAGCGTCCGTAGCGACGCGCCCGCGATCGACCTCACCGGCGTGCTCGAGCACCAGCGCAGCGATGCCGATCGTATCCAGGTCTCCACCGCACCCGGCACCGACGGCATCGTCCGCCGCATCGAGGTGCGCGCCCGCGAGGGCGGACAGAACTGGGTGGTGTTCGCGCTCGCCAACAACACCGACGACCAGCTCGACCGCCTGATCGTCGCTCCGCATTACCGCATCGTCTCCTCGGGACTGCTGTGGCCAGACCTCGGCCTGTCGCGCATCGCAACCATCACGCCCTCGATTGGCGACCGGCCGGAACGGCAGGAAAGCGCCACCGCAGACGTGTTCCGCATCACGCTGGACCCCGGCGCCGTCGTCACCTTCGTCGCGGAGCTGCGCACCGACAAGCTGCCGCAGCTCTATCTGTGGGAGCCGGAAGCCTACAAGGACAAGGTCAACTCCTTCACGCTGTACCAGGGCATCGTGATCGGCATCTCCGGCTTGCTTGCCTTGGTGCTGACCATCCTGTTCGTGGTGAAGGGCAGCATCATGTTCCCGGCCGCGGCGGCGCTGGCCTGGGCGGTGCTGGTCTATATCGGCGTCGATTTCGGCTTCTGGGGCAAGGTGCTCGACATGTCGAACAACGCCGAGCGCATCTGGCGCGCGGCGGGCGAAGCGATCCTGGCGGCGACGCTCCTGGTGTTCTTGTTCGCCTATCTCAATCTCAGCCGCTGGCACGTGCGCTATTCGCACATCACGGTCGGCTGGCTCGCGTTCCTCGGCTCGCTGGTGGCGCTCGCGCTGTTCGACCCGGCGGTGGCTTCCGGCATCGCACGCATCTCGCTGGTGCTGATCGCCTTCGCCGGTTTCGCGCTGATCGTCTATCTCTCTACCCACGGCTTCGACCGCGCCGTGCTCTTGATCCCGACCTGGTTCCTCCTCGTGGTCTGGGTGGTCGCGGCCGGCATGACGGTGGCGGGCTCGGTCACCAACGACATCGTCGGCCCGGCCCTGCTCGGCGGCCTCGTGCTGATCGTGATGCTGATCGGCTTTACGGTGATGCAGCACGCCTTTGCCGGCGGCGGCGCCAGCACGGGCGTCGTCTCCGACATCGAGCGGCGCGCCTTGGCGCTGGCCGGCTCCGGCGACCTGATCTGGGACTGGGACGTCTCCGCCGACAAGGTGTTCACCAGCCCCGAGACCGAAGCCCTGCTCGGGCTGAAGCGCGGCACGCTGGAAGGCCCGGCGGCGTCCTGGCTAGAGGTGCTGCATCCGCTCGACCAGGACCGTTTCCGCGCCGCGCTCGACAGCGTGCTCGACCAGCGCCGCGGCCGCCTGGTGCAGGATTTCCGTCTGCGCACGCCGGACGGCCACTTCATGTGGTTCGCGCTCAAGGCGCGCCCGGTGGTCGGCTCGGACGGCGAGGTCTCGCGCGTGGTGGGCACGCTGACCGACGTCACCGAGCTGCGCAACGCGGAAGAACGCCTGCTGCACGATTCCGTGCATGACAATCTCACCGGCCTGCCCAACCGAAAACTGTTCATGGACCGGCTGGGCGCGGTCGCGCATTTCGCCAAGACCATGCCGACGCTGCGGCCGACGCTGATGGTGATCGACCTCGACCGCTTCAAGCAGGTCAACGATTCCGTCGGGATCGCGGTCGGCGATTCCATCCTGCTCACGCTGGCGCGCCGTCTCACCCGCATCCTGAAGCCGCAGGACACGCTGGCCCGGATGGCCGGCGACCAGTTCGGCCTGATCCTGCTGTCGGAGCAGGATCCGGCCCGCATCACCGCTTTCGCCGAGACCATCCGCAAGACCATCCGCGCGCCGATCGCCTTCAACGACCGCGAGATCTTCCTCACGGCGTCGATCGGTCTCGCGCTCTCCGATCCGCAAACCCAGCTCACGGACGAGATCATCAAGGACGCCGAGCTGGCGATGTATCACTCCAAGCGGATCGGCGGCGACCGCATCGACGTCTACAAGCCGGCGATGCGGGCGCGCAAAACCGATCGCCTGACCTTGGAGAGCGAATTGCGCCGCGCCATCGAGCGGCAGGAGATCACGATCCTGTACCAGCCGATCGTGCGGCTGGAGGATCGCTCGATCGCCGGTTTCGAGGCCCTGGCGCGCTGGGACCACCCGAAGCTCGGGCGCATGGCGCCCTCCGAGTTCATCACCATCGCCGAAGAGACCGGGTTGATCGTCGACCTCGGCATGTTCGTGCTCGACCAGACCGCCAAGCAGCTTTCGGTGTGGCAGCGGGCGATGCGCTCGCGCGAGCCGATCTTCGCTTCCGTCAACGTATCCTCGCGGCAGCTGCTGCGCCACGATTTGATCCACGATGTCCGTACCGTGCTGTCGCGCTCCTCGGTGGCGCGCGGCACGCTGAAGCTGGAATTGACGGAATCGCTGGTGATGGAGAATCCGGAGCACGCAGCCCAGATGCTGACCCGGATCCGCGAACTCGGCACCGGGCTGTCGCTCGACGATTTCGGCACAGGCCACTCCTCGCTGGCCTATCTGCAGCGCTTCCCGTTCGACACTATCAAGATCGACCAGTCGTTCGTACGCACCACCAGCCGCGGCACCCGCCCCGTGATCCTGAAGTCGATCATCGCGCTCGCGCATGACCTCGGCATGGACGTCGTCGCCGAAGGCGCCGAGACCGATTCGGACGCCGTCGAGCTCTACCAGATGGGCTGCGAATACGCGCAAGGTTTTGCCTTCGGCGAGCCGATGGACGCGGACGCGGCGATGCGTCTGCTCACGGAAGTGCGGCTGGAAGCTGCGAGTTGATCTTCCCCTCTCACCTTGCGGGAGAGGGTCCGCTCGCAAGCGAGCGGGGGTGAGGGGTATCTCTCCCCACGTCCAAATCCATCTGAATGCGCGGAGACATACCCCTCATCCGGCGCTTCGCGCCACCTTCTCCCGCAAGGGGAGAAGGGAAGTCACGCACTAGCGCCGCCGCTCACCCTTCTGCTTCCTGAACCGGACGCTCTGGCCGTCCGGCATGCGTGTCGCCACGAAGCCGGCGGCGAGGCAGGCTTCGCGTTGCGGCATCTGGATGTCGGGGCTGCGAAGGCTGTCCCACCATGAGGCACGCTGGGCCGCGCGCGGCAGCGCCGCGCCGATGATCTCCTCGATCTGCTCAAAGCTCAGCACGAGCTCCTCCTGCTTCTGCCGCAGCAGATAATCGCGCAACGCATCGTAGTCGTTCACACTCGTCCTCTCGTCCGGGGCGAAGTCAGGCTGCTCAAAACCGTCAGCCGCATAAACCGATTCTTAACTCATTGCGGCAGCGCCGTCGCGGCTTAAACACTACGCAAGCTTTCGGGCGCATCCACTATGGACAGGAGCGAAAAATGTTCTCTGGATGGCGCGACGTTGCGGCCCGCCGGCCGTGGCGGATTTCGGCGAAGCTGCTGATCATCTCGTCCGTGGTGACGGTGATCGGTTTTTCCGCCATTTGCGTCAACGTCATGCTCGACATGCGCCGCGGCGAGGAGGCACTCGCCCGCCAGACGCTGGAGAACCTCGCGACCACGATCGAGTCCGACGTCAGCCGCAACGTCGAGATCTACGATTTGTCGCTGAAGGCGGTGGCCAGCAACATGCTGCTGCCCGAGCTGGCGACGGTCTCAAAGACGATCCGTCACCTGATCCTGTTCGACCACGCGACCACCGCCAAACATTTCGGCGCCATCCAGGTGTTCGACGCCGAGGGCCGGCTGACCATCGATGCGTCCACGCTCGATCCCCTGCCCGAGGACCGCAGCGAGGAGGACTACTTCAAGGTCCACCGGGATAATCCCGGCACGGAGCTGTTCATCAGCCGTCCCATGCTGTTTCGCGGCGCCTACTCGATCGTGTTGAGCCGGCGCATCAGTGACGCTGACGGCGGCTTCATGGGCGTGGTCGCCGGCTCGATCCGCTTCAGCTATTTCCACGAGCTGTTCGATCGGCTCAACCTCGACCCTGAGGACACCATCACCGTGCTCAAGCGCGACCGCACCATCATCATGCGGCGACCGTTCGATCTCGACATCATCGGCACGAACCTGAACGACCGTCAGAACTGGAAGGCCGACAATCTCAGGGTCGGCGCCGCCTATTCGGGACAGGGCCCGGTCGATGCGACGCCGCGGCTCTATGTCCGCAGCAAGAACAATGGTCCGCTGTTCGTGGTCGCCGGCAAGCCTTTGGCCGCGGTGTTCGCGCTCTGGCAAAGGGAGGCGCTCCGCATCGGCACCGTGGTGCTGGCGCTCATCCTGTTCGTGCTGGGATCGACCCTCGTGCTCGCGCGCGAGATCGGCCGGCGCGCCGAGGCCGAGCGCAAGCTCGAGGAGTTGGCGACGACCGACGCGCTCACGGGCTTGAAAAACCGCCGCAAATTCGATTCCGTCATCGACGTCGAATGGCGGCGCGCCATGCGCCAGAAGGCGCCGATCGCGCTGCTCATGATCGATACCGATCACTTCAAGGCTTACAACGACACGTTCGGCCATCAGGCCGGCGATCAGGTGCTGGTCGGCATCGCCATCTGCATTTCCGATTCGGTGAGCCGCGCCGGCGATTGCGCGGCGCGCTATGGCGGCGAGGAATTCGCCGTGCTGCTGCCGAACACCTCCGCCGCCGAGGCCTTCAAGGTGGCGGAGACGATCCGCCGCAAGGTGCAGGGCTGGTCCGACGAGCAGGCGATGTCGACCGTGTCCTGCGGCATCGCCAGCCTGGTCCCGAATGCCGGCATGGATTGGCCGATGCTGGTTGCCGCCGCCGACAAGGCGCTCTACGCCGCCAAGGCCGGCGGGCGCAACCAGTCGGTGGTGGCGAGCCTGCCGCAGCTGTCGTTGGTGGCGTGAGGCGGTCTCTCGCTCTCGTCATTGCGAGGAGCTCTTGCGACGAAGCAATCCAGACTTCCTCAGCGGAAGGATTCTGGATTGCTTCGCTTCGCTCGCAATGACGAGCGGCCCGCTACTGCCCCAGATACTTCTTCATCTCCGCGACCAGCCCGTCGCGCAATTCCGGGCGCTTCAAGCCATAGGCGATGTTGGCGCGCAGGAAGCCGGGCTTGGAGCCGCAATCATGGCGCTCGCCCTCGAATTCGACGCCGTAGAATTTCTGCGTCTTGGCAAGCCCGATCATGGCGTCGGTGAGCTGGATCTCGCCGCCGGCGCCGCGCTCCTGGGTCTCCAGGATCTTGAAGATCTCCGGCTGCAGGATGTAGCGGCCGGTGATCGAGAGGTTGGAGGGCGCGGTGCCCTTGGCCGGCTTCTCGACCATGCCGTCGACCTCGAACATCTTGCCGTTGCGCTTGCCGACGCCGCAGATGCCGTATTGATGGGTCAGGTGATCGGGCACCGCCTCGACCGCGATCAGATTGGATTTGTCGCCGAGCGAGGACGCCATCTCGATCATCTGCTTCAGGCAGCCGGGCGTGTTGAGCACGAGCTCATCCGGCAGCACCACGGCGAACGGCTCGTTGCCGACGATGTCGCGCGCGCACCAGACCGCGTGGCCGAGGCCGAGCGGCGCCTGCTGGCGGGTGAAGCTGACCGCGCCGGCTTCGGGCTGGTTCTGCGCCAGGATGTCCTGCTCGGCTTTCTTGCCGCGTGCGGCCAGCGTCGTGTCGAGCTCGAACATCCGGTCGAAATGATCCTCGATGACAGCCTTGTTGCGGCCGGTGACGAAGACGAAGTGCTCGATGCCGGCTTCCTTCGCCTCGTCATAGACGTATTGGATCAGCGGCTTGTCGACGATGGTCAGCATTTCCTTCGGCATCGCCTTGGTGGCAGGCAGGACGCGGGTGCCGAGGCCGGCGACGGGGAATACGGCTTTGCGAATCTTCATGGGATCGATCGAATACCTTGGGGGCACATGGGACGGGAGCAATGGCATCCTTGCTAGCCTGTTTGCAGCCGCCAACAAAGGCGGATGTGGGGCCTCGCCCCGACGGAGTTAAGAAAAAGGCGGCCACCAAAATTTCACCTTTGTTAAGCTATTGGCAACGCTAACCAGGCCTCCTGTGGCGGGTTTTCAGGCCGACGGGTGGAACATGATGCAATCAATGGCAGGACTGGCGAGACGGGCTGGCGGCGCAGTCGTTGCGGCCGCTTTGCTGCTGCCGGCCGGCGCGCACGCCCAGGCGCAGAACGGCCTGTCCAACCTGTTCGGCGGCATCTTCTCGGGATCGAACCCGGCACCGGCGCAACCCACACCTGGCCCGAGCGGCGCGCCGACGGGTCCATTGCCGTGGAGCGGCGAGGACGGCGCCTCCGGCCATCCCTTGATGACGGCCGCCGCGATCCGCGAGGCTGCCGGCAATTTCAACAATTGCGTCGCTGCGATGTGGCCCGATGCCGCACGACGCGGCGTCACGCAGGAGAACTTTCAGCGCTTCACCGCCGGGCTCTCACCCGACCTGCGCATCATGGACCTCATGGATTCGCAGCCGGAATTCACCAAGTCGATCTGGGCCTATCTCGACATCCTGGTGAACGACAACCGCCTCGCCAAGGGCCGCGAGGTCCTCGCCAAATACAAGACGCAGTTCGACGCCACCGAAAAGGCCACCGGTGTCGACCGCTACATCATCGCCTCGATCTGGGGCATCGAGTCCAATTACTCGACGCAGATCGGCGATCGCAGCGTGCTGCAATCGACCGCGACGCTCGCCTGCATCGGCCGCCGCCAAGCCTATTTCAAGGACGAATTCCTCTCCGCGCTGGAGATCCTCAACCGCGGCGATTTGCGTCCGGAGCAG
This sequence comes from Bradyrhizobium sp. BRP20, assembly GCF_020194215.1. Classification (NCBI taxonomy): domain Bacteria; kingdom Pseudomonadati; phylum Pseudomonadota; class Alphaproteobacteria; order Hyphomicrobiales; family Nitrobacteraceae; genus Bradyrhizobium; species Bradyrhizobium sp. BRP20. Next base: position 729,150 of record NZ_JADYVY010000001.1, on the reverse strand, counting down.
CTGCGCGGCTCCTGGGCCGGCGCCTTCGGCCCGACCCAGTTCATGCCGACCGCGTTCAAGCGCTTCGCGGTGGACGGCGACGGCGACGGCCGGCGCGACGTCGTCGACAATCCGACCGACCTGATCGCGTCGACCGCCAACAATCTGAAGAAGGACGGCTGGCAGCCAGGCCAGACCTGGGGCTACGAGGTCGTGGTGCCGCAAGGCTTCAACTACATGCTGGCCGACCGCGCCAAGGCGATGCCGATCGCGCAATGGGAGAAGCTCGGGCTCAAGCGTCCGAACAACCAGGCCTTCCCGCATCCTGCGGACAAGGCTTACCTGCTGGCACCCGCCGGCGCGCAGGGACCGGGCTTTTTGATGCTGCAGAATTACCGCGTCATCATGAAGTACAACCCGGCGGAAGCCTATGCGCTGGCGATCGGCCATTTCGCCGACCGCCTGCGCGGGGGACAGCCTTTCGTGCAGCCCTGGCCGCGGCAGGAGCGCGAGCTGTCCCGCACCGAACGGCTGGAGCTGCAGCAGCTGCTGGCTCAGCGCGGCTACTACAAGGGCACCCCGGACGGCCAATTCGGCGGCCTGACCAGGGAGGCTCTGCGTAATTTCCAGGCCTCGATCGGGGTCCCCGCCGACGGTTTTGCCTCCTCCGACGTGCTGGACCGGCTGCGCGGGCGGTAAAATCGTGCTCGAAGTAACCTTGAAGGGGGATTTTGGCTGATAGCCTTGACCGGGACTGGTGTTCCCCGGTCTATGGACAAGAATCTGCGATGGAATTTGCCCGTTTGGCGCCTGATTCCGTTATTATATTGAGCTAACTCCGACCCCCCATTGCGCGTGCCCGAGATCGCATGTCGAAGAAGTCCCTGTTCAAGGCGCTGACCGAGACCGGCCCGTTGATCGCGCTGGGGACGGCGCTTGCGATCCTGGTGTCGGTGGCGGCACCCGCTTCGGCGCAGTTCTTCAACTTCCCCGGCTTCGGCGGCCCGCCGCAGCGTTCGGCTCCACCACCTCCACCACGGGGTGGCGGAGGTGGCGGATGGTTCGGCGGCGACTTCTTCTCACCCTTCCAGCCGCCGCCGCAGGCGCCGCGCCAGGATTTCTCGCGCGCGCCGGCACCGGCCAAGCGCGACACGATTCCTGAGAAGAACGTGCTGGTGATCGGCGATGCCATGGCTGACTGGCTCGCCTATGGCCTCGAAGACGCCTACGCCGAGCAGCCCGACATGGGCGTGATCCGCAAGCACAAGACTACGTCCGGCCTGATCAGGTACCAGCCCAAGGGCGAGCCCGCGGACTGGGCCGCGGCGGCCAAGGGCATTCTCGAGACCGAAAAGCCCGACGTGATCGTCGTCATGCTCGGCCTCAACGACCGTGTCGCAATCCGCGAGCCGGCCGCCGACAAACCCGACAAGCCGGCCGCGGAGAAGGACAAAGATAAGAAGAACGACAAGGGTGCGCGCACCAAGCCGCTCGGCAAGCCCGGCGACGCCAAGCCCGGCGACAGCGCCGCCAAGCCGGACGACAAGCCTGCCGACGCCGACCTGCCGCAGGACGACGCCGACAATGCCGACACGCCGGCAGCCGCGCCGGAAAAGACCGCGCGCAATCCGAACGGCCTCTACGAATTCCGTGACGAGCGCTGGGTCGAGCTCTACGGCAAGAAGATCGAGGAGCTCGCGGCCGCCCTCAAAACCAAGGGCGTGCCGGTGCTCTGGGTCGGCCTGCCCGCGGTCCGCGGACCGAAGGGCACCGCGGACACGCTGTTCCTGGATTCGCTGTACCGTGAGGGCGCGGCCAAGGCCGGCATCACCTATGTCGACGTATGGGACGGCTTCGTCGACGAAGCCGGCCGCTTCCTGCAGAAGGGCCCGGACTTCGAAGGCCAGATCCGCCAGCTGCGCAGCTCCGACGGCATCTATTTCACCAAGGCCGGCGCGCGCAAGCTCGCGCATTATGTCGAGCGCGAGATCACGCGTCTGCTTGCCGGACGCTCCGGCCCGATCGCGCTGCCGAGCGAGCCCGCGACGCCCGACACCAGCGCCGAGCCGGGCAAGCCCGCGCCGCGGCCGTTGGCCGGACCGATCGTGCCGCTGGTTGCAGCCTCGATCTCGACCGATCAATTGCTGGGCGGACCGGGCACGCGTCCCGCCGCCGTCGATGCGCTCGCCGCCAAGACCATGGTAAAGGGTGAACCGCTGGCAGCCCCGGCCGGCCGCGCCGACGATTATGCCTGGCCGCGCCGGGAAGTCGGCCGCGAGCAGGCCAAGGGCGATACGCCGATGGCGGCAACGACGCCGGACGGCGGGGCGGCTCAGGGCGCACCGGGCGCGGCCGCCGCGATCGCACCGCCAAAGCTCGCGCCGAAGAAGCCGCAGGTCGCCCCGCAACTGCCGGCCCAGGCAACGCCCACATTCCGTGATTTCTTCGGCTTCGGCTCGCCGCAGCCGCCGCCGCCGCCGCCGCGCCAAATGGCGCCGCCGCCCGGGCCGCGCAATCCGAATCCCAATCCTGGGATCCCGCGTCCGCCGGCTAACGTCGGCCGTTCCGCCGAGATGTTCCGGTAAGGCAAGGTCTCGTGTCCCGGACGCAACGCAGCACCTTCTGGTGATGCGGCGCAGAGCCGGGACCCAATTCGTGCTGCATTCAGAAAAGATGACCCCGGCTCAGCGATGCAGCGTCTCACGCTGCATCGCTGAGCCGGGGCACGCGTGACAGGCGTTTCGGCAACTAGCCGTAATAGCGCCAGCGTGACGGCGGGCGGCGGGCGGGACGCGACATCAGCAGCGCCAGCGCGAAGCCGATGCCGCCGGCAACCAGCAGCGCGCCGAGCGGATTGTCCTGCACCTTCTGCGCAATGGCCTTCGAGCCGTCGCGGAAAGTCTCACCACTGTTCTCGTAGGCGTCCTTGGCATAGCCCGCGGCGGTGTCCGTGGCGTCGCGCACGGCATCCTTGGCCTGGCCGTAGAGATTCTGCACCGTGCCCGCGGCTTCCCGCGCCTTGCCCGACGCCTGCGTCTTGGCATCGCCTGCCATGTCTCCGATCGCGCCTTCCGCGCGTCCGGCATATTCCTTCGCCGATCCAACAATCCGATCCGTGTCCATGATGATCCTCCTCGGTGGTCAGCCGAAGTAACCGATCAGACGCAGCGCGGTTCCTTAGGCTCTCCTATAGAATCAGGCCGCCATCGACGACCAGCGTCTGGCCGATGATGTAGGACGACAGCGGCGAGGCCAGGAACAGCGCCGCGCCCGCCATGTCGGCCGGCGTACCCAATCGCCGCAACGGGATGCGTGCGAGCGCGCCTTCGAGCCGCTTCGGATTGTCGGTCGTCACCTTCGTCATCTTGGTGTCGACGAGCCCTGGCGCGATGCCGTTGACGCGGATGCCGTCCTCGGCCCAGGCCTCGCCCAGCGTCCGCGTCAATCCGACCGCACCGGTCTTCGAGGCATTGTAGGCGGGATTACCCATGGTGGAATGATAGGCCGCGGTCGAGGACACGATGATCAGCGCGCCCTTCGCGTCCCGCAACATGGAATGAAAGCGCGTCGCGCAGGCCATCAGGCTCATCAGATTGATCTCGACGACCTTGCGGAAGCCCGCCATCTCGAATTCGCCGCGGCGGTAGATCACCGCGCCCTGCGCGAGCACCAGGATGTCGAGACGGTCGAACGACGGCTTGAATGCTTCGATCGCACCGGAATTGCCGACATCGAGCTGCGCGTAAGCAAGACCTTCGAGATCGGAGCCTTCGTCGGCTGAATATTCCGTTGCGCGAGCACGCGTGCCGCAGACGGCAACAGCTGCGCCCTTGGCGCGAAAGGCCTGCGCGATGCCGTTGCCGATGCCGCTGGAACCGCCGACCACCAGCACCTGCTTGCCTGAGTAATCGAGCTCGTTTGCCATTGTCGGCCTCCCCTTTTGTTTTCTGCTTGTTTGACCTGTCTGCGGATCGATGCCAGCCTTGTCAATCATAACAAGAACCAGCTCGGCGCGAGGGAACAGCATGTCCGACGTCAGGGAGCTCAGCCGGTCCGTGAAGGGGCTCACCGTGCTCGTCACTGGCGCAGCCAGCGGCATGGGGCGCGCCACAGCGCGCGTGTTCGGAAACGAAGGTGCGAACGTCGCCGTCACCGATTTCGACGAGCAAGGCGCGCAGGACGTCGCCAGGGAGATTGCGGCAAGCGGAGGCGCGGCAAGGGCGTGGAAGCTCGACGTCGCCGACGGCGGCGAAATCAAACGCGTGGTCGGCGATGTCGCCGCGCATTTCGGCGCCCTCGACATCGTCGTCAACAATGCCGGCATCTCCGTGCGCGTCGCGATCGACGATGAGGGCTACGAGGACGCCTGGGCGAAGGGCATCGCCGTGATGCTGACGGCGCACCCACGCATCATCCGCGCCGCGCTGCCGCACTTGCGCAAGTCGAAGAGTCCCCGCATCGTCAACATCGCCTCGACCGAGGCGCTCGGCGCCACCGCATTGCACAGCCCGTATTCGGCCGCGAAGGGCGGCGTCGTGAGCCTCACCCGCTCGCTGGCGGTGGAGCTCGGCCGCGAGGGCATCACCGTCAACTGCATCTGCCCCGGACCGATCCGCACAAAAATCACCGACCGCATCCCGGAGGAGCACAAGACCATCTACGCCAAGCGCCGCACCGCACTCGGCCGCTACGGCGACCCTGAAGAGGTCGCGCATATGACGCTGAGCCTGTGCCTTCCGGCGGCGTCCTTCCTCACCGGCGCGGTGATCCCGGTCGATGGCGGGCTGATGGCGCGGAACGCGTGAGAGCCATGCGCGCGGCGCGTTGACATCGCCGGATGCGGGAGTCATTTTTTCCACAAACAGAGCGGGGAAACCGCTCGTAGATGCGGGAGGAACGCAATGACCATCGCCATCCGGCAGCTTCAGAAACATTTCGTCGGCGAGGTGTCCGGCCTCGACTTGCGCAAGCCGCTCACGCCGGATCAGGCGCGCGAGATCGAGGCCGCCATGGACAAGTACGCGGTGCTCGTCTTCCACGACCAGGACATCACCGACGAGCAGCAGATGGCATTCGCGCTGAATTTTGGCCAGCGCGAGGAGGCGCGCGGCGGCAACATCACCAAGGCGGATGAACACCGCCTCACCTCAGGCCTGAACGACGTCTCCAACCTCGGCAAGGACGGCAAGCCGCTGCCCAAGGACAGCCGCGCCAATCTGTTCAACCTCGGCAATTGCCTGTGGCACTCGGACAGCTCGTTCCGTCCGATCCCCGCAAAATTCTCGCTGCTATCGGCGCGCGTGGTGAACCCGAAGGGCGGCAACACCGAGTTCGCCGACATGCGCGCGGCCTATGACGCGCTCGACGACGAGACCAAGGCGGAGATCGAGGATCTCGTCTGCGAGCATTCGCTGATGTATTCGCGGGGATCGCTCGGCTTCACCGAATACACCGACGAAGAGAAGGAGATGTTCAAGCCGGTGCTGCAACGGCTGGTGCGCACGCACCCCGTGCATCGCCGCAAGTCGCTGTATCTGTCATCGCATGCCGGCAAGGTCGTCGGCATGAGCATGCCCGAGGGGCGGCTATTGCTGCGCGATCTGACCGAGCACGCCACGCAACCCGAGTTCGTCTACGTGCACAAATGGAAGCTGCATGACCTCGTGATGTGGGACAACCGCCAGACCATGCACCGCGTCCGCCGCTACGACCAGTCCCAGCCCCGCGACATGCGCCGCGCGACGGTGGCGGGGACGGAGCCGACGGTGCAGCAGCAGGCGGCGGAGTAGGCCGGGTCGGAGTAGCCACAAATTCGGTCGTCGTCCCGGACAAGCGGAGCGCTGGGCAACGCGTAGCGTTGTCCGGCGCGAAGCGCCGATCCGGGACGACAGCGGAGAATAACTGAGGGCAGTGGAGAGTGTGGCAATAGCGGCCGATAACGCTACGCGTGCCCGGCCTCGTTCGAGAGCATACCGGGGTCGATGCCGATCTTCTGCAAAGCGCGATTGTACTTGTCCTCGACGTCGTCGCCGAAAATCAGATCCGCGTCCGCGTCGCAATGCAGCCAGCCGTTGCTCTGGATCTCCGTCTCGAGCTGGCCCGGCGCCCAGCCGGCATAGCCGAGCGCGAGGATGGCGTGCTTGGGGCCGGAGCCGTTGGCGATGGCGCGCAGAATGTCGACCGTCGCGGTCAGGCAGACGCCGTCATCGATCCGCAGCGTGGCGTTCTCGATGTAGAAGTCGCTGGAATGCAGCACGAAGCCGCGCCCGGTGTCGACCGGCCCGCCCCGCAGCACCTTCATACTTTCGGCATTCTCCGGCAGCTTGATGTGCTCGCCCTTCTTGATGATGCCGAGCTGCTGCAAGAGCTCGGGGAAATCGATGCTGCCGGCGGGGTGGTTCACGATGATGCCCATCGCCCCCTCCGCCGAATGGGCGCAAAGATAGATCACCGAGCGCTCGAAGCGGGAATCGCCCATCACGGGCATTGCGATCAGGAGCCGGCCGTCGAGATAGCCGCCGGAACTGGGCAGCGCGGCGCCCGAGCTGCGGGTGCTTTCGCCCGTCCTCTTGCCTGTGGGAGCCATCGCTCGAGCACTCCGGTTTCAATTCCTATCCTGATGTCGGGCCGGGCGGCTGTCAAATCAAGGCTTGCGGCGAGTTGATTCGAGTGCATCCATCACAAGCAATTCAATGGTTTGGCCCTGGGTGACCCTGTAAAGACGTGCCATGTCCAGCATTGTTCCCCTGCGTGCGGCGATTGGCGTCGCGACAACCCTGCTCGCGTCGTCGTTGGCTATCGCGGCCCGTGCCGATGACGCATCGCCTTGGCAGCGCGATGGACATTCCGCGGTGCGGCTCCTGGCGGGCTCGCGCAGCGGCGCGGTGCTGCTCGGCGGTATCGCCTTCCAGCTGCAGCCCGGCTGGAAGACCTACTGGCGGTCGCCCGGCGATTCCGGCGTTCCACCCCGGTTCGACTTCTCCAAGTCCGACAATGTCGAGGCGGTGACGGTGATGTGGCCGGCGCCGCTGAAGTTCGACGACGGCGCGGGCGGCCATTCCATCGGCTATCGCGACCAAGTCGTGCTGCCCCTGCGCATCGTCGCCAAGGCTGCAGACAAGCCGGTGACCTTGAGGGCCGAGATCAACTACGCGGTGTGCGAGAAGCTCTGCATTCCCGTAGAGGCCAGCGCCGAGCTCGGCTTCAACAGCGTCGCCTCGACCGAGGACGCGAACTTGCGTGCCGCGCTCGACACCGTGCCGAAGCCCGCCAATATCGGCGACCCCAATCCGCTCACCATTCGCGACGTCAAGCGGGACGGGCCCAAGAACGTAGTGGTCGATGTGGTGGCGCCGGACAGCCGCAAGGTCAATCTGTTCGTGGAAGGCCCGACTCCCGATTGGGCGCTGCCGATTCCAGCGCCGGTGCAGCCCAGCCCGCCCGGGGTCGTGCGCTTCTCGTTCGAGCTCGACGGGCTGCCGCCGGGCGCCAAGCCCGAGGGCGCGGCGCTGAAGTTCACGCTGGTCGGGCCGGAGAAGGCGTACGAGTTCAACACGAATTTGAACTAGCGTCCGCCCAACCGAATCTTAACGAATGGTTGCTAATCCCTCGCCTGCCGCTGCAGGTCGCTGGGGATTGTTCGAATTGGCCGTGATGGATGCACCACCCGCAACGACCGGACCGGCCGGGCTGGTCGCGCGGCTGCGTGCCAGGCTCGCGGGCGGATCGAGCGAGGCGTCGCTGACCCGACGGCTCGCCGGCACCATCTTCATCATTCGCGTCATCAGCGCCGGCCTCGCTTATGTCTCGCAGGTGCTGCTGGCGCGCTGGATGGGCACGTCCGATTACGGCATCTACGTCTATGTCTGGACCTGGGTGCTGCTGCTCGGCAGCATGATGGATTTCGGCATATCGGCCTCCGCGCAGAAAATCATTCCGGAGTACCGCGCCAACGGCGCGCACGCGCTGCTGCGCGGCTTCCTGTCCGGCAGCCGCTGGCTGACCTTTGCCGTGTCCACGCTGACGTCGCTCGGCCTTGCTGGCATCGTCAAATTGCTGTCGCCCTGGATCGATCCCGCCGAGGTGCTGCCGCTCTATATCGGCTGCATGACGCTGCCCGCTTTCGTGGTCGCCAACACCCAGGACGGCATCGCGCGCTCGCACGACTGGATGCAACTCGGCCTGATGCCGCAATTCATCATCCGCCAGGCGCTGATCATCGGCATCACGGCGCTCGCCTTCCTGCTCGGCTATCACCTCGGCGCCGTCGCCGCGATGGTCGCAAGCCTTTGCGCGGTATGGATCGCGATGGCCGGGCAGATGGTGGTGCTGAACCGCAAGCTCGCCGATCACATCACACCGGGACCGAAGGCCTATGACGTCAAGGGCTGGCTCGCCGTCTCGCTACCGATCCTGCTGGTCGAGAGCTTCTACCTGCTCCTGTCCTACACCGACGTGCTGGTGCTGCAGCAATTCCGTCCCTCGGACGAGGTCGGCGTCTATTTCGCCGTGGTGAAGACGCTGGCGCTGGTCTCGTTCATCCACTACGCGATGTCAGCTACGACGGCACACCGCTTCGCCGAATACAATGCCAGCGGCGACGAGGCGCGCCTGTCGGCCTACGTCGCGCATGCCATCACCTGGACGTTCTGGCCGTCGCTGGCCGCGACCATCGTGCTGCTCGCGCTCGGCAAGCCGCTGCTCTGGCTGTTCGGGCCGCAATTCACCGTCGGCTACGACATCATGTTCGTCGCCGCGATGGGGCTCGTGGTCCGCTCTGCGATCGGGCCGGTCGAGCGCCTGCTCAACATGCTCGGCCAGCAGAAGATCTGCGCGCTCGCCTATGCGCTAGCCTTCGTGATGAACCTCGTGCTCTGCATCGCGCTGGTGCCGCGCTACGGCTGCCATGGCGCCGCGGCTGCGACCTCGATCTCCCTCACCTTCGAGACGGTGCTGCTGTTCTGGATCGTGCGGCAGCGGCTGGGGCTGCACGTGCTGGCGTTCGGCAAATAGACGACGATCGAAAACGCCGATCCACTCTCGCTGTCATCGCCCGGCTTGACCGGGCGATCCAGTACTCCGAGGCGGCTGTGATTAACCGAGAGGCCGCGGTGTACTGGATGCCCCGCCTTCGCGGGGCATGACCGAGAGTTGTCAGGTCGGCACGAATTACTCCGCGGTCCAGCCGCCGTCGATCGAGAGGTTGGTGCCGGTGATCTGGGCGGCGTCGTCGCTGCACAGGAACAGGGCGAGCGCGGCGACCTGCTCGGAGGTGACGAACTCCTTGGTCGGCTGCGCATCGAGCAGCACATCGTTGATGACCTGCTCGCGCGTCAGATTGCGTGCCTTCATCGTGTCGGGGATTTGCTTCTCGACCAGCGGGGTCCAGACGTAGCCGGGGCTGATGCAGTTGCAGGTGATCTTGTGGGTCGCGACTTCCAGCGCCACGGTCTTGGTGAGGCCGGCGATGCCGTGCTTGGCCGAGACGTAGGCCGACTTGAATGGCGAGGCCACCAGCGAGTGCGCCGACGCCGTGTTGATGATGCGGCCCCAGCCCTTCTTCTTCATGCCGGGCACTGCGGCGCGGATGGCGTGGAAGGCTGAGGACAGATTGATCGCGATGATCTGGTCCCATTTCTCCGGCGGGAATTCCTCGATCGGCGAGACGAACTGGATGCCGGCATTGTTGACGAGGATGTCGACCGAGCCGAACGTCTTCTCGCCGAGCGCGATCATGCCGGCGATCTCGGTGGGCTTGGTCATGTCGGCGGGCGAGTAGACCGCCTTGACGCCGAAATCGGATTCGATCTTGGCGCGCTCCTTCTCGATGTCCTCCGGCGAGCCGAAACCGTTGATGACGACGTTGGCGCCGGCGGCGGCGAAGGCGCGCGCGTAAGCGAGCCCGATGCCGCTGGTCGATCCGGTCACGACGGCGTTCTTGCCTGACAGAGTACCCATTCTATTCGCTCCTTTTTGCCGGGGGCGCGGTGACGTCCCCCGTGAGATCGTAGGTCACCATGGTCTCGCCGGACTGCGGCCGCTCCAGCCAGTCCTTGTGGCGCATCGACAGATGCACGTCGCGTACGCCGGCTTCCCAATGCTCGACCATGGCAATGTGGGAGAAGTCGTAATCCTTGGACGAGGATTCGTAGTTCTTGCTGCGGTAGATCAGATGCACCACGGTGACGGTGCTTTCGCGCGACACTTTCGCCAGGAATTCGACGGAAGGATCGTTCTTGAGATAGTCCGGCAATTTGCCGATCAGATCGCGCACGGCCCTGCGGGCGTTGTGCAGCTGCTTGTTCTTGTCGGTGTTCATCCGCGTGCGGCTGGAATAGCGGATGTCCTTCTCGCGCTCGGCCGCCTCCAGCAGCGAGTTCGGCAGGTCGCCCCGCGCGGAAAACAAATCGACCTGAAAGATCAGCATGTCGCGTTCGACCTCGGCATCGAGCACGTAGTCGAGCGGAGTGTTGGAGGCGATGCCGCCGTCCCAATAATGCTCGCCGTCGATGACGACGGAGGGAAAGCCCGGCGGCAGCGCGCCGGAGGCCATGATGTGCTCGGGGCCGATCTTCTTGCCGAGCTTCTTGAACGCGTAATTGTCGAAATATCTGAAATTGCCCGAGGTGACGCCGACCGCGCCGACCGACAGGCGTGTCTTCAGATCGTTGATGCGGTCGAAATCGACGAGTCGCTCCAGCGTCTTCTTCAGCGGCGAGGTATCGTAATAGCTTTCGGCCTCGCGATGCCCCGGCGGCCACAGCGGCGCCGGCGGAATGCGTGGCGTGAAGAAGCCGGGCACGCCGAACGTCGCAATCAGCGCGGCACTGGTGGAATTGAACAGCTCGCGGCTGCGGTCGCTCTTGCCGACCGGCTTCCACGGCACCGGGGCCGACACCATTTCCCAGAATTCCTTGAGCCGCTCGACGCGGGTGTGCCCCTCGTTGCCGGCGATGATGGCGGCATTGACCGCGCCGATCGAGATGCCGGCGACCCATTCCGGATCGAAGCCGTAGCCACACAGCGCCTGGAAGGCGCCAGCCTGGTACGAGCCGAGCGCGCCGCCGCCCTGGAGGACCAGGACGCGTTGCGCATTCGTGGGGATTGTTGCGGTTTCCGGACTATGATCGGTCATGCGGGAACAATAGCAAAGGGCTGGCCACCGTGGCGACACTCCGCCGCGACGTCAATGCATCCCCGGGATCAAGTCTGGCTTATCGAGGCTCGGTGGAGGCCAGGATCATGGTCCAGAACACCTTGTATTTGGTGCCTGGAGCATAGCTCGCCGCGATGCCCAATTTTGTGACACCGCTCTTGAGCATGTTCGCGCGGTGCGGAGGCGAGTCGCGCCAGCCGGAAAACGCTTCCGCCAGCGTATGATAGCCGGCCGAGATGTTCTCGACCGCCACGGTGGCAGGATAACCGCCAGAGGCCAGACGCTTGGCGAGCGGCGCGCGGACGTCGTGGTCCATCTTGTTGGCCGCCGCCATCGCGCCCGATTGGGATTCGGCGAGCCGCGTCAAATCCGGGTCGACCACGACCGTACCGAGCCCGTTGTTCTGGCGGTATTGCGAGATCATGATCGCAGCTGCCTGGACGTCGAGCTTGGAGCCCGGCACCGCCATGTCGGCATACATCGACGGCTGCTGGACCGGTGCTTCGTTGCCGGCACAACCGGCGAGCAGCAACATGATGAGAATTGCGGCCGCAGCGCGCATGAATCGGGGCCCCCAAATGAGGGGCTGTTGTTGCATACCAACAATGGCTGAAAGGTGAATTTTGAAGAGAATTTGAGCCGTCATTCCGCGGCGGAATGACGGTGGGCTCAGCCCGCAAAAATCCGGTAGCGACGCGGATTGAGGCCGATCGTGTCGCCGGCGCGCAGTTCCTTGTCGCGGGGGGCGTCGATCTCGATGGTCTCGCCGCCGGACAGGGCTACTTCCGCCCGCTGCACCGGACCGAAATTGCGGACGTGCTGGACCGCGCCCTCGAAGGCGCCGCTGCCGGGCGGGCCGACCAGCATGTCATGTCGCCGTACGAACAGCTTCGACGCGCCAGGCGCAAGCCCATCGGCCGCCAGATCGAGCTGCCGGTCGCCGAGCCGGATCGCACCATCGCCGATCTGGATCGGCAGCACGATGGATTCGCCGATGAAGCCGTGCACGAACGCAGTCGCCGGATTGTCGTAGACGTCGTCGGGCGAGCCGATCTGCTCGATCCGTCCCTTGTCCATCACCACGACGCGGTTGGCGACTTCCAGCGCCTCCTCCTGGTCGTGCGTGACGAAGATCGAGGTGACATGGATCTCGTGATGCAGCGAGCGCAGCCATTTGCGCAGCTCCTTGCGCACCTTGGCGTCGAGCGCGCCGAAGGGTTCATCGAGCAGCAGAATGCGCGGCTCGATTGCAAGCGCACGGGCGAGCGCGATGCGCTGACGCTGGCCGCCGGAGAGCTGGCTGGGATAGCGGTCGGCGAGCCAGTCGAGCTGCACCAGATCGAGCAGCTCCTTGACGCGCGAGCGGATCGCAGCCTCATCCTTTCGGACCGCGCGCGGCTGCACGCGGAGGCCAAAGGCAACGTTCTCGAACACCGTCATGTGGCGGAACAGCGCATAATGCTGGAACACGAAGCCGACGTGGCGCTCGCGGGCTCCTTGCGCCAGCGCGTCCTCACCGTTGAAGGAGACTTCGCCCGAGTCCGGCCAGTCGAGGCCGGCGATGATCCGCAGCAAGGTGGTCTTGCCGGAGCCGGACGGACCGAGCAGCGCCAGCAGCTCACCGTCGTTGACCTTGAGATCGACGCCGTCGAGGGCAGCAAAACTGCCGAATTTCTTGACGAGATTCTTGACTTCAATGGTCACTGGCGTCTTGTCCTTCGTCGAGATGACGTTCGAGAATGGTTTTTGCGATCAGCGTGATCAGCGCCAGCATTGCGAGCAGCGAGGCGATCGCGAAAGCGGCGACGAACTGGTATTCGTTGTAGAGGATCTCGACCAAGAGCGGCATGGTGTTGGTCTCGCCGCGGATGTGGCCGGAGACGACGGAGACCGCACCGAACTCGCCCATCGCGCGCGCGTTGCAGAGCAGGACGCCGTAGAGCACGCCCCATTTGATGTTGGGCAGGGTGACGCGGAAGAAGGTCTGCAGGCCGGAGGCGCCGAGCGAGATCGCGGCCTCCTCCTCCTGCGTGCCCTGCTCCTGCATCAGGGGGATCAGCGCGCGCGCCACGAAGGGGAAGGTCACGAAGGTGGTGGCGAGCGCGATGCCGGGGACCGCGAACAGGATCTGGATGTCGTGCTCGCGCAGCCAGCTGCCGAAATAGCCTTGCGCGCCGAACAATAGCACGAAGACGAGGCCCGAGATCACCGGGCTGACCGAGAATGGCAGGTCGATCAGCGTGATCAGGAAGGTCTTGCCCGGAAACTCGAATTTTGCAATCGCCCAGGCGGCGACGAGGCCGAACACCAGATTGAGCCCGACCGAGATCGCCGCGACGATCAACGTCAGCTTGATCGCCGCCATCGCCTCCGGCTCGGCGAGCGCGGCGAAATAGGCGAGGATGCCGCGCGAAAATGCCTGCGCGAACACGACGACCAGCGGCAGCACGACGAAGACGGTGAGAAACAGCAACGCCAGCGTGATGATGATGATGCGGACAGCGCGCGGCTCGGTGCGCAAATTGTTCCGCGCCGCCGCCGCGTGCGCGCGTGCCTGCGAGTCGGAGGCCGAGAGCGACACGGAATCTGCGATCTGCATCGTCATGGTCCGCCCTCAGCGCGCCGGGATCCGGCTCTGCGCCCAGCGCTGGAGCCGATTGACCGCGAAGATGATGACGAAGGAGACGACCAGCATGACCACCGCAATCGCGGTCGCATCGGCGTAACGGAATTCGGACAGGCGTATCACGATCAAGAGCGGCGCGATCTCGGACACGTTGGGCAGATTGCCGGCGATGAAGATCACCGAGCCGTATTCACCGACCGCGCGGGCGAAGGCGAGCGCGAGGCCCGTGAGCAGCGCCGGCGCGAGCGAAGGCAGGATCACGCGAACGATGGTCTGCAAGCGGCTGGCCCCCAGGCTGCCCGCGGCTTCCTCGATTTCAGGGTCGAGATCCTGCAGCACCGGCTGCACGGTGCGGACAACGAAGGGAATGCCGATGAAGATCATGGCGACGAAGATGCCGACCGGCGTGAACGCCACCTTGAGGCCGAGCGCGGCGAGCGGCGCCCCCAGCCAGCCCTTCTCGGCGAACAGCGCCGTCAGCGCGACGCCGGCCACCGCCGTCGGCAGCGCAAACGGCACGTCGACGATGGCATCGAAGATGCGGCGGCCGGGGAAGCGGTAGCGCACCAGCGCCCAGACGATGATGCTGCCCATCACCAGATTGACGCAAGCCGCCGCAAAGGCGAGGCCGAACGAGACGCGTAGCGCGTTCAGGGTGCGGCGGCTGGAGAGGATGTTCCAGAACTGCTCGGGGCTGAGCTCAAGCGATCTCAGGAACAGGCCGGCGAGTGGAATCAAGATGATCACGGACAGCCAGGAAAGCGTCAGTCCCATGGTGAGACCGAAGCCCGGCAATGTCCGGCGTCGTGCTGCGAGTGCGCTCACCAGGCCCCCTGCTAAAGCCCCCTACGACAGCGCCCGATCAGTTCTTGTAAATCTGATCGAAAACGCCGCCGTCTGCAAAATGTTCCTTCTGTGCCTTGGTCCAGCCGCCGAAGACGTCGTCGATCGTGAACAGCTCGACCTTGGCGAAGGCATTTTCGTACTTTTTGGCGGTCTCGGCATCACGCGGACGGTAGAAATTGCGCGCGGCGATTTCCTGCCCTTCCTTGGTGTACCAGTATTGAAGGTAGGCGTCAGCCGCATTGCGGGTGCCCTTTTTGTCGGCAACCTTGTCCACGATCGCGACCGGCGGCTCGGCGAGGATCGACTGCGGCGGTGCAACGATCTCGAACTTGTTCGCACCGAATTCCTTCAGGGCCAGGAACGCCTCGTTCTCCCATGCGAGCAGCACGTCACCGACGCCGCGCTCGACAAAGGTCACAGTGGCGCCCCGGGCGCCGGTATCGAGCACCGGCACCTGCTGGAAGAGCTTCCCGACGAAGTCCTTGGCCTTGTCGGCCGAACCGTATTTCTTTTGCGCAAAGCCCCAGGCGGCAAGATAATTCCAGCGCGCGCCGCCCGACGTTTTCGGGTTCGGCGTGATGACGGCAACGCCCGGCTTGATCAGATCATCCCAGTCCTTGATGCCCTTGGGATTGCCCTTGCGCACCAAGAACACGATGGTCGACGTGTAGGGCGACGAATTCTGCGGCAGCCGCTTCTGCCAATCCGTCGCGGTGAGGCGCTTGCTCGCGATAGCGTCGATGTCATAGGCCAGCGCAAGCGTCACCACATCGGCCTGCAAGCCGTCGATCACCGCGCGCGCCTGCGAGCCGCTGCCGCCGTGCGACTGCTTGATCTCGACGCTCTTGCCGGTTTCCTTCTGGTAGGCGCTCGCGAACGCCTTGTTGAACTCGACATAGAGCTCGCGCGTCGGATCGTACGACACGTTCAGCAAATTGATGTCGGCGGCCAGAGCCGAGCCTGCCCAGAACCCCGTCGCGAGCAATCCTGCGGCGAGCGGAACGATACGGCGCATCATGTCCATCTCCATTCACCTCGACGACATCGGCGTCGTCGACGGCAGGCATAACTCGTGGCGAAACGCTCTTGTGTCAACGGAACCCGATTTTCTTGTTCGCTAGCTTGCAGCGCGACTGTGCTACGAAGTCTTCATCGTATGGATGCCGCATTCTGTCTTGGCCCGGCCGCGCCACCGGCCGGCGCGTGCATCCTCGCCCTCAGTCGTTCTGCTGGTGCAAGGCATACACCCAACCGACAGGAATCCTGACACAACCAGAGGGTGCCGCGGCAATTTAGCGCGGGTGAAGATCGCCTCGATCTCCTCGCGCGAGACGTTGGCGAAGGGATTGAACTTCAGCCGCGCGCCGTCGTCCTCGACGACCGGAATGTCGGCGCGCGCATTGCCCTGAAAGCGCTTGCGGCCGTTGAGCCAGGCGCCGAACGGCTTCAGCGCACGCGCCAGCGGCTCGACCTTGCGGATGCGGCAGCAGGCATCGGGATCGGAGAACCAGAGGTCGCGGTCGGGGTCTTCGCGCAACAGCGTCTCCTCGGCCGGCTTGATCGAGCGAACGTCCTTCAGGCCCAGCGTCGCAACGAGCGTATCGCGATAAGCCAGCGTCTCCTCGAACAACCAGCCGGTGTCGAGAAAGATCACGGGGATTGCGGGATCGACATCCGACATGACCTTCAACAGCGTCGCCGATTCCGTGCCGAAGGACGACACCAGCGCAAGCTTGTCGCGCCCGACCGTCTTCAGCGCCGCGGCAATGACCTCCGCAGGCGAGGCATCGCGCAAGGCGCGATCGAGCTCGTCCGCCGAAGGTAGCGCAGACACGGGCGAAACCTGAGGCGCGATCGCGTTCACGTGCCGACCCCTTCGGAGTGGCGCAATTGCATGCGCCGGTGCAGCGCGGTGATGCGGCCATCGCCGGTCGGCTGGTAGAATACCGAGTAGCGCTTGGCGGTCTGCATGAAGGCTTCCGCATCGGCCTGCTTCTTGACCTCGAAGGCATCGAAGCCGGCGCGCAGCATGAACACGAACTGGTCGCGCAGCACCTGACCGGTCGCGCGCAATTCGCCGCGGTAGTTGTAACGTTCGCGCAGCAGCCGCGCCTGGCTGTAGGCGCGCCCGTCACGGAAGGTCGGGAACACCAGCGCGACGGCGGCGATCTGGCCGAGATACGGCACGAGCTCGGCGATGTCGCGATTGTTGGGCCAGATCACCCCGACCTTTCCGGCGCGCTTGAGCAAGCCCTCGGCCTCGCCGAGGAAGCGCTCGGCGGGCACCAGGATGTCGCCGCCCTCGGGCAGCGGCGTGTCGACGGCGAGCTTGACGAAGCGGTCGTCCGTGATCTTTCCGCCATTAACGAGTGGCATAGACGCGCTCCTTGAAGGGTTCGACGCCGAGGCGCTTCACCGTGTCCATGAACAGCTCTTCGGGCCGCTCGCGCAGCGCCAGATAGGCTTCCACGATGTCCTCGACCACGTCGGCGACCTCGTCGAACTTGACGCCGGGACCGATCAGGGTGCCGAGCGCGGCGTTCTCGTCGGCACGGCCGCCGATGGTGATCTGGTAGACCTCCTCGCCGTTCTTCTCGACGCCGAGAATGCCGATATGGCCGACATGGTGATGGCCGCAGGCATTGATGCAGCCGGAGATGTTGATGTGCAGACGGCCGATCAGGTTAGCGAGCTCGTGATTGGCGAAGCGCCGCGTCAGCTCCTGCGCGATCGGAATCGAGCGGGCATTCGCCAGCGAGCAATAGTCGAGCCCGGGGCAAGCGATGATGTCGGTGATCAGGTTGACGTTGGGCGTCGCCAGCCCGAGCTTGTCGAGCGCCTTCCACAGTGCCGGCAGGTCGCGCTTGGCGACGTGCGGCAGCGCTAGATTCTGCTCGTGGCCGACGCGGATCTCGCCGAAGGAATATTTGTCGGCAAGATCTGCCAGCGCGTCCATCTGCTCGGCGGTGGCATCGCCCGGAGGCCCGCCGGTCGGCTTCAGCGAGATCGTGACGATGGAATAACCCTGCACCTTGTGCGGGGCCACCGAGTTCTTGCGCCATGCCTCGAAATCGGGGTCGGCCGCGGCCTGGCGCAGCTCGTCCGGCATATGCGGCAGCTTCTCGTAAGCCGGATAGGTGAAGCGCGAGCGGATGTCCTCGATCACCTCCTCGTCGATCTGGAGCGAGGAGTTGCGGATATGCTGCCACTCGTCCTCGACCTCGCGCGAGAATTTCTCGATGCCGAGCTCGTGCACCAGGATCTTGATGCGCGCCTTGTAGATGTTGTCGCGGCGGCCGTACTGATTGTAGACGCGTAAGATCGCCTCGATGTAGCTGAGGATGTCGCGGCCGTGCACGAAGTGCTTGATGGTCTTGGCGATGAACGGCGTCCGGCCGAGACCGCCGCCGACCAGAACCTCGAAGCCGGTCTCGCCCTTCTCGTTCTTGATCAAGCGCAGGCCGATGTCGTGGATCTTGATCGCGGCGCGGTCGTGGTCCGAGGCGGTGATCGCGATCTTGAACTTGCGCGGCAGGAACGAGAATTCCGGATGCAACGTGGTGTGCTGGCGGATCAGCTCCGACCAGATGCGCGGATCCTCGATCTCGCCCGGCGCGACGCCGGCCCACTGGTCCGAGGTGACGTTGCGCATGTTGTTGCCGGAGGTCTGCATCGCGTGGATGCCGACCTTGGCGAGGTCTTCGAGTGCATCCGGCAGCTCGGCGAGCTTGATCCAGTTGAACTGGATATTCTGCCGCGTGGTGAAGTGGCCGTAGCCGCGATCGTATTTGCGCGCGACATGGGCGAGCGCCCGCATCTGGTTCGTCGCCAGAGTGCCATAGGGAATCGCGACGCGGAACATATAAGCGTGCAGCTGCAGATAGACGCCGTTCTGCAAACGCAGGATCTTGAACTCGTCCTCGGTGAGCTCGCCGGAAAGGCGCCGCTTCACCTGGTCGCGGAACTCCGAGACGCGCTCGTTGACGAGCGTGCGGTCGATTTCGTCGTAAGCATACATAAGTGGATGCCTTAAACCTGGGCCGGCTGTCCGATGGTGACGCCGGTGCGGCGAATCTGCTCGCGCAGATTGCCGGGCTGGACCTTGCCATCGTCGCCGATCTGCACCGGCGCGATATAGGGGCCGATGGCGCCGACGTCATCGGCCACGGCTTCCGCAAGCAACGCCTTGGCCTCGTCGGAGTTGCGCACGATCGCGGCTTCCGACAGCTCGGCGGACCAGCTGTTGGCGGCGGTGCGGTAGACCACGATGCCGTCCCAGGTGCGGTTGGCGGTCACGACCGAGGGGCCGGCGATACGGATCTTCTTTTGTTCGAGCGGAGAGGTCATTCGGCTGCATCCAATAGGTCAGAGATGATTTGTTTGGGTGTCTGGCGGCGAAGCGAGCCGGCATGCCGGACCACGTCGCCGATGATGAGGATGGCGGGACCGCCATGGATCCGCCGCACCAGTTCCGGCAGATCGCGCAGCGTGCCAATTGCGCCTTGCGCATCGGGCCGCGTGACGCGGGCGAACACGCCGACCGGCGTCTCCGGCGAGCGGCCGGCCGCGAACAAGCCTGCGCGCACGGCGGGCGCTGCGGTCATGCCCATGTAGACCACAACGGTCATCTTGGTGTCGGTCAGTGTCGACCAATCCACGTTCTCTGCATCGCGGGCCTTGTGTGCGGTGAGGAAGGTGATGCGGGTCGCTTCGTGACGATAAGTGAGCGGCACCTCGAAATCGGCAGCGGCGCCGAGCCCTGCGGTGATGCCGGGAATGATCGAATAGGCGACGCCGGCGGCGCGCAACGCTTCCACCTCTTCGCCGCCGCGGCCGAACACGAAGGGATCGCCGCCCTTCAGCCGCACGACGCGCTGGCCCGATTGCGCGGCCTCGATCATGCGCTTGTTGATGGCGTCCTGGCCGATGCCGGGCTTGCCGACGCGGCGGCCGACCGCAACGCGCGTGGTGTCGCGGCGAATGCGGTCGAGAATCTCGGGCGAGACCAGCTCGTCATAAAAGACGATGTCCGCGTCCTGCAGCGCGCGCAGCGCCTTGATGGTGAGCAGATCGGGATCGCCGGGGCCAGCGCCGACCAGCGCGACGGAGCCTTCCGGCTTGTCGGCGCGCGCGAACGCGGTGGGATCGGAGATCGCCTTGAGCGATGCATCGGCTTCGCTGTTGCGGCCGGCGAGCACGGCGGCGCCGATAGGACCGTCGATGACGCGCTCCCAGAAGCGGCGGCGCAGCGGAAACTCGGCGATGCGCTCGTTGATCGACTTGCGGAAGGTGCCGATGAACTCGGCGAGCTCGCCAATGCGCGCCGGCAGCAGCGCCTCGATCTTCTCGCGCACGCGCCGCGCCACCACCGGGGAGGTGCCGCCCGTGCCGACCGCGACCACGACATCGCCGCGATCGACGATGGCCGGAAAGATGAAGCTGGAATGCTCGAGGTCGTCCATGACGTTGACGGGCAGGCCAGCCGCTTTGGCGCGAGCCGACATGGCCACACCGACATCGCCTGCGCCCGCGCAGACGACGGCGATGACGCCGGAAATATCCACCGTGAGCGGATCGCCTGCCGCGATCTCGATGCGCGCCAAGTCTTCGGAGCCGAGGCCAAGGTCGTGATTGCCATCGATCGCATGCACGCGCAGGCGCGCGCCGGCAGCGGCGAGCACGCGCAGCTTGGCGCGCAAAAGCTCGCCCGTCCCGATGAGGACCACCGGGCCGGCCTTGAGATCGAGAAACACCGGCAAGAACCGCATGTGATACTCGCTTCCCCACAAACGGGGTTGACTGGAATTATTTTCTATATATGTCTCGTTTCGAGCGCGCAAAGAGAAAATTTTTTCTTCTCTTCCGCACCGCAACTATAGAATTTTCGCCTCCAAACGCAAAGTGGCAGAGATGCATCTTCTCAAGGACGATTCCGCTGCTGATCGACTGAGCAATCCGGCGCTGGCTGAGCGCGTGCGCGCGCAAGAATTTGCTGCCGAACTTGCCTCGAGCATGGACCATCTCGACCAGCTCGAAGCGCAGAGCATCTACATCTTCCGTGAGGCCTTTGCCCGGCTGAAGAAGATTGCCCTGTTGTGGTCACTCGGCAAGGACTCCAACGTCATGATCTGGCTGGCGCGGAAAGCCTTCTTCGGCAAGATGCCGTTCCCGGCCCTTCACGTCGATACCGGCAAGAAGTTTCCGGAGATGTATCGCTTCCGCGATCATTACGGCAAGGAATGGGATCTCGATCTGCGCGTCGAGCCCTGCCCGCCGATCGATGCCGTCGACCCAACGCTGCCGCCGGCCGCCCGGTCCGCCGCGCGCAAGACCGAGGGCCTCAAGATGGCGCTCGCAAAATATGGCTTCGACGGCCTGATCGCCGGCATCCGCCGCGACGAGGAAGCAACGCGCGCCAAGGAGCGCGTTTTCTCGCCGCGCGGCTTGGAGGGCAATTGGGACGTGCGCGACCAGCCGCCGGAATTCTGGGATCATTTCAACGCCTCGCCGCCGCAAGGCGCGCATCTGCGCATCCATCCGATCCTGCATTGGACCGAGGCCGACATCTGGGCCTACACCAAGCGCGAGAACATCCCGATCATTCCGCTGTACCTCGCCAAGAACGGCAAGCGTTATCGCTCGCTGGGTGACCAGGACATCACCAATCCGGTTGCCTCGAATGCCTCGAACATCGACGAGATCCTGATCGAGCTCGAACAGACCAAGGTGCCGGAGCGCTCGGGGCGCGCGCTCGACCACGAGACCGAGGATGCCTTCGAGCGCCTTCGCGTCGCCGGCTATCTCTGATCAAGGACGCGGCCATGAACATGATCGTCACGTCAGCCTCGCCCGGCACGCCGAACGGCACCACGCGTCCCCAGGTCCGCATCGTCATCGTCGGCCATGTTGACCACGGCAAGTCGACCCTGGTCGGCCGCCTCCTGCATGAAACCGGCAGCCTGCCCGAGGGCAAGCTCGAAATGCTCAAGGCCGTCAGCGCGCGGCGCGGCATGCCGTTCGAATGGTCGTTCCTGCTCGACGCGCTGCAGACCGAGCGCGACCAGGGCATCACCATCGACACCACCCAGATCCGCTTCCGCACCAATTCGCGCGACATCGTGCTGATCGATGCGCCTGGCCACGCCGAATTCCTCCGCAACATGATCACCGGCGCCTCGCAGGCCGACGGTGCGGTGCTGATCATCGACGCGCTGGAGGGCGTGCGCGACCAGACCAGGCGGCACGGCTATCTCCTGCATCTGCTCGGGGTGAAGCAGGTCGCCGTCGTCGTCAACAAGATGGACCGCGTCGATTTCTCCGCCGCACGCTTCAAGGACATCAGCGACGAGATCTCCGCGCATCTGAACGGCCTCGGCGTGACCCCCACGGCCGTGATCCCGATTTCCGCGCGTGACGGCGACGGCGTCGCGATGCGCACCGACCGCATCTCTTGGTACAAGGGACCGACCGTGGTCGAGGCGCTTGATCACCTCGAGCCGGCGCGTCCGCTGGAAGCGCTGGCGCTGCGGCTGCCGGTGCAGGCGATCTACAAGTTCGACGACCGCCGCATCGTCGCCGGCCGCATCGAATCCGGCAGCCTGATTGCCGGCGACGAGATCGTGATAATGCCGGCCGGTAAGATCGCCAAGATCAAGACGGTCGAGAGCTGGCCGATGACGCCGGTCGCGGGACGGCAGGGCGCGGGCCGCTCGGTCGGCATCACGCTCGACCGCGAATTGTTCATCGAGCGCGGCGACATCATCGCGCATGCGGGCAGCGCCCCGCGCGAGACGCGGCGGCTGCGCGCGCGCATCTTCTGGCTGCACGACAAGCCGCTTGCCAAAGGCGACCAGCTTTTGGTGCGCTGCGGCCCCAAGGAAAGCCGCGCCACCGTGGTCGCCATCGAGAAGGCGGTCGATCCCGGCGAGCTCTCAAGCAGCGAGAACAAGGCGATCGGTCGCAACCATGTCGGCGAGATCGACATCTCCCTGTCCAATCCGATCGCGACCGATCCCTACACCGAAAATCCGCGCACCGGCCGCCTCGTAATCGAGGTGTCCGGACGCATCGCCGGCGGCGGCCTGGTGCTGTCGGTCGATGCCGGCCAGCGTGCCGTGCCTGTCGACATCGTGCCGGTGGAATCGGCGCTGCGCAGCGACGAGCGCTCGGCCCGCTACCGCCACAATGGCGCCGTGGTCTGGCTTACCGGCCTGCCGGCCTCCGGCAAGTCGACGCTGGCGCGGGCGCTGGAGCGGCGTCTCTTCACCAATGGCGGCTCGCCGATCCTGCTCGATGGCGACACGCTGCGCGCCGGGCTCAACAGCGATCTCGGCTTCTCCGCCACTGATCGCAGCGAGAACATCCGCCGCCTCGCCGAGGTCGCGACGCATCTCGCCCGCAACGGCCACATCGCCATCGTCGCGGCGGTCTCGCCCGCGCGCGAAGATCGCGCCGCCGCGCGTCGCATCGCCGACACCGCGTTTCGCGAAATCCATGTCGCGACGCCCGCCGAGGTGTGCGAGGAGCGCGATCCCAAGGGCCATTACAAGAAAGCCCGCGCCGGCGCACTCGCCTCGTTCACCGGCATTGGCAACGACTACGAGAAGCCTGAGGCCGCCGAGCTCGTGATCGATACGTCGAAGCGGACGGTTGCGGAAGCGGCCGACGAGATCGAGCAGATGCTGAAGGCATCAGGCGTGCTGTTCGACGAGCTCGTGGATCTCGCTGCGAATATTTGAGGCCGCCCTAGTCGTCGCCCGGCTCGGCCGGGCGACCCAGTATTCCAGAGACAGCGTTGGAATACGAAGAAGCCGCAGCGTACTGGATTCCCCGCTTGCCGCCTTCGCTAAAGCTTCGGCGCCCCTAGACCTCAACCTCGGCGAAGCCTTAGCGTAGCCGGGTCGCGGGGAATGACACCGGTGCGTGGGACCGTCTCCCACCTCTCCTTGACATTTTGACAAGCTCCCGGGGGTCTTCTCACGGCCTCTTTTTTGGGGCTAATAGGCCCCCGAAAGCTGCCCCGCGCGGGCGCATTTTGCTGCTGTCGGGTCAAAAGCAGCCAAAAACAGCCATTTCCAACAAGAAAGCCCATCATGAAACGCGTCGACGCCCACGGATTGAAGATCGCACCCGTCCTGTTTGACTTCATCGCCAAGGAAGCGGCCCCGAAAACCGGGATCGCGCCGGATGCGTTCTGGGCCGGGCTTGCCGGCATCATCAAGGAGTTGGGACCGAAGAACCGCGAGCTGCTCGCATTTCGCGACAATCTGCAGGCCAAGATCGACGACTGGCACCGCGCCAATAAAGGCAAGGCGTTCGACCTCAATGCCTACACCGCCTTCCTAAAGGAGATCGGCTATCTCGTCCCGGAGCCGGCGACGCAGAAGGTCGAGACCGCCAATGTCGACGAGGAGATCGGCAAGATCTGCGGCCCGCAACTTGTCGTGCCGCTCACCAATGCGCGCTACGCGCTGAACGCGGCGAACGCACGCTGGGGCTCGCTCTATGACGCCTTCTACGGTACCGATGCGATTCCGCATGATCCGTCCGAGAGCGGCAAGGGCTACAACAAGGCACGCGGCGACAAGGTGATCGCCAAGGCCAAGGCGTTCCTCGATAACGCCGTGCCGCTCGCGACCGGCAGCCACACCGACGTGACCGGTTATAGCGTCGTCGCGAGCCAGCTCGCGGTGAAGCTGAAGAGCGGCAACGCCACCGCGCTGAAGAATGCCGCGCAGTTCGCGGGCTTCCAGGGCGATCCAGCCGCGCCGAGCGCCGTGCTGCTCGTCAACAACGGCCTGCATATCGAGGTCAAGATCGACCGCAGCAGCGCGATCGGCAAGGACGATCCGGCCGGCGTCGCCGACATGATCATGGAGGCTGCGGTCTCCACCATTCTGGACATGGAGGACTCGGTCGCCGCTGTCGATGCCGAGGACAAGGTGCTGGTCTACCGCAACACGCTCGGCCTGATGAACGGCACGTTGTCGGCCGATTTCGAGAAGGGCGGCAAGACGCTGACGCGTTCGCTCAATTCCGACCGCCTCTACAAGACGCCGGACGGCAAGGGCGAGCTCAAGCTGCACGGCCGCAGCCTGCTGTTGATGCGCAATTGCGGTCACCACATGTTCACGGACGCGGTGCTCGACGAGAAGGGCGAAGAGGTTCCGGAGGGCCTGCTGGACGCCGCCGTCTCGGGCCTGCTCGCGATCCACGACCTCAAGGGCAATTCCAAGGTCAAGAACAGCCGCACCGGTTCTGCCTACATCGTGAAGCCGAAGATGCACGGCCCGGACGAGGTCTCGCTGACCTGCGAGATTTTCGACCGCGTCGAGAAGATGCTCGGCCTGCCCGAGAACACGCTCAAGGTCGGCATCATGGACGAGGAGCGACGCACCACCGTCAACCTCAAGGCCTGCATCCAGCGCGCCTCCAAGCGCATCATGTTCATCAACACCGGCTTCCTCGACCGCACCGGCGACGAGATCCACACCTCGATGGAAGCGGGCCCGATGATCCGCAAGAACGAGATGAAGGCGCAGGCCTGGATCAAGGCCTATGAGGACTGGAACGTCGACATGGGCCTAATCGATGGCCTGCCCGGCCACGCCCAGATCGGCAAGGGCATGTGGGCCGCGCCCGACAAGATGGCGGACATGCTGGCACAGAAGCTCGGCCATCCGCAGGCCGGCGCCACCACCGCCTGGGTGCCCTCGCCGACCGCGGCGACGCTGCACGCGCTGCACTACCACCAGGTCAACGTGATCGCGCGCCAGGAGGAGCTCGCCAAGGGCGGACCGCGCGCAAAACTGTCCGACATCCTCACCATTCCGGTGTCGAAGTCGAACTGGGCGCCCGATGACGTCAGGCAGGAGATCGACAACAATTGCCAGGGCATCCTGGGCTATGTCGTGCGCTGGATCGACCAGGGCGTCGGCTGCTCCAAGGTGCCCGACATCCACGACGTCGGCCTGATGGAAGACCGCGCCACCTTGCGCATCTCCAGCCAGCACCTTGCCAACTGGCTGCACCAGGGCGTGATCACCGAGGCGCAGGTGATGGAATCGCTCAAGCGCATGGCGGTCGTCGTCGACAAGCAGAACGCGGATGATCCCATCTACAAGCCGATGGCGCCTGCCTTCGACGGCGTCGCCTTCAAGGCTGCCTGCGACCTCATCTTCAAGGGGCGCGAACAGCCGAACGGCTACACCGAATACATCCTCACCGCGCGCCGCCGCGAGGCCAAGGCTCTTGCATAAAGAGGCTCTTCGATAAAAGAGGCTCTTGGATAAAGAGGCGCTCGGCTGAGCAGAGTCACGGAACATCGAAAGCCCCGGCCGAACCCGGGGCTTTTTTGTTGGGGAAACGTCGCGCTGTGTCACGGAACAGGCTGCGTGCGCCTCGCGTTGTCGGGCCATCAACCAACGGGAGATGGTCATGGACTGGAATCGGATCGAAGGAAACTGGAAGCAGTTCAAGGGATCGGCCAAGGAGAAATGGGGCAAGCTCACTGACGACGACCTCCAACTGATCGAGGGCCGCCGCGAGCAGCTCGAGGGCCGGTTGCAGGAGCGTTACGGCAAGGCCAAGGACCAGGTCCGTCAGGATGTCGACGACTGGCTGAAGTCGCTGCACTGAAGCAGCACGAACGAAGCCCCGGCGAAAGCCGGGGGCTTTTGATTTGAGGTGTAGCCCCGGATGGCGTGAAGTGCGATCCGGGACCTTCGCTGCGGCCCGGATACCGCTTCGCTTGTCCGGGCTGCGATTGCTAGAACACCGCCAGGTATTTCAGCAGCGAAACAATTCCGATGATGATGACGATGACGCGCGCGATCTGCTTGGCGCGGCCGTCCATTGGCAGCATGTTGATGAGATAGAGCACAAGAATGACGACGAGAAAGGTGACGAGTACGCCGACCAGCATCGCGAGGCCCCCTTCAGGCAATTGCTACGCTGTTCTAACGCGCTGCACCCAAGCCGGTTCCATCTCGGAAACCCTGCCGCGCAACGTCCCGCGGCGGGCCTAGTCCAGCATTTGGCCGTCCGAACAAGGTTCGGACGCCGTCCGATAGGGCGCTCCCTACTCCTTCGCCACCACCGGGACTTGACGGAATCTGGCACGCACCGATTCCGGCAGCGGCGAGAAGTTCATCGCGACGCCACGGCGGTCATTGGCATTGCGGCTGGCGACCACGAGGCCATTGGCGCCGGCGACGATGTCGCCCTTGCGCAGGGTCGGGTCGTCCTCGACCTTGACCGATGCGAGCCCGACCGGGTCCTTGCCGTTGCAGGTACAGCCCGCGACGATCTCGTTGCGATAGCGGAACGCGTTCGGCAGGTCGGAATAGGACTTTCCCTTCTCAGTCGTGGCATCGTCGATGTTGCCGCCATAGACGAGCGAGGTCTCCGAGGCAGGGCAGAAGCTCTTGCAGGATTGCGCCTTGCTCTCGGCATCATTGCCTTGTGCCGGGAAGTAGCGACCGTCGCAGCTGCGCACGCAATAGGCGGTGCCGCCGCCGTAGGACGCGCGCTGGCGTGGCGCCTCATAGCGCGGCATATCGTCGGTGGGGAAAGGCATCCGGATTTCTGGCGGCGGCCGCATCCGAAAGCCGCCGAACAGGCCCGAGAAGAAATCCTGCGCATGCGCCGACGGCGCCATCGCCAGCCCGCTGGAGACGACGACGACAATCGCCGCTCCGCCCGCCAGTTTGTCAATCAGCCGTCTCGCCATAGGACCTCGCAGACTAATTCACGGCCGACGTGGTCATGTTCAGCGCCTGCCGACCCGAAGGCAGTGTCGTCACGGCCGGACGCTTGCGCACGGGATCACCTCCCTTCGCCATTAGCGGCGCGTTCTTCGGCAGCACCACGACCTTGGCGCCGACATTGACGCGGCTATACAGGTCGACGACGTCCTCGTTGGTCATGCGGATGCAGCCGGACGAGACGAACTTGCCGATGGTGGAGGGATCATTGGTGCCGTGGATGCGGTATTGGCTCGAGCCGAGATACATCGCGCGCGCACCGAGCGGGTTGCCGGGCCCGCCGGCGACGAAGCGCGGCAGATAGGGCTGGCGCGCGATCATCTCGGCCGGCGGATGCCAGTCCGGCCACTCGGCCTTGCGGCTGACGCTTTGCACGCCCGACCAGGTAAAGCCCTCGCGGCCGACGCCGACGCCGTAGCGGATCGCGCGGCCGCCTCCGAGCACGTAATAGAGATAGGTGCTGTTGGTATCGATGACGATGGTACCGGCCGGCTCGCTCCGGTCGAAGCCGACGATCTGCCTGCGCAGCCGGTCGGGCAATTGGGTATCCTCATCGGCGACCTGCGGCGCCTCGTTGATGTCATCCTGCGAATAGCCTTGGTCCTGCAAGTGTTGGCCCCGCAAGTATTGGCCCTGCGAGTAAACGTCCTGCGGATACACCCGCTGCATCGGCGTATAGCCGAAGGTTTGGGCGCTTGCGGTGCCCACCGGCACTGCGAGAAGAGCGGTTGCGAAGGCGAACGCGCCGACGGCGCGCGGCGAGAAGCTGCGACGGACTGCAAACAACTTTGTCATGAGCTGCCCCGTTGGATGTGCATCAGGTGATGCGCTGCCTCAACAAACTCCGCCGCCTCAATCGAAGTTCCGGCGCAGCGTGCGGCAGCGACGTCACAGTCAAGCGAGCATCCGTTCACGAAGCCGCGATGGAACCAGCACGCCGCCCAAGCATTAGTCACGTCATCAATGGGCGCGCGGATCACGGATTCCGTGCGGGAGAGATATTGTGCGCGTCCTACCCAGTGAACGTTTGATTTCCGGCAACAGCGAAGGCGATCCGCTTCCCGAGAGCCATGTCGAGCTGCCGCCGGTGATCCGCCGCACTGAATTCGTCGCGTTCGCGCTGGCCGGGCTGTTGCTGATCGCCATCGTCGCCGTGCTCTATGTCGGCCGGGCGTTCTTCCTGCCGGTCGTGATGGCGTTCGTCATCGGGACCATGCTGTCTCCGGCGGCCACCTTCCTGGAGCGAAGCAAGGTCCCACGCAGCGTCGGCGCCGTGCTGATCGTGGTCGCAGTGAGCGCGGTGGTCGCTTTCGCCGTCGCGTTGATCGCTTCGCCGGTCATGGCGTGGAGCACGCGCCTGCCAGAGCTCGGCGCGCAATTGAAGGACAAGCTGCACGTGTTCGACCGGCCGCTTGCGCTCTGGCGGGAGCTGCAAGCCATGCTCGGCGGCTCGGAGGGATTGCCGAGCCTGCACATGCCCAAGATCGAGTGGGTGCAGCCGACGCTGGAATTCCTGTCACCGACCTTTACCGAATTCCTGCTGTTCTTCGTCACCCTGATCCTGTTCATCGCAAGCTGGCGCGACCTGCGGCGGGCCATGATCATGACCTTCAGCAATCACGACGCGCGGCTGCGCACGCTCCGGATCCTCAACGAGATCGAGGTCCATCTCGGCAATTATCTGCTGACCGTCACCCTCATCAATGTCGGCGTCGGCGTCGCCACCGGCCTGATCTGTGCGCTGACCGGAATGCCCAATCCGGCCGGGCTCGGCGCACTGGCGGCCACGCTCAACTTCATCCCGATCATCGGGCCCGTCGCGATGTTCGTGGTGCTGGTCGTGGTCGGGCTGATCGCCTTCCCGACCCTCGGCGGCGGCCTGATGGCCGCGCTCGCCTTCGGTGGCCTCACCTTTCTTGAGGGTCACTTCATCACGCCGACGATCATCGGGCGGCGGCTCGCCCTGAACGCGCTCGCCGTGCTGCTCGCGCTCGCGTTCTGGACCTGGCTGTGGGGGCCGATGGGCGCGTTCCTGTCGTCGCCGCTCCTGATCGTCGCGCTGATCCTGAAGGACCACCTGCTGCCGGAGAATTCGCCGCAGCTGCCGCAAGCCTGACCGGTTTCAGCGAACGGAACTTACCCGGCGACGAAACGTTCTCCGCCCATCTCAGCCGTCAACAGTTCGGAGCTCCCGATGTCCACGCCCAATGCCGAAGCCGGGATGAGAGACTGGACCGACAAAGCCACCCGAGACCGCCTCGAAAAGGATGTAGCAGCCGTGAAAAGCGATATCGCCGCCCTCACCGACCAGATCACCGACGCGCTCAATACTTTCGCCAACTCCACCAGCAAGCAGGCTCGCCGCGGCTATCGCCAGGCGCGCGAGAACATGGACTCCGCGATGGACGACATGTCCGAGCGCGGCAGCGCGATGATGGAAGCTGCACATGACGCCTACGGCTCGATCGAGGAGACGCTGGAAGAGGCGATCACGCAGCGGCCGCTGGCGACCGTCGGGCTGGCGCTCGGCATCGGCTTCCTGATCGGCGTCGCCTGGCGTCGCTAAGGATGTCGACGCCCATTTGATACGGCGGCGGCACGCCGCCGCTGTTGGCTCGTGACCATTCGGCTGGCGGGGATTGAGGAGCAAGGCCATGTTTCAGCGCATCATCGACGGCATCAGCGCATCAACCGGCACGACGGTTCGGCTGACCTCCCTTGCCGCGGGCGCTGCCTTCGCGCTGCTCGTGACCACAGGCTTCCTCTGTGCCGCCGTCTTCATTTGGGTGCTGCAGAAATATGGCCCGGTGCAGGCTTGTCTTGCCGGCGCCGGCATCTTCTTTCTGCTGACCCTGGCCGCGGCAGGCTCCTATTGGAGCTACAAGCGCGAGGTGCAGAAACGCGCCCAGATCGCGGCCGAGCGCGCCGCGAAATCGGCCGCGCAGAGCATGCTTGCAGATCCGATGCTCCTCGCCACCGGGCTCCAGATCGTTCGTGCCATCGGCGTCAAGCGGCTGCTGCCGATCCTGGCGATCGGGGGCGTCGCCCTGGGCATCCTGGCGAGCCGCGCCGGCGTGTCCGACGAGGTGTCGGCCGAACCTGCCGAGTAGCGATCGGAGCTGGGTAGAAAATTTCGTCGTAAGTCCTTCCGGCGCATCTATCCTACTTCGATAGTAGGCGAGGGCCGCAGTCTGCGCCGTTCGGCGCGATTGCCTTGCCGCTCACGCAAACGCTACTCGGACGAGCAGGCGGTTGCCGTTAAAAGCATCATCCTGATTCCCAAAGCTATTTTGCTCAATGAAACCGTCCGTCAAGGCGAACCTCGCCGCATTCCAGCATGACGCCAGGCTCTATCTGACGCTCGGCATCGCCAATTGGTCCATATTCGTCGACCATATTCCCAACAACGTCGTCAACCTGCTGACGCTGCGCAATTTCGGCTTCAGCGGCGCGGCGGACCTGTTCGTGTTCGTGGTGGGCTACGGGGTCGCCATCATCCATGGCAGGATGGCGCTGGAACGCGGCTACTTGGTCGCGGCGACGCGCATCTTTCGCCGGGTCTGGCGGCTCTATGCCGCCTATGTCGTGCTGTTCGTGATCTATATCGATGCCATCGCCTATGTCGCCAGGCAATCGATGGCGCCGGAGATCATCCACCAATACAACATCTCCGGCATTCTCGAGCATCCACTGCGCATCCTGGTCCGCGGTCTCGTTCTCCAGGAAGAGCCGCTGAACCTCGACCTGCTGCAGCTGATGGTCCCGCTGATGGCGTTCTTTCCGTTCGCGTTGTGGGGCCTGCTGCGGGGCCCGAACCTGACGCTGGCGGCATCGGTCGCGCTGTATCTCGCCGCACGCTGGTTCGACTGGAATTTTCGGATCTATCCGGACGGGGAATGGACCTTCAATCCGCTGTGCTGGCAGATGTTGATGGTGCTGGGCGGCTGGTTCGCCGTGACGGGCGCTCCGGGACGTGCGCTGCACGGCATGTCCTGGCTGCGGATCCTCGCCGGCGCCTACCTGGTCTTCGCGATGGCCGTCACCTTGATGCGCCATTCGCCGGCGCTGTCGGCTTACCTGCCCGATCTGCTCCTCAACAGCATCGCTCCGACCGACAAGGAAAACCTCGCTCCCTATCGGGTGGTCCACTTCCTCGCCCTCGCGTTCATTGCCACCCATCTCATTCCGGCGGATCACCCCGGCCTGAGATGGAAACCGCTGCAAGCGGTGATCGCATGTGGTGAGGAATGGCTCGCGGTATTCTGCGTCGCCGTGTTCCTATCCTTCGCTGGCCACCTCATCCTGATCACCGGGCCGAACCTGGCGGTGATGCAGGTGGCGGTGAGCATCACCGGCTTCGCGGCGATGACCGGGCTCGCCTACTACATCGCCTGGTCGAAACGGCAGGATCTGCCGGCAGCCCTGCGGCAGCAGGCCCAGAGCTGATCGCTTCGCGACGAAATCGTGCGATTCTGCTAGGCCGAATGCCGCCCCTGGGCTATGCCGGGACCCTGCGTGAGGAGACCGGGCGTGGCGATGGCGAAAGACGGGCGTGAAGAGGCGGAGCGCGCGCCCCGGCGCGGCCGGCCAAGGTCGATCGAGACCACCAACGCCATCCTCGAAAGCGCCTATGCACTGATGGCGACCACCGGCCTTGCCGCCACCACCATCGATGCGATCGCACGGCACTCCAGCGTGTCCAAGATGACGATCTACAAATGGTGGCCGTCGCGGGAAGCGCTGCTGATCGACGCCTTCCTCCACCATGCCGCGCAAATGCTGCCGCTGCCGCCCGCGAGCGCGGGCACGCCCGCGGCGCGCGCGCGGCGCCACGCCGCCGCCTATGCCGAGGCGCTGCAGGGCGAGTTCGGCAAGGTGCAGCTCGCCGTCGTCTCCGAATGCATTTCCAAGACCGGGTCGGCCGAGCTGTTCTACGCCCGGTACCTGCAATTCCGCCGCGACGCGCTGGTGGACATGATCGCCGCCGGCCAGAAGGACGGCAGCATTCAGGCCGAGGGTCCTCCTGAGAATCTCTACGACGCGATCTATGGCAGCCTGTTCTACCGCTATATCTTCGGCATCGCACCGATCACACCCGGCTACGCGCGCAGCCTCGTCGATCTGGTGTTGCGGCCGAAGGGCTAACTTCGCACCGGCCTGACGGGCGCCGAGATTTTATCCGTGCGGTCGCGCTCGGTCATGTCGACCACCGTCTCCATCGGCGCGGTCAATTCATAGACGTAGGAGACGTCGGTGAAGAAGCGCTTGGCGGTCCCGCCCAGCGCCTCGGGCGCGACGCGGTCGAGCAGGATCAGGCCGAAATCGGAATCGGGCCGGCGCGTCGCCTCGCTGGTGTTGAACTCCTCCCAGCGGAAATGGAAGACCTCGTCGCCCTCCTCGCCGGTCACCGTCCAGTTGGCGGTGATGTGCGGGTGCTTGCCGACCAGCGACAGGCCCTCGTCGGAATGCGAGGCGAGCTCGAAGAACAGCAGCGACAGGCTCTGTGCGGCACGCGCGCTGACCGCGATGTCGGGGCCGGTGACGGCGATGCGATCGGCATGCGGAATCGCGCGCGCCTCGAACAGGCCCTTGAGCTTGACGCCCTGCCACTGGCTCTCGCTGAGCAGCGAGACCACATTGGACATGGCGTGGATGCGCCCGATCAGGAGCTCGCGCGCGATGTCGATGTCCGAGCCGTGGCGCAAGGTGCGCGTCACGATCGACTGGATCACCGCCAGGATGTTCTTGACGCGGTGGTTGAGCTCGTCGATCACCGCGGTCAAACGCCGCTCGAATCCGATCCTGACCTGAATCTCCCGGCTGAGCCGCAGATTGTTGTAGGCGACGTAACCGAACAGGCCGCACACCATTGCGGTGATGGCAAAGCCGATCGCCGCCACGATGATGGCGGTCTGCTCGGCGCGGCGCACCGAATTGGTCTTCGCGTAATAGCCGAGCTGCCAATCGCGGCCACCGAAGCTCACCGTGCGCGTCGCCGACGGCGCCCCGTCCGCCGCCGCGATCCGCGTCGAGACCACGCCCTGATCGTTGGCGATCAGCTCGCCGCCGTCCTTGCGCGGATCCCTGAGCGCCACCGCGAACAGCGACATGTCGTCATTGGCCAGCATCAGCGAGGCGAGCTCGTAGGAAAATGTGACGAACCCGGCCGGCTCCGTCGCGCCCTCGGGAACGACGGGCGCGGCCACGATGATGCCGATCGGACCGTTTCCGCGGATCAACGGCACCGGGTCAGAGGCAACCGACCTCTTTTGGGCGCGCGCCCGCGTGAGCATCGCGCTGCGAACCGGATCCTGATCGTAGCTGCGGCCGGGCAAGGCCGTGGTCTCGTTGCTGCGCGGCTCGAGATCCAACAGCACGTCGATCGGCTGGGTGACATCGGCAGGATTGATCGGCTTGTCGTCAAACGAGCGGATCTGCGGATTCGGGAAGCCGGCGCTGGCGATGGCGGCTTGCGCGTCCGCAAGCTCGTTCGGCTTCAGCCGGGCGATCCAGCCGGCCACCACAAAGTCGGTCTTGAAGGCGTAGATCGCCGAGCGCAGCGGCTCCAGCATGTTCGGCTTGATCACCGACGGCGCGCGGAACAGGCCCGAGGCGACACGCGCGAGCAGCTCCCGCTCGGTCAGGCGGTCCTGAACCAGGCTCGCATGCACGTCGATCGCCCGCGCTAGCGCGATCCGGTCCAGCGCCAGCTCCTGGTCGTGGACGCGATAAGCCGCAAGCCCGGAGAGCAAGGCCCCGAGCAGAGCGATGAAGCCGATGATGAAACCCAGCCTGACCACGCGATTACTCAGGCGAAAGCAGGAGGTCGGCAATGAACACGGAGCACATGAACGCCGCTCGAACGGCCAGAGGCCGAAGCAGGGTAAACCCCAGTGGCGGAGATAATGAAGGAGGAGGCATCAGTACGCAACTTGGGTCGCCTGAAAAGCTTAATCCGCCCGGCCGATGGTCTGGCCGGGATGAATTCGCCCCGGGCGCCGGAGGTAGTTAATCGCCGTGTCCGAAATTTGTTCCGTGGGTTGCGGCACGGCCCAGGCGTTAACGACGAAAAACGCCTGCGCCAACTGGTCGCGTCCGGTCAGCCCGCCCGTTTCAGGCCGCCTTTGGCCTCGATGAAGCCGACGATTCGGTCGAGCCCCTCGCTCTTCTTGAGGTTGGTCATGACGAAGGGACGTTCGCCGCGCATGCGCCTGGCGTCCGTCTCCATCTTCTCCAGGGAGGCGCCGACATGGGGCGCAAGGTCGGTCTTGTTGATGACCAGGAGGTCGGACCGGGTGATGCCGGGGCCGCCCTTGGACGGGATCTTGTCGCCAGCGGCGACGTCGATGACATAGATGGTGAGGTCGGCCAGCTCCGGGGAAAAAGTGGCAGCGAGATTGTCGCCGCCGGATTCGATCAGCACGAGGTCAAGTCCGGGAAACTTGGCGCGCATGTCCGCGACCGCAGCGAGATTCATCGAGGCATCCTCGCGGATCGCCGTGTGCGGACAACCGCCGGTCTCGACGCCGGCGATGCGATCCGGCGTCAGCGATCCCGAACGCACCAGGAACTCCGCATCCCATTTGGTGTAGATGTCGTTGGTGATCGCCGCAATGTCATAGCGCTCGCGCATGGTCTTGCAGAGCAGGTCCATCAGCGCGGTCTTGCCCGATCCGACCGGACCGCCGACGCCGACACGCAAGGGACCGTGAGATTTCGCCATGTGACTCGTTCTCTCCTGATGACTTG
This sequence comes from Bradyrhizobium sp. BRP20, assembly GCF_020194215.1. NCBI lineage: Bacteria > Pseudomonadati > Pseudomonadota > Alphaproteobacteria > Hyphomicrobiales > Nitrobacteraceae > Bradyrhizobium > Bradyrhizobium sp. BRP20. Next base: position 694,031 of record NZ_JADYVY010000001.1, on the reverse strand, counting down.
ACGGCCGCACCGCTCACGACCGAAACAAGCGGGTATATTGCGTCTCGTGCCGCAAGCTGGCGAGATCGGCCCGGAACGTCGCGCTGCCGAGATCGTCCAAGGTCGCATTCAACGCGCGATTGGCGGTGGCGGCGACGGCGGCTTCCAGCCTCACCAGCACACGCTGGCTATCGGTCTGGCCGAGCGGAATGAGCCGGCTGGCGGCGGAAATCCAGTTCGAGACCAGCGCATGCAGGAAGGCGTGCAGCGTCGGCGCCAACGGCACGGCGTGCATCGCGGCAACCACACCGACCGCGACCGGATAGACTAGCGGCGCGCCGCATGCCGCGACCGTGGCATCCAGTCCGTCGGCATCCCATGCGGCGCGCGAGATGTCGATGAAGGCGCGGCCCTGTGAGGTCGTCTCCAGCTGCCGCTCGCGCGACGGCACGAAGGCGCTCGCGAGCTCGGCGATCTCGTTCAATGCGGCCGTCTCGCCCGATTCCGTGGCGCGATAGGCGTGGACCAGAAACGTGGCGTCACAGAAGCCGGAGCCGTCGCCGAGCATCGCATCGAGCCAATCCGCCAGCGTCGTCGTGTCGATCACGTCGCCCGCCTCGACCGCCCATTCGATGCCGCTGGAATAGGAGAAACCGCCCACCGGAAACGCCGGCGACAGCCAGGTCATCAACCGGTACAGCGCCGCCGCCTCGCCCTCGGCAAGATCACCGCCGCCGACCGGCTCATTTGAGGTCATGAGCATGCTTGTGGCCGTGGTGATGGTCGGGATGATCGCAATGCTCGTCGTGGTGATGGTGGTGCTCGTGGCTATGGTCGTGCGAGCCATGATCATGGAGGTGACCATGGTCATGGTGATGATGGCCGTGATCGTGATGCGCATGGTCGTGTCCATGCGCGTGGCCGGCATCGGCGTAGGCGCCGCCTTCGGGATCGAACGGCGCCTCGATCTCGATTACACGCGCGCCAAGGCCCTTCACCATCGCCTCGATGACGTGATCGCGGCGGATGCGCAGGGCCTTGGCCATGATCTGGGTCGGCAGATGACGGTTGCCGAGATGCCAGCCGACGCGGACGAGGTGGTGCGGATCGCGGCCGCGGATTTCGAGCAGCGGCTCGGGCGCCGCGACCACCTCGATCAGCCTTCCATCCTCCAGCACCAGCGCATCCCCGCCGCGCAGCGCGACGGCATGTTCCAGGTCGAGCAGGAATTCGAGACCACGCGTTCCCGTCATCGTCATGCGACGACGGTGCCGATCGTCGAAATCGAGCACGACCGTGTCCGCCGGAGCTTCCGTGAAGCGGTGCTGTCCCCTGACCTGCGTCGCCCGGATCATGCGTCTTACCTCTTTACCGTGTCTCGACCTTCTCGGGCGTGATGTATTCGATCTTCGGCGGCGCCGTGAAGCATTTCACAGCAACACGGCCGAACGTCTTCATGTGCTCGGCAGCGCGATGCGGCCCCAGCGCTTCCATATTCTCCCACTGCTCGACGAACACCATCTTGGCAGGGTCGGTGACGCTCTCATGCAGGTCATAGGCGATATTGCCGGGCTCTTTCCGCGTCTCCTTGATGCAGGCGGTGGCGGCTGCAATGAATTCGGCGCGCGTCTCGGGCTTGATGGTCAAGGTAGCAACGACGTAGATCACGAGAAATCCTCCCGGCTTTTCTTCTGAGGGTTACGATACCGGGCGGGACATTAGACCAGGCGGGACCGAACGCAAAACCGCAAAAAGCCGTCCCCGGACACCGCCGGGGACATGCGTCGAGCGCTATTTCAGTACATGAAATATCGCTGCGCCATCGGCAGTACCTCCGCCGGAGCACAGGTCAGGAGCTCGCCATCGGCGCGCACTTCATAGGTCTCCGGATCGACCTCGATATTGGGCGTCGCGTCGTTGTGGATCATGCTCTTCTTGGAGATCTTGCCGCGGGTGTTCTGGACGGCATAGAGCTTCTTCTCGAGGCCGAGCTTTCGCGCGAGGCCGCCGGTGACCGCGGCCTTGGAGGTGAACACCACCGAGGATGCCGTACGCGCCTTGCCGAACGCGCCGAACATCGGCTGGTAGTGCACCGGCTGCGGCGTCGGGATCGAGGCGTTGGGATCGCCCATGGGCGCCGCGACGATCGTGCCGCCCTTGACGATGCAGTCCGGCTTGACGCCGAAGAAGGCCGGCGACCACAGCACGAGATCGGCCATCTTGCCCTTCTCGACCGAGCCGATCAGCTTCGACACGCCGTGCGCGATGGCGGGATTGATGGTGTACTTGGCGATGTAGCGCTTGACGCGGAAATTGTCGTTGTCCTTGCCCTTGTCCTGCGGCAGCGACCCGCGCTGCTTCTTCATCTTGTCCGCGGTCTGCCAGGTCCGGATGATGACTTCGCCGAGGCGGCCCATGGCCTGCGAGTCCGAGGACATCATCGAGAGCGCGCCGAGGTCGTGGAGGATGTCCTCGGCCGCGATCGTCTCCTTGCGGATGCGGCTTTCGGCGAACGCCAGATCTTCGGCGATGGACGGATCGAGATGGTGGCACACCATCAGCATGTCCAGATGCTCGTCGATGGTGTTGCGGGTGAACGGCCGCGTCGGGTTGGTCGACGAGGGCAGCACGTTCTTCAGGCCGGCGACCTTGATGATGTCAGGAGCATGGCCGCCGCCGGCGCCTTCGGTGTGGAAGGCGTGGATGGTGCGGCCCTTGAAGGCCTTGATCGTGTCCTCGACGAAGCCGGATTCGTTCAGCGTGTCGGTGTGGATCATCACCTGGATGTCGTGATCGTCGGCGACCGACAGGCAATTGTCGATCGCGGCCGGCGTGGTGCCCCAATCCTCGTGCAGCTTCAGCGCACAGGCGCCGGCCCTGATCATCTCGACCAGCGCGGCGGGCCGCGAGGCGTTGCCCTTGCCGGAAATGCCGAGATTGACCGGGAAGGCGTCGAACGACTGGATCATCCGCCCCATATGCCAGGGCCCCGGCGTACAGGTGGTCGCGAAGGTGCCGTGCGACGGGCCGGTGCCGCCCCCCAGCATCGAGGTGACTCCTGACATCAGCGCGTGCTCGATCTGCTGCGGACAGATGAAATGGATGTGGCTGTCGAAGCCGCCGGCGGTGAGGATCTTGCCCTCACCCGCGATCACGTCGGTGCCGGGGCCGATGATGATGGTGACCCCGGGCTGGATGTCGGGATTGCCGGCCTTGCCGATGCCTGCGATCATGCCGTCCTTGATAGCGACGTCGGCCTTCACGATGCCCCAATGGTCCACGATCAGCGCATTGGTGATGACGGTATCGGCCGCGCCCTGCCTGTTGGTGACCTGCGACTGCCCCATGCCATCGCGAATCACCTTGCCGCCGCCGAACTTCACCTCCTCGCCATAGGTGGTGAAATCCTTCTCGACCTCGATGATGAGGTCGGTGTCGGCCAGCCGCACCTTGTCGCCGGTGGTCGGGCCGAACATGTCGGCATAGACGGAACGCTTCATCTTGACGGACATCACAAGCCCCGTTTGCGATTGAATGTCTGGTTGGTCACAGCAAGGCCTTTGCTGCTTTCACGGCGTCATCGAATTTTTCGTCGAGCCACGCATTGCCGCCGCGGCACCCCGCCACGACCTGCGTGGCCCAGGCGATATAGTCGGCGAGATCTTCGCGCTCCCCAGCATTCGGATCGGTCTGAATGCGCGCGCCCGTATTGCTGATCTTGTCGGCGATCTTGATCAGCTTGGCGCCCGGCGATTTGTGGGGCGCGTCCTCGATTTGCTTCTGCCGCCGCTTCGCTTTCGGCAAGCTCATGTCGTCGGTGCACTCGGCAACGAGGGACGCGACCCGATCGGAAAATCTCTGCGCGAGCTCCTCGCGCGTGGTGTCGGTGTCCTCGATGGTGTCGTGCAGCCAGCCGGCCGCGACCAGCTCGGCATCGGCGCCGTCGGTCGCAGTCGCGAGCAGGTTCGCGACCTCTGCGAGATGATTGATATAGGGCTCATTGCCGCGGCCCTTGCGCGCCATGCCGTTATGGCGCTGCGCGGCGAGCTCGGCAGCTTCCGAGACGAGGCGGATTGGTGAGAGCATGGAAATACCTCCGTTTCCGCCTCAACCATGCCGCGCCGTGCTCGTTCCTGCGGAGGTCACAGCTTCCCCATCACATCGCCGCGGAAGCCGTAGATCGTCTTCTTCCCCGCCATGGCGACGAGCTGGACGTCGCGGGTCTGGCCGGGCTCGAAGCGGACGGCGGTGCCGGCGGCGATGTCGAGGCGCATGCCGCGCGCCTTCTTGCGGTCGAACTTCAGCGCGGGGTTGGTCTCGAAGAAGTGGTAGTGCGAGCCGACCTGGATCGGGCGGTCGCCTGTATTGGCCACGGTCAACGTCACCGTCTTGCGGCCGGCATTGAGCTCGATCTCGCCGTCCTGGATGAAGAGTTCGCCGGGGATCATGCTCTGCTCCTACCTGATCGGCTCGTGCACGGTGACGAGCTTGGTGCCATCAGGAAAAGTTGCCTCGACCTGGATGTCGTGGATCATCTCGGGAATGCCCGGCATCACCTGGTCGCGGGTCAGAACTTGCGCGCCTGACTGCATCAGCTCGGCGACGGTGCGGCCGTCGCGCGCGCCTTCCAGAATGAAATCGGAGATGATCGCGATCGCCTCGGGATGGTTGAGCTTGACGCCGCGGTCCAGCCGGCGGCGGGCCACGATCGCCGCCATCGAGATCAGAAGCTTGTCCTTTTCGCGGGGAGACAGATTCATGCGATATCTCTTCCGTTCAACACGTCAATTCAACCAGTCTAGTTCAGCCAGAGCCGCGGCAGGGCCGCACCGGTGCGCGCCAGCACCGTCATCATGTCGGTACGCAAACGCGCCGCATCTTGGGCACAGAACCGCGCCATTGCAAAGCCATTCCAGGCCGAGATTCCGACTTCGCCGGAGAACGATTCCGACGCCTCCCGGATGCGCTCGACCAAGGCTTCGTCGCCGGGCACGATCAGGGCTGTGCCGATCGCCGCGCCACCTTTGGCGACGGCGGACCGGCCGAGCTTGGCACCGATATCGCCGTCGAGCCGGACCGTCTCGGCGAACACCAGCCGCCCGCCGCGGCGTAGCCGCCAGCGGTCGACGAACTCGCCCTGCTCCATCCGCTCGCCCATGGCGGTCCGGCCGAACACGACGGTCTCGCAGAGCAGGAGCGAGGCCGCCTCGTCGAGGCCGATGTCGAAGCGGCGCTGCACGCGGGCACGGTCGAACAGAATCGTCTCCTGCGGCAGCCAGGCAAGATGCGCGCCCGCCCCGACCTTCAAGGCGATGTTGAGCTGCGCTGCCGCTCCGGGGGTGCGATAGACCTTTTCGGCGGCCGCTGTGGTCAGCGTCAGCCGCGCTGCATCCGCCGCCGCTATCTCGATGTCGAAGCGATCGCCGCCGGCAACTCCGCCCGCCGTGTTGACGAACACGCCGGACAGACCCTGATCTTCCGGGGAGGGAAAGCGGACGCGGAGCGAACCGGATTCATGCAAGGCGCCGCGCCGCGTCACGCCGTCGCGCGCATGCACGTCGAAGCGCACCGCGCCGCGGGCACGGTTTGCCTCAAACACGGTGGATGTGACTGACAATTCGCTGCGCATCCGCCTCCCCCAGCCGGTCGCGGCAGAATGGCCTACAGTGCCATCTGGCGGCTGATCTCGGCCGGATCGAGATTGGAGCGGTCGCAGGTGAACTTCACTGCGCCGCGATCCATCACCGCGAAACTGTCGCCGAGTTCGCAGGCAAAGTCGAGATATTGTTCGACCAGCACAATGGCGATGTTGCCGAGATTGCGCAGGTACGAGATGGCGCGGCCGATGTCCTTGATGATCGAGGGCTGGATGCCTTCGGTGGGCTCGTCGAGCAAAAGTAGTTTTGGCCGCATCACCAGCGCGCGGCCGATCGCGAGCTGCTGCTGCTGGCCGCCGGAGAGGTCGCCGCCGCGCCGGCCCAGCATGGATTGCAGCACCGGAAACAGCGAGAACACGTCGTCCGGAATGTGCTTGTCCTCGCGCTTGAGCGGACCGAAGCCGGTCTTGAGGTTCTCCTCGACTGTCAGCAACGGGAAGATCTCGCGGCCCTGCGGCACGAAGCCGATGCCCTTGCGCGCCCGCTCGTACGGCCTGAGGCCGGTGATATCGCTGCCGTCGAACACGATTGCGCCCGACGAGATCGGATATTGCCCGACCATCGCGCGCAGCAGCGAGGTCTTGCCGACGCCGTTGCGCCCGAGCACGCACGTGACCTTGCCGGGCTCGGCCGAGATCGAGACGCCGCGCAGCGCCTGGGCAGCACCGTAAAACAGGTTGATGTCTTTCACTTCAAGCATCGGAAACACCTTTGCGAGCGAATAGCGAATGGCGAGTAGCGAATAGGAGAAGCGGTCAGTCCATTCGCCATTCCCTATTCGCCATTCGCTACCTTCCCAAATACACTTCGATGACCCTCTCGTTGGACGAGACCTGGTCGATGGTCCCTTCCGCGAGCACCGTGCCTTCGTGCAGGCAGGTGACCTTGACGCCGAGCTCGCGCACGAAGGTCATGTCGTGCTCGACCACCATGACGGTGTGGGTCTTGTTGATTTCCTTCAGCAGCTCGGCGGTGAGATGCGTCTCGACGTCGGTCATTCCCGCGACGGGCTCGTCGACCAGCAGCAGCTTCGGGTCCTGCGCCAGCAGCATGCCGATCTCCAGCCATTGCTTCTGGCCGTGGCTGAGGCTGCCGGCGAGACGATTGCGAGCCTCGGTGAGGCGGATCGTCTCCAGCACCTTGTCGATGCGCTCGGACTCCGCCTTGCTGCCGCGCCAGAACAGCGTGCCGCGGACCGAATGGTCGACATTGAGCGCCAGCAGGAGGTTGTCCTGCACGGTCTGGCTCTCGAATACGGTCGGCTTCTGGAATTTGCGGCCGATGCCGAGCTCGGCGATGCGAGTCTCGTCGAGGCGCGTCAGGTCGGTGACGCCGTCGAACAGCACGGTGCCTTCATCCGGCTTGGTCTTGCCGGTGATGATGTCCATCATCGTGGTCTTGCCGGCGCCGTTCGGGCCGATGATGGCGCGCATCTCGCCGGGCTCGAGCGTCAGCGATAGATTGTTGATGGCGTGGAAGCCGTCGAAGGAGACGTGCACGCCATCCAGATAGAGCATCGCGGAGGTGGCGCGGGTGTCCATGACGTTCATGACCGCTTACTCCGCCATCTTGGGTTCGGTGACGCCGTCTTCGGCCGCGGCACTCATGGAGGTGGCGGAGGTGCGTCTTTCCTTCGATTGATCCCACCAGGCATTGAAGGTGCCGACGATGCCCTTGGGCAGCAGCAGCGTCACCAGGATGAACAATGCGCCCAGCATGAACAGCCAGTACGGCGCGAGCACGCCCGAGGTGAAGAACGTCTTGGCGTAGTTGACGACGACGGCGCCGAGCGCCGCGCCGACCAGCGTGCCGCGGCCGCCGACCGCGACCCAGATCACCGCCTCGATCGAATTGCCGGGGGCGAATTCGCTCGGGTTGATGATGCCGACCTGCGGCACGTAGAGCGCGCCGGCGACGCCGGCCATGCAGGCCGACACCGTGAACACGAACAGCTTGTAGGATTCGACGCGGTAGCCGAGGAAGCGCGTGCGCGATTCCGCGTCGCGCACGGCAATCAAGACCTTGCCGAGCTTGGAGGAGACGATGGCGCGGCAGATCAGGAAGCCGATGATCAGCGCCAGACAGCTCAGCGCGAACAACGCGGCGCGCGTCCCCTCCGCCTGGACGTTGAAGCCCAGGATGTCCTTGAAGTCGGTCAGGCCGTTATTGCCGCCGAAGCCAAAGTCGTTGCGGAAGAAGGCGAGCAGCAGCGCGTAGGTCATCGCCTGCGTGATGATCGACAGATAAACGCCGGTGACACGTGAGCGGAAGGCGAGCCAGCCGAAGCAGAAGGCGAGCAGGCCCGGTACGACCAGCACCATCAGCGCCGCGAACCAGAACATGTCGAAGCCGTACCAGTACCAGGGCAGCTTCTCCCAGTTCAGGAACACCATGAAGTCGGGCAGGATCGGATTGCCGTAGACGCCGCGGGTGCCGATCTGTCGCATCAGGTACATGCCCATGGCGTAGCCGCCGAGCGCGAAGAAGGCGCCGTGGCCGAGCGAGAGGATGCCGCAATAGCCCCAGATCAGGTCGATCGACAGCGCCAGGATGGCGTAGCAGACATACTTGCCCCAGAGCGCGACGAGATAGGTCGGCACCTGCAGGAACGAGCCCGCGGGAAGCAGCAGGTTGGAGAGCGGAATGAGGATGCCGCAGGCCGCGACGACGGCAAGGAAGATCGTCGCGCTGCGGTCCAGCGATCGCGTCAGCACGTGAGGGGTCATGCTTCCACCGCACGGCCCTTGAGCGCGAACAGGCCGCGCGGCCGCTTTTGAATGAACAGGATGATGAGAACCAGGATCGCGATCTTGCCGAGCACGGCGCCGGCGACCGGCTCCAGGAACTTGTTGGCGATGCCGAGCGTGAAGGCGCCGACGAGCGTGCCCCAGAGATTGCCGACCCCGCCGAACACCACGACCATGAAACTGTCGATGATGTAACTCTGGCCGAGATTGGGGCTGACATTGTCGATCTGCGACAGCGCCACGCCAGCGATGCCGGCAATGCCCGAACCGAGGCCGAAGGTCAGCGCGTCGACGCGCGAGGTGGCGATGCCCATGGAAGCCGCCATGCGGCGGTTCTGCGTCACGGCGCGCATTTCGAGGCCCAGCGCGGTGTAGCGCAGCATCGCGAGCAGGATCGCGAACACGGCGAGCGTGAAGAGAAGGATCCAGAGCCGGTTATAGGTGATGGTGATCTGGCCGAGCTCGAACGCGCCGCTCATCCAGGAGGGGTTGCCGACCTCGCGATTGGTCGGGCCGAACATGGTGCGTACCGCCTGCTGCAGCACCAGCGATAGGCCCCAGGTCGCGAGCAGCGTCTCCAGCGGGCGGCCATAGAGGAAGCGGATGATGCTGCGCTCGATCAAGACGCCGATCGCGCCGGCGACGAGGAAGGCAAGCGGCACGGCGATCAAGAGCGAATAGTCGAACAGGCCGGGATAGCGGGTGCGGATCACCTCCTGCACCACGAAGGTGGTGTAGGCTCCGATCATCACCATCTCGCCATGCGCCATGTTGATGACGCCCATCACGCCGAATGTGATGGCGAGCCCGATCGCGGCGAGCAGCAGCACCGAGCCGAGCGAGAGACCGTACCAGGCATTCTGCACCATCGACCAGACCGCGAGCGAATTCTGGATCGAGCCGATCGCGCTCGCGGCGGCCTTGGTGACCGAGGCCGGCTGGTCGCCCATGCCGGTGAGCAGCGCCAGCGCATCCTGGTCGCCCCGCGCCTTGAGGGTTGCGACCGCTTCGAGCTTCTCGACCTCGGTGGCGTCGGACTTGAACAGCAGGATCGCGGCTCGGGCCTCAGTGAGCGCCGCCTTGACGGATTTGTTGGCTTCCTTGGCAAGCGCGGCATCGACCGCCTCGAGCGCGGTCTCCTCGTGCGACTTGAAGACGGACTGCGCGGCTTGCAGGCGCGTTCCCAGATCCGGAGACTGCAGTGTCAGGCTCCCGAGTGCGGCGTCGACGCTGCGGCGCAGGCGGTTGTTGAGGCGAACCGCGCTCGCACTGTCGGGAACGCTGGCAACGGCCTCGCCGGTCGCAGCGTCGATCGACTTGCCGTCCGCATCGGTGACGTAGACCTTCTTACTGTCGGGATCGGCCATGAGGCGACCGTCCTGAAGCGCATTGATGATCGGAAAAGCCAGCTTGCTGCCGCTGCCCGCGATCACACCGATCGCTTCTTCCGTGTCGGAAAAATCATCGTTGGCGAATTTGGCGACCGCATCCTCGAACGGACCGGCGAAGGCCGGCAGCGCGAACGCAATCAGGAACAACGAGAGTGCAAGCGAACAGAGACGAGCGGACAAATGGGCTGGCACTGTGAATGACCCCGGCAGAAATGAGTGGAGAAGGCGGCGGGATCGCCGCCCTCTCCGGTCTTGCAATGGAGCGTCAGATCGGGATCAGGAGCCCGAGCCGAGGCACTTGTTGGACTTGGTGTTGAAGTTACCGCACTTCTTGCCGACCCAGTCGCCGATCAGGTCCTTGGAGCCGTCGAGCTCCTTCGACCAGGCGTCGCCGGGGACGAGGCTCGGGGTCTTCCAGACCACGTCGAACTGGCCGTTGCCCTTGATCTCGCCGATGAACACCGGCTTGGTGATATGGTGGTTCGGGAGCATCTTGGAGGTGCCGCCGGTCAGGTTCTTGGCTTCGATGCCCGGGAGAGCGTCGATGACCTTGTCGGGATCGGTCGACTTCACCTTCTCGACCGCCTTGACCCACATGTCGAAGCCGATCACGTGCGCTTCCATCGGATCGTTGGTCACGCGCTTCGGATTCTTGGTGTAGGCCTGCCACGCCTTGATGAACTTCTCGTTCTCCGGCGATTTGATCGACTGGAAGTAGTTCCAGGCGGCGAGGTGGCCGACCAGCGGCTTGGTGTCGATGCCGGCGAGCTCTTCCTCACCCACGGAGAACGCCACCACCGGGATGTCCTTGGCCTTGATGCCCTGGTTGCCGAGCTCCTTGTAGAAGGGAACGTTGGCGTCGCCGTTGATGGTCGAGACCACCGCGGTCTTCTTGCCGGCCGAGCCGAACTTCTTGATGTCGGCCACGATCGTCTGCCAGTCGGAATGACCGAACGGCGTGTAGTTGATCATGATGTCTTCCTGGGCGACGCCCTTGGACTTCAGATAGGCCTCCAGGATCTTGTTGGTGGTGCGCGGATAGACGTAGTCGGTGCCCGCGAGCACCCAGCGCTTCACCTTCTCGTCCTTCATGAGGTAGTCGACGGCAGGGATCGCCTGCTGGTTCGGCGCAGCCCCCGTGTAGAACACGTTACGCTCGCTCTCCTCACCCTCGTATTGCACGGGGTAGAACAGGATGCTGTTGAGCTCCTTGAACACCGGGAGCACCGACTTACGCGACACCGAGGTCCAGCAGCCGAACACGACCGAGACCTTGTTCTTGGTGATCAGCTCGCGCGCCTTTTCGGCGAACAGCGGCCAGTTCGATGCGGGATCGACGACGACGGCTTCCAGCTTCTTGCCGAGCACGCCGCCCTTCTTGTTCTGCTCGTCGATCAGGAAGAGGATGGTGTCCTTCAGCGTGGTTTCGCTGATTGCCATGGTGCCGGACAGGGAGTGGAGTACACCCACCTTGATGGTGTCGTCGGCGGCCTTTGCGCCAGTCAATGAAGCCAGACCGAGCATCAGTCCGGCGGTCGCAGCGAGCACGCCGCGGCGGCTAAATGACGCCGCTATATCGTGAGTGGATTTGTTAAACATGAGTGCCTCATCTCCCTGACGCAGACGTGAAAAACGCTGCGAAACGGCCCCACGGCCGCCTGCGGTTAACGGAATCGCAAGAACCATGCCATGGGCTGGGCACCCATCAACTTATTGAATTTGCAAAACTAATTGGCAGAAATCGAAGTTTCTTCGCAGTCTTGCAGCCTAAATCATAGGCAACATAAATGTATGCGAAAGCGGCAGTCAGACTACTTTCTAAGCAAATCGCCAATTCTGGCTAAATTTCTGGCAGCAGTATTTTTGCACCGCACCCGCTGTTTTGGAGGCAAGTGCCTTGAAAGCGCCCCCTCGATGTTCCATATGAGCGTCCGAGACCTCTTGCGAATCAAGGGGTCGTAGCGAGCCGCGTGTTCTTAAGCCCTCTACGGGCCTCTGGCTTGCCCCATATCATCCAAGCCATCCGACACCCCAAACACGCAGGTGTCTTCTCGACACCCTTTTGCGCGCGCCGCGCTGATGCGCCGGGCGTTCGCTTTTGACATGGAAAGAACCCCTCTTTTGACTTCGTTTCAGGACTTCGGCCTCGCCGAACCCATCGCGCGCGCTCTTCGTGAAGAGAATTACGTCACCCCCACTCCGATTCAGGCCCAGACCATCCCGCTGGCACTGACCGGTCGCGACGTCGTCGGCATCGCCCAGACCGGTACCGGCAAGACCGCGTCCTTCGCGCTGCCGATCCTGCATCGTCTGCTCGAGAACCGCATCAAGGCGCAGCCCAAGACCGCCCGCGTGCTGGTGCTGTCGCCGACCCGCGAGCTGTCCGGCCAGATACTTGACAGCTTCAACGCCTACGGCCGCCACATCCGCCTGTCCTCGACGCTCGCGATCGGCGGCGTGCCGATGGGCCGCCAGGTCCGTGCGCTGATGCAGGGCGTCGACGTGCTGGTCGCCACCCCCGGCCGCCTGCTCGACCTCGTGCAGAGCAACGGCTTGAAGCTTTCAAGCGTCGAGTTCCTCGTGCTCGACGAAGCCGACCGCATGCTCGACATGGGCTTCATCAACGACATTCGCAAAATCGTCGCCAAGCTGCCGATCAAGCGGCAGACGCTGTTCTTCTCGGCCACCATGCCGAAGGACATCGCCGAGCTCGCCGATTCCATGTTGCGCGACCCCGCCCGTGTCGCGGTGACCCCGGTGTCCTCGACCGCCGAGCGGATCAACCAGCGCATCCTGCAGGTCGACTTCGCGGCCAAGCCGGCCTTTTTGACCAAGCTGCTGCAGGACGAGGCGATCAACCGCGCGCTGGTCTTCACCCGCACCAAGCACGGCGCCGACAAGGTGGTAAAGACGCTGGCCAAGGCCGGGATCGCCGCCAACGCCATCCACGGCAACAAGTCGCAGAACCATCGCGAGCGCACGCTGGCCCAGTTCCGCTCGGGAGAGATCCGCACCCTGGTCGCCACCGACATCGCCGCTCGCGGCATCGACGTCGACGGCATCAGTCACGTCATCAACTTCGACCTGCCGAACGTGCCGGAGACCTACGTCCACCGCATCGGCCGCACCGCGCGCGCCGGAGCCGACGGCACCGCAATCTCGCTGGTCGCGGGCGGCGAGGAGCTCGGCTATCTGCGCGACATCGAGCGGCTGATTCGCGTCGCCCTGCCGCGGGAGGACCACCGCACCGACGCCGGCCGCCGCGATGCTGGTCCCGCCCCGTCGCAGCAACGACAGGGCCGGCCGGGCGGTCGTCCGGGCCAGCGCCCGCAAGGCGCACGCCACGGTGACGGACGTCGCGCCGACGAACGGCATGCCGACGGGCGCCACCATAGTGCCGGTAAGCAAGGCGACGGCAGGCACGGTGAAGGCCGGCACGCCGAGGCGAGGCATGCCGACGGACGGCCCGGCAGTGGCCCGAATGCCTCCAAGGGTTCTCGCCGCCGCCGCTCCGGTGGTAAGATGCATTCGTCGCCTGTCGACCGTCCGGAACAGCGTTCCGCGCATAGCGCCGGGACCCCTGATGGGATACAAGGCGTTGCCTTTTTGCGCCGCCAGAGTCGGCCAAACAGCCAACCGAACCGCAAACCCTATTCGCACTAGCCGTCCACGACCTGGAGATATCAATGGCTAAGGAAGAGCTGATCCAGTTCGAAGGACTGGTCACCGAAATCCTCCCCGATGCCCGCTACCGCGTGCAGCTCGACGCCGGACACGAGATCGTTGCCTATACCGCCGGCAAGATGAAGAAGAACCGCATCAAGACGCTCGCGGGCGACCGCGTGACCGTGGAGATGTCGCCCTATGACCTCGAGAAGGGCCGGCTGATTTTCCGCCACAAGGACGAACGTCCCAGCACGCCGGGCGGACCGCCCCGTCCCGGACAGCGCGGCGGCCAGTTCCGCCGCCGCTAGTCGGCTGCGGCGCGGGTTCGAATTCCGATCTGTCAGGTGATCCGGCGTTGACATCACGGCGGATCAAAAAATCGTGCGCGTCCGGATTGTTTCGAACCGTTGCTTCCGATAAAATGAATTAATCGATTTTCGGCCGGACGACATTGGCATCCACCGGTACAGCCGGTTCAGACACGCTGACGACCCTTCCAGAAATTCGATCTAACCCTGCCCGCGCGAGCGGGCTCCGACATAGTGTTATCTGAGAGGGACTACCCCCGTGAGCATGGGAACCGTGAAGTGGTTTAACGCAACCAAGGGCTATGGCTTCATTCAGCCCGACGATGGCGGCCAGGACGTGTTCGTTCACATCAGCGCCGTGGAGCGCGCCGGCCTCGGCTCGCTCCGCGAGGGCCAGAAGATCTCCTACGAGATCGTGGCCGACCGCCGTTCCGGCAAGTCTGCGGCGGACAACCTGCGCGCTGCGGGCTGAGCCCGCCGGGCGCCGGCCCGATCAGCGAGCCAAAGCAAAAAGGCCGTGCGCAACGCACGGCCTTTTTCATGTCACGGGCGGCTGACAGATCTCAACACGTCAACGGCACGTTGTTGTAGGGCACGCAGGTGACCTGACGCGGCCGCGTGTAGGAGAGATCGCTCAGGGTTACGCTCGACTTCAACACGTAGCCGATGGTCGGCGTGTAAGTGTAGTTGGCTTCGCTCAGGATGAGATAGCTCGACGGAATCAAGAGTGCCGGGGGAATCATCGTGGTGACCGTGTCGCCGGCGTTCCGAGCCGAGGTCGCAAGCGTGGCTTGCGTCGCGCCGCTCGCAATCGTGCCGGCCCTGCTCCACTGGACCTTGGCGATGCTGTTGGCGTCGATGTAGATCTGGGAGATCGTGCCCTTCACGAGCGCAGCGTCGTAAGGCATGACGACGGAGATGCTTGCCGTGAACGTATCCTTCATGCTGGCATCGTTGAGCGTGGTCGACTGCGAGGTCAAATCGGACAATGTCCGCGCGATCAACGTGATTTTGCGGTCGATCGCCACGGCGGACGAAAATTCGACAGTGCCGAAGAACATCACCAGCATCAGCGGTACGATGATCGCGAATTCGGTCGCCGCCAGCGCGCGCTTGTCGGCGACGAAGCCGCGCACGGAGCCGCGTGCATTCCTCCAGATGTTCGCAATCGCCCGCATCGGTCCGCCCAGATCCATCTGCCTCAGAAGGGTTCGTTCTTGAACGCCACCGTCGCCACCATCAGCCGCTTGTTGCTGCATCCCGCGTTGTAGCCGAGGCCGGTGACGATGAGCGGCCATTGATAGAACAGGCGCACCACGACGACCTGACCGGAGCTTCCGGCACTGTACTGCATCCCGGAGGGATTGAAGGTGCAGGAATTGCCGAAATTGGTGAGGCTGAGCGTCCCGAACGAGCTGGTGCTGACGACGTCGACGTACAGCTTGCTGCAATCGAACAGCGCCGGAATCTTGCTGCAGACGAAGGTCTTGAACGTCGTCTGATCGCATGCAGCGACTGTGTTGGGCGCGGACTGGCAGGCCGCCACCGAGCCGCCCTGCGCCTGAGCCTGGCCGGTTAGAATCGCGCGCGCGGAGTCCTGCGCGATGGTCTCGAGCACCTGGCTGGAGAAGAACATGAGCGCCGTCTCGAGGATCGCGAACAGCAGCGCGAAGAACATCGGTGCGACCAGCGCAAATTCGACGGCTGCGGAGCCGCGGCGGTTGCCGCGAAACCGGAGCAGCGCTTTCCGGAGCGTGAACCTCGTAGGTGCAGGCGATGGCATCTCGTCAAATTCCCCAGCGGCCGGCGATCATCTGCCCGTTCAATAGCGGAAACTGATTGTCTAAGTGTTTCAGACGATCCGCTTCCGGCGGACCGCGCCGTTAACACCGCGTTAACCAGCGCCCGCAAGCGGGAGGAAGCACGGCATGCAACGAGGTGCCGCCCTCGAATCGAGCGGCTTGGCGGGATCGAGGCCCGCCCGTGGGCTAGTTTGGCTTGGCAGCCGCGCCGGCACCCGCACCTCCGCTGGCGCTGCTGCTCAGCGTACCGGCCTGGCTCATCGCGTTGTTGAAATAGGTGTCGCTGTCGCCGAGCGTCACGCGGCGCTGGCAAAGCGGCACGCAACTGTAGGACTCCCGCTCGACCCCGCGATAGACGGTGACGAGCCGGTCGCTCGGACCTTCGACCTGGATCTGGCGGTCCACCAGAATCTCGCCGCCGCGGTCGAGCGCGATGAAGTTGGTGGCTCCGTAGCCCTTTCCGGTCACGACGATCATGCCGCCGGGCTGGAGCGTGACGTCGGCGATCAGGGGATTGCCGACCACGATGGTCGCCACCTTGCCGGGCAGCCGCACCAGCTTGGCCTGGTCGACATTGACGGCGATGGTATCGGCGACGGGCTCGGCAAGGCTGGCGGCCGGCGAGGCCAGCACCGCAGCGGCAACCAGAACACAGACGCGCACATGACGGCGCAGCATTTCTTTACGCATACTCTTACCCCCGGGACGTCACAGACCGGCAGAAGCGACCGAATACAGCGGAGCCGGTGCCCGACCCGGCTAACCTGCCTTTAATTCGTGAACGTTCCGCAAACTCGCCGAGTATTGTTTGAACGGACGGACATTTGCGGGGCCCGCCCCCTAATGCCGGAACGGAAAGGCGAGCTGCCCGCCGATCTCCTTGGGCATGGCCGCTTCGTCCTTGCCGTAGTCCTGCGGCAGCCTGCCCTCCGGCATGCGGAAGGTGCCGAACAGCACGTCCCAGATCGGGAACGTTCCGGCAAAATTGGTGTCGCCGCCCTCTTCGAGGGAGGTGTGGTGCCAGCGATGGAAGACCGGAGTCGCCAGCACGTATTTGAACGGTCCGAAAGTCCAGTTCAGGTTGGCGTGCACAAAGGCCGAGTGGAAGGTGGTGAACGGGCCGACCCAGACCATGACGTTCGGGGAGATGCCTGCCATCAGCAGCACGACGTCGACGATGATCGTCCCGAGCAAGAGATTGACCGGATGGAAGCGCGCCGCGGAGATCCAGCCGATCTCCTCCGACGAATGATGGATGGCGTGATATTTCCAGAAGCCGCCGTCGTGGAAAAGCCGATGCAGCCAGTACAGCATGAAATCGGACAGCACCAGGAACAGCACGGCCTGCAGCCACAGCGGCAGCTGCGCCAGCGGACCGTGGCCATTGTCGTAAAAGGCGATGAGCTCGTCGGCGTCGTGGATGTTGAAGACGACGCTGGCGCCGACGACCAGCAGCCCGATCCGCATGGTGCGGGCGAACACCGGGACGAAGAACCAGTAGCAGATGTCGGTGACGATCTCCCGCTTGCGCCACCACGGCGCACCGGGATTGCAAGCCCAGAAATGCTCCAGCACGGTGAACACCGCCGCGAGCACGAAGGTGACCGGGATCACCTTGACGATGGTCTCGCCGAACATCAAGGCGACTTGCATGGGCAGGCTCGACATCGTCGCCTCTCTCCGCGAATTCCGCTGTAGCTCAAGGCCTACTCCGCGAAATTTAAGGGAGGGTGAAGCACGCGCCGCGTTGGCGGCGCATCCGGAACCGCAACGAATTTGCAGGTGCCGTCTTAAGGCGAAATTCACTCTGGGCAAAAGCATCGTGCCGGACGTGGGATTACCCGGTCGAATTAACTCTCCCGAAAGAGCTCGGCTCTCATGGTCGTCGCGTCAACGACAGCGCCGAACGAGGCGGTCCCACCCAGACGGAGTTTTGTTCATGAAGAACTTGATTGCGCGTTTCGCGAAGGATGAATCCGGCGCCACCGCCATCGAATACGGCCTGATCGCCGCCGGCATCGCGCTGGCCATCATCACCGTCGTCAACAATCTCGGCACCACGCTGAACGCCAAGTTCAGCTCGATCAGCACCTCGCTGAAGTAAGCGGGTCCACGAACGACGGCAAAAGCCCCGGACCTCCGGGGCGTTTGTTTTTCTGAAGACGGCGAGTTCCAGTGGCGTTGCACGAGTTCAGAACCGATGCCGCGGTCGCGGCCCACGAGGCGGAAGCGGCGCAGGCCGGCTCGTCGGTCTATTGGATCTGCCTTGCGCTGCTGGTTGCGACGGTCGCGCTCGCCGCACGTATTGCCAGCTTCTGGTGAAAGCGCGTTCGTCGGCCGAGGCCCCGGCGCGCCCGTGCCTCCGTTGTCGGTTTGTTTAGCATCGCGCGCTAGCATCGCCCGAAGCAGCTCCCGCGACAAACCCAGGCCTCAAGACGCAGCCCATGATTCTCGACCTTGCGCGCCTTCTGCTCTTCCCGGCCCTGATGGCGTTCGCCGCCGCGAGCGATCTCTTCACGATGACGATCTCGAACCGCGTATCGCTGGCGCTGGTGGCGGGCTTCTGCGCGCTCGCCCTCGCCGGGGGCATGGCACCTTACGAGATGCTGAGTCATGTCGGCGCCGGTGCGCTCGTTCTGGTCGTGGCCTTCACCTGCTTCGCCATGGGCTGGGTGGGCGGCGGCGACGCCAAGGTCGCGGCCTCCGTCGCGCTCTGGTTCGGCTTCCCACATCTGATGAACTTCCTGCTCTACGCCTCGCTGTTCGGCGGCGCGCTGACGCTGCTCCTGCTGCAGTTCCGGCAGTGGCCGCTGCCTTACGGGCTGGCAGGACAGGCCTGGCTCGCACGGCTGCACGCCAAGGAGAGCGGCATTCCCTACGGCATCGCGCTCGCGCTGAGCGCGCTGATGGTCTACCCGGAGACCGAATGGGTGAAGGCGATCGACCTCGCTCGCCTCGCGCTGCGCTGAACGCTCCGGGTAAACCCGGCGTTAAGGCGATTTAGATACGCCTCATTAACCATGCTTTGACGAATAGCTGGTCAACTGCCGATCACGGCGGCGGCAGCGTCGCGGCGTATTGTTGGAAAGTTGAAGCGTATGAATAGGGCACGCATTGTCGTCCTGACGGTCGCCATCTGCGCCGGCGGCGTCGCCGCGTACCTGGCGAGCGGCTCCGACAATTCTGCGCCGCCTCCGGTTCCGGTCGCGCAGCTGCCGACCGTCGACGTCCTTGTGGCCAAGAACGATATCGGCCTCGGCCAGACCGTGAAGCCCGAAGACGTGCAATGGCAGACCTGGCCGACCGCGACCGCCAGCGCCACCTTCATCCGACGCAACGAGCGCCCCGACGGTGCGACCCAGGTGACCGGCTCGATCGCGCGCGCGCCTTTCATCCAGGGTGAGCCGATCCGCGACCAGAAGCTGGTCAAGGCCGAAGGTTCCGGCTTCATGGCGGCAATCCTGCCCACCGGCATGCGGGCGATCTCGACCGAGATCTCGCCGGAGACCGGCGCGGGCGGCTTCATCCTGCCCAACGACCGCGTCGACGTCCTGCTCACCCGCCGGCTCAAGAACCCGGATCAGAGCAGCGGCGCTCCCGACATCGTCACCTCCGAGATCATCCTGGCCAATATCCGGGTCCTGGCCATCGACCAGGCACCCAAGGAGAAGGACGGGCAGAACGCGGTGATTGGCAAGACCGTCACCCTCGAGCTCAATCCCGCGCAGACCGCAACGCTCTCCGCGGCTCGTCAGAGCGGCACGCTGTCGCTGGCGCTGCGCAGCATCGTCGACGTCAAGATGAGCGAGATCACGCTCGATGACTCCGCGCAGAAGCGCGACGGTGTCTCGATCATTCGCTACGGCATTCCAAGTCAGACGGCTAAGGCACGATGAAGACAGTCGACATCAAATACAGGGCAGATTCGGCGACGATGCGGACCTCACTGGTCCGCGCCCTGTCGTTTTCGGCCGCCCTCGCGCTGGCGCTCAACCCGGCGATCGCCCCGGCGGTCGCCGCCGATTACCGCCCCGTGCCGCAGGCCGCGGCGGACGGCCAGATCAACGCGCGTTTCCTCTCGCTCGGCATCGGCAAGTCGGTCGTGATCGACCTGCCGCGCGACATCAAGGACGTGCTGGTCGCCGATCCCAAGATCGCCAATGCGGTGGTCCGCTCCGCACAGCGCGCCTATATCATCGGCGCCGCGGTCGGCCAGACCAATATCGTGTTCTTCGATTCCGCCGGGCAGCAGATTGCGGCCTACGACATCGCGGTGAAGCGCGACCTCAACGGCGTGCGGGCCGCACTGAAGCAGGTTCTGCCCAACTCAGACATCCAGATCGACGGCCTGGGCGACGGTATCGTCCTGTCCGGCACGGCCGCCAACCCTATGGAGGCGCAGCAGGCCAACGAGCTCGCTGCGCGCCTGGCCGGCGGCGTCGACAAGGTGGTGAACTCGATCGTGGTCCGCGGCCGCGACCAAGTCATGCTCAAGGTGACCGTTGCCGAAGTCGCGCGTACGATCGTCAAGCAGCTCGGTATCGACCTCACCGCCAACCTCAACTACGGCACATCGGTGGTGAGCTTCAGCAACTCCAACCCGTTCACGGCCCTCGGCCGTAATCTGGTGGATGGCAACAATCTCACTGCGAGTTTCGGCGCGGCGCCTTCGGTGCAGGCGACCCTGCGTGCGATGGAGAGCGCGGGCGTGATCAGGACGCTTGCCGAGCCGAACCTGACCGCGATCTCCGGAGAGTCCGCCACCTTCCTCGCCGGCGGCGAATTTCCGGTGCCTGCAGGTTATTCGTGCGATCCCGTCACGCGCGTCTGTACCACTCAGATCAGCTTCAAGAAGTTCGGCATCTCACTCAACTTTACGCCTGTGGTCCTGAGCGAAGGCAAGATCAGCTTGCGGGTGATGACCGAGGTCTCCGAACTGTCCAATGAGAATGCGATCACGCTGTCGCAGGCGGTGACCTCGAACACGGTCAACTCGCTGACGGTACCCTCAATCAAGACACGCCGCGCAGAGACTTCGCTGGAAATTCCGTCCGGCGGCGCGATGGCGATGGCCGGCCTGATCCAGCAGCAGACCAAGCAAGCTGTCAACGGAATGCCGGGGCTGATGCAGCTCCCGATCCTCGGCACGCTGTTCCGCAGCCGCGACTTCGTCAACAATGCAACCGAGTTGGTCGTGATCGTGACGCCCTATGTGGTCCGCGCGGTGGCGCCGAAGGACCTGTCGCGGCCGGATGACGGCTTCGCCCCGCCTGCGGATCCGCAGGCGCAGCTGATCGGCAATATCAACCGGATCTACGGCGTGCCGGGCCGGACCGAACCGGCCAAGAACTACCGCGGCACCTACGGCTTCATTACCGACTGAGGCGGAACGGGGATTTCACGATGATCACGAGACCACCCCAGCTTCGCAAGCGCGCCATCAGCCTCGGTGGCGCGCTCATCGGCCTCGCGCTCGCGGTCGGGGGCTGCCAGCACGACGAAGTCCTCACGGCGTCCATTCCCGACGACTACAAGCAGCGCCATCCGATCGCGGTCGAGGAGCAGAATCGCTCGATCGTCGTCTTCGTGGGTCATGCCCGCGGCGGATTAACCGCGGCCCAACGCGCTGACGTGATGGGCGTGGCATCGGCGTGGTTGCAAGAAGGCACCGGCGCGATTCGCATCGACGTGCCTTCCAATACGCCCAATGCTCGCCCGGTCGCCGATACGATGCGTGAGATCCAGGCGATGCTGGCGGCGGCAGGCGTTCCGCCGCGCGGCGTCAGCCTTCACCCCTACCAGCCGCAAGACAAGCGCTTCCTCCCCCCGATCCGGCTCACCTATTCCAGGATTGCCGCAGTCGCCGGTCCCTGCGGCCTGTGGCCGGAAGACATCGGACCCTCGATGAAGAACAAGCGCTGGTTCGAGAACAAGGACTATTACAATTACGGCTGCGCTTATCAGCGCAACCTCGCGGCCATGGTCGACAATCCGTCGGATCTTGAGCAGCCGCGGCCCGAAACTCCGTCATACACGCCGCGGCGCATCACCGGGTTCGAGAAGTATCGCAAGGGAACGACGACGGCGACCACCTATCCCGAGGCCGACAGGGCCAAACTCAGCGACACCGGCAAATGATCAGTTACGCGCGCCAGACACACGAAGAGCAGCCGGCAGCAGCTCCTCCGCCGGTCGAGGAGCATATTGCGCCCGCGCCGCGCGTCTCGGTTCAGGCCTTCTGCGAAACCGTGGAGACGGCCGCCGCGGTGCAGTCGGCCGGCGAGGATCGCCGTCTCGGCAAGGCTCATCTGAAGATCCAGATGGGCGGCATGGCGGCCGCGATCGAAGCCTACCGCTCGGCTCCCACGCCGAACGTGATCGTGCTCGAGAGCGACGGTCGCAACGACCTGCTGGGCGGACTCGACCAGCTTGCCACCGTCTGCGATGCCGGCACCCGCGTGGTGGTGATCGGCCGCATCAACGACGTCACGCTCTATCGCGAGCTGGTGCGCCGCGGCGTCAGCGATTACGTGCTCGCGCCGGTCGGCGCGATCGACGTCGTACGCTCGATCTGCAACCTGTTCTCGGCCCCCGAAGCCAAGGCAGTCGGCCGCATCATCGCCGTGGTCGGAGCCAAGGGTGGCGTCGGGGCTTCGACCATCTCGCACAACGTCGCGTGGGCGATCGCGCGAGACCTCGCGATGGACGCCGTCGTCGCCGATCTCGACCTCGCCTTCGGCACGGCCGGGCTCGACTACAACCAGGATCCGCCGCAGGGTATCGCCGACGCCGTGTTCTCGCCTGACCGCGTTGACACCGCGTTCATCGACCGCCTGCTGTCGAAATGCACCGACCATCTCAGCCTGCTGGCGGCGCCTGCGACGCTCGACCGGGTCTATGATTTCGGCACTGACGCTTTCGATGCCGTATTCGACACGCTGCGCTCCACCATGCCCTGCATCGTGCTCGACGTTCCGCATCAATGGTCGGGCTGGACCAAGCGCGCCTTGATCGGGGCGGACGACATCCTGATCGTGGCCGCCCCGGACCTCGCCAATCTGCGCAATACCAAGAACCTGTTCGATCTATTGAAGGCCGCCCGCCCCAATGACCGGCCGCCGCTCTACTGCCTGAACCAGGTCGGCGTGCCGAAACGGCCCGAGATCGCCGCCGCGGAGTTCGCCAAGGCAATCGAGAGCCAGCCGGTCGTCTCGATCCCGTTCGAACCGCAGATCTTCGGCTCGGCGGCCAACAACGGCCAGATGATCGCGGAGATCTCCGCCAACCACAAGTCGATCGAGATGTTCCTGCAGATCGCCCAGCGCCTGACCGGCCGCAGCGAGACCAAGAAGCAAAAGTCGTCCCTGCTTTCACCTCTGATTGAGAAGTTGCGGGGAAGATAAGCCGCCGCATGGAGTTGTTAAGTGTTCGGTAAGCGTAGCGGAACAGACACCGACCTTCGGGCACCCAAGCCCGGCGCCGTGTCGCTCGAGCCTGCCCCGGCTCAGGCGCCGACGGTTTCGCGCGCTCCGCCTCCGCCGGCCGTGGCCTCGCCGCCGCTTGCGCCCGCCAAGGCTCCGCCGCCTCCGGCCATGGAGAGCCGGCGTTCGGACAATTATTACGAGGTCAAGGCGACCATCTTCGGCGCGCTGATCGAGGCCATCGACCTCGCCCAGCTCGCCAAGCTCGATTCGGAGTCCGCGCGCGAGGAAATCCGCGACATCGTCAACGAGATCATCGCGATCAAGAACATCGTGATGTCGATCGCCGAGCAGGAGGAGCTGCTCGACGACATCTGCAACGACGTCCTCGGTTACGGCCCGCTCGAGCCGCTATTGTCGCGCGACGACATCGCCGACATCATGGTCAATGGCGCCAACACCGTCTACATCGAGGTCGGCGGCAAGATCCAGCGTACCGGCATCCGCTTCCGCGACAACCAGCAGCTTCTCAACATCTGCCAGCGCATCGTCAGCCAGGTCGGCCGGCGCGTCGACGAATCCTCGCCGATCTGCGACGCGCGCCTCGCCGACGGCTCCCGTGTCAACGCCATCGTGCCGCCGCTGTCGATCGACGGCCCCGCGCTCACCATCCGCAAATTCAAGAAAGACAAGCTGACGCTGGATCAGCTTGTCAAGTTCGGCGCGATCACGCCGGAAGGCGCCGAGATCCTTCAGATCATCGGCCGCGTCCGCTGCAACGTGCTGATTTCCGGCGGTACCGGCTCGGGCAAGACGACCCTGCTCAACTGCCTCACCAACTACATCGAGCACGACGAGCGCGTCATCACTTGCGAGGACGCCGCCGAGCTCCAGCTGCAGCAGCCTCACGTGGTGCGGCTGGAAACCCGTCCGCCCAACATCGAGGGCGAGGGCCAGGTCACGATGCGCGAATTGGTGCGCAACTGCCTGCGTATGCGTCCCGAACGCATCATCGTCGGAGAGGTCCGCGGACCCGAAGCCTTCGACCTGCTGCAGGCCATGAACACCGGCCATGACGGCTCGATGGGCACGCTGCACGCCAACAACCCGCGCGAGGCGCTGTCGCGCTGCGAATCCATGATCACGATGGGCGGCTTTTCCCTTCCGTCGCGAACAATTCGCGAGATGATCTGCGCCTCGATCGACGTCATCATCCAGGCCGCGCGCCTGCGCGACGGCTCCCGCCGCATCACCCACATCACCGAGGTGATGGGCATGGAAGGCGACACCATCATCACCCAGGACATCTTCCTCTACGACATGGTCGGCGAGGACGCCAACGGCAAGATCATCGGCCGGCACCGCTCAACCGGCATCGGCCGTCCGAAGTTCTGGGAACGCGCCCGTTATTACGGCGAGGAGAAGCGCCTCGCCGCGGCGCTCGACGCGGCGGAAGTCGCGCCGAAGACGTGAGCAGATTGGCAGCGCCATGAACATGCAGGTCCTCGCCCTCGCCTTCCTCGCCACCGCAGCAGTTGGTGGCATCGCCTGGGTATTCCTCTATCCGGTGCTGTCTGGGGAGCGAAAGGCGGAAAGCCGCCGTGCCTCGGTCGCGCGCGCCGAAGCGCCCACGGCCCGGCAGGCCGAGAAAACCCAGCGCTCTCGCCGCGAGCAGGTCGAGTCCACGCTGAAGGACCTCGAGGCGCGGCGCGCCCAGGAGAAGAGCGCTCCGCTCAGCGTCCGCCTGTCGCAGGCCGGGCTCGACTGGACGCCGCAGAAGTTCTGGACCGTGTCCGCCGTGGTGGCCGGCGTTTTTTTCGCGGCCGCTATGTTCGCGGGCGGGGGCCTGATCGGCGCCGCCGGTCTTGCCTTTGCCGGCGGCTTCGGCCTGCCGCGCTGGGCACTCGGCTTCCTCAAGAAGCGTCGCGAAACCAAGTTCCTGGCTGCACTGCCCGACGCGGTCGACGTGATCGTCCGCGGCATCAAGGCAGGCCTGCCCTTGTTCGAATCGATCAAGGTCGTAGCCGCCGATTCGCCCGAGCCGCTGCGCAGCGAGTTTCTGGCCATCATCGAGACGCAGGCGATCGGCATGCCGCTGGGCGAGGCCTGCGCGCGGCTTTACGAGCGCATGCCACTGCCGGAAGCCAATTTCTTCGGGATCGTGGTGTCGATTCAGCAGAAATCGGGCGGCAACCTCTCCGAAGCGCTCGGTAACCTCTCCAAGGTGCTGCGCGACCGCAAGAAGATGAAGGAAAAGATCCAGGCGATGTCGATGGAAGCCAAGGCCTCGGCCGGCATCATCGGCTCGCTGCCGCCGATCGTGATGTTCCTGGTCTATCTCACGACGCCGCAATACATCTCGGTGCTTTGGACTCATCCCACCGGCCAGCTGATGCTGGTCGGCTGCGTCGTCTGGATGTCGATCGGCATCCTGGTGATGAAGAAGATGATCAACTTCGATTTCTGACGGTGTCGCATGGTCGAATTCCTCGTCTCGAAACTGCACGACGTCCGTTTCATGACCATGCTGCTCGCGGCGATCGCCGCGAGCGCCACCGTCTATACGCTGGTGATGCCGTTGTTCGCCGGCGAGGGCCTCTCCAAGCGCATGAAGGCGGTGGCGAGCGAGCGTGAACGCATCCGGCAGCGCGAGCGTGAGCGTCTCAACAAGAGCGAGAAGGTTTCACTGCGCCAGACGCCGAAGCAACTCGTCTCCAAGGTGGTCGAGGACTTCAACCTGACCAAGTGGCTCGCGCAGGAGGCTGCGCGGGACAAGCTCATCATGGCGGGTTACCGCGGCCAGGCGCCCTACATCACCTTCCTGTTTGCCCGCATGGTCGCCCCGATCGTGTTCTTGATCGGCTCGGCCCTCTACGTGTTCGTGATCGGAAACATGCAACAGGCGATGCCGATCAAAATCGGCATCTGTATCGGCGCCGCCTATCTCGGCCTCCAGGCGCCGATGCTGTTCCTCAGGAATGCGATCTCCAAGCGCCAGCTCTCGATCAAGCGTGCGTTTCCCGACGCGCTCGATTTGCTCCTGATCTGCATCGAATCGGGCATGTCGGTCGAGATGGCATTCCGGAAAGTTGCGACCGAAATCGTGGGCCAGTCGATCGCGCTGTCGGAGGAGTTCACCCTGACCACGGCCGAGCTGTCCTACCTGCAGGATCGCAAGGTCGCCTATGAGAACCTGGCACGGCGCAC
This sequence comes from Bradyrhizobium sp. BRP20, assembly GCF_020194215.1. NCBI lineage: Bacteria > Pseudomonadati > Pseudomonadota > Alphaproteobacteria > Hyphomicrobiales > Nitrobacteraceae > Bradyrhizobium > Bradyrhizobium sp. BRP20. The sequence goes on along the minus strand of NZ_JADYVY010000001.1, from coordinate 667,853 downwards.
CGGGCTCGAGGGCGTCAAGTCGGTGTGTCTGGCGCTGCAACAGGCGGAACGATACGGCACTCCGCTCGGCCATTCCCTGCGCGTCATGGCGCAGGAAAATCGCGACATGCGCATGAACGAGGCCGAGAAGAAGGCGGCCGCGCTGCCGCCGAAGCTCACGGTGCCGATGATCCTGTTTTTCCTGCCTGTGCTGTTCGTGGTCATTCTCGGACCCACCGCCATCAAGGTCACCGAGATGCAATGAGCCGGGCTGGACCGTACGGTCCGCCACCAAGGCCAGGAAGTCAGATGATCAGCCGGGCTGGCTCAGCGAAGCGACCGGCGTCCGCTTCGGCGCGCCGCGCGGGGCCTCGCTACGGCTCAGCATCTCCTTGAGATAGGCGACATTGGCCGCAGCTTGGTCCGGCGGCAGGTCCGCCTTGACGATGGTCTCCGCCTCCGCGAAGCGGCCCTGCAGGCCGACGACCAGGCCGAGATTCTGCCGGACCCGGGCGCTGGCACGCGGCGAGGCATGCGCCTGCCGCAGCGCCTCTTCCGCCTTCGGCAGCTCTTTCGACAGCATGTAGGACAGGCCGAGGTTGGAGAGCACGCCGGGATCACCCGGTGCGATCTTGAGCGCGCTCGCGTAATAGGATCGCGCCTCCTCATGACGGCCCATCTGGTCGAGCGCGGTGCCCTGCACGGAGAGCAGGCGCCAGTCCGGATTGTCGGGCGAATGCGCCTTCGACAGCACGTCGAAGGCCTGCTGGAAATTGCCGTTGTCGGCGAGCGCGCGGCCGTACTGGGCAAGCAGCGCCTTGTTGCCGGGGTTGGCGATGGTCGCCTGCTCGAGCACGGCGGCGGCCTGGGCGCGCTGGCCGTTGGCGCGCAAGGCCTGTCCATAGGCGAGCGCGGCGTCGGCATCTTTGGGATTGGCGCGGTAGCGCTCGCCATAGGCTTCGACCGCACGCGCCGGATCGGTGGGCGCGCGATCGGCGGAGGCCGCGTCCGCCCGGGGGCCGACCGAGCCCGTCACCTCCGAGAGCTTCGACATCGCCGTGCAGCCGCCGAGGCTCATCGCCACTGTCGCGACCAGCGACGTCGAAGCAAGTAGCCGGGTAAGCCTGATCCGTTGACGCATGACGCTTTGACTCTCGAGCTGCTCGATCGAGCCGAACGTGTCAGCAGTAGAATGTTAACCCTAACGGCCGGTTAACAGCGCTCAGACGCGCTTCTCTCACGCCGGCGATGGTTGCGGCGGCGCTTTGCCGCCGAGGCCGAGATCGGGGCCGAGCGCCTGCACCTGCTGATCCAGCTCCAGCAGCAGTTGCAGCCTCTGCCGCCCCCGCCGCTGAACGTCGACACCTTCAGAAGGCAGCCGCGGCACCTGACGCAGGAAGTCGTTACAATTGATCAGGCCTCTCCCGTAGAGCTCATCGAGCTGAGCGCGATCGATGCCGAGCACGTCAGCGGATTGCTCGATCAATCGGCCGAGCAACGTCTTCACCGCGGCGAGCGCGTCGCTGTCGAATCCCGGCCGGGATCTCGCGGCCTTACGCTCGAGCTCCGCCCAGGCATGGGCCGAGACCATGTAGGTGTAGAGCGCTATCGCCCAGTTCGGCTCCGCCTCATCGTAAAAGCTGCCACGCATGAACAGCCGGCGGACGATCGCCGCGACCTGGTCGCGTTTCAGTGTGCGGGACGAGGCCGCCTCGATCGCCGACTGGACGGCCGGATCGCGGGAAAAATCCCGCCCCGCCGGCAGCCTGATGACGCCGCCCGGCAGGTTGGAATCGAGCGGCCTGAAGGCCGCATCGTTGCGGAGCCTCGTATAGCGGGTGATCGCGAAGCGGTGCTCGTTGCGGCCGGCATGGGACGCGGGGCCGAAATGGACGAGGTTGAAACCGGCATCGTCGCCGGCTTGCCCGGTCGAGGACGGACAGGAGAGCACGTAGATCGTGCGCCAGAACGCCTCACCGCTCTCGCGCGACGTCGCACGCGGATCGGGGATGGAATAGCGGGTCAGCCCCTCGACATGGCGATGACCGTGCAGAACCAGATCGACATTGAGCGAGGTGGCGGCCTCGAGGAAGGTCGCGGGTGCGGCGAGATACATCAGCGGCTCGTCCGGCATGCCTAGAAAGCGCTTTCCTTCGCCGGTGGCCTGCGGCAGTGGGTGATGGTGCAGGGCCAGCACACGCACCAGATTTTCCGCCGGCTCGGCGTAGTCGGCGCGCCCGGCCGAACCGATGCTTCCCGCGACCTCGGCGCTCAGCCGGGCGGAATCGGCGACCATCGCCTTATAAGCGCTCTCGTCGATCTTGCCGCTCGCGAGCGCCTTCAAGTTGGCGCGATTGGAATCGAGCAGCACCAGGTCGAGGCCTGCCTGACGGTAATAGACATTCTTCGCCGTCCGCGGCAGGTGCAGGTAATCGTAGGCGTCGTGACGGCCCGCACGCTGGCTCGGCCGCTTGACGTCGTGATTGCCTGCCACGGCTTGGATGTCGGTGAATAGCCCCGTCTGCCGGAAGCATGCGATGACGGCGAGCGCCTCGTCGAGCGCGCGCGGCGTTGGGTCGTCCACCAGATCGCCCGTGATCAGCAGGATGCGATCGGGAACATTCGCGGCAGCCGCCATCTTCTCGCAAATCGCGGCCCTGAGCGTCTCGATGGCCGGAAGCAGCCGGCCCGACCCGTCCAGATGCAGGTCGGAAATCTGCGCAACAACGAACGATCTATCCATTTTGCGCCGCTCATCTGCATATGCTGCGCCGCCCAAACAATGAGAAAAATGCTTCGACGAGCAGATTCAGCCGTATCGACCCAACCTGGGCAGGCACCATGCCGCCGCGTGTCTGCGTTCGGGTTCATGCAGAACAAGCGACACAATCTGAAATGTTCGTCGATAATGACACAACCGAAGCGCTAGTAAAGCCCTGCGGCCGTGGCGTTGCGAACGGCAGCTCTCGGCGTGAGATACGAGATTTGTCCGCGGACGGTTTCGTCGCGCCCGGTCAATATTCGATCGTAAGCCGCTTGCAGATCTCGTCGAGCGCATCGAACCGCATGCCCACCTTGCGGCGAGTAGCGGCTCGCTGAACGGTGACGGCAAAGCCGATTGCAGCGGCGGCCAAACTCTGCGAAGTCTCGTCCGTTCGCATGACTCGCCTGAACTGACGATCCGGACCCGCCAATGCCTTCTGTCTTCGAGACGTCATCCACCGCCACCCCGATCACCTTCGTCACCAAATCGAGCTGGGATCAGGTCGCCGAGACGCTGCCGCCGCCGCAACGCCAGTTCGCGCGTGCCAGCGCCTTCGCCGCCAAGCCGGGCAGCTATCTGGCGCTGCCCGCGACCGACGGCACCATTGCGCAGGTGCTGTTCGGGCTCGAGGAAGAGGATGCAAGATCGCGCGACCTGTTTCGGCCCGGCGCCCTGCCCGGCCTCTTGCCGCCCGGCACCTATCGGTTTGCCAATGCACCGCACGATGCGCGGCTGGCCGCGCTCGCCTTCGCACTGGGTTGCTACCGCTTTGCCCGCTACCGCAAGGCAGATCGCCCCGAGATCCGGCTGGTGCCGCCTGACAGTGTCGACGCGGCCGAGATCGAGCGGATTGCCGATGCGGCAATGCTCGCGCGCGACCTCATCAACACGCCGTCCAACGACATGGGCCCGGATGAGCTCGCCGCGGCCGCGCAAGCGCTCGCCACCGAGTTCGGCGCGAGCTTTTCCTGCACCGTCGGCGAAGAGCTGGCGAAGAACTTTCCGCTGATCCACGCCGTCGGCATGGCCTCCAGCCGCGCGCCGCGGCTGATCGACATCGTCTGGGGCGATCCTGATCATCCCAAGGTGACGCTGGTCGGCAAGGGCGTCTGTTTCGACACCGGCGGGCTCGACCTGAAGCCGTCGAGCGGCATGCTGATCATGAAGAAGGACATGGGCGGCGCAGCCAACGTGCTGGCGCTGGCGCGCATGGTGATGGATGCGAAGCTGAAGGTGCGGCTGCGCGTGCTGATTCCGGCGGTGGAGAACGCCGTCGCCGGCAATGCCTTCCGCCCGCTCGATATCTTCACCTCGCGCAAAGGGATCACCGTCGAGATCGGCAATACCGACGCCGAAGGCCGCCTCGTTCTCGCCGACGCGCTGGCGCTGGCCGATGAGGAGAAGCCCGATCTGCTGATCGACCTGGGCACGCTGACCGGCGCGGCCCGCGTCGCACTGGGGCCGGATCTGCCGCCGTTCTACACCCATGATGAGACGCTGGCTGCCGACCTCGCGCGCTGCGCGATGAGGGAGAACGATCCGTTGTGGCGCATGCCGCTGTGGCCGCCTTACGATGCCTGGCTGGACTCCAAGACCGCCACCATCACCAATGCACCCTCGGGCGGTTTCGCCGGCTCGATCACCTGCGCGCTGTTCCTGCAACGCTTCGTCGAGCACGCCAAGAGCTGGCTCCATGTTGACATCTATGGCTGGACGCCGTCGGCGAAGCCGGCGCGGCCCGAGGGCGGCGAATGCCAGGCCGCACGCGCCATCTACGCATTGCTGAGCGAGCGCTATGCCTGATCCAGGACACGACCCGAGGCTGACGCCGGCGCGGGGCGACCTTGCCGCCAAATATCTCGAAGGCAAGGTCGAGGCGCAGCGCTTCGTCGAGGGTGACGAGTTCGAGGTCGTCGAGCCGATCGCGCCCATGCGCGAGCAGCCGTCCTCCAACGCGACGTTGATGACCGAAGCGCTGCGCGGCGAACGCGTCACCATCTACGACCGCAACGGCGAGGGTTGGGCCTGGGGCCAGCTCAGTAGCGATGGCTATGTCGGCTGGCTCCCGGATGCGGCGCTCGCAAAGCCGTCGGCCGCCCCAACGCACGTGGTCGGCGCACTGCGGACGTTTGCGTTCCCCGGCCCCTCGATCAAGCTGCCGCCGGCCGACACGCTCGTGATGGGATCGAAGCTTGCCGTGGCGCGCGAGGACGGCAGCTTCGCCGTGACGCACGACGGCAGATATCTGCCGAGAACGCATCTCATCCCGCTCGATCATCGCGAGCCGGATTTGGTCGCGGTGGCCGAGCGCTTCGTCGGCACGCCCTATCTCTGGGGCGGCAAGAGCAGCTTTGGCATCGATTGCTCCGGCCTCGTCCAGGTCTCGCTGACATCAGCCGGGATCGGCTGCCCGCGCGACAGCGACATGCAGCTCGCCGGTCTCGGCCGCACGCTGGAGCCGCATGAGCGGAGCAGCTTGCAGCGCGGCGATCTGATCTTCTGGAAAGGTCATGTCGCCATCGTGCGCGACGCCACCACCATGGTTCACGCCAATGCGCATCACATGGCAACGGTGATCGAGCCGATCGAGCCGGCGATCGCGCGGATCAAGGCGGCTGGCAGCGAGGTCGTCGCGATCAAGCGGCTCTGACGGAGCGCTACGTCGCCACCGCCCCGTTCCCGGCCGTCTCCAGCCGGAACGCGGCCGCGAACAGCGCTCGGGTATAATCCGTCTTCGGATTCCTGAACAGCTCGGCCGCCTGCCCCTCCTCGACGACCTTGCCGCCGCGCATCACGATGAGGTGGCTGGCGAGCGAGGCGACGACGCGCAAATCGTGCGAAATGAACATGTAGGTGAGCTCGCGCTTGCGCTGAAGCTCGCGCAACAGATCGACCATCTGCGCCTGGAACAGCATGTCGAGCGCGCTGGTCGGCTCGTCCAGCACGACGAAATCAGGCTCCAGCACGATCGCGCGCGCGATCGAGATGCGCTGACGCTGGCCGCCGGAGAATTCGTGCGGATAGCGGAAGCGCGTCTCCGGATTGAGTCCGACATCCTCGAGTGCCTTGACCACGCGCGCCTCGCGTTCCTCGCGCGAGAGCGCCGGCTGATGCACGGACAGGCCCTCGGCGATGATGTCGGCGACCGACATGCGCGGTGAGAGCGAGCCGAACGGATCCTGAAACACGATCTGCATGTCGCGCCGGAAGGGACGCATCTCCTTGAAGCGCAGGCCCTGGATGTCGTTCCCTAAGAACACGATGCGTCCGTTCGAGGAGATCAGCCGCAGCAGCGCCAGCCCCAGCGTGGTCTTGCCCGAGCCGGATTCGCCGACGACGCCGAGCGTCTCGCCCTTGCGTACGGCGACACTGACCCCATCGACCGCCTTGATGTGACCGACCGTTTTGCGCATCAGGCCGCGCTTGATCGGGAACCAGACTTTTAGGTCATTGGCCGACATCACCACCGGCGCATTCGGCTGCGGCGGCGCCGGATCGGGCTTGGGCTCCGCCGCGAGCAGGTCGCGTGTATAGGGATGTTTCGGGGTCTTGAAGACCTGCTCGACCGGACCCTGCTCGACGATCACGCCCCCCTTCATGACACAGACGGTGTCGGCAATGCGGCGCACGATGCCGAGATCGTGGGTGATGAACAGCAGGCTCATGCCGAGCCGCGCGCGGATCTCGGCGAGCAGCGCCAGGATCTGCGCCTGCACGGTGACGTCGAGCGCCGTGGTCGGCTCGTCCGCGATCAGAAGGTCCGGCTCGTTGGCGAGCGCCATCGCGATCATCACACGCTGGCGCTGGCCGCCGGAGAGCTGGTGCGGATAGCTGTTCAGCCGCGTCTCTGGATCGGGAATGCCGACCTGGGTCAAGAGCTCCAGCGTCCGCTTGCGGGCCTGCGCATTGCTGGTCGGATTGTGCAGCTGGATGATCTCGCCGATCTGCGCCTCGATCGTGTGCAGCGGATTGAGCGAGGTCATCGGCTCCTGGAAGATGATGGAGATGTCGCTGCCCCTGATCTCCCGCATCTGCTGCTCGGACTGGTCGATCAACTCCTGGCCCTTGAAGCGGATGCTGCCGGAGGGATGGGAGGCATTCGGATACGGCAGCAGCTTCAGGATCGAGAGTGCGCTGACCGACTTGCCGGAGCCGGACTCGCCGACCAGCGCGACGCATTCGCCGCGCTTGATCTGGAACGAGACCTTGTCGACCGCAAGCGTGGTGGCGCCGCCCTGGTGAAAGGCCACCGAGAGGTCGCGAACGGCGAGCAGGGGCTGGTTGATCGCATCCATGGCCTTACCTGAACGTCTTGCGCGGGTCGAAGGCGTCGCGCACGGCTTCACCGATGAAGATCAACAGCGAGAGCATGATCGCGACCGAGAAGAAGCCGGAGAAGCCGAGCCACGGTGCCTGCACATTGGCCTTGGCCTGCGAGAGCAATTCGCCGAGCGAGGGCGATCCCGGTGGCAGGCCGAAGCCGAGGAAATCGAGCGCCGTCAGCGTCATCACCGAGCTCGAAACGATGAACGGCAGGAACGTCATGGTCGCGACCATCGCGTTAGGGAGCAGGTGGCGGAACATGATCAGAGGATTGGAGACGCCGAGCGCACGTGCCGCCTGGACGTATTCGAAATTGCGCCCGCGCAGGAATTCGGCCCGCACGAGGCCAACCAGCGAGACCCAGGAGAACAGCAGCAAGATGCCGAGTAGCACGAAGAAACCGGGCACCAGCACCGAGGACAGGATCAGGAGAAGATACAGCGATGGAATCGCGGTCCAGATCTCGATGAAACGCTGGAAGATCAGATCGACCCAACCGCCGAAATAGCCCTGCACCGCACCCGCCGCGATGCCGATGACCGACGAAACGATGGTGAGGCAAAGGCCGAACAGCACCGAGATGCGGAAGCCGTAGATCAGCCGCGCCACCACGTCGCGGCCCTGATCGTCGGTGCCGAGCCAATTGTATTCGAGATCGCGGCAGCTCTTCAGTCCCTTCTTCTCCACCACCGGCTTGCACTGCTTCTCCGTCAGCATCCAGGTCGGCGGCGACGGCGCCGGCGTCGGCAGATCGAGATTGTGGGTATCGTAGGAGTAACGGATCAGCGGCCAGACGATGCTGCCGCCCTTCTCCTTGATCAGCTTCTGCAAGTAGGGGTCACGATAGTCGGCCGCCGTCTCGAAATCGCCGCCGAACGTCGTCTCCGAATAGGTGACGAAAGCCGGCCAATAGAGACGGCCATCGAACTTGATCAGGAAGGGCCGATCGTTCGCGATCAGCTCGGCGAACAGCGAGATCACGAACAGGCCGATGAAGATCCAGAAGGACCAGTAGCCGCGGTGGTTCGCCTTGAAGTTCTGCCACCGCCGCCGGTTAAGCGGCGATGGAGCGAACGGCTTGCGCGTGATCGGAACGGCATCGCCGAGCGGCGACTTCGCTGTGGTCTCGATCGGCGTCGGCGCGGTGATCGTCATCAGACCTCCCGCGCTTCGAAATCGATCCGGGGGTCGATCCACATATAGGTCAGGTCGGAGATCAGGTTGATCACGAGGCCGACCAGCGAGAAGATGTAGAGCGTGCCGAACACCACGGGATAATCGCGATTGAGCACGCTCTCGAAGCTGAGCAGTCCGAGCCCGTCCAGCGAGAAGATGGTCTCGATCAGCAGCGAGCCGGAAAAGAAGGCGTGGATGAAAGTGCCGGGGAAGCCGGCGATCACGATCAGCATCGCGTTGCGGAAGACGTGGCCATAGAGCACCCGGTTCTCGCTGCAGCCCTTGGCGCGGGCGGTCATGACGTATTGCTTGCGGATCTCATCCAGGAACGAATTCTTGGTCAGGAACGTCATGGTGGTGAAGGCACCTAGCCCCATGGCGATAAGTGGCAACGTCAGATGCCAGAAATAATCGATGATCTTCCAATACCAGGGAAACTGCGACCAGCCGTCCGAGGTCAGTCCGCGCAGCGGGAACCAGTTGAAGAAGGAGCCGCCGGCAAACAGGATGATGAGGAGAATGGCGAACAGAAAACCGGGGATGGCATAGCCGAGCACGAGCACCGTCGAGGTCCAGGTGTCGAACCGCGCCCCGTCGTTCACGGCCTTGCGAATGCCGAGCGGGATCGAGATCAGGTAGGTCAGAAGTGTTAGCCAGAGGCCAAGCGAGATCGAGACCGGCAGCTTTTCCTTGATGAGCTGCAGCACGCTGACGTCGCGAAAATAGCTCTTGCCGAAATCGAAGCGGGCGAAGTTCCACACCATCAGCAGGAAGCGTTCCGGCGCCGGCTTGTCGAAGCCGAACTGCACTTCCAGCTTCTTGATGAAATCGGGGTCGAGGCCCTGCGCGCCGCGATATTTCGAGTTGACGGAATCGCTGCCGGCACCGACCTGCCCCGGCGCGCGCTGCGCAAAATCGCTGCCGCCCGATATGCGCGAGGTGCCGCCGGTGTCGGCGCCCGAGAGCTGCGCGATCACGCGTTCAACCGGGCCGCCGGGCGCGAATTGCACCACGACGAAGGACACGAAGAGGATCCCAAGCAGGGTCGGAATCATTAGCAGAAGGCGGCGGGCGATATAGGCGCTCATGGCTATTTTGCCTGCTCGAGCTTGGCCGCCTTGGCGGGCTCATACCACCAGATGTCGGGCGCGCCGACGCCGTTGGCATAGCGCGGCAGCTTCGGCGGATGTCCGAACTGATCCCAATAAGCCAGCCGGTGCGTCTTGTTGTACCATTGCGGCACCCAATACCGGCCGGCGCGGAACAGGCGATCGAAGGCGCGGCAGGCGACGGTCAGGTCTTCGCGGCTGTCGGCCGCCATGATCTTCTCGATCATGGCGTCGATCGCCGGACTGGCGACGCCAGCCAGATTGTACGAGCCCTTGGTGTTTGCGACCTGCGAGGAGAAGAACGCGCGCATGGCATCGCCTGGCGTCGCCGACATGCTGAAGCGCTGGATGGTCATGTCGAAATCGAAATCTTCCTGCCGGGCTTTGTGCTGTACGGCATCGACGAGGCGCACGCTCGCTTCGATGCCGAGCGTCGCGAGATTCTTGATGTAAGGCGCGTGGTGCGGCTGGAACGAGGGCTCATCCAGCAGGAACTCGATCTTGAACAATTCGCCGTTCGGCAGCACCCGCTTGCCGTCCTTGATGGGCACGCCGGCCTCGGTCAGCAATTGCTGCGCCTTGCGGAGCAGGCTGCGGTCCTGTCCGGAGCCGTCGGAGGCCGGCGGCGTGAACGGCGCCGCGAACACCTCGTCAGGAACCTGGCCGCGAAACGGCTCCAGCAGCTTCAGCTCTTCCGGCGAAGGCGGCGCATTGCCGGCCATCAGGTCCGAGTTCTGGAACGGCGACACCGTACGAGCGTAAGCGCCGTACATGATTGTCTTGTTGGTCCATTCGAAATCGAAAGCGTTGATCAGGGCCTCGCGCACGCTGGGGTCTTTGAATTTGTCGCGCCGCGTATTGATGAACCAGCCTTGCGCACCGGAGGGCGTATCGTCGGGCACGACCTCCATCTTGACTCGGCCTTCCTTCACCGCGGGGAAGTCATAGCGCGTCGCCCAGATGCGCGAAGTGAACTCCTCGCGATAAAGATAGCTCTTGCCGGTAAAGCCCTCGAAGGCGACGTCGCGGTCGCGATAGAATTCATAGCGGACGACATCGAAATTATAGCTGCCGCGGCAGGGCGGCAGATCAGCGGCCCACCAGTCCTTCACGCGCTCGAACTCGATGTAGCGATTGACCTCGAACCTGCCGACCCTGTACGGGCCCGAGCCGAGCGGAATCTCCAGCGACGATTCATCGAACGGGCGGGAGGCGTAGTACGCCTTCGAGAAGATCGGCAGGCTGGCGACATAGAGCGGCACGTCGCGTGCACGCCCCTTGGCGAAGGTGACGACGAGCGTCGCATCGTCGAGGGCTTCGGCACTGACCATGTCGCGCATCTGCACGGTGATCAGCGGATGCCCCTTGGTCTTCAGAGTCGTCAGCGAATAGGCTGCATCGTGGGCGGTGAGCCTGGTCCCGTCGTGGAATTTCGCCTCGGGTCGCATCGCGAAGCGGTAGACCAGCTTGTCCGGCGATATCTGCACGGATTTGGCCGCCAAGCCGTACATTGCGTCGGGCTCGTCAGCTGCGCGGATCATCAGCGGCGAGAACGTCATACCCATACCTTGTGCGCCGTCGCCTTTCAGGATGAAGGCGTTGAGCGAGTTGAAGGTCTGGTAGGACTGATTGTAGGCCCGCACCGACGGGATTAGCGAGAACGTGCCGCCTTTCGGCGCGTCGACATTGACGTAATCGAAATGACGGAAGTCGGCGGGATATTTGAGATCGCCGAATGCCGACATGCCGTGCGCCTCGGTCGCCGCTTCCGATGCTCGCGCGCTGCGCAGCAGCGGCGCGCCGACGGACGCCCCGAGGGCGCCGCCAACACCCAGGACCAGCACATGGCGGCGTGACATCTGCGTCATGCGGGGATTGTCCTTCACGATTTCTTTGCGATCCGTGCCGCCTTGTCTGCGTCGTACCACCAGATGAACGGGAAGCCGGACAGACCATACCTGGGCAATTCCGTCGGCCGGCCGAAGCGATCCCAGCGCGCGGTGCGCACCTTGTTGTAGGTCCATTGCGGCACGACGTAGTGATTCCACAGCAACACGCGGTCGAGGGCCTTGGTGGCCGCGACGAGATCGTCGCGATCAGTGGCGTAGATCACCCGCTCGATCAGCTTGTCCACGGCCGGATTCTTGATCCCGGCAAGATTGCGCGAGCCGGCGATGTCGGCCGACTTGGAGGACCAAAACTCGCGCTGCTCGTTGCCCGGCGATTGCGACTCGCTCCAGGAATTCGTCACGATGTCGAAGTCCCACTCGCGCGTCCTGTTCTCATATTGGGTCGGATCGACCGTCCGAACGCTCACCGCAATGCCGAGCCGCTCCAGCGACGGCTTGTAGAACAGCGTAATTCGTTCGAAGCTGGGATCCGAGTTGAGCAATTCCAGCGAGAACTGCGCACCGGTCTTGACGTCGACCAGCTTGCGATCTCGCACCTCGTAGCCGGCTTCCTTGAACAGGCGCAGCGCCTCACGCAAATTGTCGCGCACCGCCTCCGGACTCCCCCCGGCCGGATTGGTGTAGGGCGTCGTGAAGACTTCTGGCGGTACCTCCGCGCGAATCGTCTCGAGAATTTCCAGCTCTTTTCCCTGTGGCAGGCCCGTTGCCATGAGCTCGTCGATGCCGTCGAAATAGCTGCTGATGCGCTTGTACTGGCCGTAGAAGATCTGCTTGTTCATCTCCTCGAAGTCGAACGCATAATTGAGCGCGCGCCGCACGCGCGGATCGCTGAACTTGGCGCGGCGCAGGTTCGGCACGAAGGCCTGCATCACGCCCGAGCTGCGATTGGCGAATTCCTCGAGGATTACCCGCTTTTCGGTCACGGCCGGGAAATCATAGGCGGTCGCCCAACTCTTCGCGCTGTTCTCGGTGCGCCAATCGACCTGGTCGGCCTTGAAGGCCTCGATCGCAACGGTGCCGTCGCGAAAATATTCGTAGCGCAGCTCATCGAAATTATTGCGGCCGATATTGATGGGAAGATCGCGGCCCCAATAGTCCTTGACGCGCTCCAGCGCGATCGAGCGTCCTGCGACGAATTCCTTGACCTTGTAAGGGCCCGAGCCGAGCGGCACTTCCAGCGTGGTGGTGGCGATATCGCGCTTGCGGCCCTGCGCGTCCGTCCCCTCCCACCAATGTTTCGGAAGGACGATCAGCTGTCCCACGATCAGCGGCAGCTCGCGGTTGCCGGGTGCGTCGAACACGAACTTCACGTCACGCTCGCCGACCTTCTCGGCCTTCACCACATGGCTGTAATAGGCCGAGTACATCGGATGGTTCTTCTTGAAGGAATCGAGCGAGAAGATCACGTCCTCCGGCGTAACAGGCTTGCCGTCATGCCATTTCGCCTGCGGGCGCAGGCGATAGGTGACGAAGGAAAAATCGTCGGGATGGCTGACCGCTTCGGCCAGCGCGCCGTATTCGGTCGAGACCTCGTCGAGCGACTGCGTCAGGAGCGATTCATAGATGAACGCGACGGCACCGGCGACCTGGCCCTTCACACCGGAGACGACGATGTTGAAATTGTCGAACGTGCCGACGGCGATCTGGCGCGCGACACCGCCTTTGGGGGCGTCCGGATTGACGTAGTCGAAGCGCTTGAAGTCAGCGGGGTACTTGACCTTTCCGAACAGCGACAGCGCGTGGCGCCAAGGCAACCCGCCGGAAGGCAGCTCAGTTGCTGATTGCGCATGCGCCACGCCGACGGGAACGCCCGCGACGGAGCCAAGGGCTGGAAGCGCTGCGGCTGCAGTGCCGGTGAGCAGGAGATCGCGTCGGGTAATGGCCAAATCAACATCCCTGTCTTGAAGGAGGCTACTCCTTTAAGTTCCCAATATAGGCGAGGTTTCGACCGAATATGTTGCTTTTTCCTCATCTTGGAAGCCCGGCCGGCCTATCGGATGCGGCCAAACGCCCCGATAACGTCGCCGCGAGGCCCGGATAAGGAAACGGCCAGACTTTTCAGCCTGGCCGTATTCGAGCGCCGGTTCTTGGGACCTTATTTTGACGCCGTCGGCAGCGGCTGAGGTTTCTCCGACTGCGAATTCAGATAGGCGATGATATCGGCACGCTCGGAATCCTTGGCAACACCGGCAAAGCCCATCGCGGTGCCCGGAATGAAGCCCTTCGGATTGGCGAGGAACTTGTTGAGGTCGTCGAAGCTCCAGTTGCCACCCTTGGCCTTTATGGCGGCCGAGAAGTTGAAGCCACCACGGCCCTGGCCCTTGGGCTCGCCAACGACGCCATAGAGGTTCGGACCGACCCGGTTCGGGCCGCCCTTCTCGAAGGTGTGGCAGGCGCCACACTTCTTGGCGGCCGCGGCGCCCTTCTCGACGGAGGCGGTTTGGAGCAGCTTTTCGATCGGTTCGGACGGTGCGGCGGCGGCGCCCTCCTTGCCGGAGCCGGCATCTTGCTTGACCGCGATCTCGAAGCCCGGCTTTTCCGGCATCTTGGGGGAGAACAGCGCACTCGCGGTGAAGCTCGTCACCAGCAGGAAGAGACAGGTACCGAACACGGCGCCGAGAATCTTGTTGAGTTCGAAAGAGTCCATTTCCGGCCAGGCCCCACCGCAAGAAGGAAACAGCGGCCCGGATGGCCGCAGGACGAGCCTCGGAGAATCAAACGTTCCTTATTGTTTCCCCGAGTTTTGCCATTGAGATATCGGTTTGCCCGGGGTCTGGCAACCCGTATAAGCGATCCGGCTTCAGGCCCGTCCCCACCCCATGTCCCGGTGCGGAAAACGCTCCGTTTTCAGGCTCTTGACCTCAGACCTTTGAACCCGATGATCGATCCCCGCATCCTGGTGCTGATCCCGGCTCGCATGGCCGCCACCCGTCTGCCCGGCAAGCCGCTCGCCGATATCGCGGGATTGCCGATGATCGTGCATGTGCTGCGCCGTGCCGAGGCCGCCGCAATCGGCAGGGTCGCGGTGGCCACCGACACCGACGAGATCGCCTCGGTCGTGACCGCCCATGGCGGCGAGGCCGTCATGACGCGCGGCGACCACCCCTCCGGCTCCGACCGCATCCACGAGGCCATGCAGAAGCTCGATCCCGAGGGCAAAGCCGAGATCGTGGTCAATGTCCAGGGGGATTTCCCGACCATCACGATCGACAACATCCGCGAGGTGCTGCCGCCGCTGCAAGACCCGGCCGTGGACATCGCGACGCTGGCCTCGCGGATCCACACCGAGGAAGAGGATCTCGCCCCAAGCGTGGTGAAGGCGATCGGAACCTCGGTTGGCGGCAGGCGGATGCGCGCACTTTATTTCACCCGCGCGACCGCCCCGACCGGCGACGGACCGCGTTATCACCATATCGGCCTCTATGCCTTTCGCCGCGCCGCGCTGGAGCGCTACGTCTCTCTTCCGCCGTCTCCGCTGGAATTGCAGGAGAAGCTCGAGCAGCTCCGGGCGCTTGAGGCCGGAATGCGCATCGATTTCACCATCGTCGACACCGTGCCCCGCGGGGTCGATACGCCGGCGGACCTCGAGACCGCGCGCAGCATCCTTTCCAAATCCTGAGCCGCTGCTACAAGGCCGAGCATGAGCAAGATGAAGATCGCATTCCAGGGCGAGCCTGGCGCCAATTCCCACATCGCCATCGTCGAGGCCTATCCCGACGCCGAACCGATGCCCTGCGCCACATTCGAAGACGCGCTGTCGGCGATCTCGTCGGGCGAGGCCGATCTCGGCATGATCCCGATCGAGAATTCGGTCGCCGGCCGCGTCGCCGACATCCATCACCTCCTGCCGGCGTCCGGCCTCTTCATCGTCGGCGAATGGTTTCTGCCGGTCCGGCATCAGCTGATGGCCGTGAAGGGCACCAAGCTCGAAGACATCAAGAGCGTCGAGAGCCATGTGCATGCGCTCGGCCAGTGCCGGCGCATCATCCGCAAGCTCGGCATCAAGCCGATCGTGCATGCCGATACCGCCGGCAGCGCCCGCGACATCTCGGAGCGCAAGGACAAGACGGTGGCCGCGATCGCCTCGCGCCTTGCTGCAAAGATCTACGGTCTCGACATCCTCGCCGAGGACATCGAGGACGAGGCCCACAACACCACTCGCTTCGTGGTGCTGGCGCGCGAGCCGAAATGGGCGCCCCAAGGCACCGGGCCGCTCGTCACGACTTTTGTGTTCCGGGTGCGCAATTTGCCGGCGGCGCTCTACAAGGCGCTCGGCGGCTTCGCCACCAATGGCGTCAACATGACCAAGCTCGAGAGCTACATGGTCGACGGCAATTTCTTCGCCACGCAGTTCTATGCCGACGTCGACGGCCATCCCGATGACAAGGGCCTCGCCTTCGCCATCGAGGAGCTGAAATTCTTCTCGCGCGAATTCCGCATCGTCGGCGTATATCCGGGCCATCCGTTCCGCGCCACGTTCAGCGAAGTGCAGGATTGATCCCTCACCCTCCCCTGGAGGGGTCCGGGAGAGCGCAGCTCGCCCGTGGGTCGCTCCCCATGGAGCGCAGCGCAATGCGTAGCGGGGTGGGTGACGGTCTCTCCACGTCGAATACTGCCCGAGTGGAGAGATCACCCCACCCCGCTCGCGCTGCGCGCAATCGACCCGCCCCCTCCAGGGGAGGGTAAGCTACCCCGCCGCTCTGAGCCCGAATGCCTCCGCCAGCAGCGAATACGACTTCTTTCGCGCCGCGTGGTCATATACCGCCGTGATCACCATCAGCTCGTCCGGCTTGCTTGCGTAGATCAGCGGCTGCAGCTTCTTCTGCACCGTCGCGGGACTGCCGACGAACAGGCGCGAGCGGTTGCGCAGGATCGAGGTGCGCTCGGCGTCCGTATACGGATAAGCCATCGCCTCCTCGACGCTCGGCAGCGGCAGATATTGACCGCGGTCGCGGCGAAGACGGTTGAGGTCGAAGGACGAGGCGAGCCTTTCGGCCTCCTCGTCGGTATCGGCCGCAATGACGGCGACCGCGAGAATGGCATGTGGGCTCGCACGCCAGGCCGAGGGTTGAAAGCGATTGCGGTAATGCACCATCGCATCGATCGCGTCGTGGGACGCGAAATGATGGGCGAAGGCGAAGCCCATGCCGACCTGGGCGGCCAATTCCGAGGAATAATCGCTGGAGCCGAGCAGCCAGATAGGCGGCAGTCTGGTGTCGTCGGGCATTGCGACGACGTTGTTGTAGGGGTGCCCCGCGGGGAATTCGCGCGTCTCCCACAGGATCAACTCGTGCAGCCGCTCCAGGAAATCGTCGCCCTCGCGGCGGTCGAGCCGGCTCCTGAGCGCGTAAGCCGTCGCACCATCGGTGCCCGGCGCGCGGCCGAGACCGAGATCGATCCGGCCCGGAAATAGCGCCTCCAGCATCTTGAAGCGCTCAGCGATGACCAGCGGCGCATGGTTGGGCAGCATCACCCCGCCGGAACCGACGCGGAGGTGCTTCGTCACCGCCGCGATCTGGCCGATCATCAGGTCGGGCGCGGGGCTCGCGACGGAGGCGAGATTGTGATGCTCGGCGAGCCAGTAGCGGACATAGCCGAGGCCATCGACGTGACGCGCCAAATCGATGCTGTTGCGCAGCGCCGCGGCGGGCTTGGTGCCTGATGTGACGACGGAGAGGTCGAGGACGGAGAGCGGGATCATCGCGGCTTAACGTAATGGAGGCGGTCGCGGCGACAATGGGCAGGCTGCGCAGGCCTGACGTGTACGGACGGGCTGGCACGCCAGCGGCTGGAGTTGGGACAACCGCCGCTACTTTGCAGACGGTTTTGGTCTGCCCACCAAGAAAATCGTTCACAAAATATGGCTGACGAGAGAAATATCTGAAAATTCAACAACTTATGTCATTCAGCACGCTTCCCACCCAAAACATGATTCGCCAGAAAGACCCCGTAAACTGTACCTGAATGGGCAACTTCCCATGCATGATGGGCTGTCGATCAAGGGGCCTTTGCCGTATTTTAGCTCTCCGAGGCTAGACCGATCGCCGGCCTGACATTGGAGTGAGTGGCGCCATGACTGACCTGACGACGCCTGCGACAGCCGACCGGCAGGACAGGCACCTGAAGCGGCCCGCGATCTCCTTCGAGTTCTTTCCGCCGAAGACGGAAGAGATGGAGCGCAATCTCTGGGAGACCATCAACCGGCTGGCCCCGCTCGAGCCGAAATTCGTCTCGGTGACCTATGGCGCCGGCGGCTCGACCCGCGAGCGCACCCATTCGACCATCACGCGCATCCTGAAAGAGACCGCGCTGCTGCCGGCGGCGCATCTGACCTGCGTCGGCGCTTCGCGCGGCGAGATCGACGAGATCGTCGACCGCTATCACGAGGTCGGCGTCCGCCACATCGTGGCCTTGCGCGGCGATCCCGTCGGCGGCATCGGCACGCCCTATTCGAGCCATCCCGAGGGTTATCAGAGCTCGGCCGCGCTCGTCGCCGGCATCAAGAAGCGGCACGGCGACATCGAGGTCTCGGTCTCTGCCTACCCCGAGAAGCACCCCGAAGCGCGCGACTTCGATGCCGATATCGACACGCTCAAGGCGAAGGTCGATGCGGGCGCGACGCGCGCGATCACGCAGGTGTTCTTCGACAACGATCTCTACTTCCGCTATCTCGACCGCGTGCGTGCGCGCGGCATCGACATCCCCGTAGTGCCGGGCATCATGCCCATGCACAACTTCAAGCAGGCGCGCAATTTCGTGACCCGTGCTGGCACCACGGTGCCCGACTGGTTCGCGGCGAAGTTCGAGGGCCTCGATGACGATGCCGAGACGCGCAAGCTGGTGGCCGCGACCGTTGCGGCCGGCCAGGTGCAGAAGCTCGCCAAGCACGGCGTCGACACCTTCCATTTCTACACCATGAACCGCGCCGATCTCGTGTTCGCGATCAGCCATTTGCTCGGCATTCGCGCGAAAAGCGCGCAGAAGGCGGCGTAAGAGAAATGACCGTGACCATCTCTCCGAAGCGAACTGCCCTGCTCGACGCCGCGCGCGAGCGCATCCTGGTGCTCGACGGCGCCATGGGCACGATGATCCAGAACCTGCAGCTCGACGAGAAAGCCTTCCGCGGCGAGCGCTTCAAGAACTTCCATCGCGACCTGCGCGGCAACAACGATTTGTTGATCCTGACCCAGCCGCAGGCGATCGAGGACATCCACGCCGCCTATTTGCGCGCCGGCGCCGACATCGTCGCGACCAACACGTTCTCGACGACCTCGATCGCGCAGGCCGATTACGACCTCACCGACATCGTCTACGAGGTGGCGCGTGAAGGCGCCCGCCTCGCCGGCAATGCCGCACGGCGCGTCGAAGCCGAGGACGGCAAGCCGCGCTTCGTCGCCGGCGCCATCGGCCCCACCAACCGCACGGCCTCGATCTCGCCCGACGTTTCCAATCCCGGCTACCGCGCCGTCACCTTCGACGATCTGCGCAAATCCTATGGCGAGCAGATCCGCGGCCTGATCGACGGCGGCGTCGACCTCTTGCTGGTCGAGACCATCTTCGACACGCTCAACGCCAAGGCGGCGCTCTATGCGATCGCCGAGATCACCGAAGAGCTCGGCTTCGACGTGCCCGTGATGGTGTCGGGCACCATCACCGACAAATCCGGCCGCCTGCTGTCGGGCCAAATGCCGGAAGCGTTCTGGAATTCGGTGCGGCACGCCAAGCCCGTCACCATCGGCTTCAACTGCGCGCTCGGCGCCGAAGACCTGCGCGCGCATATCGCCGATATCGGCCGCGTCGCCGACACGCTGGTCTGCGCCTATCCCAATGCCGGGCTGCCGAACGAGTTCGGCCAGTATGACGAAACGCCGGAATACATGGCGCGGCTGATCGGCGAGTTCGCGCGCGACGGCCTCGTCAACATCGTCGGCGGCTGCTGCGGTACGACCCCGGACCATATCGCGGCGATTGCTGCGGCAGTGGCCCCGCACAAGCCGCGCATCGTGCCGGAGATCACCCCGCGCCTGCGGCTCTCCGGCCTCGAGCCGTTCATTCTGACGGACGCGATTCCGTTCGTCAATGTCGGCGAGCGCACCAACGTCACGGGCTCGGCGCGCTTCCGCAAGCTGATCACCGCTGGCGACTACACCGCCGCGCTCCAGGTCGCGCGCGATCAGGTCGAGAACGGCGCCCAGATCATCGACGTCAACATGGACGAGGGCCTGCTCGATTCCGAAGCGGCGATGGTGACGTTCCTCAATCTCCTCGCCGCCGAGCCCGACATCGCGCGCGTGCCTGTCATGGTCGATTCCTCGAAATTCTCGGTGATCGAGGCCGGCCTGAAATGCGTGCAAGGCAAGCCGGTCGTCAACTCGATCTCGATGAAGGAAGGCGAGGAGAAGTTCATCCTTGAGGCCAAGATCGCCCGCCGCCACGGCGCGGCCGTTGTCGTGATGGCATTCGACGAGGTCGGCCAGGCCGACACGTTCGCGCGCAAGACCGAGATCTGCAAGCGCGCCTACGACATCCTGGTGAACAAGGTCGACTTCCCGCCTGAGGACATCATCTTCGATCCGAACATCTTCGCGATCGCGACCGGCATCGAGGAGCACAACAATTACGGCGTCGACTTCATCGAGGCGACGCGCTGGATCCGCCAGAGCCTGCCGGGCGCGCATGTCTCGGGCGGCGTCTCCAATTTGTCGTTCTCGTTCCGCGGCAACGAACCGGTGCGCGAGGCGATGCACTCGGTGTTCCTGTATCACGCCATCAAGGCCGGCATGGACATGGGCATCGTCAATGCCGGACAGATGATCGTTTATGACGACATCGACCCGGAGCTGCGGCAAGTGTGCGAGGACGTCGTCCTCAACCGTGACGCGGGCGCCTCCGAGCGGCTGCTGGCGCTCGCCGAGAAATTCCGCGGCAAGAAGACCGAAGGCAAGGAAGCCGATCTCGCCTGGCGCGAATGGCCGGTGGAGAAGCGGCTGTCGCATTCGCTGGTGCATGGCATCACCGAGTTCATCGAGCAGGACACTGAAGAAGCCCGCAAGAAATCCTCGCGCCCGCTCGACGTCATCGAGGGCCCGCTGATGGCCGGGATGAACGTGGTCGGCGACCTCTTCGGCGACGGCAAGATGTTTTTGCCGCAGGTGGTGAAGTCTGCCCGCGTCATGAAGCAGGCCGTCGCTTACCTCATGCCGTTCATGGAGGAGGAGAAGGCGCGCAACCTTGCGAGCGGCATCGGTACCGAAGGCTCCTCGTCCGCCGGCAAGATCGTGCTCGCGACGGTCAAGGGCGACGTCCACGACATCGGCAAGAACATCGTCGGCATCGTGCTCCAGTGCAACAATTTCGAGGTGATCGATCTCGGCGTGATGGTGCCGGCGGCGAAGATCGTCGAGACCGTGAAGGCCGAGAAGGCCGACATCGTCGGCCTGTCCGGCCTGATCACGCCCTCGCTCGACGAGATGGCGTTCTTCGCCGGCGAGTTGCAGCGCGAAGGCTTGAGGCTGCCGCTCTTGATCGGCGGCGCCACCACCAGCCGCGTGCATACGGCCGTCAAGATCGACCCGAGCTATCGCGCCGGTCCCGTCGTGCATGTCAACGACGCCAGCCGCGCGGTCGGCGTCGCCTCCGCGCTGCTCTCGCCGGAGAAGCGCGAGGCCTATGCGGCCGAGGTGCGGGCCGAATACGCCAAGATCTCGGAGGCGCATCTGCGCGCACAGGCCGACAAGAAGCGGCTGAAGCTGGCTGACGCGCGTGCCAACCGCGTGCCAGTCGATTTTGCCAAGAGCAAGCCCGTGAAGCCGACCTTCCTCGGCATCAAGAGCTTCGACGATTACGATCTCGCCGAGCTCGTCGACTGCATCGACTGGACGCCGTTCTTCCAGACCTGGGAGCTCGCCGGACGCTTCCCCGCCATCCTCGACGATTCCAAGGTCGGCGAGGTCGCGCGCTCGCTCTATGACGATGCGCGCAAGATGCTCGACACCATCGTCAAGGAGAAGTGGTTCCGGGCGCGCGCGACGATCGGCTTCTGGCCGGCGAACGCGCAAGGTGACGACATCGTGCTCTATGCCGACGATAACAGGACCAAGAGCATCGCGACGCTGCATACGCTGCGTCAGCAACTGGAGAAGCGCGAGGGCCGCTTCAACGCTGCGCTCTCCGACTTCATCGCGCCTGCCGGCGTGCCCGATTACATCGGCGGCTTCGTCGTCACCGCAGGGATCGGCGAAGACGCGGTCGCCGACCGCTTCAAGATGGCGAACGACGACTATTCCTCGATCCTGTGCAAGGCGCTGGCCGACCGCCTCGCCGAGGCCTTCGCCGAACGCATGCATGCCCGCGTCCGCCGCGAGTTCTGGGCCTATGCGCCGGACGAGACGCTCTCGAACGAGGAGCTGATCCTGGAGAAATATCAGGGCATCCGTCCCGCGCCTGGCTATCCCGCCCAGCCTGATCACACTGAGAAGGCGACGCTGTTCGAGCTGCTCGATGCGGAGGCGACCGCTGGCGTGAAGCTGACCGAGAGCTTTGCGATGTGGCCGGGCTCGTCGGTCTCCGGGCTCTATTTCGCCAGCCCCGAGAGCTACTATTTCGGCGTCGGCAAGATCGAGCGCGACCAGGTCGAGGACTATGCGGCGCGCAAGGGCATGAGCGTGGCGGAAGCCGAGCGCTGGCTCGCGCCGGTGCTGAACTACATCCCGTCGCAGGACAAGACCTTCGCCGCCACGCCGGCGAACGACGAGATGCCGAAAGACCTCGCCTCGCATCCGCCAGGCTGCACCTGCGCGGTGCACTTGGTCTGGCAGAAGAAGCGCGCCGGCGCGGGGTAGACGCCGCCGAAACACAAACGTGAAAAACAACCCCATGCACAGTAGCGATGGGGTTGAAAAGGCTTGACGTTTTCTGACTTGCCGAAAACGCGGTTGCGGCGTCGGGCAAAACAGGGGTATTGTGGCATCATCGGGCTGCGGTGGCCGTCCGATACTCTCGCCAGGCCCCGCGCTGTCATTCCGGGGCGCGCCTCTTGGCGCGAGCCCGGAATCCATTGCTCCACATCATCCGCTGCACGGATTCCGGGCTCGCGCTTCGCGCGCCCCGGAATGACAGAGCGCTTCACCCCTTCGGCGGGGACAGCGGCTGCACGATCTCCTTGAACGGCGCCAGCGCCTCGCAACGCTCGCTATGGGCCGCGAGCGCCGGATAGCGCGAGGCATCGAACAGGTCGGGATGCGCTTCGCGGGTGAAGCGGACGACGCAGGCGACGGCAACGTCTGCGTGGCCGATGCGGTCACCCAGCCAATACGGCGTCGTCACCTTGGCGCGCTCGGCCTCGAGCACTTTCAGCACGTCCGCGATCTGCGCCTGGCAACGCTTGACCCACAGCGCGAGCTGCTCCTTCCGCAGCACGCGCTCGTAGAGCAGGCTCACCGCCTTGTCGCCGAGGCCGGAAGCGAGCGCGCAGATGCGCAAATGCTTGCGCCGCTCGGTGCCGCCGCGCGGCAGCATGGCCTTGTCCGCGCCGACGAGGTCATCGAGATAATCGAGGATGATCGTGCTCTCGATCAGGGCCTCACCGTCGTCGAGCACCAGCGTTGGCACGCGGCGGAGCGGATTGTACGGCGCGATCTTGTCGGCATCGCCGAAGGTCGACCATGGCCTGTGCTCGAAGGCGAGCCCGTAAAGCCGGAGCGCAATCGCGACGCGGCGGACGAAGGGGGAATCATATTGGCCGATCAGGAACATGGTTCTCGCTCTTCTCGATCATTGAACACGACAGGGCCGATCAGTCTCCACGACCAGCTCGGCGCGGCGCAACAAATATCTCGGAAAGGGAGCATTGCGCCGGCCGCAACGACGCCCGCGATGGCCTTGCGCTCAGAGGCCGTCCTGGATCGAGCGCTTGATCGCGGCAATGGCGGTCTCGTTGCGCTTGTACATCGTCCACTGCTTGATCCGCTTGGCGCGCACCAGCTTGGCTGCCGTCAGCACCCGCATGTGCTCGCTCAATGTCGGCGCGCTGACCCCGAGCTTTTCGGCGATCAGCAATCCGCAGACACCGTCCTCGACCAGGTCGCCGTCTTCCTGCTCGCGAAAATGCTTCCGCGGATCCCGCAGCCATTCCAGGATCTGCAGGCGACGTTCGTTGGCGAGCGCGCGCAGGGCGACGGCAAATTTCATTTAGCCATTTTGCTAATTACCTAATTGATGTCAACTCTCAGTTGGGTTATCCTGGACGGCATCATGACAGCGACAATGGACATCACACGGGAGCGGATTGCGGCGACCGAGCCGGTCATCCGTCCGCATATCAGGCGCACGCCGCTTGTTCAGGCCGACCTCGCCGATTTCGGCCTGCCGGCCGCGCCGGTCACGTTCAAGCTCGAGATGCTGCAGCATTCCGGATCGTTCAAGGCGCGCGGCGCCTTCGCCAATCTGCTGCTGCGGCAGGTGCCGCAGGCCGGTGTGGTCGCCGCGTCCGGCGGCAATCACGGCGCCGCCGTTGCCTATGCCGCGCATCGGCTCGGCATTCCCGCCACGATCTTCGTGCCCGACATCACCTCGCCGGCCAAGGCCGAGCGGATCAGGACCTATGGCGCAAAGCTCGTGATCGCCGGCAGCCGCTACGCCGATGCGCTCGCCGCGAGCGAGGCGCATGTCGCGCAGACCGGCGCGCTGGCCGTCCATGCCTACGATCAAGCCGAAACCCTGCTCGGCCAGGGCAGCGTCGGGCTGGAGCTTGAGCAGGATGCGCCCGGCATCGACACGCTGCTGGTGGCGGTCGGCGGCGGCGGGCTGATCGGCGGCATTGCGGCGTGGTACGGCGGCCGGACACGCATCGTCGCGGTCGAGCCGGAGCAATCGCCGACCCTTCACAAAGCGTTCGAGGCGGGCGCGCCGGTCGATGCGCCGGCCGGTGGCATCGCCGCCGACAGCCTGGCGCCGCGGCGCGTCGGCGAGCTGATGTTTCCGGTCGCGCGGGCCCATGTCGAGCGCGTCGTTCTGGTCAGCGACGATGCGATCCGGCAGGCCCAGGCCGCGCTGTGGTCGCACTTGCGCCTCGTGGCCGAGCCCGGCGGCGCAGCTGCATTTGCCGCGGTGCTCTCCGGCCGCTATCGTCCCTCACCTACCGAGCGCGTCGCAGTTCTGGTCTGCGGGGCAAACACGACGGCGGTGAATTTCGAGAGCTGAGCGGGAATGACATGACGGCACGGCGCGGACTGATCCTGATGGCGATCCTGCTGCCGATGATCGGCGCCGCCCAATCCCAGGAGCGCCCGATCGGCTTTCTGACACCGTCGAAGAACATCGCCTGCCAGTTCTTCACCGACAACGGTCAGGGCGTCCTCCGCTGCGACATCATGAACATGGACGCGCGCCCGCGCCGGCCCGCCGATTGCGAGCTCGACTGGGGCCACGCCTTCGAGATGAGCGCGAAGGGCGCCGCTGGCCGCATTTGCGCCGGCGACACCGTGATGGACCCTTCGCTGCCGGTGCTGGCCTACGGCGAGGTGTGGCAGCGCGGGGGATTCACCTGCCGGTCGGAGCAGATGGGGTTGACGTGCTTCAATGCGATGCAGCGGGGGTTTTCGCTGGCGCGGGGGAAGCAGGAGGTGTTTTGAGATCGTAGAACGGCAGCGCAGACTCCCGTCATTGCGAGCGCAGCGAAGCAATCCAGAATCTCTCCGTGCGGACACTCTGGATTGCTTCGTCGCAAGGGCTCCTCGCAATGACGGCGAGGAGGCAGTCGCGCACTATTCGATGATCGGCACATGCGGCGCTGCATCGCGCGGCGCCGTGCCATCAAGCCGCGGATCATCCGCCACTTCGATCTGGCGGCGAAACGCGCGGAAGCCGGAGCGTTGATAGAACGCGACGGCGGAGGGATGGTCGAGCGTGCAGGTGTGGACCCAGACGCGGCGGACGTCGCGCGACCAGGCGCGCTCCAGCGAGCGGTTCATCAGGAAGCGGGCGGCGCCGGTGCCGATGAGGCCAGCGGTGACGCCGAAATAGGTCAGTTCGCACTGGCCGGGCTCGCGGAAGTCGAGCTCGAGCAGGCCTTCGTCTCGGCCGTCGAGGACGAGGGCATAGACCTCGATTCCAGGCGCATGGATGATCGCGGCGAGCTCGGCGTCGGTCATGCGCGCGCGCGAGAACCACAGCCAGCCCTCGCCGACGCGGCGGAAGAGATCGCGATACCAAGGAAGCGCGGGAGCATCGACCTTGCGCAAGGTCCAGGCGCCGGGCGGATCATCGCGGCGCGCGGGCGGTGCAGTCATCTCCAGATGGGTGACGATTGCGGCGATCTTGCCGTTGGGGACGTCGGAATAGCCGTCGGGGACGATCATGCTTGGTTTCTTCTTTTGTTAGAGGCTATGCCGATTTGAGGAACAGCAGCGGCCCCGCACTTCGTCATTGCGAGCGCAGCGAAGCAATCCAGAATCTTTCCGGGGAGGCAGCCTGGATTGCTTCGTCGCAAGGGCTCCTCGCAATGACGGTGTAGAGGCGGTGGTGTAGCCCGGATGGAGCGCAGCGCAATCCGGGATTTGTGCCACCATCGACAGCGGACCCGGATTACGCTGCGCTCCATCCGGGCTACGACATTTGCCGCTACCCCTCCCCCTCGTCGCTCGCCAGCACGCCCTTCACCGCCCTCGCCCAGCCCGCGAGCTTCCGCTCGCGCGTGGCCTGGCTCATGTTCGGCTTGAAGCGGTGCTCCAGACGCCAATTGTCGGCGAATTTGGTCGGCTCGGGATAGACGCCCGCCTGGAGGCCGGCGAGATAGGCGGCGCCCAGCGCGGTGGTCTCCTGGATCACGGGGCGGTCGACCGGGGCATCCAGGAGATCGGCGAGGCGCTGCATGGTCCAGTCGGAGGCGGTCATGCCCCCGTCGACGCGGAGCACGACGCTTGCGGTTTCCGAACTCGGCCAGTCCGCGCGCATTGCGGCCCAGAGATCGAAGGTCTGGTAGCAGACGCTTTCCAGCGCGGCATGGGCGAGCTCGGCGGGGCCGGTGTTGCGGGTGAGGCCGAACAGCGCGCCGCGGACGCGCGGATTCCAATAGGGCGCGCCCATGCCGACGAAGGCGGGGACCAGGTAGACGCTCTGCATGGAGTCCGACTGATCGGCAAGCGGTCCGGTTTCGGCGGCATGCTTGATGATGCCGAGGCCGTCGCGCAGCCATTGCACGGCGGAGCCGGCGACGAAGATCGAGCCTTCCAGCGCGTAGGTGCGTTTGCCATCGAGCTGATAGGCGACGGTGGTGAGCAGCTTGTTCTTGGAGACGACGGGCGTGGTGCCGGTGTTGAGCAGCGCGAAACAACCGGTGCCGTAGGTCGACTTCATCATGCCCGGGCGGAAGCAGGCCTGGCCGATGGTGGCGGCCTGCTGGTCGCCGGCGATGCCGGCGATGACGATGGGGCCGCCGAACAGGTCCGGCGTGCTCTCGCCGAAGCGGGCGGAGGAATCCTTCACCTCGGGCAGCATCGAGCGTGGCACGCCGATGATCTCCAGGAGCTCGTCGTCCCACGCGCCGGTGTGGATGTTGAACAGCAGCGTGCGCGAGGCGTTGGTGGCGTCGGTGGCGTGCACCTTGCCGCCGGTGAGGCGCCAGAGCAGATAGCAATCGATGGTGCCGAACATCAGTTCGCCGCGCGCGGCGCGGGCGCGGGCACCGGGGACGTGATCGAGGATCCAGGCGACTTTGGTTCCGGAGAAATAGGGATCGATGATCAGGCCGGTCTTCTCAGAGATCACGGGCTCGCGGCCTTCTGCCTTGAGCTTGGCGCAGATGTCGGCGGTGCGGCGGTCCTGCCAGACAATGGCGCGGTGCACGGCCTGGCCGGTGGCGCGGTCCCACACCACGGTGGTCTCGCGCTGGTTGGTGATGCCGATCGCGGCGATGTCCTTTGCGGTGATCCCGGCATGCTCGATCGCTTCGCGGCAGACCATCACGGTCGAGGTCCAGATGTCCTCCGGCTCGTGCTCGACCCAGCCGGAGGCCGGAAAATGCTGCGGAAACTCGGCCTGCGCCTTCGCCGCGATGGAAATATCGCCGCGAAACACGATCGCGCGCGAAGAGGTGGTGCCCTGGTCGATGGCGAGGACGAAAGACATGGCGGCTTACCTTGGCGTTTTCTTTGGGCGTCTTCCCTGGAGGGGTCATTGTGTCGCGCCAAAGGGAGCGGATTAGGGCGGCAAGGTCAAGGTTTGGATGCGGTGCCGCGGCGCCCTTCCCTTCCTTGTGGGAGAAGGTGGCGCGAAGCGCCGGATGAGGGATTCTGTCGGCAAAGAGTATTACGAGAGAGGGTCACGTGCGGATAGAGACCCCTTGCCCGTCTCGCCGCTTCGCGGCGATCCACCCTCTCCCGCAAGGGGAGAGGGGAAGAACCCTACACCGCCGCGGTCGTCACGCCGCCGTCGATGACGATGGTCTGGCCGGTCATGAAGCTCGAGGCGTCGGAGGCGAGGTAGGCGACGGCGCCGGCGATTTCGTCGGGCTCGCCGATGCGGCGGAGCGGCGTGGTGGCGGTGCGGCGCTTCAGATTGGCTTCGTCTTCCCAGAGCGCGCGGGCGAAGTCGGTCTTGACCAGGCCGGGCGCGATGCAGTTGACGCGGACGCCTTTCGGACCCCATTCGCCGGCGAGCGAACGGCACAGCGCGAAGTCGGCGGCCTTGGAGATGCCGTAGGCGCCAATCACGGTGGAGCCGCGCAGGCCCCCGATCGAGGAGATGATGATCACCGAGCCCTCGCCGCGCTCGGCCATTTGCGGGATCGCCAGCGCGGAGAGCCAGATGTTGCTCTTGACGTTCGAGCCCATGATCTTGTCGAAGGCTTCATCCGATATGTCGAGCAGCGGGCCGTAATACGGGTTGACCGCGGCGTTGCAGACGAGAATGTCGATCTTGCCGCAATGCTTCGTCGCGCCCGCGATCAGCGCCTCGACCTCGTTCTTGCGCGCGATGTTGCAGGGGATGACGATGGCATCGCCGCCAGCGGCATTGATGCCGTCGGCGACTTCCTTGCAAGCGTCGGCCTTGCGCGAGGAGACAACCACCTTGGCGCCTAACTTGGCGAGCAACTCGGCGGAGGAGCGGCCGATGCCGCGGCTGGAGCCGGTGACCACGGCGACCTTGCCGGTGAGATCGAACGGGGTGTTCTTCATTGTTGTTGCCTCCTCCTGGTCATTCCGGGGCGCGCATAGCGCGAACTACGATGCGCAATTGCGCATCTGAGAATCCATTTCACCGCACGTATTGCCGCCCGATGGATCCCGGGCTCGCGCTTCGCGCGCCCCGGGATGACAGGTCAGATCAACCCGCCCGCATCCGCGACGCGGCGCTGGTGGTAGTCGGTGTCGCCAAAGGTGTTCTCGATCATGGTGAGGCGCTTGAAGTAGTGGCCGATCTTGGCCTCCACGGTCATGCCGATGCCGCCGTGAAGCTGGATCGACTGCTGGCCGACGAACTTCAGCGACTTGCCGATCTGCACCTTGGCCGCGGCGATCGCGTTGCTGCGCTCCTTGGCGTCCTCGAAGTCGTTCGCCATGGTCGCGAACATCGACATCGAGCGCGCCTGCTCGGTGGCGACGAACATGTCGGAGGCGCGGTGCTGCAGCGACTGGAACGAGCCGATCGCGACGCCAAACTGTTTGCGCGTCTTGATGTACTCGACCGTGGTCTTGAGCGATTCGTCCATTAGGCCGACCGCCTCGGCGCAGAGCGCGACGCGGGCTTCATCGACAACGCGCTCGATCAGCGCGAGCGAATCCTCGGGATTGCCGAGCACGGCGTCGGGACCGACCTCGACACCGGTGAAGGTGATGTCGGCGGCGTGCAGGCCGTCCTGGGTCGGATAGGACTTTTTCGCGACGCCCTTGGCGTTGGCCGGGACCAGGAACACGCCGATGCCTGACTTGTCGCGGCGGTCGCCCTTGGTGCGCGCGGTAACGATCAGGGTATCCGCATTCTCGCCGTTCAGCACGACGAACTTCTCGCCGTCGATCACGTAGGCATCGCCCTTCTTCTTCGCAGTCGTGGCGACGTCGAACAGATCGTAGCGCGAGTTCTTCTCGAGCTGGGCGAAGGCCAGCGTCTTGCTGCCGTCGATGATGCCGGGCACGTGCGCGGCCTTCTGCGCATCGGTGCCGGCATGGCGCAGGAAGCCGCCGCCGATCACCACCGTCGCCAGATAGGGCTCGAGCACCAGCGCCTTGCCGAGCGCTTCCATCACGATCATGGTCTCGACGCCGCCGGCGCCGAAGCCGCCATCGGCTTCTGCGAAGGGCAGACCGAGCAGGCCCTGCTCGGCGAGCTTGAGCCAGACCGTTTTGCTCCAGCCGCCCTTCTCCGCCATGTACTTCTTGCGCTGCTCGAAATCGTAGGAATCGGTCAGCAGGCCGTCGATGCTTTCCTTGAGAAGCCGCTGCTCCTCGGACAGATCAAAATCCATTTCTTTGGTTCCTCGTACCCGGACTTATTTGACTTCGTCATTCCGGGATGGCCCGAAGGGCCAGGCCCGGAATCCATTTCGCCTCAGCGTATGGGCCCGATGGATTCCGGGTTCGCGACTTCGTCGCGCCCCGGAATGACGGTGGAAATATTGCCCTCCCCGCGGTCGCGGAGAGGTGGCAGATCACAGCCCCAGCACCGCCTTGGCGATGATGTTGCGCTGGATCTCGTTGGAGCCGCCGTAGATCGAGACCTTGCGGTTGTTGAAGTAGCTCGGCGCGATCTGGGCGGTCCAGTCCATGGCTTCGTTCGAGCCGTCGTCGCCGTGCACGTCGTAAGGCGCGGCGAACGGGCCGATCACTTCCATCAGCAGCTCGGTGGTGGTCTGCTGGATCTCGGAGCCCTTGATCTTCAGCACCGACGAGGCCGGATTGGGCTTGCCCTTGCCGTGCTTGCCTTCGTCGGCGACGACGCGCAGCTGGGTGAGCTCGAGCGCCTTCAGCTCAATCTCGCAGGCCGCCAGCTTCTCACGGAAGGCGGGATCCTGGATGATCGGCTTGCCGGCGGATTCGACCTTCGAGGCCAGATCCTTGATGCGGCGGATGCGCTCCTTGGAGACGCCGACGCGGGCGATGCCGGTGCGCTCATTGCCGAGCAGGAACTTGGCGTAGTCCCAACCCTTGTTCTCCTCGCCGATCAGGTTCTCGTAGGGAACCTCGACGTCATCGAAGAAGACCTCGTTGACCTCACGGCCGCCGTCGATGGTCTGGATCGGGCGCACGGTGACGCCCTTCGACTTCATCGAGAACACGATGAAGGAGATGCCCATCTGCTTCTTGGCGTTGTTGTCGGTGCGACAGAGGCAGAAGATCATGTCGGCGTGCTGGGCGAGCGTGGTCCAGGTCTTCTGGCCGTTGATGATCCATTTGTCGCCACGGCGCTCGGCCTTGGTCTTGAGCGAGGCGAGGTCGGAGCCGGAGCCGGGCTCCGAAAAGCCCTGGCACCACCAATCGTCGACATTTGCGATGCGCGGCAGGTATTTCTTCTTCTGCTCCTCGTTGCCGAAGGTGTAGATGACGGGGCCGACCATGCTAACGCCGAAGGCGAGCGGCTGCGGCGCCGGATAGGACTGCAGCTCCTCGTTGAAGATGTAGTGCTGCACCGAGGTCCAGCCGGTGCCGCCATATTCCTTCGGCCAATGGCTGACGCCCCAGCCCTTCTTGTTGAGGATGCGCCACCACGTCACCATCTCGTCCTTGGAGAGGTGGCGGCCCTCGACCAGCTTGCGCCGCGTATCCGGCGGCACGTTGTCGCGGAAGAACTGCCGCACTTCGTCGCGAAACGCCTGCTCTTCTCTAGTGAATGCGAGATCCATTGGATCCTCCTGTGAAACGTTACTTCATTTTCGTCATTGCGGGGGCATCAGCAGCGCGAATCCCGGATAGCGGTTTCTGCTGCTGGCGCAATTCGTGGCGCGACAATTTCCCGACCGGCGTCCGCGGCAGGTCGTCGACGAACTCGACCGCGGCCGGCAATTCGTGCCTGCCGAGCTTGCCGGCAAGCTGCGCGCGCAGCTCGTCGAGCGTGAACGGCTTTGCCTCGGGCCTCAACTTGATGAAGGCCTTGGCGGCTTCGCCGCGATAGGGGTCGGGAATGCCGAGCACGATCACCTCGTGCACGCCCGGAATGGTGTAGATCGCCTGCTCGATCATCTGCGGGTAGACGTTGAAGCCGCCGGAGATGATCATGTCCTTCTTGCGGTCGACCAGGAAGAAGTAGCCGTCGGCATCGACATAGCCGATGTCGCCGGTGAGAAAGCGGCCATCGACGAAGGCCTCGGTCGATCCCTCCGGCTTGTTCCAGTAGCCCTTGGTGACGTTCGGGCCCTTGATGCGGATCTCGCCGATTTCGCCCGGCGGCAGCACGCGTCTGGGATCGTCGAGCGCGACGACGTCGAGCTCGATGCCGGGCAGCGTCAGGCCGATCGAGCCCGGTTTCTCGGGGCCCTCGGGCGGATGGCCGGTGCCGGGCGAGCAAGTCTCGGTCATGCCCCAGCCGCTCTTCAGCTTCTTGCCGACTTTGCGCTCGA
The DNA here is from genome assembly GCF_020194215.1 of Bradyrhizobium sp. BRP20. Classification (NCBI taxonomy): domain Bacteria; kingdom Pseudomonadati; phylum Pseudomonadota; class Alphaproteobacteria; order Hyphomicrobiales; family Nitrobacteraceae; genus Bradyrhizobium; species Bradyrhizobium sp. BRP20. Next base: position 636,044 of record NZ_JADYVY010000001.1, on the reverse strand, counting down.
AGAAGCTGGCGATCTCCACCGGCAGCGGCGCGCCGCCGGAGCCGATGGTGACCAGCGAGGAGAAATCGCGTTTGTCGAGATCGGGCAGCGCGGCGATCGCGATCCACATCGTCGGCACGCCTGGGAAATACGTCGCACGCTTGACCTCGATGTCGCGCATCACGGCTTCGACGTCGAAGCGCTGATGCAGCGAGATCAGATTGCCGCGGCGGAGCGAGGACAGCAGCACCACGGTGAGCGCGTAGATGTGGAACAGCGGCAGCACGCAGATCACGCGCTCGATTGTCTCGCCGCGGGCGGCACGGGCCGGCTTGCCCCAGACGTCGTAGATCGACACCGCCGAGGTGAGATTGCCGTGCGTGAGCATCGCGCCCTTCGGCAGGCCGGTGGTGCCGCCGGTATATTGCAGCAGCGCGACGTCGTCGGCCGCGACGACAGGCCATTGCGCCGGCGCGGCGGCGCCCTCGACGAAAGCCGCGAAGGTGACGATGCGGGGATCGTCGGGGATTGCCGCCTGCGGCGTGCCGACCTTGCCCCAATGATCGTCCTCGCAGACGACGAGCTTGTCGATCAGGCCCTTCTCCAGGAATTTCAGCGCGGTCGGCAGCAGGGCCTGGAGGTTGGAGGTGACGAGCAGGCGCGAGCCGGAATCGGTGATCTTGTGCGTCAGCGCGATCTCGCCGTCGAGCGGCGACAGATGCGCGACGCGGCCCCCGGCCTTCAGCGCGCCGAAGAAGCTGACGGGATGATCGGGCGTGTTGCCGAGGAACAGCGCGACCGAGCTGTTCCTGCCGATGCCAGCGCGCAGGAACGCCGCGGCGGCGCGATCGGCCAAGCTTGCGAGCTCGGTGTAGCTGATCGGCCGGTCGCGGAATTCCAGCGCGGTGCGCGGGCCGTAATCGGCGGCGGCCTTGGCGAGAAGGTCCGGCAGCGTGCCCTGGACGATGGTGTCGTCCCACCGCACGCCCTCGGGATAAAACTGTTCGCCGGGATGGGTCATTTTCCTGATTGCTCGAGCGAACAACTAACACAGACCGTCATTCCGGGGCGCGACGAAGTCGCGAGCCCGGAATCCATAACCACCAGCTGGGGTTATGGATTCCGGGCCTGCGCCTTGCGGCGCATCCCGGAATGACGAAGGTTGGGACGAAGCCCCGATCACGCTGCTTTCGACTCCGCAGCCAGCGAGGCGAACGTCTTGCCCTCCGCGGCGAGCTTCTTCAGCAGCGGGGCGGGCTCGAGGCTCGGATCGTTGGTCTCCTTAGCGTAGAAGGCCAGACGATCGGCGATGTGCTTGAGGCCGACGCTGTCGGCCCAGAACATCGGGCCGCCACGGTAGATCGGCCAGCCATAGCCGTAGAGCCAGACCACGTCGATGTCGCTGGGACGCGCGGCGATACCCTCTTCCAGGATCTTCGCGCCCTCGTTGATCATCGGATACATCATGCGCTCGAGGATCTCCTCGTCGCTGACGATGCGCTTCTTGCGGCCGAGACGCAGCAAGGTCTCGTCAATCAGCTTCTCGACATCAGGGTCGGGCAGCGGCGCACGAGAACCCTGCTCGTACTTGTAATAGCCCTTGCCGGTCTTCTGGCCGAAGCGGCCGGCCTCGCACAGCGCGTCCGCGATCTCCGACTTGATGCCGCGATCTTTCCGCGAGCGCCAGCCGATATCGAGGCCGGCGAGATCGCTCATCGCGAACGGCCCCATCGGCATGCCGAACTTGGTGACGACGGCATCGACCTGCTGCGGCAGCGCGCCCTCGAACAGCAGCTTTTCCGACTGCTTGCCGCGCTGGGCCAGCATGCGGTTGCCGACGAAGCCATCGCAGACGCCGACCACGGCCGGCACCTTCGCGATTTTTCGCGCGATGGTCACCGCAGTCACCAGCGCATCCGGCGCGGTCTTGTCGGCGCGCACGATCTCGCACAGCTTCATGACGTTCGCCGGCGAGAAGAAGTGCATGCCGAGCACGTCCTGCGGACGCTTGGTCGACTTCGCGATCTCGTCGATATTGAGATACGAGGTGTTGGAGGCGAGCACGGCGCCCGGCTTGGCGTACTGGTCGAGCTTGCCGAACACCTCCTTCTTGACCGCCATGGTCTCGAACACGGCCTCGATGACGAGATCGGCATCGCCGACATTCTCGATGCCGACGACGCCGTTGATCAGCGCCATGCGCTTGGCGGGCGCATCGGCCGGGATGCCGCCGCGCGCGGCGGTCGCTTCCCAGTTCTTCTGCATCACGCCCATGCCGCGCTTGAGCTGCTCCTCGCCGGTCTCGATCAGGGTGACGGGAATGCCGGCATTGGCGAAGGACATCGCGATGCCGCCGCCCATGGTGCCGGCGCCGAGAATGGCGACGCGGTTCACCGGCCGCGGCTTGGTGCCTTCAGGAACGCCGGCGATCTTGTTGGCCTCGCGCTCGGCGAAGAAGGCGTAGCGCTGCGCCTTGGACTGGTCGCTGGCGACGAGCTTGAGGAAGCCCTCGCGCTCCTTCTTCAGGCCTTCGTCGAACGGCAGGTCGATGGCGTAGCCGACGGCATCGGCGGCGGCGAACGGCGCCTCGAGGCCGCGCGACTTCTTGGTCATGGCGGCGACCGCATTGGTAAAGATCGAGCGGTCGGCCTTGGCGGCTGCGAGCTTGGAATCGTCGTCGCGCAGGCGGCGCAGCGGGCGCTTCTCCGCGAGCAGCTTGCGCACGAAGGCCTCGCCGCCGGAGGCCGGGCCCTCGACGATCTCCTCGATCAGGCCGTTCTTCAGCGCCTCCGCCGCCCCGATCGGGTCGCCGCCGACGATCATCTTGACCGCAAGCTCCGGGCCCACCGCACGGGGCAGGCGCTGGGTGCCACCGGCGCCGGGCAGAAGTCCGAGCTTCACCTCGGGCAGGCCGAGCTTGGCCTCTTTCACCGCGACGCGGAAATGGCAGGCCAGCGCGACCTCGAGGCCGCCGCCGAGCGCGGTGCCGTGGATCGCGGCAACGACCGGCTTGGGAGAGTTTTCGATCTCGGACAGCACGTCGTTGAGCGCGGGCGGCTTCGGCGGCTTGCCGAACTCGGTGATGTCGGCACCGGCAATGAAGGTGCGACCGGCGCAGGTCAGCACGATGCCCTTGATGGCGGGATCGGCGATTGCGGCTTTGATGCACTCGAGGATGCCGCCGCGGACTGCGGCACTCAGCGCATTGACCGGCGGGCTGTTGACCGTGACGATCCCGACTTCATCATGACGCTCAAGCTTGACCACTTCGCTCACGGTGTCCCTCCTTGGTGGGGATTTACTTTTATTCGATTTCGCATTGCGGAATTTAATTCCGCATCTTGACGGCAGGGTTATTTTGAAGCACGGACGTTGTCAACGACTCCGCGCAAGAAGCAGATCAGGGATGAAGCGTACAGGAAAGAAGACCGCGACCGATCGGAATTTCGTCGTCGCGCTTTCCCGCGGACTGGAAGTATTGCGCGCGTTCCAACCCAATGACGGCCTGCTGGGCAATCAGGAGATTGCGTCCCGCACCAATCTGCCCAAGCCCACCGTGTCGCGGCTGACCTACACGCTGACCAAGCTTGGCTATCTGACGCCGGTTCCTCGCTTCGAGAAGTACCAGCTCGCCCCGGCAGCGATGTCGCTCGGCTACGCGGCGCTGGCCAATCTGGGCGTTCGGCATTTGTCCGAGCCGTTCCGCGAAGAGGTGATGCGCGCGACCGGCGGCGCCGTCGCCGTCGGCGGCCGTGACCGCCACAGCATGATCTATTTCGGGCAGAGCCGCGGCAGCGAGACCGTCGGTGTTCAACTTGACGTCGGCTCGCGCGTGCCGATTGCAACCAGTGCGATGGGCCGCGCCTATTTCTGGGCACTCGATGACGAAGGTCGCGCCGAAGTGTCGCGCATCCTGCGCGAACATTACGGCAGCCGCTGGCCGAAGATGCGCGAGGGCTTGGAACGTTCCGGCGAGACGGTCGCGAAATACGGCTTTGCGATTTCGGTCGGCGATTGGCACGACGACATCGGCGCCGCCGGCGTCGCGCTCAAGCTCAACGACGGAACCGGGCCTTACGCATTCAATTGCGGCGCGCCCGCATTCCGTTTCACGGAAGAGCGTTTGATCAACGACATTGGACCGCGTCTCTTAGCGATGGTAAGGAACATCGAGGCGGCGCTCGGGGGTCTGATGCCGCATTCAAAAAAAGACATCAGCAAAAAGCTGAAATCAGGAGGAAAAGTTGCGCGTGTGGCCGAGGGATTCAGATAGCCTTTGTCATCATCGGGAGCGGCTCGCATCGCCCCATCGCTCACTGAACGACGTGAGCGAGACGAGATGACGCAGGCACAGCTCGCGCAGGGTAGATCGCCCCTGCTCGCGGTTCGCGACGTCAGCGTCGTGTTCGGCGGCATCGTCGCGCTCAACGGCGTGTCCTTCGACATGCACAAGGGAGCCATCCTCGGATTGATCGGCCCGAACGGCGCCGGCAAGACCACGCTCTTCAACTGCCTGTCGCGGCTGTACCAGCCGTCGTCCGGCGACATCTTGATGGACGGCGTGAGCATCCTGACGCGGCCGCCGCACCGGATCGCCGAGATCGGCATCGGCCGCACCTTCCAGAACGTGGCGCTGTTTCCCAACCTTTCGGTGATGGACAACGTCCGCGTCGGCGCCCATTCGAAGACCTCGAGCGACATTATCAGCGACTCCCTGAAGCTTGCCTGGGTCCGGCGCAGCGAGACCAACATCAACAAGAAGGTGCACGAGATCCTTGCTTACCTCGACCTCGAGGACGTCGCCCACACCGTCGTGTCCGGCCTACCGTTCGGTACGCAGAAGCGGGTCGAGCTGGCGCGTGCGCTGGCGGCCGATCCGAAGATCCTGCTGCTCGACGAACCCGCCGGCGGCCTCAACCACGAGGAAGTTCATGTGCTCGGCGATCTCATCCGCAAAATCCGCGACGAGCGCCATATGACCGTGCTCCTGGTCGAGCATCACATGGGCCTCGTGATGTCGATCGCCGACCATGTCGTCGCGCTGAATTTCGGCAAGAAGCTCGCGGAAGGCACGCCCGCCCAGGTGCAGGCGGACCCGGACGTCATCAAGGCCTATCTCGGGAGCAAGGATCAATGACGCCACTGCTCAACGTCAAGGACCTGCGCGCTTATTACGGCCAGGTCCAGGCGCTCCATGGCCTTTCCTTCTCGCTCAACGAGGGCTCGCTCGTGACGCTGCTGGGCGCCAACGGCGCCGGCAAGACCACCACACTGCGCGCGATCTGCAACATGGTGCGCTCCACCGGCGGCGTCGAGTTCGAAGGCAAGCCGCTGAACAACCGTTCGACCGAGAGCATCGTGCGGTTCGGCATCGCCCACGTGCCGCAGGGCCGCGGCACCTTCACCAACATGACGGTGGAAGAGAACCTCCAGCTCGGGGCCATCACCCGCAAGGACCGCGCCGGCATCGTCTCCGACATCGAGCGCATGTACGCGCATTTCCCGGTGTTGAAGCAGCGCCATACCCAGCAGGCCGGCACACTCTCCGGCGGCGAGCAGCAGATGCTCGCGGTCGCCCGCGCGCTGATGCTGCGGCCGCGGCTGATGCTGCTCGACGAGCCCTCCTTCGGCCTCGCGCCGCTGGTGGTGCGCGACCTGTTCGGCATCCTCGGCAAGATCAACCGCGAGGACAAGGTCTCGATCCTGGTGGTCGAGCAGAACGCCCAGCTCGCGCTCGAGCTCGCCGACCAGGCCTATGTGATCGAGACCGGGCGCATCGTGATGTCGGGCAAGGCCAAGGACATCGCGAACAACGAAGAAATCCGCAAATCCTATCTGGGTTACTGAGGGAGCCGGCACAATGGAGCTGTTCACCAACCAGGTCCTGGCCGGCATCGCCACGGGGGCGATCTATGCCTGCATGGCGCTCGCCGTGGTCATGATCTACCAGGCCATCGACCATCTCAACTTCGCGCAAGGCGAGATGGCGATGTTCTCGACTTTCATCTCATGGCAGCTGATGCAGTGGGGCGTGTCTTATTGGGCTGCCTTCCTGATCACGCTGGCATTTTCTTTCGTTGCCGGCATCGCGATCGAGCGCATCCTATTCAAGCCGCTCGTCAAGGCGCCGGTGCTCACCAACGTCGCCGGCTTCATCGCGCTGTTTGCGATCATCAACTCCTCGGCGGGCCTGATCTGGGACTTCACGATCAAGCAATATCCGACCCCGTTCGGCTCCGCACCGTTCCTCGGCAGCCAGCTGATCTCGACGCACCAGGCCGGCATGATCGGCGTCACCGTGGCGCTGCTGCTCGCGCTCTATTTCTTCTTCCAGTACACGCGCATCGGCCTTGCGATGCGAGCCGCAGCGTCGGTGCCCGAATCGGCCCGCCTCGTGGGCATCAACACGAGCTGGATGATCGCGCTCGGCTGGGGCATGGCGACCGCGATCGGCTCGATCGCCGGCATGCTGATCGCGCCTGTCGTATTCCTCGAGCCGAACATGATGGGCGGCGTGCTGATCTACGGCTTCGCCGCGGCGGTGCTCGGCGGGCTGTCGAGCCCGTTCGGCGCCGTGGTCGGCGGCTTCCTGGTCGGCGTGTTCGAGAACCTCGCCGGTACCTACATCCCCGGCGTCGGCAATGAGCTGAAACTCCCGATCGCGCTCGCGCTGATCATCTCCGTCCTGGTCGTCAAACCCGCTGGTCTGTTCGGCCGGCATATCGTCAAGCGAGTTTGATCATGAGCGCAGCAGAAGAAGTCGTCGCCGAGGGCCACGAGGCGGTCGAGGCGGTTCCGAAGCGGGCCATGACGCTGGGCACCGGCACGTCGCTGGTGGTGCTGGCCGCGCTGTTGATCGTGCCGATGTTCGTCAAGAACTTCATCATCTTCCAGATGACGATGCTCCTGATCTACGGGCTCGCGGTGCTGGCGCTGAACATCCTGACCGGCGGAAGCGGCCAGTTCTCGCTCGGCCAGAGCGCGTTCTACGCCGTCGGCGCCTATGTGTCTGCGGTGCTGATGGAACATGCCAACGTCAACTACGCGCTGACCATTCCGATCTCCGCCGTGATTTGCTTCGGATTCGGTTACCTGTTCGGCAAGCCGGCGCTGCGGCTATCGGGCATCTATCTCGCGCTCGCGACCTTTGCGCTCGCGACCGCGATGCCGCAGTTGCTCAAGCTGAACTTCCTCGAGCACTGGACCGGCGGCGTGCAGGGCCTCGTCGTCACCAAGCCAGACGCACCGTTCGGCTTGCCGATGTCGCAGGACATGTGGCTGTACTACTTCACGCTTGCCGTGACGGTCGCGATCTACATCTTCTCGGTGAACCTGTTGCGCTCCCGCTCGGGCCGCGCCTTCATGGCGATCCGCGACAACGAGATCGCGGCCTCCTCCATGGGCGTCAACGTCGCGCTGTACAAGACGCTGGCCTTCGGCGTATCCGCCGGCATCACCGGCGTTGCCGGCTCGCTCGGCGCCATCGCGGTGCAGTTCGTCGCGCCCGACAGCTACACCATCACGCTCGCGATCTCGCTGTTCCTCGGCATGGTGGTCGGCGGCGTCGGCTGGCTGCCCGGCTCGTTCGTCGGCGCGGCCTTCATCATCTTCGTGCCGAACATGGCGGAGAGCATCTCCAAGGGCCTCTCCGGCGCAGTGTTCGGCGTGCTGCTGTTCCTCGTCATCTACCTCGTGCCGCATGGCGCAAGGCAGGTCGCGATCCTGGGCCAGCAACTCGTCGGCAAGCTCAGGAAGAACTGAAGACCCGTTGAATTAACCAAGGAGACCGAATTGTATTTTGGAAGAACACTGCGAGCCGCCGCGCTGATCACGGCAACGGCGGCCATCACTCTCACCTCCGGCGCTGCACTCGCCCAAAAGAAATACGACACCGGCGCGTCCGATACCGAGATCAAGATCGGCAACATCATGCCGTACAGCGGTCCGGCGTCGGCCTATGGCATCATCGGCAAGACCGAAGAAGCCTATTTCAAGATGATCAACGACAAGGGCGGCATCAACGGCCGCAAGATCAACTTCGTCACCTATGACGACGGCTATTCGCCGCCGAAGGCTGTCGAGCAGGTTCGCAAGCTGGTCGAGAGCGACGAGGTGCTGGTCGTTTTTAACCCGCTCGGCACGCCCTCGAACAGTGCGATCCAGAAGTATCTCAACTCCAAGAAGATCCCGCAGCTCTTCGTCGCGACCGGCGCCACCAAGTGGAACGACCCGAAGAACTTCCCCTGGACCATGGGCTGGCAGCCCTCCTACCAGAGCGAAGCGCAGATCTACGCGAAATGGCTGATGAAGGAGAAGCCGGACGCCAAGATCGCAATCCTCTACCAGAACGACGATTTCGGCAAAGACTACCTCAAGGGCACCAAGGACGGCCTCGGCGCCAAGGCCTCGTCCATGATCGTCATGGAGGAGAGCTACGAGGTCTCCGAGCCGTCGATCGACGGCCATATCGTCAAGATCAAGGCCGCCAATCCCGACGTGCTCCTGATCTACACCACGCCGAAGTTCGCGGCCCAGACCATCAAGAAGACCGCCGAGCTCAGCTGGAAGCCGCTCCAGATCCTCACCAACGTGTCGATCTCGGTCGGTAGCGTGATGAAGCCGGCCGGCTTCGAGAACGCGCAGGGCGTGCTGTCGGCCGCCTACGCCAAGGACTCCACGGATCCGCAATGGGCCAACGACCCCGGCATGAAGAAGTGGAACGAGTTCGTCGACAAGTACATGCCGGGTGCCGACAAGTCGGACACCAGCATGGTTTATGGCTATGGCGCCGCCTCGACGCTGGCCAAGGTGCTGGAGATGTGCGGTGACGATCTCACCCGCGCCAACATCATGAAGCAGGCTGCCTCGTTGAAGGACTTTGCTCCGGATACGCTGCTGCCCGGTGTCAGGATCAACACCAGCGCCACCGACTTCGCTCCGATCGCGCAGCTGCAGATGATGCGCTTCAAGGGCGAGAAGTGGGAACTATTCGGCGAGATCATCAGCGGTGACGTCGCCTCCGAGTGACGCGTGACGCGATGATCGAGGACGAGGAGCCCCCGCGGACAGTCGCGGGGGCTTTTTGTTGACGACAGGCGCCAATCTTGTTCAATGCGATCGATCCATCCCGGGGTAGGAGAGCAATGGCCGCCGTTCGTTCCCAGGTTGCGACGCTCTGGGCCGCGCTTGCCTTGTGCACTGCAATGAGCGGCGAGGCGCTGGCGCAGAAGAAATACGACAGCGGCGCGTCCGATACCGAGATCAAGATCGGTAACATCATGCCCTACAGCGGTCCGGCCTCCGGCTATGCTGCGATCGGCAGGACCGAGGAAGCCTACTTCAACAAGATCAATGCCGAGGGCGGCATCAACGGCCGCAAGATCAGATTCATCTCCTATGACGACGGCTATTCGCCGCCGAAGACGGTGGAACAGGCGCGAAAACTGGTCGAGAGCGACAACGTGCTGCTGATCTTCGGCTCGCTCGGCACCTCCACCAACAGCGCCATCCGCAAGTACATGAACGAGAAGAAGGTGCCGCAATTGTTCGTGGCGAGCGGCGCCTCGAAATGGAACGACCCCAAGCAATATCCCTGGACCATGGGCTGGCAGCCGAGCTACGTCAGCGAGGCCCGGATCTATGCCAAATACATCATGAAGGAGAAGCCAAACGGAAAGATCGGCGTGCTCTACCAGAACGACGATTTCGGCAAGGACTATCTAAACGGGTTGAAGGAGGGCCTCGGCGCCAAGGCTTCGATGATCGTGCGGGAGGAAGCCTACGACACGTCCGAGCCCGCAATCGACGAGCGAGTCGTGAAGCTGAAGGCGGCCGGCGCCGATATCTTCATCAGCCTCACCAACCAGAAATTCGCCGCGCAGGGAATCAAGAAAGCCGCGGAGATCAACTGGCATCCGATGCACATCATCTCCAACGTCTCGGCTTCGGTCAGCGGCGTATTGGAGCCGGCGGGCATTGAAGTCTCGCAAGGCATCCTGTCGGCGACCTACACCAAGGACGGCTCCGACCCGCAGTGGAATGCCGACGACGGCATGAAGAAGTTCTACAGTTTCCTCGCGCAATACGAGCCCAGGGCCAACAAGCTCGATGCCGGCGTCGTGTACGGCTATGCCGCCGCACAGACCATCGTGAAGGTGCTGCAGATGTGCGGCGACGATCTCACCCGCGAGAACGTCATGAAGCAGGCCGCCAGCCTGAAGGACTTCGCACCCGACACGCTGCTGCCAGGCATCAAGATCAACACCGCGCCCGACGATTTCGCCCCGATCGAGCAGCTGCAGATGATGCGCTTCAAGGGCAGGAAATGGGAGCTGTTCGGCGACATCATCTCGAGCGAGATGAGCCACTGAACGACGCAATTCAAAATAGCCGCCTTCTCGTAAAGCAACTCAAGCGGTGAGTTTGCCCCGCAAAAAGAATCTCACGCGCCGGAATATTCAGCACCGCCTTCGACGAGATCGCCGCCTGCGCGAGGCCCGTGCAGGCGTTCTTCTTGCTGACGGCCGTGGATAGGTATTGAATGCGTGACGGAGCGACGCGCAACGATCGCTCCCAATAAGAACAAACGACACATTCAATCCTGTCCAGGGAGATCAAAATGCCTGCAATGCATGTGCGATTGGGGGCCTTCTCGGCTGCCCTCGTGCTAGCCGCCACGCTGTCCACGACAGCGCTCGCGCAGAAGAAATACGACACCGGCGCATCCGACACGGAGATCAAGATCGGCAACATCATGCCCTATAGCGGTCCCGCGTCCGCCTACGGCGTGATCGGCAAGACCGAAGAGGCCTATTTCCGCAAGATCAACGCAGAAGGCGGCATTAACGGCCGCAAGATCAACTTCATCACCTATGACGACGCCTATTCCCCGCCGAAGACCGTGGAGCAGGCGCGCAAGCTGGTCGAGAGCGACGAGGTGCTGCTGATCTTCAACTCGCTCGGCACCCCGCCGAACTCGGCGATCCAGAAGTACATGAACCAGAAGAAGGTTCCGCAGCTGTTCGTCGCCACCGGCGCCACGAAGTGGAACGACCCGCAGACCTTCCCGTGGACGATGGGCTGGCAACCCAACTACCAGATCGAGTCGATCATCTACGCCAAGTACATCCTGAAGAACCATCCGAACGCCAAGATCGCCGTGCTCTACCAGAACGACGATTACGGCAAGGACTATCTGAAGGGGTTCAAGGACGGGCTCGGAGCCAAGGCCGCCTCGATGATCGTCATCGAGGACAGCTACGAAGTCTCCGAGCCGACCATCGACTCCCACATCGTCAAGATGAAGTCGACCAACGCCGACGTGTTCTTCAACATCACGACGCCGAAATTCGCGGCACAGGCGATCAAGAAGAACGCCGAGATCGGCTGGAAGCCGCTGCACTTCCTCAACAACGTCTCGGCCTCGATCGGCAGCGTAATCAAGCCGGCCGGATTCGAGAACGCGCAGGACATCATCTCGTCGCAATATTTCAAGGATCCGACCGACGCGCAGTGGAAAAACGACAAGGCGATGATCGCCTGGAACGAATTCCTGGATAAGTACTATCCGGAAGCGAACCGCGCCGATGCCTCGGTGATGTACGGCTACATAGTCGCCCAAGGCCTCGTTCACGTGCTCAAGGCCTGCGGCGACAATCTGACCCGCGAAAACATCATGAAGCAGGCCGCCAACATCAAGGACTTCGAGCCGGCGGGCCTGTTGCCAGGCATCAAGGTCAACACCTCGGCCACCGACTTCGCGCCGCTGTCGCAGCTGCAACTGATCCGGTTCAAGGGCGAGCATTGGGTGCCATTTGGCGAGGTGCTGAGCGGCGACGTCGGCGGCTGACCATTAACCACTTGCTCAAGATGTAGCCAAATCGACTAAAGACGCAGCCCCTGCGGCCATGCCGCAGGGGCTTTTCCTTGAAGCGTTCAGGCAAATCGTATTGAATTGCGGCCGCGTCGCGAAGAAAAACGAGACAAGAAAAGGGACGCACACACAAAGAAAAAACAGGGAGATTGGAATGCCTGCTGTCACCGGCAAGCTTGCGGCCGCATCATTGGCGCTCGCGCTCATCGCGGCCTCGGCCTCAACCGCAACGGCCCAAAAAAAATACGATACCGGTGCGACCGACACCGAGATCAAGATCGGCAACATCATGCCCTACAGCGGACCGGCCTCCGCCTACGGCATCATAGGTCGCACCGAAGCCGCCTATTTCAAGAAGATCAACGAAGAGGGCGGCATCAACGGCCGCAAGATCAATTTCGTCTCCTACGACGACGCCTACTCGCCGCCGAAGACGGTGGAGCAGGCGCGCAAGCTGGTCGAGAGCGACGAGGTGCTGCTCGTCTTCAACTCGCTCGGCACGCCGCCGAACTCCGCGATCCAGAAATACATGAACTCGAAGAAGGTGCCGCAGCTGTTCGTCGCCACCGGCGCTACCAAGTGGAACGATCCGCAGAACTTCCCGTGGACCATGGGCTGGCAACCCAACTACCAGAGCGAGACGCAGATCTACGCGAAATACATCCTCAAGGCCATGCCGAACGCCAAGATCGGCGTGCTCTACCAGAACGACGATTACGGCAAGGATTACCTGAAGGGCCTTAAGGACGGCTTGGGGGCCAAGGCCGCGAGCATGATCGTGCTGGAGGAAAGCTACGAGACGTCGGAGCCGACCATCGACAACCACATCGTCAAGCTGAAAGCCACCGGCGCCGACGTCTTCATCAACATCACCACGCCGAAGTTCGCGGCGCAGGCGATCAAGAAGATCTCCGAGATCGGCTGGAAGCCGACCCACTTCCTCAACAACGTCTCGGCCTCGGTCGGCAGCGTGATCAAGCCCGCCGGCTTCGAGAATTCGCAGGACATCATCTCGGCCGCCTATCTGAAGGACGTCTCCGATCCGCAGTGGAAGGACGACGCCGGCATGAAGGCGTTCCTGGAGTTCATGACGAAGTACTTCCCCGAGGGCGACAAGCTCGACGGCGGCACCATCGTCGGCTACGGCGTCGCGCAGACGCTGGTCGAAGTGCTGAAGAAATGCGGCGACAATCTCACGCGCGAGAACGTCATGAAGCAGGCGGCGAGCCTGAAGGACTTCCGCACCGAAGTGCTGCTGCCCGGCATCAAGATCAGTACCGGGCCGAACGACTTCGCACCGATCAGCTCGCTGCAGCTGATGAAGTTCAAGGGCGACAAGTGGGACCTGTTCGGCGAGGTGATCAGCGCCGACGCCGGCGGCTAGAAGCTTCAAAGCCCGGACGACGAGCCCCCTGCGCTGATCGCGCAGGGGGCTTTTGCTTGTGTGCCAATTATGATCACGCGATTGCACAATCGAATGACGGCGAAGGCGCTTACGCTTTGGCACACGATGCGGTAGGCAGATGGCGGCGACCTCGTCGCCGCCAGTCCAGTCTGCGCAAGGCCATCGTCCATGACCGACCGACGTCCCCTGCTCCGCGCGCTCTACGACACTGCCGTTGCTGCCGCCCATCCGAGCGTGGTGCTGGCCCCTCACCTGCGGCCTGCGCCCAGAGGGCGCGTGATCTGCCTTGCGGCCGGCAAGGGCGCCGGCGCAATGGCCGCAGCCGCGGAGCGGCATTATCTCGATGCGCTGGGATTGGCGCCGGAGCGCCTTGTCGGCATCGCCACCACGCGCCACGGCTACGGCGTGCCGACGCGCAGCATTCGCGTGGTCGAGGCCGGTCATCCCGTGCCTGACGAAGCGGGCCTGAAGGGCGCGGCCGACACGCTCGCACTCGCGGGCGAGGCCGGGCCGGACGATCTCCTGCTGGTGCTGCTCACCGGCGGCGGCTCGGCCAACTGGATCGCGCCGGTGGACGGCATCAGCTTCGCGCAGAAGCAGGCGGTCAACAAGGCGCTGCTGCGCTCGGGCGCGCCGATCGGCGAGATGAACGTCGTGCGCAAGCACCTGTCGCGGATCAAGGGCGGCCGCCTCGCCCGCGCTGGCAGCAACGCCGCGGAGATCGTGACGCTCGCGATCTCCGACGTGCCGCATGACGATCCGTCCGCGATCGCCTCCGGCCCCACCGTGCCCGATCCGACCACGCTGGCGGATGCGCGCGCGATCGTGGCGAAATACAGGCTCGACATCGACGATGCGGTGCGGCGCGCGCTCGACGATCCCAACAACGAGAGCTGTAAGCCGGGCGACGCCGCCTTTGCGCACGCGTCGTTCGAGCTGATCGCGCGGCCCAAGCAGTCGCTGGACGCTGCGGTCAAGCTCGCGCGCGAGGCCGGCTACGAGACCATCGATCTCGGCGCCGATCTCGAAGGCGAGGCGCGCGAGGTCGCCGCCGATCACGCCAGGCTGGCGCTTCAGGCACGCAGCCAGGGCAAGCGCGTCGCGATTCTCTCCGGCGGCGAGCTCACGGTCACCGTGCGCGGCAACGGGCGCGGCGGGCCGAACCAGGAATACGCGCTGGCCCTGGCCTCGCTCTTGAAGGACACTTCCGGCATCGCGGCGCTGGCCGGCGACACCGACGGCGCCGATGGCGGCGCCGGCCACCCGACCGACCCCGCCGGCGCGCTGATCGATGCGGCGACGTTCGCGAAGATGAAGGCGCTGGGGCTCGAGCCGCAGGCCTATCTCGCCAACAACGACGCCACCACGTTTTTCGAGGCGACCGGCGACCTGCTACAGCCTGGACCGACGCTGACCAACGTGAACGACATCAGGGTGATTTTGGTGGATTGACGTTCGCTTACCCTCCCCTAGAGGGTAAGAGTCAAAACTCGTTGGCGATCTTCGCGAGCATCTCGATCAGGGCTTCGCGGTTGGCCTGGCCGAGCAGATCGTTCAGCCGGGCCTCGTGCTTGGTGGCGACGAGCTTCTTGGCGCGCGCCAGCACGGCCTTGCCCTTGTCGGTCAAGACCAGGATGTGCGAGCGCCGGTCGTTGGTGGAGCGGATCCGCGCACAGAGGTCGCGGCTCTCCAGATTGTCGAGCATGGCTACGAAGTTCGGCCTGAGGATGCCGAGCGTGGAGGCGATCTCGGTCTGGTTACGGCCGGGGTTTTTCTCGACCAGGAGCAGCACCGAGAACTGCGCCGGCGTCAGCTGGAGCGAGGCCATGCAGCGCAGAAAATTCTCGAACACCTTGAGCTGCGCACGTTTCAGGACATAGCCGAGCTGCTCGGAAAGCTCGCCGAGCTGGAGGGCCTCCGCCTGCGGCTCGCCTGCCTCCTTGCGGCCCTTGGCCGCGTCGGCCGGCTTGTCGGAGGACTTTTCAGCGGTTTTGGAAACGGTCATCGCCTCGTGCTCGTAATCCCGCTAAATTCCGGGGCGGGTCGTTCCCACCCTTGAAGTTATATTTGATAATTGTTATGGACCATACCAAATATCGCCTGCGTTTTTCAATGGCTGTGAGCGGACCGTCCACCGCAATCGAGGGGACCGGTCCGGATTAGGGGGAGCGTCCGGTCTTGAATACCACCATCATGCTGTTCCTGGTGCAGGACGGCATCACCAATGGCGCGATCTATGCGCTGCTCGGCCTGGCGCTGGTGCTGGTGTTCGCCGTCACCCGCGTCATCCTCATTCCCCAGGGCGAATTCGTCACCTACGGCGCGCTGACCTATGCCTCGCTGGCCGCCGGCCAGATGCCGGGCACGGCAAAGCTGGCGCTGGCGCTCGGCATCGGCGCCTTCGTCTTCGACCTGTTCGTAGCGCGCAAGGCGCTGCACGGGCGGCTGGTCGTCCGCAGCTTCATCGCCAACGTCGTGCTGCCCGCGATCGTGTTGGCGCTGACCCTGTCCCTCGCCGCGCAGAAGGCGCCGGTCGCGGTCTGCATCGCGCTGTCGCTGGTGATCGTGGCGATGATCGGCCTCTATCTCTACCGCATCGCCTTCCAGCCGCTGGCGCACACTTCGGTGCTGGTGCTGCTGATCGCCTCGGTCGGCGTCCACCTCGCGCTGCAGGGCCTCGGCCTGTTGTTCTTCGGCGCCGAAGGCCAGCGCGGGCCTGCCGTGCTGTCCGGCGCCTTCACCGCCGGCGCATTGCGCTTCACCGGCCAGAGCATCACCGTCTATGCCATCACCATCGCCTTCATCGTCGCCCTCTGGCTGTTCTTCGGCCTGACGCTCTACGGCAAGGCGCTGCGCGCGACCGCGGTCAACCGGCTTGGGGCGCGGCTTGCCGGCATCCGCACCACGCTGTCGGGCCAGATCGCCTTCCTGCTAGCTTCCGTGATCGGCGCACTCTCCGGCATCCTGATCGTGCCGATCACGACGCTCTACTACGACTCCGGCTTCCTGATCGGGCTGAAGGGCTTCGTTGCCGCGATCATCGGCGGCCTCGTCAGCTATCCCCTCACCGCCGTCGCGGCGCTGGTGGTCGGCATCGTCGAGGCGTTCTCGTCCTTCTATGCCTCCAACTACAAGGAGGTGATCGTCTTCATGCTGCTGATCCCCGTGCTGCTGCTGCGCTCGCTCGCCGCGCCCGCGGTCGAGGAAGAGAAGGACTGAGCCCGATGCAGAGCCGGCTTCCCATCCTCGTCTTTGCGATTCTCATGGCGGCGATCCCGCTCATCCCGGGCGTGCCCCCGTTCTGGATCGTGCTGCTCGACAATATCGGCCTTGCCGCGCTGGTCGCGATGGGCCTCGTGCTGCTGACCGGCGTCGGCGGCCTCACCTCGTTCGGGCAGGCCGCCTTCGTCGGTTTCGGTGCCTACACCACCGCCGTGCTGACGACGGCCTATGGCCTGTCGCCCTGGCTGACGCTGCCGCTGTCGCTCGTGGTCAGCGGCTCGCTCGCGGTGCTGCTGGGGCTAATCACCGTGCGCCTCTCGGGGCATTATCTGCCGCTCGGCACGCTCGCCTGGGGGCTCGGGCTGTTCTACCTGTTCAGCAAGCTGGAGTTTCTCGGACGCAACGACGGCATCTCGGCGATCCCGCCGCTGTCGATCGGTGCCTTCAAGATGCTCTCGCCCGGCTCGATCTATTACGCGATCTGGGTCGCCGTGATCCTCTCGGCCCTGCTGACGATGAACCTCTTGGACTCCCGCACCGGCCGTGCCATCCGCGCGCTGCGCCGCGGCCATGTCGCCGCCGAAGCGTTCGGCGTCCACACGCCGCGGGCAAAGCTGCTGGTGTTCATCCACGCCGCGGTGCTCGCCGGCCTGTCCGGGTGGCTCTACGCCCATCTCCAGCGCGCCGTGAACCCGACGCCGTTCGGCGCGCATATGGGCATCGAATATCTCTTCATCGCAGTGGTCGGCGGCGCCGGCTATGTCTGGGGCGGCGTGCTGGGCGCGGCGATCGTCGTGATCCTGAAAGAGGTGCTGCAGAGCTATCTGCCGCTGATCCTGCCGGGCTCCGGCCAGGTCGAGACCATCGTGTTCGGCATCATGCTGGTGGCGCTGCTGCAGCTTGCGCCCGGCGGCCTCTGGCCCTGGCTGATGTCGTTCTTCCCCGAGCGCACCGACGGCAGGAAGCCGGACACCTCGCTGAAGCTGGAGCATCGCACCCGCGCGCCCGCCGAGACCGGCGTCCTGCTTCAGGTCGAGAAGGCGCGAAAGCAGTTTGGCGGCGTGGTCGCGGTGAACAACGTGTCCTTCGACGTGCAGGCCCGCGAGATCGTCGCGCTGATCGGCCCGAACGGCGCCGGCAAGAGCACGACCTTCAACCTGATCACCGGCGTGCTGTCGGCAACCTCGGGCTCGATCTCGGTGCTCGGCAGGAAGGTCGACAACGCGCCGCCGCAGGAGATCGTCAAGCTCGGTATCAGCAGGACCTTCCAGCACGTCAAGCTCGTCCCCGACATGACCGTGCTGGAGAACGTCGCGATTGGCGCACATTTGCGCGGCCATTCCGGCCCAATCTCCTCGATGCTGCGGCTCGACCGCGCTGACGAGGCCAAGCTGCTCGCCGAGGCCGCCCGCCAGATCGAGCGCGTCGGCCTCGCCGAGCAGATGCACCAGCTGGCAGGCTCGCTCTCGCTCGGCCAGCAGCGCATCGTCGAGATCGCCCGCGCGCTCTGCGTCGATCCGATGCTGCTGCTGCTCGACGAGCCGGCAGCCGGACTGCGCCACATGGAAAAGCAGCGGCTGGCAACACTGCTCCGCGAGCTGCGCGACGGCGGGATGTCCGTCCTTTTGGTCGAGCACGACATGGGCTTCGTGATGAACCTTGCCGACCGCATCGTGGTGCTCGATTTCGGCACCAAGATCGCGGAGGGCACGCCGGCGACGATCAAGACCAATCCCGAAGTGATCAAGGCCTATCTCGGAGTGGCGGCATGAGCACGCTGTTGTCCGTCACCGACGCGCATGTCGCCTATGGCAAGGTCGAGGCAGTGCGTTCGGTCTCGCTCGAGGTCGGAGCCAACGAGATCGTCACCATCGTCGGCGCCAACGGCGCCGGCAAGACCACGCTGCTCTCGGCCATCATGGGCATCCTGCCGCTGAAGGGCCGCGTCGCCTTTGCCGGGCAGGATCTCGCCCGGCTCGACATCGAGGACCGCGTCGCGATGGGGCTCGGTCTCGTTCCCGAGCATCGCGAATTGTTCGTGACCATGAATGTCGAGGACAATCTCGAGCTGGGCGCGTTCCGGATCGAGCGCAGCAAGGCCAAAGCCTCGATGGAGCGGGTCTATGCGCTGTTTCCGCGGCTGAAGGAGCGGCGCAAGCAGCTCGCCGGCACACTCTCCGGCGGCGAGCAGCAGATGCTCGCGATGGGCCGCGCGCTGATGGGCGAGCCGAAGCTCTTGATGCTGGACGAGCCGAGCCTGGGCCTTGCCCCGATCATCGTCACCGACATTTTCCGCATCGTCACCGAGCTCCGCGCCGCCGGCGTCTCCGTGCTGCTGGTCGAGCAGAACGCGCAGGCCGCGCTGAAGATCGCGGACCACGCCTACGTCATGGAGCTCGGCGAGTTCGTGCTCAGCGGCAAGGCCAGCGACATCGCCGCCAACGAACGGGTGGCCGCGAGCTATCTCGGCTTCCAGCACGAAGGCGAGAGTGTGATTTAGCGATTCAGCGCTCTTCTTCCCTCCCCTTGTGGGAGAAGGTGGCGCGAAGCGCCGGATGAGGGGTTCTCTCCGCGCGTGAGACCGTCCGAGAGGACAGAACCCCTCACCCGGCTTCGATGCTTCGCATCGAATCCACCCTCTCCCACAAGGGGAGAGGGTGCACCGCGCAGCCTGCTTCAGCTTTCGTTAGAGGCTAAGCTCGCCGCCTACCCCTTCAGCGCCGCAACCTCCGCTTCCAGCTCTGCGATCCGCTGATCCCTCGCGGCGAGCGCGGCCGCGACATCGGCTGCATCAAACTTCTGCGGGATGTGCTGCGGGCAGTTGGTGTCCCAGGCTGCGATCTTGAAGAGGATCACCTGCTCGGGCCGGGCGCGGTAGTCTTTCGGCATCAATGACGTGGTCAGGGCTTCGTCGTTCTCGACCACGCGCGCCTCGCCCCAGATCTTCACCCGGCGGCGGTGGGCGTAGTCCATCACGAAGATGTAGGCCTTGGGATTCTCCGAGAGATTTCCTTGCGTGATGAACTGCTGGTTGCCGGCGTAGTCGGCGAAGGCGAGCGTCTGCTTGTCCAGCACCTTGAGAAAGCCCTTCGGGCCGCCGCGGTGCTGGATGTAGGGCTGGCCGTCGGCTGAAGCCGTGGCGAAATAGAAGCTGTTGGCGTCGGCCAGGAACGCGGCGAGATTGTCGTCGACCTCGGTGCGCCAGCCGCGCTGCTCGCTGCGCGCATAGGCCTCGCGCGAGCCCTTGCGCGCCTGGATCGTCTTCACCGCCGGCGAAAAGGCCACGTCGCTGGCATAGGTGTGAACTGCCGTCATCGGAACATCTCCTGAAATTCCGGCGCATTGCTGCGTCTTCCGCGCCTAATCTGGACCTTTCGGCGTCTAAAACAATTGAGCAGCTTGACACTTCATCATTGCGATTTATGCAATAATGTCCATGGACCGCCTGGAAGCCATGCACGTCTTCGTCACGGTCGCCGACCTGCGCGGCTTCGCGCCGGCCGCGCGCAAACTGCGGCTGTCGCCGTCGGCGGTGACGCGGACGATCGCGGCGCTGGAGGAGCATCTCGGCGCGCGGCTGCTGCAGCGGACCACGCGGCAGGTGGCGCTGACCGACGTCGGCACGCGCTACCTGGAGCGCGCGCGGCGCATCCTCGCCGACGTTGAGGAGGCTGACGGCTCGGCGCGGGAGGAGCGCAATCGGCCGAGCGGGCGTCTCGTCGTGTCCGCGCCGGTCGGCTTCGGCCGGCTGCATGTCGGGCCTCTCATGACCGCCTATCTCAAGCGCTATCCCGAGGTCGCCGCCGAACTCAGGCTGTCCGACCATCTCGTCAACCTCGTCGAGGACGCCGTCGATGCCGCGGTGCGGATCGGCCATCTCGCTGATTCCTCGCTTGTGGCGCGCCAGGTCGGCGAGATGCGGCGGATCGTGGTGGCCGCGCCCGGTTATCTCAAGCGCAACGGCGAGCCGAAGACGCCGGAAGCGCTCGCCACGCACCAGACCATCCAGTTCGGCCCCTGGTCCGAATGGCGCTTCCTGCGCGACGGCCGCGATATCGGGCTGCCGCTGTCGCCTCGCTTCATCAGCAACAGCGCCGACGCCGCCCTGCAATATGCCGAGGCCGGCGGCGGCGTGACGCGGGTGCTGGCCTATCAGGCCGCCGAGGGCCTGAAGCGCGGGCGCCTGAAGATCGTGCTGGCGCAATACGAGCAGCCGGCGTTGCCGATCCACATCGTCTACCCGACCTCGCGCCTGCTCTCGGCCAAGGTGCGCGCGTTCGTCGACCTCGTGGTGGAGACGGCGGAGTGGAGGTTTGGGTGATCTTTTCCGTCATGGCCGGGCTTGACCCGGGCATGACGACGGAGAGAGTTGGGCCTCACCCCTTCTTCGGCACTACCCGAAACGTGCCGCTGGCCCGCGCGATCACGGCGTCGTCCGCCTTCACCAGGCACTGCGCGAAGCAGATCGTGTTCCCGGTCTTGATCGCCTCGCCCTCGACCGCCAGCCATTGGCCGATCTCGGCGGCGCCGACATAGTCGACCGACAGCGAGATGGTGACGAATGACGTGGTCCAGCCCGTCGCCTGGGCGCAGCTGTAGCCCATGGCGGCGTCAGCGAGCGCCGCGATCAGCCCGCCATGGATCAATCCGCGGGCGTTGGTGTGCGGCGTCGCCAGGCGCAGTCCGACGGTGACGCCCTTATCGGTCTTCTTCGAATAGAGCGGCTCCCAGGGATCGGTCAGCGGCGCTTTGCGGAAATGTGGCTCGTAGCCGGCGGGGATGTCGGTGCGGGTCATGGCGGTCTCGCTTCATTGCCTCGGCTGCATTGGAAGCGAATGACGCGAGGAATGCATCACCTACAAAGCTTTAAACGGAATTTGTGCAGATGTTTGAAACGAGCCCCGCCATCGCCGCAACGGCCCGACGATTGCGACCTTTGTCCGCAATACATGCTGCTTCCGATCCTGTTAGGCTTTGGCCGCAGCCTGCTTGTGGCAAAGGCTCGCAGGCGATAATTATACCATATAACGTTTGCGCAAAGGGAGAGCGGTGGTCGCCCGAGCAGCGACAAATCCATGCAACATGACTGACGTAGATGGCGCGACACGGCGGGCCTCAGTTCCGGCTTGAACGCGCCGGCGAATTAGATAACATGTTAATTAACGAGACCGGGCCAACGAAGCCCGCCGTCGCAAAAGGGAGAGACGCGTGATGAGGAAAGCCTGTCTGGCCTTGCTGCTGGCAGCAAGCGTGAGCCCCGCGCTCGCGCAGGACAAGACATTTGACTTGAAGGTCTCGCACTGGGTGCCGGCATCGCATCCGCTGCAGAAATCGCTGGAAGACTGGGTGGCTGCGGTGAACAAGGATTCCGGCGGCACCATTACCGGCAAGGTGTTTCCGGCCCAGCAGCTCGGCAAGGCCTTCGACCATTACGACATGGCGCGCGACGGCATCGCCGACGTCACCTATGTCAATCCCGGCTACCAGCCCGGCCGCTTCCCGATCATCGGCGCCGGGGAATTGCCGTTCCTGATCTCGGATGCCAAGGGCGGCTCGATGGGGCTCGACGCGTGGTATCGCAAATTTGCCGAGAAGGAGATGAAGGACGTCAAATACTGCCTCGCCTTCGTCCACTCGCCCTCCTCGTTCCATTCCCGCACCAAGAAGATCGTCAACCCCGAGGACGTGAAGGGCATGAAGATCCGCCCGGCGCACGCTACCATGGCGAACTTCGTCACCTCGCTTGGCGGCACCAATGTGCAGTCCTCGGCGCCGGAAGTGCGCGACATCATCGAGCGCGGCGTCGCCGACGGCGTCACCTTCCCCTGGGGCTCACTGGTGCTGTTCGGCATCGACAAGGTGACCAAATACGACATGGAGGCGCCGCTCTACACCACGACCTTCGTGTTCGTGATCAACAAGGCCAAGTACAATGCGATGTCCGACAAGCAGAAGGCCGCGATCGACAAGAACTGCACGGTCGAGATGGCAGGCGCGGTCGGCGAGCATTGGGGCAAGTTCGAGGACGCCGGCATCGCCAAGGTAAAGGCGGAATCCAGCCATGAGGTCTACAAGCTGACGCCCGAGCAGATCGCCGCCTGGAAGAAGGCCGCCGAGCCGCTGGTCAAGACCTGGGGCGACGGCGCCAAGAAGGCCGGCGCCGAACCGGATGCGGCGCTCGCGGAGCTCAAGGCCTCGCTGAAGAAGTACAACGCGCTGGCGGAGTGACGCGGTGGCGAAGGAAACGCGGCGGCGGGATTGGTCCTGCCGCCGTTGCCTTGCAAGCTGAGAGCAGGTGAGGAGCGCACCGTGTCTCTTCCCCCTCTCCCCGCTTGCGGGGAGAGGGTTGGGGTGGGGGGGAGTCTCCGCAGGGACGGTGACAATCGGACGCGTGGATAGTCCCCCTCACCCGCCACGCTTCGCGTGTCGGCCTCTCCCCGCAAGCGGGGAGAGGCGAAGTGCCGCCGCCAGAGCCGAGAATGAGAATAGCAGTGCTTAGGAAACACCCATGAAGCGCTCCTGGATGGATCGCGTGATCGACTCGATCGAATGGATCGCGGCCGGCTTCGTCGGCATCGTCGCGCTCGACATCTTCCTGTCGGTGCTCTTGCGCAACACGCTGAACTATTCGATCCCCGACAGCTTCGACATCGGCCGAATGCTGCTCGGCATCCTCATTTTCTGGGGCATCGCGGCAACCTCCTATCGCGGCACCCACATCACCGTCGACCTGGTCTGGGGCAATGTCGGGCCGCGCCATCAGCGCTGGATCGACGTGTTCGCGACCCTGGTGCTGCTGTTCGTCGTCACCGTGCAGACCTGGACGCTGTTCGACAAGGTCCGGCTGACCTACAACGACAACGTTCAGACCTTCGACCTGCACATGCCGACATGGCCGTTCTTCCTCGTCGCGTGGATCGGCGACGTCTGCGCCGTGCTGCTGATCGCGATCCGCACGTACCGGCTGATCTTCCACCCCGAAGACATGCATGAACCCAACATCAAGGTGACGGAGTAACCATGAGTACCGACGCCGTCGCCGTTATCGGCTTCGTCGCCCTGTTCGCCCTGATGCTGCTGCGCGTGCCGGTCGGCATGGCCATGGGCCTCGTCGGCGTGTGCGGCTTCAGCTATCTCGTGGGCTCGACACCGGCCCTGAAGATGGTCGGTCAGGTCACCATGCGCACCGTGACCGACTACACCTTCGGCGTCATCCCGATGTTCCTGCTGATGGGCTCCTTCGTCAGCAATTCCGGCATGAGCCGCGAGCTATTCCGCGCCGCCAACGGCTTCGTCGGACATTTGCGCGGCGGACTCGGCATTGCCACCGTTGGCGCCTGCGGCGGCTTTGCCGCGATCTGCGGCTCCTCGGTCGCGACCGCGGCGACCTTCTCCGCCGTCGCCTATCCCGAGATGCGGCGCTTCGGCTATCCGCAATCCTTCGCCACCGGCGTGATCGCGGCCGGCGGCACGCTGGGCGCGATGCTGCCGCCATCCACTGTTCTTGCGGTCTACGGCATCATCACCGAGCAGGACATCGGCAAGCTGTTCATCGCCGGCATCATCCCGGGCCTGCTCGCGATGACCATGTACATGATCACGATCTCCCTGATCGGCTATTTCCGCCCCGAGTTCCTGCCCAAGGGCAAGGTGACGCCGTGGCGCGAGCGCTTTGCCGGATTGAAGGAGATCTGGGCACCGGTGCTGCTGTTCATCTTCGTCATCGGCGGCCTCTACGGCCTGCCCTTCCTGCCGCGCTTCACGCCGACCGAGGCCGGCGGCGTCGGCGCGACCGGGGCCTTCATCATCGGCGTGCTGACCGGCCGGCTCGACCGCGAGAAGGTGCTGGCCTCGCTGCTGCAGGCGACGCGCACCGCGGCTGCGGTGTTCACCGTGCTGATCGGCGCGCTGATCTTCGGCTATTTCCTCACGGTGACGCAGACGCCGCAGAAGGTGACGGAATTCCTCACCGGGCTCGGCCTCGGCCCCTACGGCGTGCTGGCGCTGATCATGGTGATGTATCTCGTGCTCGGCTGCCTGATGGATGCCATGGCGATGATCATCCTGACCGTGCCGATCATCTTCCCGGTGATCATGCATCTGGGGTTCGATCCGATCTGGTTCGGCATCATCATCGTCGTGACCGTCGAGCTCGGCCTGATCACTCCGCCCGTGGGCATGAACGTCTTCGTCATAAAAAGCGTGGTGAAGGACGTCTCCTTCTCCACCATCTTCAAGGGCGTAAGCCCGTTCGTGGCAACGGACCTCGTGCGCCTCGTGATCCTGATCGCCTTCCCGCTGCTGGCAACCTGGCTGCCGACGCGGATGATGGCGCATTAGAGGTGACAAGATTGAATGCCGCACGGCGTGGCTGCTTCCCCTCTCCCCTTGTGGGAAAGGGTGGCTCGCCGCGATAGCGGCGAGACGGGTGAGGGATCTCTCTCCGCGAGCACGCTTGTGGAGATAGACCCCTCATCCGGCGCTTCGCGCCACCTTCTCCCACAAGGGGAGAAGGGAAGGCTCGTCGATGATTGGAGGCAGACATGACCACCCCGACCCTCGAAACAAGATACGTTTTCACCATCACCGCGCGGATCGGCGACGTCGTGACCGCGGGCGAGACCGGGATCGGCGTCCGCCGCATCATTCCGATCATCGGCGGCGAGGTGACGGGCGCGGTCAGCGGAAAGGTGCTCCCCTTCGGCGCCGACTTCCAGACCATCCGGCCCAACGAGTTGATCGATCTCGAAGCGAAATACGCCTTCGAGACCGACGACGGTGCGACCGTCTACGTCGAGAACAAGGGTATGCGCTTCGGTCCGGTCGAGCTGTTGCACAAGCTCAAGCGCGGCGAGCCGGTCGATCCGAAGCTGATCTATTTCCGCACCGTGCCGAAGTTCGAGACCGGGCACGAGACGTACCGCTGGCTGATGGAGCACATCTTCGTGGCGTCAGCGGCGCGCCATGCGGATCGCGTCGTGATCGACGTGCATCAGGTGATGTGAGGGAGAGGCCGTAGGGCCTCTAGCCGGATCGCGCCGGACGATGCTGCGCATCGCCGGGGGCGACCCGGATGAGGTGAAGACGCCTACAACGTCTCTTGCTTATGCCCGCAGTTCTTGCAGGCGAACTTGACGCGGGTCTGGCCCTTCTCCGCCTGCACCCGGTTCGGCGCTCCGCACTTGCCGCAGACAGCCTCGATGCGGGTCGTGCCCTGCTTGACCACGATGGTCTTCTTTTCCATCGATTCGCGGATCAGGCGCTCGGCCTCCTCGCGCAGGGATTGTTTCGACAAAGCTCGTCTCCGCCTCTGGAAAGCGCGAGAGCCATATCGCACCTGCACGCGAAGCACAATGCACCCTGCCTGCCGCGCGCGCCCCTGTCGCCCCAGAGCGCGCGCTGCGACCGTTCGCCTTACGCCGCCTTGGAGACCTCCATCAGCAGCCGCTCGGCCTTGGCATCCTCGATGCGGTTCACGAGGCGGCTGCTCTCATGATTGTCGCGCACGGTCTTGGTCAGGGTGACGCAGGTCTGGATCATCATCACGATGCCCATGGTGAGATAACCCTTCATCCAGAGGTCGATCGGCAGGAAGAAGATGCCGATGGCGACGAGGAAGGCGGAAGCTGCGAAGGACGCGTAGGTGAAGCTCACCCAGGCGCCGCTGTGGGGCTGGCCATTCTGGTTCATGATGGTCTCCTGTCGATTGGAATGATGATTGCGTTCGGATTGGAACTTGAGATCAGGCCGCCGGCATGCGCCTGGACTTCAAGCGCGCCAGCACATCGTCGGCGGTCGTCTTGAGCCGCGGGCCGAAGCCCTGCTCGGCGAGTCGTTCGGCGGTGGCGAGCGGGCCGGTGGCCGCGTCGAGCTCGACCAGGGCATCGTCGGCCGCCTGAGCCTCCATCTGCCGCTCGCGCAGACGCCTCAGCGTCCCCTCCGCCTCCGGCAATGTCGATTCATAGGGGCGCGCGGCCTCGATGCCGCTGCGGCGAAGCGAGCGCACCGCTTCCGAGGCGCGGGCGATCCGGCGACCGCGATCGAGCTCGGTGATGCGGGCCTGCGCGTTGGCGACGTGGCGCTTCAGCCTGATGATCTCGGTCGCGAACAGCGCGCGCGCCGTCATGGCCGCATCGCGATCGGCCTCCAGCGCCGCAATGGCTTCGGCGGCCTCCTTGGCGAGGTCCTCGCGGCCGCCATCCAGCGCCGCAACGGCACGGGTCTCGAGATCGGCGATGCGCGCATTCGTTGCCTCGAGCTTGCGGCCTTCCTGCTGGTCCTGCGCGATCGCCAGCGCCAGCGTGCGCTTGCTGCGCTCGACGGCTGCGGCTGCATCGCGCATCTGCTGATCCAGGATCAGAAGGGCGGTGCGATCTTCCAGTCCCTCGCCCGCAGCGGCGACGCTGCCGCGGAAGAGGGTCACGACGGTCTTGAACATTGGTTGCTCCCTGTCTATGAGCGTTGCTCACAGATGGTTTGTAGCAGGAACCTTGAACATCGTTCAATATTATTTTGAGCGACGCTCAAGAATTTGGTTAAGAATGACTAAGGCCCTGGAACGGCGAGAGAAATTGCGTGCGGCCCTGATCCAGGCGGCCGAACAGATGATCGCCGAGCGGGGGCTGGCGGGTCTCAAGACCCGCGATTTGGCCCGCGAGATCGGCTGCGCCAATGGCGCGGTCTACAATCTCGTGGCTGATGTCGACGAACTGATCCTGCGGGTCGGCTCGCGCACGCTGCTCCGGCTCGACGAGACGCTGACTCTCGCAACAAATGCCGGCGAGCCATCGCCACGGGAATCCCTGGTCCGCATCGCCCTCGCCTATTGCGATTTCGCCGCCGAAAACCTCCAGCTCTGGCGCGCGCTGTTCGAGCACCGGATGGAGACGGGCAAGCTGGTGCCGGATTGGTCCGTGCACGACCAGATGCAGCTGTTCCGTCATATCTACCAGCCGCTGGCCGCACTGTTTCCTGGGCGCAGCCCGGAGGAACTCGGCATCACCGCACGCAGCCTGTTCTCGGCCGTGCATGGCATGGCGGCGCTCGGGCTGGAGCGGAAGCTGGTGGCCGTGCCGCTGCCGGCGCTGCGCAAGGAGATCACGGGCCTCGTGCGCGCGATGATCGACGGGCTGATCGCGCACGACGTGAAAGGAGCGGCGGCGGCTGACTAAAATTTCACCTGTCGCATCGCCAGTCGCGCGCTTAGCCTTCGAGCCGTCCCTTCACCTCTCGGAGCACCTCATGCCCCTCCTCATCCGCGGCGGCACCGTCGTCAATCACGATCATTCGCGCCGCGCGGACGTGCTGATCGACGGCGAGACCATCGTCGCGATCGGCGCAGCGCTCGATGCGCCGACAGGTAGCGAGGTCATCGATGCAGGCGGCGCCTACGTCATCCCGGGCGGGATCGATCCGCACACCCATCTCGAAATGCCGTTCATGGGCACCGTCACCGCCGACGACTTCGAATCCGGAACCAAGGCGGCGCTGAGCGGCGGCACCACGATGGTGGTGGATTTCTGCCTGCCCGATCCCGGCCAATCCATGCTCGCGGCATATCAGGAGTGGCGGCACAAATCCGAGAAGGCGGCCAGCGACTACGGCTTCCACATGGCGGTGACGTCATGGTCGAAGCAGATCCATGACGAGATGGAGATTGTGGTCAAAACCTACGGCATCAACACCTTCAAGCATTTCATGGCCTACAAGGGCGCGCTGATGGTGAACGACGACGAGCTCTACAATTCGTTCGCGCGCTGCGCCCATCTCGGCGCCATGCCGGTTGTCCATGCTGAGAACGGCGACGTCGTCGCCCTGATGCAGGACGCCCTGATCGCGCGCGGCGTCACGGGCCCGGAAGGCCACGCCTATTCACGGCCGCCGGAGGTCGAGGGCGAAGCCACCAACCGCGCCATCATGATCGCCGATATGACAGGCACGCCGGTCTATATCGTGCACACCAGCTGCCGCGAGGCGCATGAGGCCATCGCGCGGGCACGCGCCGCCGGCAAGCGCGTCTATGGCGAGCCGCTGATCCAGCATCTGCTGCTGGATGAGCGTGAATATCAGAACAAGGACTGGGATCATGCCGCACAGCGCGTGATGTCGCCGCCGTTCCGCGACAAACAGCATCAGGACAGCCTCTGGGCCGGCCTGCAAGCCGGCTCGCTCCAGGTGGTTGCGACCGATCATTGCGCCTTCACCACCGAGCAGAAGCGGTTCGGGCGCGGCGATTTCAGGAAGATCCCGAACGGCACCGGCGGCCTCGAAGATCGCCTGGCGCTGCTCTGGACCGCGGGCGTCGCCACGGGGCGGCTGACCAAAGAGGAATTCGTCGCGGTGACCTCGGCGAACATCGCCCGCATCCTCAACATCTATCCGCGCAAGGGCGCGGTCGTCATAGGCTCGGATGCCGACATCGTGGTGTGGGATCCCAAGCAGAGCAAGACCATCAGTGCCAAACGGCAGATGAGCCGGATCGATTACAACGTGTTCGAGGGCTTTGCCTGCACCGGCGGTGCGGCCGCGACCCTGTCGCGCGGCCGTATCGTCTGGACGGATGGCGACCTGCGCGCCGAGGCCGGCGATGGGCGATACGTCGAACGTCCCGCCTTCTCGCCGGTGCATGTGGCAAATTCGACCTGGAAGGAACTGACGGCCCCGCGCGCCGTCGCGCGCAGTGCGGTGACGCCGTAAGCCATCGCGCTCCCTGGCAGAGGTCCGGGGCAACGACAGCCTCGATCCTGGAGAGACTTAGGAACGAACGGCTGGAGGCCTCGTTGTCGCGTAGTTTCTCTCCAGCACGCGAGTCTCCCCATGTATCACCACGTCAAGAAGCTGATGTTCACCGTGCGCGTCGACGAACCCGATCCGCGCTTCGGCAATATGCTCCTCGAGCAGTTCGGCGGCGCCAACGGCGAACTTGCGGCTGCGATGCAATATTCGATTCAGGGACTGAATTGCGAGGATCCCGACCGCAAGGACCTCTTGATGGATATCGGCACCGAAGAGCTCAGCCATCTCGAGGTCGTCGGTTGCCTCGCCCGGATGCATCTTGCGCCCTCGCGGAATGACCGCCAGGCGGCGGAGGCCGATCCTCTGATCGCGATTGCCGGCGGAGGCGGCGTCAATCTGTTCAACTCGCAAGGCAATCCCTGGACCGCCGATTATCTCAAGATCACGGGCGAGCTCGACGTCGATCTCCGCAGCAACATCGCCGCCGAAGCGCGTGCCAAGATCGTCTACGAGCGCCTGATCAATTTTTGCGACGATGCCGGCAGCAAGGACGCGCTGCAATTCCTGATGACACGCGAGATCACGCATATGAAGGCGTTCGCGCGCGCACTCGAGAGCCTGTCGAAGCCGGCCTTCAGCATCGGCCGGATTGCCCCGACGCCCGGCCTCGTGAACCAGTACTTCAACGATTCCACCGGCAGCGGCGACCACGGCGAAATCGACACCCGCGGCCCGTGGAACGAGGGCGAGGACTGGGTGTTCACGGAATCGCCTGCGCTGCAATCCGCCGATCCCGGCGCTGCCACCCCGATCGTCACGGAGAGCTCGCCGCCTGTCGACGAGGCCGGCCTGACCGATCTGCTGCTCCATGAGCTGCGTGACATCCTCCATGCCGAGAAGCAGCTGACCAAGGCGCTCCCGAAGATGGCGCAGTCCGCCCGCTTCGACCAGTTGCGGGAACTGTTCGAGCAGCATCTGGCCGAGACCGAAAATCAGGTCGAGCGCATCAACGAGTGCTTCGAGCTGCTCGGCGAGAACGCGCGCGCCAAGCCTTGCAAGGGCATGATGGGCCTGATCGAGGAAGGCCAGGAGGTCATGAAGGAAAGCCAAGAGAAGGAGGATGCAGCCGCCGACCTCGCGCTGATCTCTGCGGCGCAACGCGTCGAGCATTACGAGATGTCCGGCTACACCACCGCGCGCAACCTGGCGCAGCAGCTGCGCCACAGCGCGATCGTCGCCCTGCTCTCCAAATCCCTTGCGGAAGAAGAGAATGCCGATCTCCTGCTCAACCAGATCGCGCGATCGCTGATGTCGGTGGCGAAGATGCCCGCCGCGCTGGAGCAGGCCGAGTAGTCCGCGCCGACGCGCAACACCTATCGATCCAAGCCGCCTCGCCTTGTCGCGGGGCGGCTTGGGGCTTCTTGGCTCTGGCATACAGCTTGCCTCTCGATGCCGGACAATTCCGGAACGGGAGGCACTCTTGAGCATTTCACCCCTCGATTTGAACCGCCGGAGCGTCATGCTCGGCGGCCTCGGTGTCGCCGGTACGGCAGCCTTTGCGCCGCGTCTTGCCTGGGCGCAGGGACGCAGCGAGACGTTGCTGGTGGTGCAGGAGCTGGGGCCGAATTCGCTGGACATGCAGGGCGTCGGCTCCAACCAGACCGTGAACGGCCTGTCCTGGAATTGCTACGACCGCCTGCTCACCTACGCCTCCAAGACACTGCCGGACGGCACGTTGTCGTATGACCGCGAGAAGCTCGCGCCCGAGCTCGCCGAGAGCTGGGAGGTCGCCGCCGACGGCATGTCCTGCACCTTCAAGCTTCGCAAGGACGCAAAATTCCACGACGGCACGCCTGTGACCGCCAAGGACGTCAAATGGTCGTTTGACCGCGCCGTGAAGGTCGGCGGCTTTCCGACCTTCCAGATGTCGGCGGGATCGCTGGAAAAGCCGGAGCAGTTCGTGGTGGTCGACGACCACACTTTCCGTATCGACTATGTCCGCAAGGACAAGATGCTGCTGTTCAACGTGGCCGTCGTCGTGCCCTTCATCATCAATTCCGAGCTCGCCAGGAAGAACGCGACGCCGGAAGACCCGTGGGCGCTGGCCTGGCTGAAGAACAACGAGGCCGGCGGCGGCGCCTACAAGATCGAGAGCTGGAAGCCAGGCAGCGAGACCGTGCTGACGCGCTTCGACGACTGGAAGAGCGGGCCGCTGCCGAAGGTCAAGCGCGTGATCGCGCGCGACGTTCCCTCCGCCGGCACGCGGCGTGCCATGCTGGAGCGGGGCGATGCGGATATTTCCAGCGGCTTTGCCCCGCGCGATTTCGAGCAGATCATCAAGGAGGGCAAGGTCAAGGTCTCGGGCGTGCCGATCCCGAACGCGCTGTGGTACGTCGCGCTGAACACCGCCAAGCCGCCGTTCGACAATGTCAAGCTGCGCCAGGCCATCGCCTGGGCCATGCCGTACGAGCAGATTCAGACCAGCGCCTTCTTCGGCCGCGCCGTTCCCATGTATGGCGGCACCGCCGAAGTCTCAAAGCCGGTGTGGCCGCAACCGTTTCCTTACGTCACCGATCTCGACAAGGCCAAGGCTCTGCTGAAGGAAGCGGGCTTCGAAGCCGGCCTGGAGACGACGCTGTCGCTGGACACAGGCACCGCCACCGTCGGCGAGCCGACCGCGATCCTGATCCAGGAGAATCTCGCCAAGATCGGCATCAAGGCGGCAATCGAAAAGATTCCCGGCGCGAACTGGCGCACGACGCTGAACAAGAAGGAGCTGCCGCTCGCGCTCAACCGCTTCAGCGGCTGGCTCGATTATCCCGAATATTACTTCTACTGGAATTTCCACGGCAACAACTCGATCTTCAACATCTCCTCATACAAGAACAAGGAGATGGACGCCCTGATCGACAAGGCGCGCTTCACCACCGATGCCGCCGAATACGACAGGACGGTGAAGGATTTCATCGCGCTCTGTATGCGCGACGTCCCCGTGGTTCCGCTCAACCAGCCGATCCACGACGTTGCCATGCAAAAGGGCATCTCCGGCTACGAATTCTGGTTTCACCGTGAACCGGACTACCGCCAGTTCGCGAAGGGCTAGTTCTGCCGGGCGACGCTGATGGCGCGTGAGGCAGCTCGTGCCTGCATGGTCGAAAAGCCGCGCTCCAGGCGCGCGCTGCTCGCATGCAGCATCGCCGCGTCGAGCCTGCCCTGTCGCGATCCTTCCAGGGCGCAGGTAAAGACACGGTAGAACTGCGCGCCGTCATAGGCGACCAGCAGCAGATCGACGCCGGCATTGATCGCCTCGACCACGGCCTTGCAGACGTCGTTCTGGTAGATCGCGCCCATGATGAGGTCGTCGGTCATCACCACGCCCTGGTAACCCCACGTCCCACGAATGATCCCATCGACGACGCGCTTCGAATGCGAGGCGGCGCGATCGGGATCGACGGCTGTGAGCGTGACGTGGCCGACCATGAGGGCGCTGCGCGAATGCGACAGCACCTCGCGGAACGGGAGCCAGTCGGTTGCCTCCAGCTCCTTCACCGGCGTGTCGAGATTGGCGCTGAAGTGATGCGTGTCGGCGCGCACGCGGCCAATGCCGGGAAAATGCTTGAGCGTGGCGCCGACGCCCGTCTCTTCCAGCCCGCGCACATAGGCGCTCGCGATGGTGCTGACGACGGCGGGATCGCTCGCAATCGCGCGCTGGCCGATCAGCGTGTGGAAATCGAGGCGGTTGCGCCGCGCCGGCGGCTTGAGGTCGAGCACCGGCGCGAGATTGAGGTTGACGCCGACGTGGGCGAGCTCGCGGCCGTGGATGCGGCCGAACTCCTCGGCCTTGGCCTGCTGCTCATCGGAAGCCAGTCCCGTGAGCGTCGCCAGCGCCGGCACTTTCGTCAGCGGCGGCGCAAGATGCCCGACGATGCCGCCCTCCTGATCGGCGGCGACGATCAGTGGCGGCAGGCCGGCTGCGCGCCTGAGATCCTGCAGCGCCGCGATCTCGGCCCGCAACGTTTCGATGGCGCGGCCGCGGATGTTGTGCCGGGTGACATAGACGCCGCCGATCAGGCCCTGCCTGGCGAGACGCGCGACCTCGGGAAAGGAGGAATAGCCGACCATGAAGTGCGGCCCGAGCTGCCGCGCTTCGGCGGCGCCGGCGCCGAGAACGTCATGCTTGCGCAGCTCGAACTTCAGATGCGCGGCGGACATCAAGACAGGCGGCACGCACCAGAGCACGACGAGCGCCTTGCCGGCGAAGGTGCGCCAGTGACCTCCGCGCAGCAGAAGAGCGACGATTGCGATGCTTGCGACGACAAGGGAAATGTTTCCGGCGCCACGCAGCACGAGCAGATAGGGATCGTTCTTGTTCGCGGCGACAAATGCAGCGAGCGGCGCGGCGAGCCAGAGCAGGGCGAGACCGATGCGGTTGAGCAATTGCATGATGCACCAGGTGCGATGGGCGATGAATGTTTCGCACCTAGCAAGGCGAATCGCGCCGCGCGAGAGGCAAAAGCGCGCCTGCACGAAAACTGCAAAAGACTCCTGAAACCGTGCAGACGATGGCCGCGGCTTCTGCGCAAGCACCGTTCAGAGTTCGTGATGCCACCATTCACGGAGACTTTCTGGACATGACGAGCCTGGCTTCGACGTCGACGACGGACATCCAACCGATCAGGCCTTCTGCACTGTCGGCCAAGCTCGCAATGGCGCTGCTGCTGGCCGGGCTCGCCGACTGGCTGTTCTACGGTCAGCGGATCGGGCTGTCGCTGGCGCTGTTTGCGATCGCGACCGCCTGCGTTTCGTTGCTGTTCAATCACGCGGCCCTGGACTGGCGGCGCGCGATGATCAGCGGGGCCATCGTCGCCGCCGGCCTCGCGCCGGCCGTGGAGGAGCTCAACACGCTGTCCTTCCTGATCCTCGTCGCGTCGCTGACGATTGCGCTGTTGCTTGCGACCAATCCTGATACGACCGGGGTCACCGACCGCGCCCGCGCGCTGTGCAATTTCCTCCTGGTCGGTCCCTTCAGGCTCTTCCTCGAGGCGCCCCAGATGTTCAACATGTCGGCGTTCACCCGCGGCATCGCGCTCTGGCTGATGCCCGCTGCGCTCAGCACCCTCTTCATCGCATTGTTCGCCGCCGCCAATCCGGTGATCGAGCAATGGGTGTCCCTGCTCAATCCCAAGGTCATCTTCAACCATGTCAATATGTGGCGCGTCCTGTTCTGGACCTTGATGCTGGCTCTGGTTTGGCCGTTCATCCATGTGCGCTGGCGGCGCAGGGCGATCTTCGCCGCCGCCGTGGCCGAGGGCCCCGTGTCACCGCAGCCGCCCCTGGTCTCGGCGGAATTTCTCGGCGCCTCCACCATCCTGCGCTCGCTGATCCTGTTCAACCTGCTGTTCGCGGCACAGTCCATTCTCGACGGCATCTATCTCTGGGGCCACGCGGCGCTGCCCGACAACATGACCTATGCGGCCTACGCCCATCGCGGCGCCTATCCGCTGATCGCGACCGCCCTCCTCGCCGCTGCCTTCGTGCTGGTGGCGATGCGTCCGGGCGGGCCGGCCGAGAAATCGAAGGTGATCCGGCCGCTGGTCTATCTCTGGGTCGGACAGAACGTGCTGCTGGTCGTCTCCTCCATCCGCCGGCTCGATCTCTATGTCGACATCTACATGCTGACCTATTGGCGGATTGCAGCGTTCGTCTGGATGGGACTGGTAGCGATCGGCCTGATCCTGATCGTCGCGCGCATCGTGCTCGACAGGTCCAATCAATGGCTGATCGGCGCCAATCTCGCCGCATTGGCTATCGTGCTCTATGGCTGCTCGCTCGTGAACTTCGACGCCTTCATCGCCGACTACAATGTCGTCCACAGCCGGGAAGTTTCGGGAAAAGGCGTGCAGATCGACATCGACTATCTCCTGATGCTCGGGCCGCAGGCGGTGCCAGCCATCGACAAGGCGATCGCGCTACGGCCCGCCGTCAAAGAGGGCTGCCTTGTGTCACGCCGCGACCGCCTTGTAGAACAGCAGCGTCAGGACCTGGCCTGGCGAAGCTGGGGCTTTCGCAACTGGCGACTCCAGCGCAGGCTGGACGCCGAGGCGAAAGCTCAGGCCGGCAGCCAGCCGGCGAGTTGACGAGGACACGGAGAGTTTCTTGGCGCATCGCATTCTCATCGTCGACGACGAAGGCCACATCCGCGAGGTCATCCGCGTCGCCCTGAAGAAGGCCGGCATGGACGTGATCGAGGCCCGCGACGGCAAGGAGGCGCTTCTCCGCTTTGCCGCCGACAGGCCCGATCTCATCGTGCTGGACATCGGCATGCCCGAGTTCGACGGCCTTGACGTCTGCCGCGAGATACGCAAAGGCTCCGACGTGCCGATCCTGTTCCTGTCGGCGCGCGACGAGGAGATCGACCGCATCCTCGGCCTCGAGATCGGCGGCGACGACTACGTGACGAAGCCGTTCAGCCCGCGCGAGCTGGTGGCGCGGGTCAATGTCATCCTGCGCCGCCTTAGCCCGCGCAACGGCGAGGCCAAGGCCGGGCCCACCGCGCTGACGCAAGGCGGGCTGCTGATCGATCCCGAACAGCATGTCGCGTCCTTTGCCGGCACGCCGCTGAAGCTGACCGCGATCGAGTTCGGCATCCTGCGCGCGTTCCTGACCCGGCCGACATTGGTGTTCAACCGCGAGCAGCTGATGCGCGCGGCCTACCAGCTCAACATCCAGGTCTCCGACCGCACCATCGACAGCCATATCCGCAACATCCGCGCCAAGCTGGCGGCGCTTGCTTGCGACAACGTGATCGAGACCATCCACGGCGTCGGCTTCAAGCTCGGCCGCTGCGAGAAAGAGGCATGAGCGCCGCGCCCGACAAATGGCGGCCGTCGCTCACCCTCGTGATCTTCACGGTGCTGGCGACGGTCGGCATATTGCCGCTGGTCGGCCTATTCTTCTTCCGTCTCTACGACAACCAGCTGATCCGCCAGACCCAGGCCGAGCTGATCGCACAGAGCCGCGTGCTGGCGACGATCTATGCGCAGGAGGTGACGGCCCGGCTCGACAGCGGCCTCGTGCTCGGCGCCGAGGTGCCGCCGGGCGTGCTGCCCGATCCCGGTGACCAGGTCACGCCGATCCGCCCCGCGCTCGACCTCACCGCGAACGATCTCCTGCGGCGGCGACCCGACGCGTTGCCCGCGCCGCAAGCACCGCAGCCAGCCTATGTCGAGATCGGCGCCAGGCTGACGCCGATCATCCGCGAGACCCAGAAGGTGACGCTGGCCGGCTTTCGCATCCTCGATCCGCAAGGCGTGGTGATTGCCGGGCGGCAGGAGGTCGGGCAGTCGCTCGCCCATATCGAGGAAGTCGCGGACGCCCTGCACGGGCAATACCGCGCGACTTTACGCAACCGCGTGCCGGACAAGCCGCCGCCGCCGATCTATTCCTTCAGCCGCGGCCTCGGCGTGCACGTGTTTTCGGCGATGCCCGTCATCGTCAACAACCGCGTCGCCGGCGTGATCTACACGACGCGCACGCCGAGCAACATTTTCGACCATCTTTACCAGGAGCGGGCCAAGTTCGTGCTGGCCGGCCTTGCCGTCATCCTCGGCACCATCGCGATCGGCCTCGTGTTCTCACGCACCATCACGCTGCCGATGCGCGAGCTGATCGACCGCGCCGCCCGAATCGGCCGCGGCGACCGGGAGGCGTTCCAGCCGCTGAAGCATTACGGCACGCGCGAGTTCGCCCAGCTCTCGCACAGCTTCCTCGGCATGGCCGAGCAGCTGGCGCGGCGCTCCGACTATATCGCGACCTTTTCGGCCCATCTCACCCACGAGCTGAAATCGCCGCTGACCTCGATCAAGGGCGCAGCCGAGCTGTTGCAGGATTCGGTGCAAGGCAAGGCCGAGGGCCTGACGCCGGCCGAGCAGAACACCTTCATCGCCAACATCCTGTCGGATACCCAGCGGCTGGAGGCGATGGCGCAGCGGCTGCGGGAGCTCGCCCGCGCCGAGAGCCTGCCGCAGAACGAGCGCACCGAGCTGGCGCCCGTGATCGCCGATCTCAGAAGCCGGTTTCCGGCAAGCGCGATCGAGGCCAGCGGCAGCCTCGACCGGGCGATCGGAATGTCCTCGGAGAAGGCGCTGATCGTGCTGTCGCACATCGCCGACAATGCGGTGCGGCACAAGGCCGGGACAATCAGGCTGGAGGCGGTCGACGCACGGACGACCGTGCTCGTGACGGTCAGCAATGACGGCGAGCCGATCTCGGCGCCGAACCGCGACAGGATCTTCGATGCGTTCTTCACCACGCGCCGCGATCAGGGCGGCACCGGGATGGGGCTGGCGATCGCGCGCGCGGTGATGGCGAGCCATGGCGGCTCGATCAGGCTTAAGCCGACCGACGAGGGCGCAGCCTTCGAGCTCCAGTTTCCGGTTGCCTAGATCGCAAAGACCCAGACGGCGACGATGGTGCCGATGGTGGCGAGACCGGCGATGGTCCAACCGGCGGCGTATTCCAACTCAGGATGACCGGTCGCCCGCATGATCTCAACCGGATCGGCGGTATGCTTCTCTGCCATGACAGCCTCGCACGTTTCTTCCCGCGTCATAGATAAGTCGCATCAGCCGCCAACAGGTTCCATCACGGAAATGCGAGGCATGACGCAGCTAAGTTTGTTCGCCGACCCGCAGGAAGGCCCGACCGGCCTTCACTACACGGACGATTTTATCGATCATGCCGCCGAGCAGGATCTGATCGGCCGCATCGCAGCATTGCCGCTCCAGCGCTTTCAGTTCGGCGCGTTCGAGGGCAACCGCCGGGTGGCGTCGTTCGGCTATCGCTATGACTACACGCTGCAGCGTCTCGCCGAGGCCGATCCGATCCCGGACTGGGTGCGGCCGGTCGCGCGCCAGGTCGAGGCCTGGGCCGGGCTGCCGGAGGCCGGCGTCCGGCAGGTACTGTGCACCGAATACGAGGTCGGCGTCGGCATCGGCTGGCATCGCGACAAGCCGCATTTCGACAAGGTGCTCGGCCTGTCGCTGGGCTCGCCGTGCGCTTTCCGTTTCCGCCGCCGCAACGGCGCCAAGTGGGAGCGCCATACGCTCACCGCCCTGCCGCGCTCGCTCTACATGATGGACGGCGAGGCGCGGTCGCAGTGGGAGCACAGCATCCCCCCGGTCGCGGCGCGGCGCTATTCCATCACCTTCCGGACGATGAAGCGGGCCTGACGGACCAGGCCAAAACAAAAGGTGCGAAAACAACCCCATGCACAGTAGAAAGCCGTTTCAGGCGCGAGCCTCGGCGGCGCTGGACAACGGCCTGACGGATCGGGATAAACGGCGGCTGCGCATCCAAGGTGCCGCGAATTCGCCTCAAGGCCGGCTGACTAATGAGATGAATTGAAAAGACGGGCCAGATCAGCGAGCCGATATGGAGCCCCGCAAGGCCGCCACATCCATGAAGAATTATCTGACATTTTTCCTGTTTCTGACCATGACCACGGCCTTCGCGCACGGACCCGTGCCGGGCCGGCTCCCGCCGCCCTCGGGTCTCGTGCAGGCGGGCCTCACCGATTCCGACACCACCGCAGGCGGCACCGCACGGCTATGCGAGCAGGTCACCTTCTCGCGCGGCCTGCGTTATGGCGAGAGCGAGGCCAATGTGCTCGATGTCGCGGCCAGCGCGACCAAGGCCGATACGCCGCGGCCGGTGCTGCTGTTCGTGACGGGGGATACCTTCACCGGCGACCGCGGAGCGCCGGAGCTGGCGCGCCAGATCCAGGACCAGGCGATGTGCTTTGCCGCGCGCAACGGCATGATCGGGGTCCGCGTCAATTATCGCCTGGCGCCTGCGGCGACCTGGCCGGCCGGCGCGTCCGATGTGGCCGCGGCGCTGTCCTGGGTTCATGGCAATATCGACCTCTTCAACGGCGATGCCCGCGAGATCGTCGCGGTCGGCTACGGCGCCGGCGCCTTCCACGTCGCGACCATGCTGGCGCATCCCGAGCTGCAGACCGCGGGCGCCGACGTCGCGGGTGTGGTGCTGGTGTCCGGGATCTACCGCGTCGGCAAGGACGCGAGCGACAGCGAGAAGGCCTATCTCGGCGGCGATGCCACCCAGTACGACAAGCGCTCGGTATTCCCCGGCATCCTCAATGTCGACGTGCCGATCGTGCTGGCCTGGGCCGCGGACGATTCCGCCGGCCTCGTGACGCAGGGCGAGACGCTGAAGAAGACGCTGTGCGGCGCCGGCCATTGCCCGCGCAGCACGCTGCTGCGCAGCCGCGACGGCATCGCGAACGCCTTCGGCCTCGATGGTTCCGGCGACAGCCTCGCGGAGCCGACGCTGCTGCTGGTGCGTCAGCTGGAAGCGCGAGGGTTGCCGTAACGCGTTGCGGCAGCACGCCTGCCGCTTTCATCGAAGCGCGACAGCCACACGATTGCCAAACGCTTGACCTAGATCAAGCGGCCTTGGTGGGGATTGAGCCGACCTCGTTGGGGGCCAACCACAAGGCATCGAACATGCGCGTCATCGGCAGGATGCTGTTCGTTTCCGTGATTGCCATCGCATCGCTGGGCGCGATGTCGCGGCAGCAGCACTCGGATCAACCCACAAGCGACCAGGAAATCCGCATCGGCAATGTTATGCCGTATTCGGGGCCGCTCTCGGAATTCGGCGCGATCGGCCAGGCGGAAGCGGCCTATTTCGACATGGTCAACGCGCGCGGCGGCATCAATGGCCGCAAGATCCGCTTCATCACCCGCGACGACAATTCCGATCCGGCGACCGCGCTGGAGCTGACGCGCAAGCTGGTCGAGAAGGACGGCGTGCACCTGATGTTCGGCTCGTTCGGCACGCCCGGTAATCTCGTCACGCGCTCGTACCTGAACGAGAAGAAGATCCCGCAACTGTTCGTCGCCTCCGGCGACGAGGAGCTGAGCCAGCCGAGCGCGTTTCCCTGGACCATGGGCTGGCAGCCGTCGTTCCGGTCGGAGGGGCGCATCTATGCCAACTACATCCAGGCCTCTTACCCGAGGAAGAAGATCGTCGTGCTCTGGCAGAACGACCAGTTCGGGCGCATGCTCTACAAGGGTATCCAGGAGGGCCTCGGCGATCTCAACCGTCACGTCCTGGTCGACATCGCCTTCGACCTTGCCGACGAGCATCTCGACGGGCACGTCTCGATCCTCAAGCGCGCCGGCGCCGACATCTTCGTCTTCCTCGGCGTGCCCTCGACCGCATCCAAGGTGATCAAGCTGGCAGCGTCCCTGAATTGGCGTCCGGTCTTCATCGTCAACGATGCCTCCGCCTCGATCGCCAACGCGATGGCGCCCGCGGGGCTGGAAAACTCTGCCGGGGTGATTTCGGCGGCCTTTTTGAAGGATCCGAGCGATCCCGCCTGGAAGGACGATCCCGGCATGAAGGACTGGTTCGCCTTCATGGACAAATACCATCGGGTCGAAAGCACCAACAACAGTGCGGCCGTCTATGGCTACGCCGCGGCCGAGGCGCTGACGCAGGTGCTGAAGCAATGCGGCGACGATTTTTCACGCGACAACATCATGCGCCAGGCGGCTTCGCTCAGGGACTATCAGCCTTCGGTCGCATTGCCCAACATCAGGATGAACACCTCGCCCAGTCGCTACCTGCCGATCCGGCAGATGCGGCTGGTGCAGTTCGACGGGCGGTCGTGGCAGCCGTTTGGGGATGTGATCGAGACGGCGTTCACGGAAGGGGCGGCAAGGTGAGGTCACTTACCCTCCCCTGGAGGGGTCCGGGACGAGCGTAGCTCGCCCGTAGGTCGCTACGCATGTAGCGAAGCGGAATGCGTAGCGGGGTGGGGTGACGGTGTCTCCACATCCGACACCGCCCGAGGGGAGAGATCACCCCACCCCGCTCGCGCTACGCGCGATCGACCCTCCCCTTCCAGGGAGGGTAAGAAGCTCCCCTCACGCCGGCTTGAGCGAGGCCAGCGCGTTCTCCAGCAGCGAGCGCACGCGTGCGGCGTCGCCTGATTTCACCACGGCGGGATCGAGATAGAGCTCGAGGCCCGGCGCGCGTTCGGTGATGATGCCGCTGTTCTCCGCAGCTTTGTCGCTCAGTGCATCCACCGAATAGGGGATCACCTCGCGGCTGATGCCCTTCATCGTGATCGCCGGCAGCGCATGCGCGCGGACGATGTCGCTGACGAGGGCGAAGGTCTCGTAGCTCAAGACGATGCCGCCGGGCTCAGCGATCGATTGCAGGCGCGCGGCGAGGTTCGCCTCCGCACCGATGATGGTGTAGTCCATACGGTCGGCGCTCCCGAAATTGCCGACATTGCAATAGCCCGAGTTGATGCCCATGCGCGAGCGGAACGGCTGCTCGATGCCGGACGCCCGCCATTTCGCATTGAGCTCGGCAAGGCGCTGCTGCATGCGCCAGGCCATCTGCAGACAGGCCTGTGCATCGGCGCGATCGCCCTTGGTCTCGGGGTCGCCGAAGAAGATCAGCATGGCATCGCCAATGAACTTGTCGATGGTGCCGCCATATTCGTGGGCGATCGCCGACATTTCCGTGAAATATTCGTTGAGGAGCTGGGTCAGCTGCTCCGGCTGCAGCCGCTCGGCGGTGGCGGTGAAGTTCTGGATGTCGGAGAAGAAGATGGTGAGCTTCTTGCGCTCAGTGTGGATGGTGACGTCCTTCTGGCCCGAGAAGATGCTCTTGTAGACCTGCGGCGGGATGTAGCGCGAGATCTTCATCGACAGCGAGGCCAGGAAGTCGTTGGCGGAT
This sequence comes from Bradyrhizobium sp. BRP20, assembly GCF_020194215.1. Lineage (NCBI taxonomy): Bacteria > Pseudomonadati > Pseudomonadota > Alphaproteobacteria > Hyphomicrobiales > Nitrobacteraceae > Bradyrhizobium > Bradyrhizobium sp. BRP20. The sequence continues at coordinate 594,057 of NZ_JADYVY010000001.1, read as the reverse complement.
TCGAGCTCCTTGTTCATGTTCTTGATGCGGCGCGCCTGACGTCGCTGCAATGACAGGAACGCCAGTCCGCTCCCGGCGGCGATCACGAAATAGGCCAGCAGGAACTTGAACGAGAAGATGTTGGCGGCGATCGGCTGGGCGATGATCACCTCCTGGATGCCGCGGACATCCCCCACCTTCCAGTCCTTCTTCGGGCTCTCGGGGTGGCTGTTGTGGCAGCTGACGCAGGCCGGACCCATCGTGACGGGCGCAACCAGGCGGACCTTGTCGTTGAACAGCGAGGTCTCGGTCTCCACGATCTTCTGCTCGGGATCCCGGCGCAGCGCATCGAGCGCGTCCTTCTCGAACTTGTCGAGCTGGTGCGGAGCGCGGTTCTGGAACGGGAAGTCCGAGACGAAGCGATAGGTGATGTTCTCCTGCTGGGCGCCGATCACCCGGCCGAGCTCCAGCGACAGCGTCGCCGGGATCGGGATCGCGCCGGGCACGGATTCGTAGTTGTGAACGACCTTGGTGCTGCCGTTCGGATTGGCCAGCACGCGGCCGACCACGTTGGAGGCGTAGTAGCTGCGCACGCTCGTGATCACCGAGTTGAGATCGATCGCCTGCCGGCGCAGCGCCGTCTTGCTGAGCTCGGTCAGGTCCAGCCACACCGCGACCGGCAGGGCGAGCAGGAGGAAGACGATCACGGCGCCGGTGAGAATGCCACTCTTGCGCTGTTGTTCGGAGATCTCTTGTTTCACCCTGTGGCTCCGTTCTGTGCGATTTTGTCGCAAATCCTTCCAGAATCCGAGACAATGCATGCGGCGGCACAGAGCCAAGAATTGCCGGCCGGCGCAACCCCATTTTATGGTGGTCGCAGCAAGCGCCTTTTCGTTTGATCACGGATGCTTAAGATCGGCGCCGACCTGCATCCGCTCCGCCGGGAGAGAGCCATGACCGAGACCGTCCGCATCAAGCGCTTCCAGGCACGTCCCGTGATCGTGCCGATGAACCTGCCGCTCCAGACCGCGACCGGGGCGGTCGCCAAGGCACCGCTGGTGCTGATCGACTGCGAGACCGACCACGGCGCGGTAGGTCATTCCTATCTGTTCTCGCTCACGCCCTCGGCCTTGAAGCCGCTGGCGGCGATGGTCACGGAAATGTCGGACCTCGTCGCCGGCGACGAGCTGCTGCCGTTCGAGATCGAGCGCAAGCTGAGCCAGCGCTTCACGCTGCTGGGCCTCGCCGGCCTGCAGCGGCTGGCGCAATCCGGCATCGACATGGCGGCATGGGACGCGCTGGCGCGCTCGCGCGGCCTGCCGCTCGCCCGCCTGCTCGGCGGCACGCCGAAGCCGGTGCGCGCCTACAATTCGAAGGGGCTCGGCATCATGCCGGCGGGCGCCGCGGTGGAGGAAGCCCACAAGCTGCTGGCCGAGGGGTTTCACGCCGCAAAGATCCGCATCGGCAGAAGCGATGCGCGGGAGGACCTCGCCGTGGTGCGCGCGGTGCGCAAAGCCGTCGGCGACGAGGTCACGCTGATGTGCGACTACAACCAGGCGCTGACGGTCACCGAAGCGATCCGCCGCGGTGAGATGCTCGACGACGAGGGCCTCAGCTGGATCGAGGAGCCGATCCGCCACGACGATCATGCCGGCTGCGCCCGCATTGCCGACGCGCTGCAGACGCCGGTCCAGATCGGCGAGAATTTTGACAGCGCGTTTTCCATGCAAGCCGCGCTCTCGGCAGAGGCCTGCGACTACGTGATGCCTGATGTCCAGCGCATCGGCGGCGTCACCGGCTGGCTCCGCGCCGCTTCGCTTGCCCATGCTGCCGGCATCGAGATGTCGTCGCACCTGTTCTCTGAAGTCAGCGCGCATCTGCTCTGCGTGACGCCGACCGCGCATTGGCTGGAATATGTCGACTGGGCCGACGCGGTGCTGGCAACGCGGCTGCAGATCAAGGACGGCTTTGCGCTGCCGAGCGAGGAGCCGGGCAACGGGATCGCGTGGGACGAGGCGGCGGTGAAAAAGTATCTGGTGGAGTGACGGGTCTCTCATCTCGCCATCGCAAGCACACGATCTCCTCCCTCGTTGCGAAAGCATGCGACACGGATTAACGATCCGCCATGACCACATGGCGCCCACATCCCCGCATCCGCGTCGTCGCGATCGGCCTGCACTGGCGCGGCGGGCGGCTGCTGGCGGCCGAGGTGCGCGACGATGCGGGGCGGATCAAGGGCGTGCGCCCGCTCGGCGGCGAGATCGAGTTCGGCGAGAGCTGGCGCGCGGCCTTGGTGCGGGAATTCAACGAAGAGCTCGGCATCGACGTCGGCATCGTGGGTGAGCCCTTGATGCTGGAGAACATCTTTGTGCACGAGGGATCGACCGGGCACGAGGTGATGTACATCGCGGAGGTCGCGTTTCCGGATGGCGCATTCGCCGGCCGGGAGCGCATCGACTTCCGCGAGGACAATGGAGAGCAGATCGTCGCGCGGTGGTTCGACCTTGCCGATCTCGACCTGGACGGCGGGCCGAAGCTCTATCCGACGGGGCTGAAGGACTTGCTGCTGCAGCCTGCGCGTCGTGCATCAACGGAAGAATGATGCGTGATCCTTGTCGAGACGCCGACGACGTCGGTTGACAAGCATGGCGCTCTCAAGCAACTTTTCGAAAGGTTGATACCGCCGGCCGCTTGCGCCCTTCGGGGTATGGTGAAGTGTATCGGACCGCCGCCCGCTTCCTTTGCTCACGCGAACGGGTCAGTAACGCAAGCCCTGACATTCTCCGTTCATATTGCAAAGGAACAGAGTATGCGCGATTTCCGCGACGCCAAAGCCATGGCGCAGACGCTCCGCGACTCCCTGAACGCCCGATCGGTCTCCCTCACGGTCAGTGAGAGCCTCGAACTCGTCGCGAGGTTGTTCGGGTTGGCCGATTGGAATGTCCTGGCGGCCCGAATCCGTTCCGCGGAGCAGGCCCGCTCGGGCCGCAGCAACGAGGAAAGTGCCAAGACCGATGCTGCGGATCAGCTCCGCTCGAGAGCCAAAGAAATTCAGTTGCCGCAGGCGGTGCTGGATCGTTATGCCGGAACATACCAATTCCATAGCGCCGTCTTCACCGTGACGCGTGAACAGGACCATCTGTCCGGACGGCTGAGCGGTCAAAGCTCGGCGCCATATTACGCGGTGGGCGAAACAGAATTCGCCGCGCGGGAGATCGATGTCGAGCTACGGTTCACCCTCGGGCCGGATGGGGTGCCTACCGCCGTGATCCTGCGCCAGCACGGCAACGATCACACCATGCCACGCATCGACACGAGCACGGCGCAAGAGCTCCAACGCGCGATCGAGTCTCGTATGAGCAGCCGGTCCGCCAATCCCGGGACCGCAGCCGCGCTTCGCCGTCTGATCGAGAGCGTCGCATCGGGCCAGCCCAATTACGGCGAGATGAGCGCCGACTTGGCCGAGGCGACACGCAAGCAATTGCCGCGCCTGCAGCCGGGCCTTGCCGAAATGGGTCCGATCACCTCGATCGAATTCCTCGGTGTGAACGCACAAGGACAGGACGTCTATTCCGTCTGGCATCAGGGTGGCGCAGCCTCGCACTGGCACATCGCGCTCGGCAACGACGGCACGATCATCTCCGCCTTCGTCACGCCGGGGCCATGAGCTCGGTCAGGCTACCACACCTCCGCGCCGGGAATTTTCTTCCGCACCGCCATCCGCTGGATCCAGATGCAGCGGCGGACGGACCTGCTGGAGCGGCCGACGGCGGAGATCCCCTCGCCGGCCTGAAGCAGCGGCGCCACGTTCTGGCGCAAGCTGCGGCAGCGCTGGAGCTCGGCTTGCCAGCCGACGATCGCGGCGTCGGCGCGGGGCGCCATCAGCACCAGCATCGCCATGGCGAGACCGATCGTCCGCATCGCTCCTCTCACTGTGATCCGCCTCCATCCCGGCGGTAGCGGAAATCGCAATGAGAGGCGCCCTGCATAACGGTCTGCGTGCGCGTGAGCCTGACGTCGGGACCGAACCCCTCCGCGGTCGCAAAGTCCGCGGTGCAGATCAGCAGGAAGCCGAGTTCGGGCTCGCCCAGGGCCTTGTAGAACTCGGCATAGGCGCAGCGCGTCACGTCGAACGCGAAGGCGTCCGCCGTCTGTTCGATCACGTCATAAGCGAGCGCATCGTCGCGGGCATAAGCTTTGAAGGCCGACGACACGGCCTTGCCGAGATTGCTCTCGTTCTTGGCCTTCCAGAACGCCTCGCCGAAGCCGCGATAGAGATCGCCGAGCGCCTTGCGCACCAGCGCATTGGCGCGCGCCTCGCCGAGCTCGGCCTGCAACGTCTTGATCAGCGGCACCAGCACCTGCGCCTGGATCTTCGCTTGCTCGATGACGGACACGGTCATGGGCGGCCTCGTGTCGGAGATGTCATTGTAGCCCGGATGGAGTGCAGGGTCATCCGGGACAGCGGCCGGGAAACTGCGGCCGGATTGCGCGTCGCTGCAACGGGCTAGAAGCTTTCGAGCAAGCCGCACCAGTCCGTCTTCGCTCTTCGAGCTACGCCGGACACGCTTCGCCGCAATCTTCCAGGCTGTGCCACGCGAAGCCGAAGGCGAAGCGTGGTGGGCACGACAGGGATCGAACCTGTGACCCCTACCATGTCAAGGTAGTGCTCTCCCGCTGAGCTACGTGCCCTAAAGTCCACTTGTGTCGGGTGGGGTCCCTATAACGGCTCAGGGGAGCCGGCGCAAGGACGGAAGGAGGCCGATTCAGGCCGCCAGCATCTTGTTCACTTCGCTGACCAATTCGCGCAGATGCACCGGCTTGGACAGCACCTTGGCGTTCTTGGGGGCGTCCGAATCCGAGTTCAGGGCGACCGCGGCAAAGCCAGTGATGAACATGATCTTGATGTCGGGGTCGAGTTCCGAGGCTCGGCGGGCGAGCTCGATGCCGTCCATTTCCGGCATCACGATATCGGTCAACAGCATCTCGAACGGCTCTTCCCGCAGCCGCTGATAGGCGGCCATGCCGTTGTCGTGGGACGAGACCTGAAAACCGGCGTTTTCCAGCGCCTTGACCAGGAAACGGCGCATGTCGTTGTCGTCTTCGGCGAGCAGGATCTTTGGCATGGCAGGAAACGTCGAATCCCCAGAGGATATCAGCAGAGGTCACTAAGCCCGACAGAGGGTAAATTTGGGGTGAAAATCTTAACCCTGCGCCGGCCCCGCTGCCGGCTCTTTGTGGACCGGAACGAGGTCCAGATCAATCGAGCCGGACCGGCGCGTCCCCATCCCGATGCCTGCACGGTTAAGACGTGTTCCAAGGGGCCATGACATCTTTTCGCTTGGCAGAATGGTTGCGATTCCGGACAATGACGACACATAAGAGCCGCGAGATCGGCCGAATCATTGGACCCGGAGCTTGTCCGGATCGTGCGGCACGAAGGGACGAAGCCTGAGAAGATGACCCGCTTTGACGGCGACATGTCGCCAGCCTTCGAGATCTTCGAGCCTGCCGAATGGCGCGCGCCCGTCATCTTCAACTCGCCGCATTCCGGCTCGACCTATCCTGAAGAATTCCTGGCGGCGTCGCGGATCGACCTGCCCACGCTGCGACGGTCGGAAGATTCGTTCATGGATGAGCTGATCGGCCATCTGAGCGCGCGCGGCTTTCCGACGGTGCGGGTCAACTTTCCCCGCTCCTATGTCGACGTCAACCGCGAGCCCTATGAGCTCGACCCGCGCATGTTCACCGGCCGGCTGCCGAGCTTCGCCAACACGCGCTCGATGCGGGTCGCCGGCGGCCTCGGCACCATTCCGCGCGTGGTGGGCGACGGCCAGGAGATCTATCGCGACCGCCTTCTGGTCGACGATGCGCTGGGACGGATCGAGACGCTGTACAAGCCCTACCATCGCGCGCTGCGCCGGCTGATCAACAAGGTGCACCAGATGTTCGGCACGGTGGTGCTGGTCGACTGCCACTCGATGCCGTCGGTCGGCGTCAGCAGGGACGAGCCGCGCCGGCCCGACGTCGTGATCGGCGATCGCTACGGCACCAGCTGCACGCCGCTCTTGCCCGATCGCGTCGAGGAGACCATGAGCGGGCTCGGCTATTCGATCGGCCGCAACAAGCCCTATGCCGGCGGCTTCATCACCGAGCATTACGGCAATCCCGCGAGCGGCCTGCACGCCGTGCAGCTCGAGCTCAACCGCGCGATCTACATGGACGAGCGGCGGCGCGAGCGCAGCGCTCGCTTTGCGCAAGTGGCCTCCGACTTCGGCGTTCTCGCCGACGTGCTGGCGACCACGATTCCGTTCGCCGATCTCGGCCCGTTCCAGGCCGCGGCGGAATAGGACGCAGCTTCTTCTCTGAAACGACGAGGCCTTGCGCGCGACTGCGTTTTCGCTTCGCAAGCTTGCGCGCCCCAAATGAAAACGGCGGGGCTCAGAAAAAAGGGCCGCTCGCGAATGACGCAAGCGGCCCAAGTCTAGGGAGGAAACGCCCAAGGAGGGCAGCGGTAACGCGAGGCGCTACCGCACCGCAACAATATGCGACCGCGCCGCACAAAGTGCAAGGGCTTTTGCGCGGTTTCCCATGCAAATCGCACATGGCTCAGTTGCTTCTATGGAAACCCAGATTCAGTTTCTTTGATAAGCGAATTCAATGAGTTGATAGTCATTTGCATACGAACAAGGCAAGGTCGGAACTAAGATTTCAACTCCATGATCGATATTTGGCCAGCAGATGACTGGAATGGGGCAGCCCGCCCCGGCATCCAAAATACCAGGGAGCAACATCAAGACAGCGCTGCACGCGGCAGGCGAATTGAGCTAGGCAGGAGGCAAGCTCTCCAACTTCGCTTCGAGGATTTCGCCTGTGACGGTGATCGACTTCTCCGCCTTCATCGGTCGGCTCGCCACCGCCTCCGGCGAAACCATCCTGCCGTTCTTCCGCACCTCGCTGTCGATCGACGACAAGAGCAAGACCAAGGATTTCGACCCGGTGACGGAGGCCGACCGCGCCGCGGAGGCGGTGATGCGGCGGCTGATCAAGGCCAACTTTCCCCAGCACGGCATCGTCGGCGAGGAATTCGGCAACGAGCGCGAGGACGCCGACTATGTCTGGGTGCTCGACCCCATCGACGGCACCAAATCCTTCATCGGTGGCTTTCCGATCTGGGGCACGCTGATCGCGCTGTTGCACAAGGGCACGCCGGTGTTCGGCATGATGCACCAGCCCTTCATCGGCGAGCGGTTTTCCGGCGACAACGGTTCGGCCAATTATAAAGGGCCGTCGGGCGAGCGCCGGCTCCAGGTCCGCCGCTGCGCTTCGCTGTCGGAGGCCACGACCTACACCACCAGCCCGCTGCTGATGAACGAGCGCGACCGCGCCATCTTCGGCCACATCGAGAAGAGCGCGCGGCTGTCGCGCTATGGCGGCGACTGCTACTCCTATTGCATGCTTGCCGCGGGCCACGTCGACCTCGTGGTCGAGACCGAGCTGAAGCCCTATGACATCGCGGCACTGATTCCGATCGTGACCGGCGCCGGCGGCGTCGTCACCACCTGGGAAGGCAAGCCGGCCCAAGGCGGCGGCCGCATCATCGCCGCCGGCGACGCACGGGTGCACGAGGCAGCGTTGAAGCTTTTGAACCAGTAGCGCGCGGGCGGAGGGCTTGCATCACCGACGCGGGAGCGGAGATGGCGAGGTAGGTGTCTTACCCTCCCCTGGAGGGCAGGGCTATCGCATATGAGATGCCGCTATGGCAGCGTCATGGCCGGGCTTGTCCGGCCATCCACGCCTTTCCACGCGGCACAAAGAACGTGGATGCCCGGGACAAGCCCGGGCATGACGACCTCTGCAAAATTCAATTGCGATTGCCCTGACCCTCCAGGGGAGGGTAACAGCTCCTCACACCGCCTCGGCTCGCAAATGCTCCACCAGCAGCTTGGCCGGCTTCGGCAGCGCCTTGAAGCTGCGCGCGCAGATCACGAGGCGGCGGTTGGCGAAGGCATCGCGCAGGCGGACCATGGCGAGCGGCATGGTCCTGGCGCAGCGGCGGGCGGCGGCCTCGGGCACGAGGGCGACGCCGACATCGGCCGCGACCATCTGGCAGATCGCGTCGAAGTCGCGCAGGCGCGCGCGGAAATGCGGCCGCATGCCGAGCCGCGCAGCGTGCTTCGAGATGTGCATCTGGAGCGCGGTGGCGCTGGTGAGGCCGACGAAGTCGCAAGCCCCCGCCTCCTGAAAGTCGATCTGGCGGCGGCCGGCGAACGGGCCGCGTTTCGACGTCACCAGCGTCAGGCGATCCTCGCTGAAGGGAAAGCGCTCGATATGCTCGGGCAGCGCGTGCTCGGCGGCGAAGCCGAGATCGGCGGCGCCTGCGGTGATCGCCGCCGCGATATCGGTGCTCTCGCGCTCCTCGATGTCGACGGCGACGTCGCGATGCTGGCGCAGGAAACCGGCGAGCGCCTTCGGCAGATGCTCCGACAGGCCCGACGTGTTGGCGAGGAAATGCACGCTGGCGCGCACGCCGCTGGCAAAGCCGGCGAGATCGCCGCGCATGGCGTCGATCTGATGGATCACGAGCCTGGCATGATCGAGCAGGCTCTCGCCGGCCGCGGTCAACTCGACGCCGCGGCGGCCGCGCTTGAGCAGCGCGACGCCGAGCGCATCCTCGAGCCCCTTGATGCGCGCGCTGGCCGAGGCCAGCGCGAGGTGCGAGCGCTCCGCGCCGCGGGTGATGCTGCGCTGGTCGGCGACCGCGATGAAGAGCTGGAGATCGACCAGGTCGAAGCGCATGCGATGTCTCCCTGAGCTCCCTGAGCCTTCGTTGAGGCCGAAGGCTCTCTCCGTAACCTCCAGATTGTGCGCCCGCGCGGCTTCGGTCAATGTGCTGGCATGATCGACCCGCTGCTCATCCTCATCGCCGCCGTGTTCCTCCTCGCCGGATTCGTCAAGGGCGTGGTCGGGCTCGGCCTGCCGACGGTGTCGATGGGCCTGCTCGCCGTGAGCATGGCGCCGAGCCGCGCCATCGCCATCGTCATCGTTCCCGCCATCGTCACCAACATCTGGCAGACCTTCGTCGGCCCGCATTTGCGCGACATCCTGCGGCGGCTGTGGCCGCTGATGATCGGCACCGTGGTCGGCTGCTGGCTCAATGCCGGCGCGCTGACCGGGCCGCATGCGCGCTACGGCACGATCGTGCTGGGCGCCCTGCTCGTCGTCTACGCCGTGATCGGACTGAACAAGTTCCACTTCCGCGTCGCGCCCGAGAACGAGAAATGGGTCGGCGGCGTGGTCGGCGTCATCACCGGGGTGATTTCGGCCTCAACAGGCGTGCAGGTGATCCCGTCGATGCCGTTCATGCAGGCGATCGGCATGGAGAAGGACGAGCTGGTGCAGGCGCTTGGGGTGTTTTTCACCACCGCAACGCTGGCGCTCGCCTTCAATTTGACTGCGGTCGGACTGCTCACGCCCGCCAATGTCGTGCCGGGCGCGATCGGACTCGCCATGGCCTTTGCCGGCATGTTCATCGGCCAATCGGTGCGGGCGCGGATGCCGGCGGAGGCGTTTCGCCGCTGGTTCCTGATCGCGATGATCTTGCTCGGCCTTTACCTCGCCGGGAGCGCGCTGGCGAAGGAATTCGCTTAAGCGCCTTACGATTTCGGCCCGTAGCCCGGCACCCATTTTTCGTGCTGGGGCAGGTCGTCCTGGATTGTCCACCACGACGCGCGCGACGAGGTGAAAACGTGGAGGCGAGGCCGGACTTCCGGGTCGTCATCGAGCAGGCCAGCGGGAATGCTGACGGTCGGGAGATAGCTCGCCTTGCCCGGCGTCGGGCAGCCGCAGGTCCTGCAACGGTAGCGGATACTGCCCGGCGAGGATTCGTAAGATGCCGTCATGTCCTCGCCCGCCACGAAGCGAAACTTGTCGGCATCGACATGCGCGTAGGTGGCGAAGGCCGCGCCGCTCAGCTTGCGGCAATTGACGCAATGGCAGTGCGTCAGCGCGCGCACCTTCTCGATCTCGAACCGCACGGTGCCACACAGACAGCTTCCACGGATCATCGAAACCTCCCGAGCGCAGCCTCGATCGGACCGCTTCTCATTCACCAGAAGGAGCTACCGTGTCTCCAGCATGGCGACGCGGATGCCGAGATAGATGAAGAGGCCGCCGAGCGCGCGGTTGACCCAGGCGATCGCGCCCTCGGACTGCCGCAGCCGGTAGGCGGCTCTGGCGGCGAACGCCGCCAGCACCAGGCACCACAGCGTCCCCGTAAAGATGAAGATCAGGCCGAGCGTCAGGAAGGCGAGCGGCTTGTGCGGGGCATCCGCTGCGACAAATTGCGGCAGAAAGGCGAGGAAGAACAGCGCGACCTTGGGATTGAGCGCGTTGGTGAAGACGCCCTGGAGGAAGACCCGCTGCAATGAGCTCCGCACCGGCTCGTCCAGGTCTGAAGCCAGCGTCGGGCGCGACCACAGCATCTGAAGCCCGGTCACGACAAGATAGGCCGCGCCGACCAGCTTCAGGATCGAAAAGGCCGTGGACGAGGCCATCAGCAGAGCCGAAAGCCCGATCGCCGCGCCCGCGACATGGACGAAGCAGCCGCAACTGATGCCCAGGGCGGCAGCGGCGCCGCCCCGCCAGCCCATCTGCATGCTGCGGCCGATCACATAGACCGAATCCGGCCCCGGCGTGATGTTGAGCACCACGCCCGAGAGGATGAAAAGCCCGATCTCGTGAATGCCCAGCATGAAGGTCCTCCGCTGCCGTCCTGGCGGTCCTGGTTCCGCTTAGTCGGTTCGCCCGTTCCCGTCCACCGCCGGGATTGCGCAGGATTTACCTCGAATTTGCAATGCGGATCATGCTTCCGCTGCGGCGCATCTGCTCTATAAAGGCGGGGTTCTTGAAATGCGGGATTCGCGGCAACCGCCACGCTGTGGCCGGTCATCTGATCCCTTGGAGCTTTGAGGATATGGAAAGACGTCTGGCCGCCATCGTCTGCGCCGATGTCGCCGGCTATTCGCGCATGATGGGCAGCGACGAGGCCGGCACCCATGCCGCCTTCAAGGCCCATCGTGCCGCGATCCATCCGATCATCCTCAATCACGGCGGCCGCGTCGTGAAGAACACCGGCGACGGCTTCCTGCTGGAATTCGCCTCGATCGTCGGCGCCGCCGAGGCGGCGATCGCGATGCAGACGCTGATGGCCGAACGCAACCGCCATCTGCCGGCCGACCGCGCCATGCAGTTCCGGCTCGGCATCCACATGGGCGACGTCATCGCCGACGAGGACGAAGTCTTCGGCGACGATGTCAACATCGCCGTCCGCCTGGAATCGGTGGCGAGCCCCGGCGGCTTCGCGATCTCGGCCAAGGCCTACCGGGAGGCGGGCAAGCATCTCGCCGTGCCGCTGACCGATGCCGGCAACCATCGCTTCAAGAACATCAAGGATGCGATCGGGGTCTTTACCTGGACGCCCGAGGGCGCGCCGGCGCTTGCCCCCGAGCTCCGTGAGGCCTCGGCGCTGTCGCAGCAGTACCGCACGGCCATCGTCGGCGTGCTGCCCTTCGCCAATCTCAGCGACGCCCAGGACGAATATTTCTCCGACGGCCTCACCGAGGACCTGATCCACGCGCTGTCGCTGCAATCCTTCTATCGGGTGCTGAGCCGCAACTCGACATTCGCCTTCAAGGGCAAGAACGTGGGCACCCGGCTGATCGCGCGCGAGATCGACGCCACCTATCTGATCCAGGGCTCGGTGCGGCGCGCCGGCGCCAAGATCCGCGTCACCGCCGAGCTGATCGCGCCGGAGACCGGCGAGCAGCTCTGGACCGGCCGCTACGACCGCGACATCGGCGATTTGTTCGCGATGCAGGACGAGATCACCACCAATTTGTCCGCCGCCATCGCCACCGAGATCGTCCGTGCCGAGGCCTCGGCGCCGGCGCGGCTCTCGACCGACGTCACCGCCTGGGACCGCTTCCTCAAGGGGCTGTCGCATTACTATCGGCAAACCAAGGAAGATCTGGCCGTCGCGGTCGACCTATTCCGCGAGGCCATCGGGCTCGATCCCAAGCTGTCGATCGCGCATGCCTATCTCGCCACGATCCAGATCCAGAGCATTCAGTTCGGCTGGGTCAAGGGCACGCGCGAGATGTGGGCCGAGGCGATGAGCCTCGCCGAAACCAGCGTCCGGCTGGATCCGCGCTCCTCCTTTGCGTTCTCGATCCTGACCTGGGCGCACGCGTTGGAGGGTCATCACGAGGCAGCAATGGACGCCGCCAAGCGCGCAGTCGCGCTCAACCCTTACGACAATGGCGCGCGCGGCGTGCTCGGCATCTGCCATTTCATGATCGGCGAGCACCGCGAGGCGATCGAGCTGTTCTCGATGGCCGCGCAACGCGACAACAGCGACCCGCGCTATCAATGGGCGGCGCTGAACGCGTTTAGTCATTACCTTCTGCGCCAATATGACGCGACGCTGTCATGGGCGCGAGAGCAGCTCTACATCAACCCGAATCACATGCAGGCGCTGGCGATCCGCGCCGCGGCGTTGGCGCAGCTCGGGCCAAGCGACGAGGCCAGCGAAGCTGCCCGCGTGCTGATGGCAAATTATCCAACGCTGAATGTCGACAGGCACTTGCGCAACTTCCACTGGAAGCGGCCCGAGGACATCGCCCATTATCGCGAGGGGCTGCTGAAGGCCGGCGTGCCGCTCGGCAAGCTGACGCTGGTCCAGAGCGACGTCAAACGGGCCGCCGAATCCTGAACGAAGGGGGCCGCAGGCCCGACGTGGTTCCGGTGCGACCGCCTGCTCGTTGTTGACACGACAGTGAAATGGGCCACACTCGTCACACGCTGAAGTAGTATATCGTGCTGTCGGTTTGTTAGGACTTTCCGCGCTCTAACAGCGCGCCTGCTTTTTCAAGATTCGCTGCTTTCAGGATTTGGGCCATGCATCACCCCGCTTCGAAGCCGCCCCTCGATCCCTCGATTCCAGTCTCGCCGAACAATCCCTGCCCGTTCCTGCGCGGCCTCGTCGGCGAAGGCTTCGTCGAGGGCGGCACCGTCCCGCTCAACACGCTGTCGCAGACCATCGCCAATGCGACCGGCGAGACGGGGCTGAAGAAGGTCTCGGCCCGCATCCAGGTCCGCGGCGTCGCGATGATCGCCAACGGCGTCAAGCACATCCTGAAGAGCATCTTTTCGGGCGCGGAGCTCGACGCGCTGCGCGGCGGCCCGCTGGACAAGCGCGGCGCCGGCTCGCGCATCCTCGGCGTCGACGGCAAGATCGACGAGGACGAGATCGCGCGGCTCGCGAGCTTCGGCCGGAACTACACCGACCCGAACACCGGCAGCAGCGAGCCCGGCCTCAACGCCGCGGAAATCAAGACCTTCATGCGCGACAACCTCGAGCGCGCCGGCAGCGCCGCTCGCTGGTACTACCCGCTGCTGATGAAGTTCGAATGGCCCATCCTTTTGAAGATCATCGGCAAGGGCAAGCAGGGCGAAGAGCGCTATCTCAGCGTGGCCGACGTGCGCACGCTGTTCGAACAGCGCCAATTCCCCGACCGCATCAATCAGCGGATCGTATCGCAGCCGCTGCTGTCGTCCTGCCAGCTCCGCTTTCGCTGGGCGGTCGCGCTCACGGCGTTCGTCATCGGCCTCGGCCTCGTCGCCCTGGTCGCGGTGGCCGAATTCCCCAACCAGGTTCGTGCCATGCTGCCGCAGAAGGGCGTGCTGGTGAATCTCCTGCCGCCGCCCCTGCCGGCGATGCCCGAAACCAAGGCTGCCTATTGGCTCGAGCAAAACTGGTCGCTCAAGGACCGACATTGGTTCCACCACGCCAGCCAGGGCACCGCGACGTTCCCGGTGCCCTATGAGTGGTTCGTGGCGCTGGAGCAGCCGCAGCTCCACCTGTTCTCCAAACCGGGCCTGATCAAGGACAGCGCCTATCTCGAACGCTTCGGCTTCATCCCGAGCCCGCAGACGATCCAGACCGACACGGCGACGCTGCGCCGCTTCGGCTACGCCAATGTCTACGAGACCACGCAAGCGTCGGACTGGTCGACGCGCTGGACGCCGGCGGAGAACGTTGACGGCCTGCCGGTCGGCTTCGCGCGCATGACCGGCGTGGTCGATCCCGCGACGAGCCGCCGCGAGGACGACATGATCGGACTGACCTGCGCCGCCTGTCATACCGGCCAGATCCATTACCAGGGCATCGACGTCCGTTTCGACGGCGGCCCGGCGATGACCGACCTGAAGAAGCTCGAGCTCGCGACCGGCCTGTCGATCGCCTACACGCTGTACGTCCCGTTCCGCTTCCAGCGTTTCGCCGATCGCGTGCTCGGCCCCGACGCCAGCAAGGCGGACCGCGCCGCGCTCAAGCAGAAGCTGAGCACGATCGGCAGCTTCCTGATCGACTGGGCCAAGACTTACGAGAAGACGATCGAAGGCAAGACGACCTGGGACGGCAAGCAGCAGCAGGACACCGAGGAAGGGTTCGGCCGGCTCGATGCCCTCAACCGCATCGGCAACCAGGTGTTTTCGCAGGACCTCGCAATGAGCGGGGTCAAGGGATTCGAGAAGAACCTGCACGCCCAGGACGCGCCGGTCAGCTATCCCGCGATCTGGACGGTGCCCTGGTTCAAATTCGCCCAGTACGACGCCTCGATCGAGCAGCCGCTGATCCGCAACGCCGGCGAAGCCCTCGGCGTGACGGCGCTGCTCAATTTGTCCGATGCCTATCCGCAGGACAGGCTGTGGCGCTCCTCGGTGAACATCAGGACGCTCGGCTGGATCGAGGACATGCTGAGAGGCCCCGATCCATTCAAGGCGGCTGATGGTCCGAAGTTCGGCGGCCTGCTCGCACCGAAATGGCCCTCGCACATCCTCGGCGATGCCTGGAAGCTGAAGCCCGATCGGGTCGAACGCGGCCGCGCCATCTACGCGGAGATGTGCTCCGGATGCCATCTGCCTGACATCAACACCCCGGCCTTCTGGTCGTCGAAGCGCTGGGAGCCGAGCGGCGACAGCAAGGTGCTGAATGCGGTGACGATCCCGCTCGACGAGATCAAGACCGATCCCGAGCAGTCCCTCGTTCTCAGCAAGCGGACCGTCGACGTGCCCGGCTTTCTGAAAGTCAACACGGCTGACCTGCAGACGTGGTGGCAGTGCGAGATCCCGACCGCGAGCAAATCGCCCAACGAGATGGTCTATGCACTCGGGCTCATGACGGTGGTCGATCTCGTCGCCCGCAAATGGATGGACGACGAGAAGATCCCGGAGGCCGAACGGGCGCAAATGTGGAATATGGCGCGCAAGAACTGTCTCAATCCGGCGCCTGACCCGCGCTATCGCGCCCGGCCCTTGAACGGCATCTGGGCCACTGCGCCTTACCTGCACAACGGCTCGGTGCCTTCGCTGTACTGGTTGCTGAAGCCGCAGAACGAGCGTCCGCAAAAATTCTGCATGGGCCGCCGCGACTACGACCCCGACAGCGTCGGTTTCGCAGTCACCGCCAACGAGCGCTGCAAGACCGGTGAAACGGAGTTCTCCGCGACCGGCTCCGACGGCAAGCCGATCCAGGGCAACAGCGTGCTCGGCCATTCCTTCGAGCGCAAGGACGGTGAGTCGAAGCGCCCCGGCGTCATCGGCCGCATGTTCAAGGACGACGCCGAGCGCTACGACCTGATCGAGTATCTGAAGACGCTGTAAAGAATCTTGCTTCGTCATTGCGAGCGCAGCGAAGCAATCCAGGCTGTCGCCGCGGAGATAGCCTGGATTGCTTCGTCGCAAGAGCTCCTCGCAATGACGGAGAATGAGGACGCTCCTCGACTCCGATTCTCACCGTCCTCGTGGAGGCTCCCGATCTCTTCTCACTTGAACAGCGGCGTGCCAGGCACGAAGGCGTCGAAGGCGGCCCAGAACTGGGTGCGGTAGCGGTCCTGCTCCTGGAGGATCTCGTGCTTGGCACCGGCGATCACGAGATGGGAGCCGGCGCGCAAATGATAGGCGAATTCCTCGATCGCCGCGGTCGAGACCACGGTATCGTTGGAGGCCGCCAGCATCAGGATCGGCTGGCGGATCTGGGAGGGGTAGTTCACGCGCTTGAAGGTGTGCATCGCGCGGAAGGCGGTATCGGCCCAGGCGACCGTCGGCGAGGCTAGGCCAAGCGTCGGGTCTTCCTCCAGGATCGCGGCGTTGCGCGCATAGCGGACGGGATCGCTGGTCAAGGGATTGTTGATGAAGGGTTCGAGCCCGGTGAGGCGGTCGCTGCCGCCGGGAACGTAGCGGCCGCCCTGCCCGAGCAGGCGCATCGTCTTGAGCAGCGCACGCACCGGCAGCGAGGTGGTGCGCCCGGGCAGGTCGATCATCGGCGCAGACAGCACCATGCGGTCGAACCAGCGCTTGCCGGCATGGGCCACCCGCAGCAGCACCGTGCCGCCCATGGAATGGGCGAGCGCGAAGAATGGCGGCGGGCAATCCGGCAGCACCACCTGCTGCACGAAGGTCTCGACGTCGATCTCGAAATCGGCGAAGTCGCGCACATAGCCCTTGCGCGGATCGCGCAGGCGGCGCGACGAATGGCCCTGCCCGCGCCAGTCGATCATCGCCACCGCAAAGCCGCGGTCGCGCAGGTCGCGCACGGTCTCGAAATATTTCTCGATCTGCTCGCTGCGCCCGGTGAAGACGCAGACCGTGCCCTTACGGTTCGCCGGCGGCGCCCAGCGCGCAAAGCGCAGCTCGACGCCATCAGGGGTCTTGATGGTGCCGCTGACAACGTTTTCGGGGACCGGATTGGCGGGAATCGAGACCAGCGTCATTGGGCGTGCTTGGGCGGGAAGTGCTGCAAATCAAGGGGCCAAAGCGCCGAAAAGGCGCCTGTCCCGCCCTCTTGAACGCCGTCTCGTTCCACCCATATCACCTTCGTGCAGGCCGCTACCAGTGTTTCGGAACCGGAACATCAGGCTGCACACAGACTAAAGCCCGGCCCGATTGGCGGGCGGGTTACCAACAGTCGCTCAATGGAGGACTTGACCATGCGTAGCTACGATCTCACTCCGTTCTATCGTTCCACCGTCGGCTTCGACCGTCTCTTCAACCTGCTCGACCAGGCCAGCTCGGACGGCAGCCCCGGTTATCCCCCCTACAACATCGAGCGCACCGGCGAGAATGCCTACCGCATCACCGTTGCGGTTTCGGGCTTTGCCAAGGATGAGCTCTCCATCGTCGCGAAGGAAAACACGCTGACGATCAAGGGCGAGAAGGTCGCGAACGAGAACTCGAAATCCGAAGTGCTCTACCGCGGCATCGCCGCGCGTGCCTTCGAGCGCGCCTTCCAGCTTGCCGACTTCGTGCAGGTGAAGGACGCCTCGCTCGAGAACGGGCTGCTTCATGTCGACCTCGTCCGCGAGATTCCCGAGGCCAAGAAGCCGCGCCAGATCGCGATCAACGCCGGCGCCAAGGCGCAGGTGATCGAGAACTCCGCCGCGCAGGCCGCCTGAGCCAGGCGACCAAACCCAGCGACGTCCAGGTTGCGAAAAACGCCCCGGTGCCCCGGGGCGTTTTTTTCGTTGCAATACATCACAGAGCAGTGATGGCGTAACACCGTCGCCTCGCTCTCCGTCCTTTGGGCATCGAACCAAAAACACGGAGAAGATCATGTCACTCTGGCGCAGCCTTTTCGTCGCCGCGAGCCTTTTGGCCGCTCCTCTCAACCTTGCTCATGCCCAGACACCGCAGACGGTCAAAGCGAAGAACGTCGTGTTGGTGCACGGCGCCTGGGCCGACGGCTCGAGCTGGTCGGAGGTGATCCCGATCCTGCAGGCTGCAGGCCTGCATGTGACCGCCGTGCAGAATCCGCTGTCCTCGCTCAGCGACTCCGTCGAGGCGACCAAGCGGGCGCTGGCCGAGCAGGACGGGCCGACGGTGCTGGTCGCGCATTCCTGGGGCGGCACCGTGATCAGCCAGGTCGGCACCGACCCGAAGGTCACCGGCCTCGTCTACGTCGCCGCACGCGCGCCCGATGCGAACGAGGATTTCGTGGCGCTGTCGAAGCAGTTTCCGGCCGGGCCGGCGCGCGCCGGCATCGTCGAGCGCGACGGCTACACCAAGCTCTCGGAAGAGGCCTTCCTGAAGTACTTCGCCAACGGCGTGAAGCCGGCGCAGGCCAAGGAGCTCTACGCCGTGCAATGGCCGACGGCGGCCTCGATCTTCGCCGGCCGCACCACGGAGGCGGCCTGGCGCTCCAAGCCGAGCTGGTACGCGGTGTCGAAGAACGACTACACCATCAACCCCGATTTCGAGCGCTTCCTCGCCAAGCGCATGAACGCCACCACGATCGAGCTCGATGCCGGCCACCTCTCGCTGGTGTCGCATCCGAAGGAGGTGGCGAATCTGATCCTGGATGCGGCGGGGTATCCGCGGAGCTGACACGCGGTCAGTTCACGCAAAAGCGCCCGAGAGATTCTCGGGCGCTTTCCGTTCGCTGACGCTTAGTCCAGCCCCTGCGCAGCCGGCATGTCCTGCGTCGGCAGGATGGTCGGAGCCGGCCGGGCCTGACCGACGGTTGGTGCGATTGCTTGCGGGGCGGCCTCGGCCGGCTTGGCTTGCACCACGGCGGCCTGCTGCGCCGGCTGGGCCTGCACTGCCTGAGCCTGCTGCGCGGTGGGCGCGGCCGGCTTCGCGGCGACCGGCGTCTCAGCGCGCCGCGGGGCGGCCTTCGGCAGCGGCACGGCGCGGCTTGCCACATGCGGGATCGACGCCGGCGGGCGCGGCGGGCCGCCGCGGACCACGGTCGGCGGCAGTGCGGTTTGCGGCCCGTAGGGCGCGACCGCGCGCTCGTCATAGGCGGGCGCCATGCCATAGGCGTCAGGGGCGGGCATGAAGCGGATGATCCGCCCGTCGCGGGCGTCGATCACCAGCCGGCCATCGTCGCCGTTTCTGTCGATCACCGCGATGGTGTAGACGCCGCCGCGCAGGCGCGGAATGCCGAGCGGCGAGAAGCCGTTTTCGCGCAGCACGGCGTAAACCTCGGTCGGCGGCAACAAGGCCAGCGCAGGGCCGCGCTCCTCGTAGCCATAACCGTAGCGCGGCGGCGGGGCGGCTTCCGGCGGCGCATAGGGCCCGTCGAAATCCGAGACCGCGATGACGGCCCCTCTGGCGATACCGCTCGCGGGAACCTGGGCCTGCCCCGCACTGGCACCCAGCGCCAGCACGGCGGCGGCCACACATCCTGTGAAAAACTTCATGATCCAGACGCTCCTGTCAGGCCCTCCGGTGGCCGCCCTCTTTCGCTTCTCGCGGCGTGGCGCGCCTTCCGAAGGGTTGATCCGAAGCTTCATTTGGGATTTCGGCGCCGCCGGGGCCGGATCAGGGCGTGTTTGCCTCAAAACCGGGCTGCGCAACTTTTGGAAAGCGATCGATTGACTTCTGCGGAATCGGGACTTCCGCGCGCTTGTGTGCTAGACAAAAATTTGGCAAGGTAATGGTTAGGACAGGAAGACTGTCTCAATTTTGCCTGCGGTTCCGGCATAGGGATTGCAGCGAGAACTGGTGCTCTCGAGCGCCGGCAAGGTACCAGGCAAAGCCGTTCTCGGGGACGAAGAACGCCTAGGCCTGAATTTAAGAAAATGCGGCTCGCAGAGGACGAGCGGTGGCCCAGGAGCGGGTGCCGCGGGACGCCCAAGGTGCGCCGAAGATGGCGGTGAGGCAGCTTGCCGCATGGAGAGGACAGGAACAATGAACGGGTCGCAATTCGAGCGCGCAAACATCGTGGCAGAAGAGCTGTCGGCGACGGTCGCCTCGAAAACGACCGATCCGATCACCTCACCGATTCAAGAGCACAATTCGCGCCCCAAAGCCGAAGGCCTGTACGATCCGAGCCTGGAAAAGGATTCTTGCGGCGTCGGCTTCATCGCCAACATCAAGGGTAAGAAGTCGCACGAGATCGTCTCGGACGCGCTGAGCATCCTCTGCAACCTCGAGCATCGCGGCGCCGTCGGCGCCGACCCGCGCGCCGGCGACGGCGCCGGCATTCTGGTGCAGATCCCGCACGCCTTCTTCAGCCGCAAGGCCTCAGAGCTCGGCTTCAAGCTGCCCGCGCCCGGCGAATACGCCATCGGCGCGCTGTTCATGCCGCGCGACACCGCCTGGCGCAACGTCATCAAGAGCATCGTCGCCGACCAGATCAAGGAAGAGGGCCTGACCCTGCTCGGCTGGCGCGACGTGCCGACCGACAATTCCTCGCTGGGCGTCACCGTGAAGCCAACCGAGCCCGCCTGCATGCAGGTGTTCATCGGCCGCAACGGCACCGCCAAGACCGAGGACGAGTTCGAGCGCCGGCTCTACATCCTGCGCAAGTCGATCTCGCAGGCGATCTACCAACGCCGCGACCGCGGCCTCGCCGGCTATTACCCGTGCTCGATGTCCTGCCGCACCGTGATCTACAAGGGCATGTTCCTCGCCGACCAGCTCGGCAAGTACTATCCCGATCTGCACGAGAAGGACTTCGAGAGCGCGCTGGCGCTCGTGCACCAGCGCTTCTCGACCAACACCTTCCCGGCCTGGTCGCTGGCGCATCCCTACCGCATGATCGCGCATAACGGCGAGATCAACACGCTGCGCGGCAACGTCAACTGGATGGCGGCGCGCCAGGCCTCGGTCAGCTCCGAGCTCTACGGCAAGGACATCAACCGGCTTTGGCCGATCTCCTATGAAGGACAGTCGGACACCGCCTGCTTCGACAACGCGCTCGAATTCCTGGTGCAGGGCGGCTACTCGCTGCCGCACGCCGTGATGATGATGATTCCGGAGGCGTGGGCCGGCAATCCGCTGATGGATGAGAAGCGCCGCGCCTTCTACGAATATCATGCCGCGCTGATGGAGCCGTGGGACGGCCCCGCGGCGATCGCCTTCACCGACGGCCGCCAGATCGGCGCCACCCTCGACCGCAACGGCCTCCGGCCCGCGCGCTATCTCGTCACCAAGGACGATCGCATCGTCATGGCGTCCGAGATGGGCGTGCTGACGATCCCAGAGGACCAGATCATCACCAAGTGGCGGCTGCAGCCGGGCAAGATGCTGCTGGTCGACCTCGAGCAAGGCCGCCTAATCCCGGACGACGAGATCAAGGCTTCGCTCGCCGCCAGCCATCCCTACAAGGAGTGGCTCGAGCGGACCCAGATCGTGCTCGAAGACCTGCCGAAGGTGCCGACGACAGGCGTGCGCTCAAACCTGTCGCTGCTCGACCGCCAGCAGGCGTTCGGCTACAGCCAGGAAGACATCACCATCCTGATGACGCCGATGGCGGCCACGGGCGAAGAAGCCGCAGGCTCGATGGGCAACGACACGCCGATCTCGGCGCTGTCGGACAAGGCCAAGCCGCTGTTCACCTACTTCAAGCAGAACTTCGCGCAGGTCACCAACCCGCCGATCGACCCGATCCGCGAGGAGCTGGTGATGAGCCTGGTCTCGATCATCGGGCCGCGGCCGAACCTGTTCGACCTGCAGGGCATGGCCACGACCAAGCGCCTCGAAGTGCGCCAGCCGATCCTGACCGACGCGGACCTGGAAAAGATCCGCTCGATCTCGGAGGTGGCCGAGTCGCACTTCAAGTCGCGCACGCTGGACACCACCTTCCACGCCGGTCTCGGCGCGGCGGGCATGGACCAGGTGCTCGACGAGCTCTGCGCGCGCGCCGAAAGCGCGGTGCGCGAGGGCGTCAACATCATCATCCTGTCCGACCGCATGGTCGGCACCGACCGCGTGCCGATCCCATCGCTGCTGGCCTGCGCCGCCGTGCATCATCACCTGATCCGCACCGGCCTGCGCACCTCGGTCGGCCTCGTCGTCGAATCCGGCGAGCCGCGCGAAGTGCATCACTTCGCCTGCCTTGCCGGCTACGGCGCCGAAGCGATCAATCCGTACCTCGCGTTCGAGACCATCACCGCGATGAAGGACCGCCTGCCCGGCTCGCTCGACGACTATGAGATCGTCAAGCGCTACATCAAGTCGATCGGCAAGGGCCTGCTCAAGGTGATGTCCAAGATGGGCATCTCGACCTACCAGTCCTATTGCGGCGCGCAGATCTTCGACGCGGTCGGCCTCAAGGCCGACTTCGTCGCCAAGTTCTTCGCCGGCACGCACACCCGCGTCGAGGGCGTCGGCCTTGGGGAGATCGCGGAAGAAGCCGTGCGCCGCCATGCCGACGCGTTCGGCGAGGCGCAGGTCTACAAGACCGCGCTCGATGTCGGCGGCGAATATGCCTATCGCAGCCGCGGCGAGGACCATGCGTGGACCGCGGAGTCTGTGTCGCTGCTGCAGCACGCCGCGCGCGGCAATTCGCAGGAGCGCTACCGCGCCTTCGCCAAGATCCTGAACGAGCAGTCGGAGCGCCTTTTGACGCTGCGCGGCCTGTTCCGGATCAAGAACGCGGAGGAAGAGAAGCGCAAGCCTGTGCCGCTCGACCAGGTCGAGCCGGCCAAGGAGATCGTCAAGCGTTTCGCCACCGGTGCGATGAGCTTCGGCTCGATCTCGCGCGAGGCGCACACCACGCTCGCGATCGCCATGAACCGGATCGGCGGCAAGTCGAACACCGGCGAAGGCGGCGAGGAAGCCGACCGCTTCAAGCCGATGCCGAACGGCGATTCCATGCGTTCGGCGATCAAGCAGGTCGCCTCGGGCCGCTTCGGCGTCACGACGGAGTATCTCGTCAACTCCGACATGATGCAGATCAAGATGGCGCAGGGTGCCAAGCCCGGCGAAGGTGGCCAGCTGCCCGGCCACAAGGTCGACGCGACCATCGCAAGAGTCCGGCACTCGACGCCGGGCGTCGGCCTGATCTCGCCGCCGCCGCACCACGACATCTACTCGATCGAGGACCTGGCGCAGCTCATCTACGACCTCAAGAACGTCAACCCGACGGGCGACGTCTCGGTCAAGCTCGTCTCGGAGATCGGCGTCGGCACTGTGGCCGCGGGCGTTGCCAAGGCGCGCGCCGACCATGTCACCATCGCGGGCTTCGAGGGCGGCACGGGTGCTTCGCCGCTGACCTCGATCAAGCATGCGGGATCGCCGTGGGAAATCGGGCTCGCCGAAACCCACCAGACCCTGGTGCGCGAGCGGCTGCGCAGCCGCATCGTGGTCCAGGTCGACGGCGGCTTCCGCACCGGCCGTGACGTCGTGATCGGCGCGCTGCTGGGCGCCGACGAGTTCGGCTTCGCCACCGCGCCGCTGATTGCGGCCGGCTGCATCATGATGCGCAAGTGCCACCTCAACACCTGCCCGGTCGGCGTCGCGACCCAGGACCCCGTCCTGCGCAAGCGCTTCACCGGCCAGCCCGAGCACGTGATCAACTACTTCTTCTTCGTCGCCGAGGAAGTCCGCGAGATCATGGCTTCGCTCGGCTTCCGCACCTTCAACGAGATGGTCGGCCAGGTGCAGCTGCTCGACCAGACCAAGCTGGTCGCGCATTGGAAGGCCAAGGGGCTCGACTTCTCCAAGCTCTTCGTCAAGCAGAAGGAAGAGAAGGGCCAGAAGATCTATCACTCCGAGCGCCAGAACCATCATCTGGAGGCGGTGCTCGACCGCACGCTGATCGAGAAGGCGCAGGCAGCGCTCGACCGCGGCGCGCCGGTGAAGATCGAGGCCGCCATCAACAGCACCAACCGCTCCGCAGGCGCGATGCTGTCCGGCGCGGTCGCCAAGATCTACGGCCATGCCGGCCTGCCGCACGACACCATCCATGTCAGCCTCACGGGCACCGCAGGTCAGGCCTTCGGCGCCTGGCTCGCCCACGGCGTCACCTTCGAGCTCGAAGGTGAAGGCAACGACTATGTCGGCAAGGGCCTCTCGGGCGGCAAGATCATCGTCAAGCCGCCGAGGAACTCGGCCATCGTGCCGGAAGAGAGCATCATCGTCGGCAACACCGTGATGTACGGCGCGATCGAGGGCGAGTGCTACTTCCGCGGCATCGCCGGCGAGCGTTTTGCCGTGCGTAACTCGGGCGCGGTCGCCGTGGTCGAGGGCGCGGGCGATCATTGCTGCGAATACATGACCGGCGGCATCGTGGTCGTGCTCGGCAAGACCGGGCGCAACTTCGCGGCCGGCATGTCCGGCGGTATCGCCTACGTGCTCGACGAGGCCGGCGACTTCGACAAGCTGTGCAACCTCAGCATGGTCGAGCTCGAGCCGGTGCTGTCGGAGGAGCTGATCAACGCCGGCACCTATCACCATGCCGGCGACCTCGAGGCGCATGGCCGGGTCGACGTGTTCAGGAACCTGCTCGCCTCCGACGTCGAGCGGCTGCACGTCCTGATCTCGCGCCACGCCAAAGCCACCGGCTCCAAGCGCGCCGCCGACATCCTTGCCAATTGGAAGGACTGGCTGCCCAAATTCCGCAAGGTGATGCCGGTCGAGTACCGGCGCGCGCTGCGCGAGATGGCGGCCAACGCGGACGCCGAGCCGAAAATCGCGATCGGGGCGTAAGGCATTACACCTCGTCATTGCGAGCGAAGCGAAGCAATCCAGAATCTCTCCGCGGAAAAAAGACTGGATTGCTTCGTCGCTTCGCTCCTCGCAATGACGGTGAGGAAACAACAAGACGAATTTAAGCGGCAGGGACTTCGGGTTTAATGGGCAAGATCACGGGTTTTCTGGAAATCGAACGGCACGACCGCAAGTACACCCCGGTCGCCGAGCGCGTGAAGCATTACAAGGAATTCGTCGTTCCGCTCTCCGAGAAGGAGGTGCGCGACCAGGCCGCGCGCTGCATGAATTGCGGCATTCCCTATTGCCACGGCACCGGCTCGGTCGCGCCGGGCACGCCGGGCTGTCCGGTCAACAACCAGATTCCCGACTGGAACGACCTCGTCTACCAGGGCAATTGGGAAGAGGCCTCGCGCAACCTGCATTCGACCAACAATTTCCCGGAGTTCACGGGGCGCATTTGCCCGGCGCCGTGCGAGGCGTCCTGCACGCTCAACATCGACGACAACCCCGTCACCATCAAGACCATCGAATGCGCGATCGTCGATCGCGCCTGGGACAATGGCTGGCTCCAGCCGGAAGTCGCGACTGTGAAGACCGGCAAGAAAGTCGCGGTGATCGGCTCGGGTCCGGCCGGCATGGCCTGTGCGCAGCAGCTGGCGCGCGCCGGCCACGACGTCCACCTCTACGAGAAGTACGCCAAGGCCGGCGGCCTGCTGCGCTACGGCATTCCCGACTTCAAGATGGAGAAGGGCGTCATCGACCGCCGCGTGGCGCAGATGGAAGCTGAAGGCGTCACCTTCCACTACAACAGCCATGTCGGCGCTGAGGGCAACGTCGATCCGCGCGAGATGCTCAACGAGTACGACGCCGTGGCGCTGACCGGCGGTGCGGAAGCCCCGCGCGACCTGCCGATCCCCGGCCGCGAGCTCGCCGGCATCCACTACGCCATGGACTTCCTGCCGCAGCAGAACCGCCGCGTCTCCGAGGAGCCGCTCGGCGGCGTCCAGGAGATTTTGGCCGGCGGCAAGCACGTCGTCGTCATCGGCGGCGGCGACACGGGAAGCGACTGCATCGGCACCTCGCTGCGCCAGGGCGCGCTCTCGGTGACGCAGCTCGAGATCATGCCCGCGCCGCCCGAGCGCGAGAACAAGGGCCTGACCTGGCCGAACTGGCCGCTGAAGATGCGGACCTCGTCGAGCCAGGCCGAAGGCGCCGTCCGTGAATACGCCGTGCTGACCCAGAAGTTCTCGGGCGAGAACGGCCAGGTCAAGAAGCTGCACTGCGTCCGCGTCGACGACAAGTTCAAGCCGATCGCCGGCACCGAGTTCGAGCTCGACGCCGAGCTCGTCCTGCTCGCGATGGGCTTCGTCCATCCCGTGCACGAGGGCCTCTTGAAGCTGCTCGCGGTCGAGCTCGACCCCCGCGGCAACGTCAAGGCCAACACGCTGGACTACCAGACCTCGCGCCCCAACGTGTTCACCGCCGGCGACATGCGGCGTGGGCAATCGCTCGTCGTGTGGGCGATCCGCGAGGGCCGGCTGTGCGCGCGGTCGATCGATACGTTCCTTATGGGAAAGACGGATTTGCCGCGCTGAGATGTCATTCCGGGGCGCGCGAAGCGCGAGCTATGGTGCGCAATTGCGCACCTGAGAATCCATTCGTCACCAACCCAGACGCCCGATGGATTCCGGGCTCGCGCCAAGTGGCGCGCCCCGGAATGACAATTGGAGAGAGCCGCGCCTTTCGGCTTCGTCTCGTGCGACGCGCTAACAAGCGCCTCAATTCTGCAGCCTCACCCCGAGCAGCACCACCGTGCCCTGCGAGCTCGAGCCCGCCAAGTTCGAATCCAGGATGTCGTGGCGCAGGGTGCCCTTGACCCAGATGTTGCGGTTGAGCTTGTAGATCAAATTGCTTTCGAACGAGTAGGTCTTGTCGTTGCGGTTCTGGCCCTGGTAGTCGAGCGTGCCGTAGGTGAACTTGCCGACCGCGGTGAGCCAGCGGCGGAAGTCGTGGTCGACTTCGGCGGAGTAGGTGCGCACCAGGACGCCGGATGAGCCGGGGACCGTGGTCTCCGATATCTGCGTGTCGGTGAAGAACTTCACCGTGGTGAGGCCGCTGGCGCTCCAGATCAGCGAGCCCGTGGTCAGAAACCCTGCCAGCTGGCTGAGGCGCGGATCGGTGTAGCTGCGCGCGGAATAGCCGACCGAGATCTCGCCGGTGAGGATGCGCGAGAACTCGAACGACGAGCCGACCTTGGCATAGCCGCCGTTCGAATCGCGGAAATAGCCGTTGCGGTCGGCGGCCTGGTCGTGGACGCGGGTGTCGCCCTGGATCTCGACGAAGGGTTTTAGGCCGGGCTTGAGGTCGTAGGAGAAGCGGCCGACGCCGCCATATTGGTTGAAGTTGCGGTCGTCGTTGCTGAAGGTCGAGCCGTCGGTGAGCTTGGAATCGGTGTAGGCGGTGCGATCGATGGTGGCGCCGGCCGCGACCTGGAAGCGGTTGAAGGTCTGGTCGAAGCCGAGCGTCGTGCCATAGGCGGCGTAGACCGGATATCTCTGCAGGCCGGCCTGCACGTTGGGGCTGCCGGGATTGTCGGTGGCGAGCCGCAGGCGCAGCTGCGAGGTCAGCTTGAAATCGCGGGTGACGTCGAGGCGGCCATCGACATGGCCGTTGAAGTCGGGACGATTGGCCTCGACCGGCGACGGCGAGGCCAAGCCGTTGATCGTCGCCGGCATGTCGTTGGTGTAGCCCGAGAACGAGCCGCGCAGATCGGCGACCAGTGCGTGGCGCTCCCAATCCGACACCACGAGCAGATCGGGCGCGATGACATAGGCGGGCGAACCGACCGGTCTGTTGAGGCGCGTCGGATTGCTGTCGTAGCCGGCGGAGAGCTCGAGCCCGCCCTTGATCAGGAAGCTGCCGGCGTAATCGCCGACCGCGCCGAACGGATCGTCATCGGCCCTGAGGCGGCGGCGCAGCGGCTGGCCGGGCACGTTGCCCGCCATCGCCGCCGGCACCGGGACCTTGTGCGCGGTCTCGGAGGGCGGTGGCGCGATGCGCGGCGGGCCCAGCGTCGTGGCCGGCGTTGCGGGCGGCGGCGGTGAGCCGGGACCGGCGGCGCGCTTCGGCTTCGGCTGGCCCGGATAGAGCTTGGGCTGCTGGCGCTTGCGGTTGAGCGAGTCGTAGCCGGAGCCGCTCGCGCCGGTGGCGGCCGGCAGGCCGTAGGTCGGGACCTGACCGACACGCGAGCTCGCCGGCGCCTGCTGGCGCTGGCGCGGGTCGGCGTTGGGATCAGGCAGTTTCGGCAAGGCATCGGAGGGCGCCTGGGGTACGCCGGCGGTGCGGCGGGTCGGCAGCGTCTCAGGCGAAGCGAAGGCGCCGCGGTTGGGATTGAACAGGTCGGGCGTGAGCCCCTGGGCCGCCGCCGGGCCGCTTGCGAGGGTGGTCAGCGCGAGGCACGGCAAAGAGGCGCGCAGGAAATGCGCGACCTTGCTCCGGCCCCTGCCTGGAGACGACCCCACGATGGAATTACCCCAACGAAATCAAACACTTTCTCGATCATCCCCGCCGACTGGCGAGAACCATCGTTAATGGAGTTAAAACAATTATGGTTAATGACCGGTTGAGGGCATCCGGCCGCGCGTCGCCTCGCTGATCGGGGCGTGCTAAGCAGGCGCCAATGGGCGAACGCCCCTCCTCCCTGGACCCGACCATGCCGAGCTCGAAACCGCTGATGACCCAATCATCCGGCTCCATTCCCGATAGCGTCGAATCCGCGCTCCGCACGCTGGAGACGGAGAGCGGCGGCATCAATGCGCTCGCTAGCGCGCTGCGCGGCCCGCTGGGCGAGCCGTTCGCCAAGGCGGTCGAGCTGATCCGCAACGCCAAGGGCCGCGTCATCGTCACCGGGCTCGGCAAGTCAGGCCATATGGGCCGCAAGATCGCCGCGACGCTGGCCTCGACCGGCACGCCTTCCTTCTTCGTGCACGCCGCCGAAGCCGGTCATGGCGACCTCGGCATGATCACGCCCGACGACGTCATCCTGGCGCTGTCCTGGTCCGGCGAGCAGCCGGAGATGAAGAACCTCGTGAACTATTCGGCGCGCTTTGCGATCCCCATGATCGCGGTGACCTCGAGCGCGTCGTCCTCGCTCGGCCAGGCCGCCGACCTCGTGATCGAGCTGCCCAAGGCGCGCGAGGCCTGCCCGCACAATCTGGCGCCGACCACCTCGACGCTGATGCAGGCCGCGATCGGCGACGCGCTCGCGATCGCGCTGCTGGAGGGACGCGGCTTCACCGCGCTGGAGTTCGCGCATTTCCACCCCGGCGGCAAGCTGGGCGCGATGCTGAAATTCGTCCGCGACTACATGCGCACGGGCGCTGAGATTCCGCTCAAGCCGCTCGGCACCGAGATGTCGGAAGCCGTGGTCGAGATGTCGGCGAAGGGGCTCGGCTGCGTCTGCATCGTTAACGATGCGGGCGAGGCCGTCGGCATCATCACCGACGGCGATCTGCGCCGCCACATGCGGCCCGATCTGCTGACGGTGACCGTCGACGAGATCATGACGAAGCAGCCCAAGACCGTGCCGCCTTCGATGCTCGCGACCGAGATGATCGAGGTGCTGAACACCCGCAAGATCACCTCGCTGCTGGTGACGGAAGCTGGCAAGGTGGTCGGGATCGTGCATCTGCACGATCTGCTGCGCGCGGGCGTGGCGTAGGGCGCGCAGCCCGCTTCACCCGTCATTCCGGGGCGCGCCACTTGGCGCGAACCCGGAATCCATTCACCCCGAGGTCGCTGCCCGATGGATTCCGGGCTCGCGCTTCGCGCGCCCCGGAATGACGGTAAGGATGAGACGCTCCTCGCAATGACGGCCGCTAGAGCGGCGCCGGAAACCGCGCCGCGTTCTCCTCCAGCGGCAAGCGCAGCCCGTTCGCCAAATACGACACCGTGCGATAGAAGCCGCACAGCAGCATGATCTCCAGTATCTGCGCCTCGTCGTAATGCGTCGACAGCGCGGCGAACTCCTCGTCCGCGAGTGTCGCGCGATGATGCAGCGCGTCGACGGCTGCGATCAGCGCCTGCTCGGCCGGCGACCAAAGGGCCGAATTCGTATCACCCAGCACCGTCGCACGCACCTCCTCCGCGGTGAGCTTCGCCGGCCCGGCGAAGATCGCGACATGCACGCCCCATTCGTATTCGCATCCGTTCAGCGCACAGGTGCGGTCGATGACGATCTCACGCTGGCGCAGCGAGAGCGGCCCCGGATCAAGCAGCCCGCCCGCGCGAAACTTGTCCCAGGCGCGGTCATGGCCCGCCATCACCCGGAACAGCACCAGCGGCGGCGCACCGCGCATGATGCGGTCGAACTGCGCCTGGATGTCCAGGGGATAAGGCGGCGAGAGCGGGGCGATGCGCGGTGAGGCCTGGGACATGAGCGATTTCCGTTGCTACATTTACCGTAGCACTACGCTACATTATCCGTAGCATGACGCAAGAGGTGACCATGGCGAAACGGGCGACAACAGCAGAACGCCGCGTCCGCGGCTCGCGCACCGGACGGCCGATCATGGCTTTGCTCGACCTGCTCGGCCGGCGCTGGGCCTTGCGGATCTTGTGGGAGTTGCGCGGAGAGCCCCTCACCTCGCGCGCCCTGCGCAGCGCCTGCGACGAGGCCTCGCCCACGGTGCTGCAGGCCCGGCTGACCGAGCTGCGCGAGGCGGGCTTCGTGGAGCTGGGCGACGGCGGAGGTTACGGACTGACACCGCTGGGCCGGGAATTGTGCGAGACCTTCATGCCACTGCACAGGTTTGCGGAGCGATGGAGAAGGTGAGCATCACTCGTTGCCACGCGCTGGTGTTCCTTCTCCCCTTGTGGGAGAAGGTGGCGCGAAGCGCCGGATGAGGGGTCTCTCTCCACGAACTCAGCTTAGCTATCGCGGAGAGACACCCCTCACCCGTCTCGCCGCTTTGCGGCGAGCCACCCTCTCCCGCAAGGGGAGAGGGGAAAAGTCCTCACGCCGCGGCGACCGTCAGGTTCGCGCCGTCGACCTGTACCACCTTCACCCGCGTGCCGGCCGGCGTATCGGGCCCAGCCACGCGCCATACCGTGTCGCCGATGCGCACGGTGCCGGTGCCGTCGATGATCGGCTTCTCCAGCGTGAACTCACGGCCGAGCAGGGCTTCGGTACGCTTGTTGAGGAACGGACTGGCGCTGGCGTCCGGCTTCGGCTTGGCCAGGCGGCGCCAGACCGGCACGGCAGCGGCGGCAAAGATCGCGAACATCACGAGCTGGATCTGCCAGGAGATTGCAGCCGCGAACGAGATCAGGCCGACCAACAGCGCAGCGAGCCCAAGCCAGAACAGGAAGATGCCGGGCGCCAGCACCTCCAGGGCCATCAGGATGAAGCCGAGGATCAGCCAGTTCCAGTTGCCGAGCGATACGAACATGTCGGTCATGACAAGACCTCTGTGAATAGTCCCATTACTGCTGCGGCACGGACGGCGGCGTCGGGCCCGACGACGGTACCGAGCCGCCGCGGCGGGCCGCGGCCACCGCGCTCTCCCCGAACGTGGCCTTCGCAATTTCGCCGATGCCGGCGAGCGAGCCCAGCATGCTCATCGCTTCGACCGGAAGCATGATGACCTTCTGGTTCGGCGAGTCGGCCAGTTGCCCGAATGCCTTGATATACTTGTCGGCGATAAAATAGTTTAGCGCAGCGACATCGCCCTTGGCGATGGCCTCGCTGACCATTTGCGTGGCCTTGGCCTCGGCTTCCGCCGACCGCTCGCGCGCCTCGGCATCGCGGAAGGCGGCCTCGCGGCGGCCTTCCGCCTGGAGGATCTGGCCCTGCTTGGCGCCCTCGGCGCGCAGGATCTCGGACTGGCGTTGGCCTTCGGCCGCGAGAATGTCGGCGCGCTTGACCCGCTCGGCCTTCATCTGCCGCCCCATGGCTTCGACCAGGTCGGCGGGCGGCACGATGTCCTTGATCTCGATGCGGTTGACCTTGACGCCCCAGGGCGAGACCGCGGCATCGACCACGCGGAGCAGGCGCTCGTTGATTTCGTCGCGGTGCGACAGCACCTGGTCGAGGTCCATCGAGCCCATCACCGAGCGGATGTTGGTCATGGTGAGCACCGTAATCCCCTGGTTCAGGTTGGCGACCTCGTAGCTCGCCTTGGCGGCATCGAACACCTGATAGAAGGCGACGCCGTCCACCGTCACGGTGGCGTTGTCCTTGGTGATCACCTCCTGCTCGGGAATGTCGATCACCTGCTCCATCATGTTGATCTTGCGCCCGACGCGATCGAAATAGGGCACGATCAAATTGAGCCCGGGGCTCAGCGTCTGGGTGTATTTGCCGAACCGCTCGATGGTCCAGTCATAGCCCTGCGGCACCGTCTTCACGCCGGCGACAAGCGTGACGATGACGAGCAACACCAGAACAATCGCGAAAATGTCGAAGCCGCTCATATCTCCTCCAAGCCGGGACAAGACGTCAGGAAAAAGCCCTTTCCGGCGCTGTCATTGGTCGGGATCACGATCCTACCGGTTCAGCGGTCGCAATTCACGTCGGTATCGGAGCAATTCCACACAAGACGCACAGCAAGAGAACGGTCGCGATTTGTATTTGCGACAGGCTCTTGAAAGCGCGCGGGCGCAGGCCTGAACCGCGATGCGATCATGATGAATCGTCATCGCGCTTTAGGTCATTGTTTGAGCATGATCTTTTCGGAAAACCGCTTCACGCTTTTCCGGATCATGCTCTAGCGGCGGAGATTAACGAATTCGGGCGAGGCGTCCGTCACGGACGGGTTCATTCGATCACGTCATTCGCAATTGCAAGCAGGCCCGGGGAAAGCGTGATGCCGAGCGCTCTCGCCGCCTTCAGGTTGATCACCAGCTCGAACTTGGTGGGATTCTGCACCGGCAGGTCGGCCGGCCGTGCGCCCTTCAGGATCCGATCGATATAGTCCGCGGCGCGGCGAAGCTGCTCGACGCTGTCGGTGCTGTAGGACATCAGCCCACCTTCGTCGACGAAGGTACGGCTCCAGAACACCGCGGGCACACGCGCCTGTGCGATCGCCGAGAGCAGTTGCGCGCGGTTGGCCATGGTGAAGAAGTCCGGCAGGACCAGGATGGCGCCGTCTTGCCTGGAAGCCAGCGCCCCGATCGAGACGGCGTCACGGACGGGCGCGGGCTCGACCGTCAGGCGCAGCGTCCGTGCGGCGTCCTCGATGGTGCGCAGCATCAGGGGCGCAAACGGCGCGGTGGCGGGATTGAAGACGACCGCAACGCGGGACACCTTCGGCGTGACCTGCGTCAGCATCTCCAGCCATTTGCCGGCCAGCGGACCATCGTAATCGGTAAAGCCGGTGAGGTTGCCGCCGGGATGCGCGAGGTTTTCGACAAAGCCCTGGCTGACGGGATCGGTGACGACGGCGAACACGATCGGGATCGTCGTGGTGCGCCGGCGCAGCTCTTCGACCGAGGGTGTGCCGACCGCAAGCAGGATGTCGGGCTTGAGCGCGATCAGCTCGTCGGCGAGCTGCGCGATGCGGGCGCGCTCGCCGCCGCCGTTGCGCCAATCGATCTTGAGATTGTCGCGCTCTTTCCAGCCTTGGCCGGCGAGCGCTTCGACCAGGGCCATGCTGCGCGTCTGGCCGATCGCATCTTCAGCAGCCGTGACCGAGAGCACGCCGAGCCGCCGTGTCGCGTTCGGCTGCTGCGCCAGGGCCGGGGCCGGCAGCGCCGCGAGCATCCCCAGAAGCGCCAGGCACCGGCGGCGGTTCATGGGACGCCCATCAGATCCAGCCCTGGAGCTCGCGCAGCACCAGGGTGCGGATCACGTCCATGCCCGGTCCGCTGTCGTTGAGGCAGGGGATCGCGGAAAACTGCTCGCCGCCATTGTGCTTGAAGATCTCCGCGTTCTCCTGCGCGATCTCCTCCAGCGTCTCCAGGCAGTCGGCGGAAAAGCCCGGCGTCACCACCGCGATGCGGCGCACGCCCTCTTTGGCAAGCCGCTCCATGGTCTTGTCGGTATAGGGCTGCAGCCACTCGTCGTTGCCGAAGCGCGACTGGAAGGTCAGCAGCAGCTTGGTCTCGTCCATGCCGAGCCGGCGGCGCAGCGCCTCGGTCGTCGCGATGCAGTGCTGCTGATAGGGATCGCCCTTGTCGACATAGGCTTTCGGCATGCCGTGGAAGGATGCCACGATCAGCTCCGGCTTGAAGGACAGCGTCGCCAGATGGCCCTCGATCGAGGCGGCGAGCGCCTCGATATAGGCTTTGTCGTCATAGTAGGGCGGCGTCACCCGCAGAGTCGGCTGGTTCCGCAGCTGCGCGAGCACGCGGAAGACTTCGTCGCAGACGGTCGCCGAGGTCGAGGCCGAATATTGCGGATAGAGCGGCACGGCCAGGATACGCTCGCAGCCCTTCGCGATCAGCGCGTCGATGCCCGACTTGATCGACGGATTGCCGTAGCGCATCGCCCAATCCACGACGACGTTGTCGCGGTCCGACAAGGCGGCCGCGAGCTTGTCGCTTTGCGAGCGCGTGATGGTTTTCAGCGGCGACTCGTTCCGCTCATTGTTCCAGATCTTCTGGTAGTCGAGCGCCTTGGTGCGCGGACGGCTGCGCAGAATGATCCCGTTCAGCACCAGTTTCCAGATCAGGCCCTGGTCCTCGATGACGCGGGCGTCGCTGAGGAACTCCTTGAGGTAGATCCGCACGCCCGGAGCATCGGCCGTATCGGGCGTTCCGAGATTGATCAGGAGCACGCCGACGCGCGGTAGGGCGGATCGGGTGGCCGGTTTCGCGGTCTCGAGGGGGAGGACGCTGTTCATGACTGGTTGGGTCGCGCGTTGGTCCGAACTTGTCAAGATGAGCCGGGGTTCGCTAGGGTCGCACCCAAGCGGGGGGAGGCAGGATGACACTCGCGGAATGGTGCGTCTTCGGGGCGCTGCTGCTCTATCTGTCGACGATCGTCACGGTCAAATGGATCAGGTTTCGCCGCTTCGACAATTCCCGGCCGCGCGACCCCGCCTTCTATGAGGACGCCCTGTCGCAACGCGCGCTCGGCGCGCACCAGAACGGCATCGAGACGTTTCCGTTCTTTGCGTTCGCGGTGCTGCTCGCCGAATACAGGGAAGCGCCGCAGCGGCTGATCGACGAGCTCGCGGCGCTGTTCCTGATCGTGCGGATTGCCTATGTGCTGACGTATCTCGGCAACCGCCCGACGCTGCGCTCGATCCTCTGGAGCATCGGCTTTGCGATCAATCTCGGCATCTTCTTCATGCCGGCATTGAAGCGGTTTCTGCCGGTGTGAGCGGCTTCACGCCGAAAGATGGCGTTCTCGCGTCGCGATCAGTGCCCGCATTGATGCCGGGATCGTGACCGGACGATGGGTGTTCTGGTCCGTGTAGACCCAGACGATCTCGCCGGTTACCAGCGCCTCAGTGCCGCCCTTCCGGAAGATGGCGAGCTCGAACAGGAGGCTCGAATTGCCGATCCGCGCCACGCGCGCGCCGACGTCGAGCTCCCAGTCGAACCTAACAGGCGCCTTGTACTCGATCAGCGATTTGACGACGTGGAAATCGATGCCGCTCGCCTTTGCATCCGCATATTGGTCGAAGCCGAGCGCGCGGAAATATTCGGTGATGGTAGTGTCGAAATAGGTCAAATAATGCGCGTTGAAGACGACGCCCTGGCCGTCGATCTCGGAATAGCGCACCCGGAACGGATGGAAGAACCAGAAGTGTTCGCGCGACATCTATCGCCTCAAAAACACGTGGTCCGTTCGGCGGCAATGTAGCCGAACAGGAGGCCGACGCCGAACAGCAGGACCAGACTCGCGGCGCCGAACTCGATGCCGCGCATAAACAGCGCGCCACCGCCGTCGCGTCCGGCGCTGAGGCGGGCGGCAATGTCCTTGGCGGAGACGGCAACGACAGCAATGGCCGCCACCGTGATCGCGGTGCCCAACCCCATCAGGAAGGTCGCGGCGATCCCTGCCCAGAACAGGCCCTGCGCCAGCGCGAACACCAGGACCAGGATTGCGCCCGAGCAGGGGCGGATGCCGACGGTCAGGATCGCAGCGAAGCCGCGCCGCCAGCCGCCGGGGCCGGCGAGTTCGCTTGGCGTGGGTCCGTGGGAATGGCCGCAATGCTCGTCGTGGACGTGGTCGTGCCCGTGGTGATGGTGAGCGTGGCCGTGGCCATGGTGTTGATCATGGCCGTGATCGTGGTGATGATGATCATGCGCATCATGATGGTGGTGATCATGGTCGTGCGGCACGCCCGCCATCGCCGGCACCGGCTGGATGGCCTGAAATGCGCGGATGAAGGTGCGGCCCTTGACCCAGACCAGGCGCAGGCCGAACAGCGCGATCAGGGCGTAGCTCGCAATCTCGATCACGCCTTCCGCC
This sequence comes from Bradyrhizobium sp. BRP20, assembly GCF_020194215.1. Classification (NCBI taxonomy): domain Bacteria; kingdom Pseudomonadati; phylum Pseudomonadota; class Alphaproteobacteria; order Hyphomicrobiales; family Nitrobacteraceae; genus Bradyrhizobium; species Bradyrhizobium sp. BRP20. The sequence continues at coordinate 558,158 of NZ_JADYVY010000001.1, read as the reverse complement.
TTGCACATCGTCTTGGCCGTCGCATTCAGCAGCCAGGCCGAGATGCCGACGATGAGGATCGCGACCAGCGACTGCATCAGGGCCGAGGCAAAGGACAGCGCGATGCCGCGCCGCGCCGTCTCGCGGTTGGCGACCAGATAGGAGGCGATCACCGCCTTGCCGTGGCCGGGACCGGCGGCGTGGAAGATGCCGTAGGCGAACGAGATGAACAGCAGCGTCCACACCGCCGAGCCATCGGACTTCGCGGCGCGGATGGTTGCCGACATCTGGCGATAGAATTCCGACTGCTTGGCCAGGAGCCAGCCGATGAGGCCGCTCGCTTCAGGCTCGGCCGCCTGCGCCGGCCGCGGCGCGCCGAACGGGTTTTGCGCGAGCAGATCATGAAGCGCGGCATCAGTCACAGCCACGACCAGCAGCACAGCGGCAGAGGCGAGCAGCCCACGTGCGAGCGGAGAGAGTTGCGGCTTCAAGGGCAATCCACCGTGATCTTGTTGGCGAACATCATGCCGAAATTCGAGTTCTCACCGTTCAGGAAGGTCTGCTCGTTCAGCTTCTGCGCGCTCGCGGTGCCGTCGTTCGGCCGCTCCAGCTTCATCTGGCACCCCGCGGGCGCACCGACCAGCTTGACCGGACTGTCCTTGGCCATCTGGAAGTCGATGAAGAAGGAACGGTCGAACACTTCGAGCACCAGCTGCCTGGGCTTGACCGGATTCTTCAGCGGCAAGGTGAAGTGCAGGGTCAGCACCGTGTCCTTGTAGTCGAGGAAATAGTCGACCGGCTCCTGGAACCGCTCCTTCTTCCCGTCGGCCTTGGCGAAGGTGAAGTAGGCGTATTCCTTCAAGGACTCGACGTTGGTCTGCGCCAGGGGCTTCAGCTCCTCGCTTGTGTATGCGCCCTTGGTCTTGCTCTCGAGCCCCTGCACCGCATAGGCCGAGAACATGTCGTCGAAGGTCCAGGCGTGGCGCACGCCGGTGACGCTGCCGTCGGCAGCATAGAGCAATTCGCTGGTCGCGGTGATCCAGACATGGGGATGCGCGCTCGCCGCACCTGATACGAGCGACATCGCGGCGGCGAGCAGGCATCCGAACAGGGCGCGCATGTTCATCAGGCCGCCCTGGCGTCTTCGAGCAGGCCGCGGCGGCGGAGCAGCGCATCCGGCTCCGGCGGGCGGCCGCGGAACGCCTCGTAGGCGGCTTCCGGATCGACCGATCCGCCCGACGAATAGATGTCGTCGTGCAGGCGCTTGGCCACGGCGGGATCGAAGATGTCGCCGGCCTCCTCGAACGCGCCGAAGGCGTCGGCGTCCATCACCTCCGACCACATGTAGCTGTAATAGCCGGCAGCGTAGTGGTCGCCGGTGAAGATATGGCCGAACTGCGTGGGGCGATGACGCAGCGCGATCTCCTCGGGCATGCCGATCTTCTCCAGCTCGCGTCGCTCGAAGGCGCGGACATCCTGCGCGGCGGCGGCCGGCTGGGTGTGGAATTCCAGGTCAACCAGCGCCGAGGAGACGAACTCGACCGTGGCAAAGCCCTGGTTGAATTTTCGCGCGGCGAGGAAGCGTTGCAGCAGGTCGTCCGGCAGCGGCTCGCCGGTCTGGTAGTGGCGGGCGAACTTCTGCAGCACCTCGGGCCGCTCCTGCCAGTGCTCGTAGAGCTGCGACGGCAGCTCGACGAAGTCGGTGAACACGGAGGTGCCCGACAGCGAGGGATAGGTCACGTTGGAGAGCATGCCGTGCAGGCCGTGGCCGAACTCGTGGAACAGGGTGCGGGCATCGTCGGGCGACAGCAGCGACGGCTCGCCGCCGGCGCCCTTGGCGAAATTGCAGATGTTGAGAACCAGCGGCGCGACGTCGCCGTCGAGCTTCTGCTGGTCGCGCAGCGAGGTCATCCAGGCGCCGGAGCGCTTGGACGGCCGGGCGAAGTAGTCGCCATAGAACAGCGCCTTGTGCTTCCCATCCGGCCCCTTCATCTCCCAGACCCGGACGTCCGGGTGCCAGACCGGAACGTCCTTGCGCTCCTCGAAGGTGACGCCGAACAGGCGCGTGGCGCAGTCGAAGGCGGCGGCGATCATGTTGTCGAGACCGAGATACGGCTTGATCGCGGAATCGTCGAAATTGGCGCGCTGCAGACGCAGCTTCTCGGCGTAGAAGCGCCAGTCCCAAGGGGCGAGCTTGAAATTGCCGCCCTCCTCCGTGATCAGCGCCTGCATCTCGTCACGGTCGGCAAGCGCGCGGGCGCGGGCAGGCTTCCAGACCCGCTCCAACAGGCCGCGCACCGCGTCTGGCGTCTTGGCCATGGAATCCTCGAGCCGGTAGGCGGCGTAGGTCGGATAGCCCAGGAGCCCGGCGCTCTCCTCGCGCAGCTTCAGGATCTCGACAATGGTCGCATTGTTGTCATTGGCGTTGCCGTTGTCGCCGCGCGCGATGAAGGCCTTGTAGACCTTCTCGCGGAGGTCACGCCGGGCGGAGCTCTTCAGGAACGTTTCGACCGAGGAGCGCGACAGCGTGACGATGGCCTTGCCTGCCATGCCGCGCTCTTCCGCCGCAGCCTTGGCGCTGGCGACGAAGCTCTCGGGCAGGCCCTGGCGGTCGGACTCCCCGAGCTCCAGGAACCAGTCCTGCTCGTCGCCGAGCAGATGGTGGCTGAAGCCGGTGCCGAGCTGGGCCAGCCGCTCGTTGATCTCGGCCATCCGCGTCTTGGCCTCCTCGGAGAGGCCGGCGCCGGAGCGGTGGAAGCGGGTGTAGGTGCGCTCCAGCAGACGGAGCTGCTCGGGCGTGAGACCGAGACCCGCGCGGTTCTCGTGCAGATGGGCGATGCGGCCGAACAGCACGGCGTTCATCATGATCGGATTCCAGTGCCGCGCCATCCGCAAGGAGACCTCCTTGTCGATCTCCAGGATGGCCGGGTTGGAATGCGCCGAGACGAGGTCGTAGAAGACCGCCGCGACCTTGCTCAGGAGCTTGCCCGAGCGCTCCAGCGCCGTGATGGTATTGGCGAAGTCGGGCGCCGCGGGATCGTTGGTGATCGCCGCGATCTCGGCGGCGTGGTCGGCGAAGGCCTGCTCGAAGGCCGGCAGGAAATGCTCCGGCTTGATCTCGTCGAAGGGCGGGGTCGCGAACGGCGTCACCCAGGCCTTCAGCAGCGGATTGGTCTCGGCGTCCGTAGTTTGGCGGGGTTCTGACATCACAAGTCCCGGATTTCGTGGCTCGATTGTTGCGGCCAGCTATAGCACGCGTGGGGCTTTTTTGGGCCGTTTGCCCTTGCCCCCAGCCTCCTTTTCGGGGAGATTGCGGCCCTCGAAGCCAGGACTCTCTGAAACCATGAACGCGCCTTCCTCATCGTCCCGCCAGATCGTCTGGTCCAGCGTCATCACCGTCATCAGCGCCGCCATCCTGATCGGCGCCGAGGTGTTCGGCGCGGCCTTTGCCGGCGGCTGGGCGCTTGCGATCCTGTTCGGGCTCGGCGACCAGGGCGCCCATATCCTGCAGGCCGTGCTGTTCGCACTCGGCGTGCTCGTGATGACCGCCTTCATCCGCGGCGCTCAGCGCATCGAGCCCTTCACCAAGCGCGGCTGACGCGTCTCGCGCGTGGGCAGCACGCGCTGCGCGGCGAAAACTTAACGCGCGTTCATCTTCCGCGTCGCTCGCGCAACAGTGCGCAAGCAGATGTTAGGCAATCCTGTCCGCAGCCTAAAAAAATTCTTGCGAACCAGAGTCAAAACGCTTATGTGCGGACTTGCCCAATTTCGCACGTGCCTGTGGTCGTGTGTCAGTCGGTAGGTATCCGGACAAGAGGCCGGACAGCCGCCAAGGGGTGAAGAAGCCGAGGGGCTCTTCGGAAGTGCGGAAGTCGAGACTGAAACGTCGAGCGACCGAAGCAAACCCGGAGCGCCCAGCATCTCTCTCAAAGAGATGCCATGTCGAAGGTGACTTCGCTCTTTGCAACCGTGACTGGCAGCCGGAGGCGAACCGGCGCACCCCGCTCTCAACGGGGGACGCGACTTAAAGCAACGACGGATCGGGCTTTTTTGGTCTCTACCGGCAGTCCAACGCCGGCGCGGGCTACTGAAAAGGCTTGTCCTTCATTGCCAGGTGAGCGGGCGGGAAACTCTCCCAACCAATCCACGGCAGCACAGTCTGGTTTGAGTTTTTTGGCCCCAGCGCGCCTCCATCGCGCGATGCGGCCGAAGCACTCTCATCAGACGTCACGTTGATACGGCTCCCGTCGCTGGGACCGTTGGAGAGTGCCATGACCGAACGTATCCAGGAATTCCTGCGCAACCGCCGCAACGAAGGCCTCGACACCGAGCCGTGCCTCGTCGTCGACCTCGAGGTCGTGCGCGACAATTACCAGAGCTTCGCCAAGGCGCTGCCCGACAGCCGCGTGTTCTATGCCGTCAAGGCGAACCCGGCGCCGGAAGTGCTGGCCTTGCTGGCGTCCATGGGCTCCTGCTTCGACACCGCCACGGTCGCCGAGATCGAGATGGCGCTGGCTGCGGGTGCGACGCCCGACCGCATCTCCTTCGGCAACACGATCAAGAAGGAGCGCGACATCGCTCGCGCCTTCGCGCTCGGCATTCGCCTGTTCGCGGTCGATTGCGCCGCCGAGGTCGAGAAGATCGCCCGCGCCGCTCCCGGTGCGAAGGTGTTCTGCCGCATCCTCTATGACTGCGCCGGCGCCGAGTGGCCGCTGTCGCGCAAGTTCGGCTGCGACCCGGAGATGGCGGTCGAGGTGCTCGACCTCGCCAAGCGCCTGGGCCTGGAGCCGTGCGGCATCTCCTTCCATGTCGGCTCGCAACAGCGCAAGGTGAAGGCGTGGGACCGTGCACTGGCGATGGCCTCGCAGGTGTTCCGCGACTGCGCCGAACGCGGCATCAACCTGTCCATGGTCAACATGGGCGGCGGCTTCCCGACCAAGTACCTGAAGGACGTGCCGCCGGTCGTCACCTACGGCCGCTCGATCTTCCGCGCGCTGCGCAAGCACTTCGGCAACCAGATTCCGGAGACCATCATCGAGCCGGGCCGCGGCATGGTGGGCAACGCCGGCATCATCGAATCCGAGGTCGTGCTCATCTCGAAGAAGAGCGATGAGGACGAGGTGCGCTGGGTGTACCTGGACATCGGCAAGTTCGGCGGTCTCGCCGAGACCATGGACGAGTCGATCCGCTACGCCATCCGCACCCGTCACGACGGCGCGGACATGACCCCGTGCGTGCTCGCAGGTCCGACCTGCGACAGCGCCGATGTGCTGTACGAGAAGACCCCGTATCCGCTTCCGGTGACGCTCGAGATCGGCGACAAGGTGCTGATCGAAGGCACCGGGGCTTATACGTCGACCTACTCGTCGGTGGCGTTCAACGGCATTCCGCCGCTGCGGACGTACCACATCTGATCCGCCTCTCTTTTCCAGAGGCCTGACGAACCCGGGAGCCGGTCCGCCGGCTCCTCATCCAACATCTCGATTTCTGACGACGTCTTGGACAGGCGTGCTGTGCGCCCGCCGGTTCAAGCGGGGACTGACGTGCCATGACTGCTCCTCGGAAGCCGCAAGTTGCCCTCACCTCGAAAGCCGCTCCGTTCGTGATCCGTGCGGAACGTGCTGGAGACGTCGCGACGCGTGAAGCGCTGCTCGATGCCTGCTTTGGCGAGAACCGCCATGGCCGCACCTGCCAGCGCCTGCGCGACGGACGCGCGCCCGCTGCAGGCCTTGCCCTGTCGGCGATGCGCGAGGGCAAGCTCGTGGGAACCGTGCGGCTGTGGCATGTCAGCGCCGGAGGCAGGCCCGCTCTGGTCCTCGGACCGCTGGCGGTCGACCCTGCCTGCCGCGAGCTCGGGATCGGCGCCGCGCTGATGCAACAAGCGCTGGCTGCCGCCCGGGCGCGCGGGCATGGCGCCGTGATCCTGCTCGGCGATGCCCCCTATTACGCCCGCTTCGGCTTCACAGCCGAGAAGACCGCCGAGCTGTCGCTGCCCGGCCCGTTCGAGCGCAACCGCCTGCTGGCGATCGAGTTCACTGATGGCGCGCTTGATGGCGCCGCCGGGATGATCGTCCCGACCGGCGCGGCCCTGCCCAAACGGAGGTCGGTTCGCGCGCCTGAGGCGCACGCGGCCTGAGGGATCGCTCGTGTAGCGACGACCGCAGCCGCATTGAGCGGCAACGCCCTGCCGCGCCTGCGCGAGGCCCGTTCCTTTGGGGTTGCGCAGGCGCCGGAAACGCCCTTTAACCCCGCGAAACACCCCCTTCAGTCGAGGCCCATGACCATGTCCCGTCGCCTGATCTCCACCGGCTCCCCGCTCGAGAAGTCCGTCGGCTACAGCCGTGCCGTGATCGACGGCGAGTTCGCCTTCGTCGCGGGAACGACCGGCTATGACTACACCACGATGACGATGCCATCAGATGTCACGAGCCAGTCACGCAACTGCTTCAAGACCATCGCCGCCGCCCTGAAGGAGGGCGGATTCGAGATGGCCGATATCGTCCGTGCGACCTATTACGTGACCGACGCCAGCTATATCGATGCCCACTTCGCCGTCTGCGGCGAGGTCCTCGGCGACATCAGGCCGGCGGCGACCTTGCTGGTCGTCTCTGCCCTGGCGAGGCCCGAGATGAAGGTCGAGATTGAAGTCACCGCCAAGCGCCGCAGCATCTGACAAGCGCTGCAGCGCCTGATCCATCCCTCACTGCCAGCACGTTCCGGAGAATCCATCCCATGAGCCCTCCCTCGCAGATCTACGCGAAGATCACCGGCCCCATCGTCATGGTCGGCTTCGGCTCCATCGGCAAAGGCACGCTGCCCCTGATCGAGCGGCATCTCGATTACGACAAGTCCCGCATCACCGTGCTCGACCCCAAGGACGAGGGCCGCAAGGCGCTTTGCGAGAAGCACAATGTCCGCTTCATCCAGAAAGGGCTGACCAAGGACAATTACCGCGAGGTGCTGACCCCGCTGCTCACCGAGGGCGGCGGCCAGGGGTTCTGCGTCAATCTGTCGGTCGATACCGGCTCGACCGACATCATGGAGCTCTGCAACGAGCTCGGCGCGCTCTACATCGACACCGTCAACGAGCCCTGGCTTGGCTTCTATTTCGATTCCTCGAAGGGTCCGGAAGCGCGCTCCAATTACGCGCTACGCGAAACGACGCTGGCCGCCAAGAAGGCCCGTCCCGCCGGCTCGACCACGGCCATCTCCTGCTGCGGCGCCAATCCCGGCATGGTCTCCTTCTTCGTCAAGCAGGCGCTGCTCAATGTCGCCACCGATCTGAAGCTCAATGCACCCAGGCCGAAGACCAAGGGCGAATGGGCGGATTTGATGCGGCAGGCCGGCATCAAGGGCATCCACATCGCCGAGCGCGACACCCAGCGCTCGAAGAAGCCGAAGGAGCCGGACGTCTTCGTCAACACCTGGTCGGTGGAAGGCTTCCTGTCGGAAGGCATGCAGCCATCCGAGCTCGGCTGGGGCACCCACGAGAAATGGATGCCCGAGAATGCGCACACCCATGAAGCCGGCTGCGGCGCTGCCATCTATCTGATGCAGCCCGGCGCCAACACGCGCGTGCGCACCTGGTGCCCGACCCGCGGCGCCCAGTATGGCTTCCTCGTCACCCACAACGAGTCGATCTCGATCGCCGATTACTTCACCGTGCGCGATGCGTCGGGCAAGGCGATTTACCGGCCGACCTGCCACTATGCCTACCATCCGGCCGACGATGCCGTGCTGTCGCTGCATGAAATGTTCGGCCGCGCCGGGAAGATGCAGGAGAAGCACCACATCCTCGACGAGAACGAGATCGTCGACGGCATCGACGAGCTCGGCGTGCTGCTGTTCGGCCATGACAAGAACGCCTATTGGTTCGGCTCGCAGCTCTCCATCGAAGAGACCCGCGAGCTCGCGCCCTACCAGAACGCCACCGGCCTGCAGGTGACCTCCGCCGTGCTCGGCGGCATGGTCTGGGCGCTGGAGAACCCGAACGAAGGCATCGTCGAGGCCGACGAGATGGATTTCGAGCGCCTGCTCGAAATTCAGCTGCCCTATCTCGGCCCGGTGAAGGGCTTTTATACCGACTGGACGCCGCTGACGGATCGTCCGGGACTGTTCCCGGAGGACATCGACACCAGCGATCCCTGGCAGTTCCGGAATATTCTGGTGCGGTGAGGCGGGCTCTCTCCGCCCGTCATTCCGGGGCGCGCCACTTGGCGCGAGCCCGGAATCCATCGGGCGGCAGACTCTGCAGGTAAATGGATTCTCCGGTGCGCAATTGCGCACCGTAGTTCGCGCTTCGCGCGCCCCGGAATGACCGGAAAAACTACTTCTTCTCCATCGGCGGCGCGATCTTCTCGGCCGGGGCCGGCGGCAGCGCCGGTTTGGCCGCACCAGCCGCGCCCTGAGTCTGCGGCTCCGGCCGTGCCGGCTCGGGGGCCGGCGTGGTCGGGCGATCACCGCCGGGCTTCGCCTCCGCGGGCACCTTGCTCTGTTCGTCGGACGGGGTGCCCTGGAGCGGGGGCGTCGCCTGCGCCAGCTGCATGCGGCTTTCGGCGCGGATTTGCGCCAGGGACATCACCGACACCGCAACGCCTGCTGCGAACAGCGCACCGGCGATTGTCAGGTTGAGCTTCAGTGTACGTTTGTCATCTCGGCCGGGCATGTCGATCACCGCCTTTGTTCGCGGAATCAACGAAACTGGGGCGCGCGGGTTCCGGAACCGAAAACGCGCGGAACGCACCGGCACGCGCCAAAACGCCGCGCTACTCGGTCGTGCTGACTTCCCAGGTTGCATGCCGCACGCCCGGCAGATGCTGCAGATCGGTCGCGACCGCGTTCAGCTCGTTCGGGTCGACCGCAGTCGCAACCAGCTTGGCGGCGATCTCCAGAATGCCCTCGCTGATCTCGGCGACTTCGATATCGGCCACGGCATATTTCGCCGCTTCGAGCTTGTCGACAAGGCGGTCGCGCATGTCGGGCAAGGCGTCGGCCGCAACCGCGAGCTTGAAATAGTAGGTCGCCTCCAGCGCCTTCTCGTTCAGCGGGATGCGGTTGATGGCGTTGACCAGCGGGCGCAGCATGGTGTTGCCGGCGATGACGAACACGGTCAGCGCGGCCGCCTGTGCGATCATGTCGGCGCCGGCACAGGAGCCGACCGCGGCCGAGGCCCACAGGGTCGCCGCGGTGTTGAGCCCGCGCACGTCCATGCCCTGCTTCATGATGACGCCGGCCCCCAGGAAGCCGATGCCGGAGACGACATAGGCGATCACCCGGACCGCGCCGTCGGCGCCGTCCAGCTGCATGGCGAGATCGACGAAGGCGGCAGCGCCCACCGCGACCAGCACGTTGGTGCGCAGCCCCGCGGTACGCTGGCGGTATTGCCGTTCGGCGCCGATCAGTGTGCCCAGCACGAAAGCCGTGATCAGGCTGACCAGGGTGTCGCCAAAGTCGGCAAGCTGGAAGGTCGTCAGAAATCGCATGGTTCCCTATACGGCGGGAACCATGACAGATTAAAGCTTGAGCAGACCGCCGTCCCCATTTTCGTCGGCAAAGGCCAGCAGCGTGCCTTTGGCGTTCCAGGCGATCGCGGCCACCGGCGGCGTGCCATTGCGGCGGACCAGGATCTCCGCGCCATCCTCCAGACGGACCATCAGCACGGTGCCATCGCTGTAACCGGCGGCGAGGATGTCGTTCTTGGGATGACAGGCGACCGCGGAGACGCGCGCCTGCAGCGGCGCGAGCATCGCGGGCTCCTTGCCCATCGGACCGTCCTTGCTGCCGAACGGCCAGATGATCACCGTGTCGGCGCCCGAGGTCGCCAGCCCCTTGCCGCCGGCGCTCCACGACATCGAGCGGACGCGGCCGGGATAGCCGGTCATGCGCATGTGCCTGTTGTCGGCGAGCCGCCAGCCGTGCAGCGCCGGCTCGTGCATGGCGGTGACCAGGAATTTGTTGTCGGGGCTGAAGGTGACCGCGTGATGCGAGCCGGCCCAAGGCAGGAATTCGGCCGATCCCGCCATGTTCGGAAACCACAGCGTCACGCCGTTGTAATGCGCGATTGCGAGCCGCAGGCCCTTCGGCGCGAAGGCAAGGCCGCCGACCGTCGAGGGCACGTCGATCGACTTCTCCTCGGCCTTGCCGCTCTTGACGGTCGCGGTCTTGCCGGCCGACCAGGCGAAGGCGCCGTCGGCGTGCAGCGCCACCGCGTCGATCCAGCGCCGCTTGGGATCGGTGGCGAGCAGCGTCACCTCGCCCTTGGCATCGAGCGAGACGACCTTGCCGTCGTCGCCGCCCATGACGAGGCGTTTGCCGTCGGAGGCGGTCGAGAGAATCCCGCCGCTATGCACGACAACCGTGGTAATCTCGCAATTGGCATCGACGAATGCGACGTTCTCCTCGCCGCCGACGAAGGCGGGGCGATCCTTCAGGAAATGCACCGAGGTCACTGCCATGCCGAGCGTAATCGGCTTGACGCGGTCGGTGACGGAAACGATCGAAGCGGACTCGGGCGTGGGCGTAAACTCCTTCATCACGAGACGATGCAGCTCTCGAAACCCTTGCGGATCGCCTCTTCGGGCAATTCGCGGCCGATGAAGACGAGGCGGCTCTCGCGCGGCTCGCCCTCCTTCCACTTCCGCTGGTGGTTGCCCTCCAGCATCATGTGGACGCCCTGGAAGACGTAGCGATCGTCGTCGTCGTGGAAGGCGAGGATGCCCTTGGAGCGCAGGATCTTGCCGCCCTCGACCTGCACCAGGTTCTGCAGCCAGGGCATGAACACGTTGGGATCGAGCGGCTTGTCGGTCTTGAGCGAGAGCGATTGCATCTCCTCGTCGTGATAGTGCTTCAGGCCGTGGCCGTGATCATGGTGATGGTGATCGTGGCCGTGATGGTGGTGATGATCATGATCGTGGTCATGATCGTCGGCCTCCAGGAAGTCAGGCTCGATGTCGAGGATGCGGTCGAGGTCGAATGCGCCGCGGTCGAGCACGTCGGCCAGCGCCACCGCGCAGCGCTCGGTGCGATGCAGCTTCGCATAGGGATTGATGCCGCGAATGCGGGCCTCGACCTCGGCGAGCTCGCCCTTGTTGACGAGGTCGGTCTTGTTCAGAACGATGACGTCGGCAAAGGCGATCTGGTTCTTGGCCTCTGGTGCATCCTTCAAACGGTCGGACAGCCATTTGGCGTCGGCGACCGTCACGACCGCATCGAGCCGGGCGTTCTTCTGCACGTCCTCATCGACGAAGAAAGTCTGCGCGACGGGGGCGGGATCGGCAAGACCGGTGGTCTCGACGATGATGGCGTCGAACTTGCCCTTGCGCTTCATCAGGCCGTCCATGATGCGGACGAGGTCGCCTCGTACGGTGCAGCAGATGCAGCCGTTGTTCATCTCGAACACTTCCTCATCGGCGCCGATGATGAGGTCGTTGTCGATGCCGATCTCGCCGAATTCGTTGACGATGACGGCGTATTTCTTGCCGTGGTTCTCCGACAGGATGCGGTTGAGCAGCGTGGTCTTGCCGGCGCCGAGATAGCCGGTCAGCACGGTCACGGGAATCTTCTGGGAGGTCGCGTCAGACATAACAACTCCGGACTTCAAGGCTTTTTCGCGCGACGCGAGGCGGGGTGGCCCCTGCCCTAATGGTCAAGCGCGCTGGTCAGGGCCTTTATATTGTGCCTGACCATGTCAATGTAAGTGGGTGCAGGGCCCTTTTCGCCGGTCAAACCGTCCGAAACCAGGGTGCCACCGACCCTGGCGCCGGTCTCGGCGGCGATCCGCCGGATCAGGCGATCGTCGCTGATATTTTCAAGGAACACGGCCGGGATTTTCTGAGCCTTGATCTGGCCGATGATGGCGGCGATATCTCGCGCGCTCGGCTCGCTCTCCGTGGAGACGCCCCGGGGGGCGATGAACCGGATACCGTATTCGCTGGAGAAATAGCCGAAGGCGTCATGGGTGGAGATCACCTTGCGCCGCTCCGGCGGGATTTTTGCGACAGCGTCGCGGACCTCGCGATCCAGCGTTTCGAGCTTTTCCAGATAGGCCTTGGCCTGGGCGCGGAAGAACTCTGCATCGTCAGGAGCGGCCGTGGCGAGCGCGCTCGCAATGTCGGTGACGTAGATCTTGGCGTTCGGGATAGACTGCCAGGCGTGGGGATCAGCGGCCGAGCCCAGCTTCAGCGGCACGATGCCGGCGCTCGCGGTGATCACCTTGGCCTTGCTGCCTGCGGATTGCACGAGGCGCGGCAGCCAGCCCTCCAGCCCGAGCCCGTTGACGATGACGAGCTTCGCCGCCGCGACCCGCTTGGCATCGCTAGGGGCCGGCGTATAGACGTGGACGTCGCCGTCGGGCCCGACCAGCGTCGTCAGGTTGATGCGGTCGCCACCGACATTGCGGACGAAATCGCCGAGGATCGAGAAACTCGCGACGACGTTGAGCCGCTCCGCGGCCTCAAGCGGCGAGGCGATCAGCAACAGCGCACAAACCAGGATGAGCCGCATCGTCATGCTTCCAGATGCCGGCCGGGAAACAGCTGCCGGACGATGCCGCCGACGCGGCCGAACAGGACGGAGACGATGTAGAGCACCGTCGCTACCAGAATGATCGCGGGACCCGAGGGCACGCGGGTCTGGAATGAGAGCACGAGGCCGGCATAGCCGGAGACCCCGGCAGCAATGACGGCGATGCAGATCATCGCGGTGAGATCGCGCGACCAGAACCTTGCGATGCCCGCAGGCAGGATCATCAGCCCCACCGCCAGCAGCGTGCCCAGCGCCTGAAAGCCGTTGACGAGATTGATGACGACCAGCGCGAGGAAGGCGAGATGGGCGGGGCCACCGGCGCGGCTCACGGTGCGCAGGAACAGGGGATCGACGCTCTCGATCACCAGCGGGCGGTAGATCACCGCGAGCACTAGCAGCGTCACCGTGGCGTTGAAGGCGACCACCAGCAGGGTCTGATCGTCCATTGCGAGGATGTTGCCGAACAGCACGTGCAGGAGATCGATGTTGGTGCCCTTGATCGAGACGATGGTGACGCCGAGCGCAAGCGAAGCGAGATAGAAGGTCGCGAGCGAGGCGTCCTCCTTCAGCCCGGTCGAGCGTGCGACCACGCCAGCGAGGATCGCGACGGCAAAGCCGGCGACCAGGCCACCGGCCGTCATCGCGAACAGATTGAGGCCGGAGAGCAGGAAACCGACCGCCGCGCCAGGCAGGATCGCGTGCGCCATGGCGTCGCCGACGAGGCTCATCCGGCGCAGCATCAGGAACACGCCGATCGGCGCCCCCGCCAGCGCCAACGCGATCACCGCGGCGAGCGCGCGCCGCATGAACTCGAATTCGGTGAACGGACCGATCAGCGCGTCATAGAGCATCGGATATCAGGCCGCCCGCGAGCTGATATCATCGGCCGCGCAGGCCGCGGCGCTGTCGTCGAAGGCCTCGCACATCCGCATCGCGACCAGCAGATTTTCCGGCGTCAGCACCTCCGCCGTCGGACCCCACGCGACCGGGCCGCGCGCCAGCACCAGCGTTTCGGTGAAATGATTGCGCACCATCTCCATGTCGTGCAGCGCGGCGAGCACGGTGCGACCCTCGCCATGCCAGCGCCTCACCAGCGCGAGCAGATCGGCGGTGGTCTTGCTGTCGATGGCGTTGAAGGGCTCGTCGAGCACGATCAGGCTGGCATCCTGGAGCAGCACACGGGCGAACAGCACGCGCTGCATCTGACCGCCGGAGAGCGTGCCGATCGGGCGGTTCTCGAAACCGCTGAGGCCAACGGCTCCGATTGCCCGGAGAATTTTGTCGCGCGCGGCCTTGCCGATGCCGCCGAACAGGCCTGCGCCACGCCACAGCCCGGTGCCGACGAAATCGAACACCGAAATCGGGAAGCTGCGGTCGATCTCCGCGCTCTGCGGCAGATAGGCGATGTCGCGGGCATCGAGCCCGCCGAGATGGATCGTGCCGTCGAGCGGCCTCAGGATGCCGACGATGCCGCGCAACAGCGTCGACTTGCCGGCGCCGTTCGGGCCGATCACGGCGACCAGCGCGCCCGGCGCGACCTCGCCGCTGAGATGATGCACGGCGGGGTGCCGGTCATAGCCGAGCGTGACGTTGTGAAAGTGCAGCGCTGCCATCGTCACCTCATCGCCAGCAAGACGATGCCCCACAGCACAGCACAGACCGCGAGCGCGGCCGCGAGACGGCCCGCCATGGTCATGCGCAGGATCGACCAGGGCGCGGTCTGGGCCGGATGCGGCGAGGTCGCATCGTGGACATGGGCGTGGGCGTGATCGTGCCCGTGCGAATGTCCATGGCCGTGACCATGGGAATGGCCATGAGCATGGTCGTGCTGGTGGGCGTGGGACGCGGCGGGAGCCATTTGCGGACGTTATATTATAACATTACGCCTGTCCACGGCGGGACTGACATCGCGGCTCAGGGCTTGCCGATCACCATGGCGATGGCGGCTGCCACGAATGGGAACGGCACCGAGACGGCGCAGCGGAACCAGACGAAACGGGCGGGCATGAACGGGATCTCCCACAAGATCACCCGCTGGAAGGCGAACAGCGCCCAGGCGACGACATAGGCAACCACCTGCGGCACCCCGCCCCCCGACTTCAACGCCACGGTGCCGATGGAGAAGCCGACCACGGGACCGCCGGGCGTGGCGGCGCCGGCGACCACGGCGGTGGCAACCCCGAGCCAGCCGCTATCAGGGCCGAGCCAGCCGGTGATCACCTCTTGCGGGATGATGGCGGCGATGTAGCCGGAGCCGATCACGCCAAGCGCAATCCGCGGCACGATGTTGACGAAATCCATCGTGCCTTCGCGCAGCGAGGCCACGAACACCGGGCGCCCACGACGAAAGGCGATCAGCCCGACGCCGAGCACCGAGCCCCACAGCAGGATGTCGATCAGAAGCGCTGCGCTCAACTCTCGTCGTCCTTCGCGAGCGGCTTCGGATAGAGCCTGACATAGACGAAGCGGCCGAGGGCGCCGGCGAGCACCGGCAGCGGCAGCGAGATCACGATCCGCCACAGCGTGAAATCGGTGCCCATGATCGGGATTTCCCAGGCGACCGCCCGGCCATAACCGATCAGCGTCCAGCTCACGACCATGGCGATGGTGGCGCCGAAATCGGCGCCGACCGCGAGCAGTGCGCTCGCCACCGGGTAGGCCGTGAAGGGACCGCCGGGCAGAATCGCGCCGAAGGCGGTGCCGATCAGCAGGCCCATCAGGCCGGATTTCGGCCCGAGCGAGCGCGAGACCTTCTCGTGCGGCAAGATCTCCGAGATGAAGGCCCCGAGCAGGCAGCCGGCGAGCACGCGCGGCAGGATGCCCGAGAACAGCGAGAGATCGTGGGTGAGGATGTCCAGAACGCCGTCGGTGCCGTCCCGCCGCCAGACCAGTGCCGCACTCACCGCCACCAGAGCTGCGATGATGATGGTCGACCAGCCGATCGGCTTGCGGACCCGGCCCGGCCGCGGCTCGGATTCCGCGTCGCCGGAAGGCGCTGGATGGTTCGGGGAAGGTTCTGACAACGGGCTAGAGTCGCTCGAGGGTGATGCCCGTCCTGATTAAGGGCGGTGTTCCCCCGATGCAAACGGTGTGACGACAGACCCATGCGCGCGCCACGCAGGGCAATTCCGCACAGCAAAAAGGCGGTCGCGCCTGCGACCGCCTTTGTTTCTGTCATTCCGGGGCGGCGCGTCAGCGCCGAACCCGGAATCCATCGGGCGTCACCCGAGCAGAAAAATGGATTCCGGGCTCGCGCTTCGCGCGCCCCGGAATGACACCTGTCACGCCTTCTCGAACAGGGACTCCACGTATTCCCAGTTCACGAGGTTCTCGACGAACGCCTTGAGATAGTCGGGACGGCGATTGCGATAGTCGATGTAGTAAGAGTGCTCCCAGACGTCGCAGCCGAGGATCGGTGTGGCGCCGTGCACCAGCGGATTCTCGCCGTTCGGCGTCTTGGAGATCTCGAGCTTGCCGTTCTTGACCTGGAGCCAGCACCAGCCGGAGCCGAACTGGCCGACGCCGGCCGCCTGGAAGTCGGTCTTGAACTTCTCGAAGCCGCCGAGGTCCTCGTTGATCTTCTTCTCGAGCTTGCCCGGCAGCTTGGTGCCGCCGCCATTGGGCTTCATCCAGCTCCAGAAGTGGATGTGGTTGTAGTGCTGGCCGGCGTTGTTGAACACCGCGGGGTTCTTGCCGAACGAGCCCTTGACGATCTCTTCAAGGGACTTGCCTTCCCATTCGGTCCCCTTGAGCGCGTTGTTGCCGTTGGTGACGTAGGCCTGATGATGCTTGTCGTGGTGATATTCCAGCGTCTCCTTCGACATGTACTGGCCGAGGGCGTCATAGGCGTAAGGAAGTGGGGGCAGCGTAAAGGTCATGGCTTCTTGTCCGCAACTGGTGGGGAACGAGTTCTAACGGTCACCCCTTATAGAAGGTTCCGCGGCCATTAAATACCTCAGAATTTGCGAAAAGGCGTGACTTGGCGCGTCCTGCTTGAATGCACAAATTCGCCGCAACCCGGCCGCCGTGATCAGACCTGCGGTTCGCTGTAAAATATCATTGCCTTTGAGGCGCTTAAGACAGAACAAACGCGCGAAGAAGCGGAGCTGTGGAGGACGAGGCCATGAGCATCGAGATCGACATATTGAACGGCGACGCCTCGTGGCCGAGGGCCGAGCCGCTACTTCAGGCGGTCTGGGCACCGCAGTTGGTCGCAGGCAAGCCCTGGGCTCATGTCAAATGGGCCAATGCCGATCTCCGCGTGCTGGTCGAGACGCCCGAGGATGGTCTCGTGTGCCATGTCGGCATCTACTTCCGCACCATCACCTGGAATGGACAGAAGGTTCATATCGGCGGCATCGGCGGCGTCTCGACGCGCGAGGACCAGCGCGGCCGTGGCTATGCGACCGTGGCGATCGACGCGGCGGTGCATACCATGCGCGCCAACGAGGCGGTTCGGTTCGCCCTACTGGTCTGCGAGCCGCACAATTTCGCGTTCTACGAGGCCCGGAGCTGGCTGCCGTTCAAAGGCGAGGTCTATTGCGAACAGCCGGAAGGGCGGATTCGGTTCACCTACATGGCGCCCTATGTCTTCCACATCGTGCGCGCGCCGACGCTGGGCACCATCGACCTATGCGGCCTGCCGTGGTGAGCCCTGCGTGAGCCAGGGCTGCGCCGGCCGGCTCATTCTCTTATAATATGTCGGTCATCATTTAATTTTCCGCCCGGTGAACATGACGATCGACGCCCCCGCAGATGCCGTCCCGCCGGTTGCGCCGGTCGCCTCCCCCATCGCGAGCCTCCTGACCGCGCCGATCCTGCCGACGCTGCTGCGGCTCGCGATCCCCAACATGATCGCGATGGTCGGCAGCACGCTCGTCGCAGTGGCTGAGACCTCCTATATCGGCCGGCTCGGCACCATCCCGCTCGCCGCGATCGCGCTGGTGTTTCCGTTCGCGATGCTGACGCAGATGATGAGCGCGGGCGCGATGGGCGGCGGCGTCTCGTCCGCAATCAGCCGCGCTCTCGGCGCAGGGGATCGCGACCGCGCCGCGACGCTGGCGCTGCATGCCGCCATCATCGGCCTTTGCGGCGGGCTGTTCTTCACGGTGATGATGCTCGCCTTCGGCCGCTCCTTCTTCGCGCTGCTCGGCGGACGCGAGCGCGTGCTCGAGGAGGCCAGCGGCTATTCGCAGGTGCTGTTCTCCGGCGCGGTCGCGATCTGGCTCGTCAACACGCTGGCCTCGGTGATCCGCGGTACCGGCGACATGCGCCTGCCTTCGATGATTCTGATCGGCGCGAGCGCGCTGCAGATCGTGCTCGGCGGCACGCTGGGGCTCGGCCTGTTCGGAGTGCCGCAATTCGGCATGCCGGGCGTGGCGAGCGGGCAGCTGATCGCGTTCAGCTGCGCGGCGATCTTCTTCATCTGGTATCTGTTGTCGGGGCGCAGCCGGCTGCCGCTGGATGTCCGCGCCTTTCATTTCGAGCGCGCGATGTTCCTGGACATTCTCAAAGTTGGCGCGGTGGCCTGCCTGTCGCCGCTGCAGACCGTGCTCACCATTCTGATCTTCACGAAGATCCTCGCGACCTTCGGCACCGAGATGCTGGCGGGCTACGGTATCGGCTCGCGGCTGGAATTTCTGCTGATCCCGATCACCTTCGCCTTCGGCATCGCCTCGGTGCCGATGGTCGGCATGGCGATCGGCGCCGGGCATGTGAAGCGCGCGCGGCGTGTCGCCTGGACCGCAGCTGCCGCCTCGGGACTCACGGTGGGGCTGATCGGTCTCGTCGTTGCGCTCGCGCCGTCACTGTGGGTCGGGCTCTTCACCCGCGATCCCGGCGTCACCGCCGCAGCGCACAGCTATTTCCACTGGGCCGGTCCGGCCTTCGTGTTCTTCGGCATGGGCGTGTCGCTTTACTTCTCCTCGCAAGGCGCCGCACGCGTCGGCGGGCCCGTGCTCGCCTCGACGGCACGGCTTCTGATCGTCGCGATCGGCGGCATCGGACTGATGACCGCGCAGGCTCCGGCCTGGACCCTGTTCGCGCTGGTCGGGGGCGCCATGGTCGTGTTCGGGCTTTCGACCGCCGCCTCGGTCGCATTCGCGCGCTGGGGCAAATGATCGCAGGCAAATAAGCGCCGCCAGATAAGCTCAGAGATGTGATTCCCTCGGGCGTTGCGCGCGCTCGATTTGCTGCTATGGAGTCGCCTCCATTCCAGGGCTCCTCTCCATGACATTCAGATTCGTCGCTCTCACCGTCATTCTGGCTGCGCTGATCGGTGCGCCTTCCGCCCATGCGCAGAGCGCCGACGGGACCTGGCTCACGCAGGCGGGCGATGCACGCGTCAAGATCAGCAAATGCGGCGGCGGCATCTGCGGCCACATCGTCTGGCTGCGCGAGCCCATGGACAGCGCGACCGGCCAGCCCGCCACCGACAGCAAGAATCCCAATCCCGCGCTCGCCAGGCGCCCGATGATCGGCCTGCCATTGTTCAGCGGCATGGAGCCGACGGGACCGAACAAATGGTCGGGCCAGATCTACAATGCGGACGACGGCAGCACCTATGCGAGCAACATCAGCCTGACTGGCGCGGACGCGCTGCGGGTCGAAGGCTGCGTCGGCGCGCTCTGCGGCGGTGAGACCTGGACGCGCGCGGGGCGCTAACCCGCTGCCATCATCGCCTTCAACGCCGTCGCCGCCGAGGCATAGCCGCCGCGCGCGCCGTCGATGAAATGGACGTGATCGCTGCGCAGCGCCGACGGCGCGAAGCAGGTCATCATCGCAGCGTCCTGCTGGTAGAGGCCGTAGCGCACGATGCCCTCGCGCGCGGCGGCTTTGAGACGATCGTTCAAGGCGCGCTCGAGCTGCGGCGTGCAGTCCAGAATCATGCGCAGGCCGTCGTCGTATTTACGGAAGTCCGAGTTCTCGACCACTTGGCGCTTGTAGAGGCTGGGCACGAAACCGCCGATCTTGATGTCGAAGCGCATGATGAAATAAGCGAACAGCGTATAGGCCAGTACGCTGGCTCTGCGCGCGAGCAGCGGCCCCCCGCGCCTGGTTCGGGCCTCGAATTCCACGCCCTGCGGCGGCCATTTCAACGGGGGCCCCTGCGGCGGCACCGGCCGGCCACCCTCCGGGCTGCGCTCGACGAGATGAATGATGTCCTCGATCACTTTGCGGAAGGCCTGCGGATCGACGCCGCGCGCCGGCATCACCAGCACCGACAGGATCAGGCCGCGCGCCGCCGGCATCACCTCGAAACGACACGACAGGCCGGAGAGGTCCGGCTGCGTGCCGCCAGGCGCCTCCTCGACGGCAAACTCGCCGCGCTTCATCGCGGCGTCGGCCCAGGCGAGCCCGCCGCCCGAAAACATCGCATAGGACAGGTTGGCCGACGGCCCGAACCGGGCGACGCGCACATCGAGGCCCTGTGCGCGAATGACGCTGACCGGCACCAAGGCGACGCGCAGGGTCAAATCGAGGTCTTCGCGCACCCAGGTTGCGGTCGCAGCCAGCGCCTGGCGGGCAAGCTCGACGTCATCTGGCGCCACCGCGAAGCTGGCGCCGTCGCCGCCGAACACGAAGGGAAATTCCCGCCCCTGCAGCGCATTGGTCACCGCCGCGATCACGGCGGCACCGGCCATGTTCACGGCCTTGTAGCGCTGCGCCGCGATCGCCTTGGTCGAATCGACGATATCGGCAACACCGATGCTCCAGTCGTCCGGCAGCGGCGCATAAAGCGCAGGATCCATCAGGCTGGTGAAGCCTCGGAAGACGGGAATGCCGCCATAGAAGGACTCGCCTGAGCTCATCGGGATTGCCGGACTGTTGGAATGCGAAGCAAGATACGTGGCAGGATCGATCCGGGTTCGCTGCTCGCGCCCCCTTTCGATCATTGGCCGAAAGTGGCCCGGACAACAAGATGCGGCCGCCTTGCAATGCCTCGGCGGGATCATTGATCGGCATCAAACGGCCATCCGGGGAGAGCGGCTATCGTCGGTCGGCTCCAAGGGGTTGCATGGGAAAATCGAGGTGTCCGACTTCAGCAGCAAGGACTCCACCTCTCCGGTCCGCCGGCGCACGGGTGTCGACCCGATCAGCGCGGTGAAGATGCCGGAAAGATTGACGGAGGCGGTCGATGCCTGGGCTGAAGCTCACCGCCTGACCCGCTCGAATGCGATCTGCAAGCTGATCGAGCTGGGGCTGAAGTTGGCACTCCCCGTCTCCGCGCCCGCGCACCCGGTCGTATCGGACGCGACCAAGATCGAAGAGATCGCAGTGCATGAGATCGAGTTACTGCTCGATCCGGCATTGCCGCCAGATGAGCGCGAGCGCCGCATTCGCCGCCTCACCGAAGGGCCGCCGGAATTTTCACACGAACGATTCGACCTGCCGAAGCAGCGGCCGTGAGCGGCTAGTGCAGCTTCTCGTCCTGACGCTTGCGCAGCTGGGATGCAGGGACGTCGTGGCAGCCGATCAGGCGCACGAATTGCTGCGGATACGCCTCGTGGCCGTGATCGCCGGAATTCTGATGCGACATCGGCGGGCAGCGGACCTCATCCGACTTCACACGCACCGGCTCTTTCAGGGCCCGGCTTGAAGCGGTCATGTCTGAAGTGGCCATCGACTGCTCCCCTTCGTTTAGGGCAGATCGATTGACGTAAACCAATCGATTGCGGGGCATCTTACGACCAAATCCGGCTGGCTGTCATTGCGCACGATCAACGCAATTGTGGCAGCCGGGTTCCGTCTACGCCGTGTTCCCGGCATCGATGGTGAACACGGTGCCGGTGACGTTGCGGCCGCCTTCGCCCAAAAGGTATTCCACCATGCGCGCGACGTCATCCGTCTCCGGCAGCCGGCGCAGCGCGCTGCGGCCCGCAATGCGCTTGCGGCCTTCCTCAGACAGATTGTGGGTGAGCTCGGTGTCGATGAAGCCCGGCGCGATCGCGTTCACGGTGATGCCGAGCTTGCCGACCTCACGGGCCAGCGAGCGGGTGAAGCCGGTCGCGGCGGCCTTGGTCGCGCCGTAGACGGAGAGGCCGTTATAGCCTGTCGTCGCGATGATCGAGGAGATGTTGATGATGCGGCCGGCGCCGTCGGCCATCATCTGGCGCGCCACATATTTGGTGAGGATGATCGGCGACAGCACGTTGAGCTGCACCAGCGCTTCGATCTCGGAATTGTGCATGGTGGCCAGCAGGCCTTCGGTGCCGAGACCGGCATTGTTGACGAGGCCGTAGATCGGGCCGAATTCGTCGCGCACGAGCTTTGCGAAGGCCGGGATTGCATCGATCACGGCAAGATCGCAGGCACGGAAATGCAGGCGCCCGTCGGCGGCTGCGATGGCCGCCTTGAGCTCTTCGCTTTCGCGCCGCGCCGCCGCGATGACGTTGAAGCCGGCCGCGACAAGGCGCTTGCCGATCGCAAGCCCGATGCCGCGGCTGCCGCCGGTGACGAGAACATTATGCATCGGTGCGCGCCAGTTTTCCGGCCGGGGTGACGTCGAGCGCCTCGACGAAGCGGAGGACCGCCGGCACCTTGTGGGATGCGAGCTGGGCGCGGCACAGATCCAGGATTTGGTCGCGGATCTCTTTCGCGCGCGCCGGATCGGTGCCCTCGGTGAGGATCACGTCCGCGACGACGATGCCGCCGGTGATCGGGCTCTTGCGCGACTTCGCGCGCGACATCCGCACATCCGGATGGCGGTTGATCACCGCCTCGATCTCCTCGGGGTGGACCTTCAGCCCGCCGATATTGATGATGCCGCCGCGCCGGCCGACGAAATAATAGCGGTTGCCGCGCAGCTCGACGATGTCGCCGCTGTCGACAAAGCCGTCGTCGTCGGTGAGCGCGGAGGCGTTGCGGCCGATATAGGCATGAGCCGTGCGCGTCGAGCGGATGCGCAGCGAGCCGTCGACGACTTTCATCTCGACGCCGTTGCGGTTGCCGAGATAGTCGGCCGGAAAGCCTTCCAGCCCGTCATTGACGGCGAACCCGACGCCGGCCTCGGTCGAGGCATAGGCATGGCCGACGGACGCATGGGGGAATGCCGCCTTCAGGCCGTCGAGCACGGCTTGGTCGGCGATCTCGCCGGAGAGACGGACGTAAGCCGGGGCGAACTGGGCGGCCGAGCCGCTCATCAGGAGCTTGCGCCAATGCGAAGGCGTGCCGGAGATATGCGAGACACCGCGCGCCTTCAGCCGCGCGACGTGATCGGCGAGCGCCTCATGGGGATCGGACAGCACCAACGAGCCGCCGGAGAGGATGGCACGGAGAAAGATTTGCAGGCCGCCATAGCGGCGGATGTCGTAGAACGTTGCCCAGACCGGTGCAGGTCCGCGCGATGGGCCTTCGGCGACGATCGCGCCGGTCAGCGCTTCCAGCGTATGGCCGGCGATCTTTGGCACCCCCGAGGTGCCCGAGGTGAGCATCAGCCATTCGGTGCCGCGCGCGGTCTTGGCCGGCGCGGCGGCTTGCGGCGGCAATTGCGCGGTGACGACCAGCGGCACGCCGGACGCCGCCCAGAGTTCGGGCTCGTCGGTGACGACGGCATCGATCCCGGCATCCGCGATCAAGGCGTCGAGATGCGCCGGGTTGAGGTCCGGCGGACACAACAGCATGCGGCGGGCGATGCCGTCGAGCTCGATCATGGCAAGGCCGGACCGGAGCTGGTCCGACAGCTTGAGCAGCACGGCACGGCCAGAGAGCTCGTGCAGCCGCCCGCCCAGAACAGTGTGCGACAGGATGCCCGTCAGCGATACGACATCATGCGCATCGGAGATGGTGCGGCCTTTCAGCTCCGCGCCAAGATGGTCGCGAAGTGCAAAGATCTCACGCGGGGACATTTTCGTAGGCCCGCACGAAATCGCCCACCGTGGCGGGGAACGCTGCGTCCTCGGAAATGGTGAAGGGATCGACGCCGGTCTCGTCCTCGAGGCGGGCGACCAGGATGGCGAAGGCGAGCGAGTCGAAGCCCGTCTCATGCAGGGACAGATCGTCCGAGAGGGCGGGAAGCGTGACGTGCTGCTCCTTGGCGATCTGCTGAATCGCTTCAATGACCTTTGACCTTACCGACATGGCTGGCTCGCTTTGTTATCGATCTCGTTGTTGCGGCGGCTCTTGCTGACCGCCTCCCCATCGCGGTCTGTTTACCCGACAGAAGTAAATGGCTTCTTGGACAATTCAGATAAAATTGGACCTATCTCTCGATTTTGGTTGCCCTACAGCCTGATCGTACCGCCCGAGATGGCCGCATATGTCTCCGCGTCCAGCGCGACGTAGACGCCGGATATCGGGTCGAGCATGAACAGCGGATCGGCGACCGCGGCCGGGTCAAATCCCTCGCGGGCGAGCTCGCCCTTCTTCTGCTTGAAGGTCTCGGTGGCGTCGAGCTCGCGCGAGATACGGATGAAGAGCGGGCGGGCGTAGACCGGCAGGCGTTGCGCGAGATGGGCGGGCAGCGCGCTGATGTCAAAGCCCTCGTTCACGACGATCGCGCTCATCCCGGCCCGGCCGTCGGCGCCGGGAATGCTGACGCCATAGGTGGCGGCATCGACGACGCCAATGAAATCGCGCACGGCATCGTTCACCTCGGAGGTCGCGACATTCTCGCCCTTCCAGCGGAACGTGTCGCCGATACGGTCGACGAAATGGAAAAATCCCTTGTCGTCCATCCGCATCAGATCGCCGGTGCGGAACCAGGCATCGCCCTTGACGAAGACGTCACGCAAGACTTTTTTCTCGGTCTCACCGGCATCGGTGTAGCCCTCGAAGCGCCCACCGCCCTCGTCCGCGGTGCCGATGCGGCCGATGGCTTCGCCGGCCTCGCCGCGGCTGCAGGCGATGCAGAAGCCCTCTTCATTGCGCAGCGGCGCGCCGCTATCGGGGTCAAGCTTGACGAGCCTGGCAGGAAAGCGGTGCGCGAGCAGCGCCGGGACGCGGCCGATCGCACCCGGCTGGCCCTCGACGTTGAACAGCGAGAAATTGCCTTCGGTCGCGGCGTAGAATTCGAGGATGCGCGGAATGGCGAAGCGCGCCTGGAAATCCTCCCAGATATCGCCGCGCAGCCCGTTGCCGCAGGCGAGCCGCAGGCGATGCCGATTCTCGTATTCCGAAGGCGCGGCCTTGAGCAGGTAACGGCAGAGCTCGCCGATATATTGAAACAGCGTGCAGTCGTGCCGGACGATGTCGGACCAGAAATGCGAGGCCGAGAATTTCTCGGCGATCACTACCGAACCGCCGGCGGCCAGAATGCTGCACGGCGCGACGATGCCGCCGACCGAATGGAACAGCGGCAGACAATCGTAGAGCCGATCCTGCGGCGTCGCGCCGGTGAGGCCAGCGAACCAAAACCCCCAATTCAGGATGCGGCGGTGGCTGATGCTGGCCGCTTTCGGCAGGCCGGTGGTGCCGGAGGTGTAGATCAGCAGCGCACGGTCGTCGATGGTGACCTCGCCATGCTCCTCCGGCGATAGCGGGCCGTCGTCGAGAACGGCAAGCGCGACGTCGATCGCACGTTCGCTGCGGCTATCGCCATGCGTCCAGACTTTTGCCGCCGTCTTCAGATGAGGTGCCGCGCTGTCCAGCACCCCCGCTAGCTCATGCGCAACGATGACATGCATCGGCTTCGCGACATCAAGGCAGTGCGCGAGCGATTGCCCGACGAGCTTGGTGTTGATCAGTGCGACCACGCCGCCGACGCGGCTGATGCCGAGCCAGG
The DNA here is from genome assembly GCF_020194215.1 of Bradyrhizobium sp. BRP20. Lineage (NCBI taxonomy): Bacteria > Pseudomonadati > Pseudomonadota > Alphaproteobacteria > Hyphomicrobiales > Nitrobacteraceae > Bradyrhizobium > Bradyrhizobium sp. BRP20. The sequence continues at coordinate 532,936 of NZ_JADYVY010000001.1, read as the reverse complement.
CCGCGATATAATCGATGCCGTTCGGCATGATCAGCGCAACGGTATCGCCCTTGGACAGGCCGAGCGAGCGCGCCCAGCGGGCGTAGCGATTGATCCTCTTCGAGAGGCCTTCGTAATCGAGGCTTGCCTCGTCCGCCACCAGAGCAACGCGGTTAGGCTGGCGCTGCGCCCAATCGTCGACGACGTCGGCGAACAGGCGGCCCGGCAGCGTTTCGATCCGCGCGGTGAGCTCGATCGCCCTCAACCAGATCTTGGAGGCCGACGGTGCGCGCGCGGCTTTCGGCTGCTCGATGACGCCGGTGGTCATATTGTTCACTCTTTCGGGCGATCTGCGGTTTCCGGCAGTATAGCCCGCGCGCCCTGACCCAGGCGTTAAGAGACAAGGTAAAACCCGGTTAGGGCGCGATTAACGGTCGGCAGCGCGCAGCCAAGGTCGCACCCGCCGGCAGCGCGCCGACGGGTGTGACCAGGTCGAAAGAGCGATGAATGCAGAAGTCCCGGGCTTGGTCCCGTTCGCCTCAGTGCACCTTCTTGGGACGCCGGCGCGGCGGCGGCGACTCGTTGAAGGCGTAATAGGGATTGAGGTCGCAGGTCGCAGCAAGGCCCGAGGCCGTGGCGCGGCACTGCTCCAACGAGGTGAACGAGCAGTCGAAATAGTCACTGCCTCCGCCACCAGGGCCGCCACCGACGTAGCGGTGCATGCAGACGGGATAGGCCGGATCGTATCGCTGCGCGCTGGCATCCGCTGCGCCCAGCAGCGTGAAGACCGCGGTAAGAGTGAGGAATGACAAGCGCATGGGAAATCCTCGAACTGGTGACGTCGCTTCATATGACACAACATCTCGCCGTCCGCGACTGTTCCTGAGACCTGATGACGTCAAGGTGAGTGAGACGCGCAGCGCCAGAGGCGTTGCGCGATGAGCGATATGACAACCTGGCGGTCCGAATGATGCTGCGAGGCAGCGCTAGCCGCCGAGCCCCTGCAACACCAGCCGGTTCAGCCGTGCCGCGAACGCCGCCGGGTCTTCCGGCAATTCGCCGTCCAGGATCTGCGCCTGCTCGAGCAGAAGCAGGCTGATATCGTCGACGACTGTCGAGCCAGCCTGCGCCTTGGTGACCGCGGTGACCAGCGGATGGCGCAAATTGATCTCGAGGATCGGCTTGGTCTTCATGCCGCGGTTCTGCTGCGACAAGATGCGCTCGAGCTCGCGGCTCGGACCCTGGCTGTCGGCGACGAGGCAGGAGGCCGAGCTGGTCAGGCGCGTCGAGACCTTGACGTCGCTGACGCGCTCGCCCAGCGCGGCCTTGATCACCGCAATGGTGGCTGCTTCGTCCGCAGCCGGCTCGTCCTTCTTCGCCTCGTCCTTATCGTCGATACGCGGAATCAAATCGAGATTGAGATCGCCCTGGCTCAGCGACTTCAGCGGCTTGCCTTCGAAATCCGAGGGCATCGAGGTCCAGAACGCGTCGACGGGATCCGACAGCAGCAGCACCTCGATGCCGCGCGCGGTCGCAGCTTCCAGCCGCGGATTGGACTTCAGCCGCTCGATGCTGTCGCCGACGAGATAATAGATCTCGGTCTGGTTCGGTTTGAAATCGGCGATGACCTGCTTCAGCGACCGCTTCTCGCCCGACGTGGTGGTGAAGCGCGACAGTGCGAGCAGCTTTTCGCGCCGCTCGAAATCCTCGTAGATGCCTTCCTTCAGCACCGCGCCGAAGGCGTCCCAGATCTTGGCAAAATTCTCGGGGTCCTTGTCGGCAAGGCTTTCGAGCTCGGACACCACACGCGTCGCCACCGCCTTGCGGATCTGCGCCAGCTGCGGATTGTTCTGGAGCATCTCGCGCGAAATGTTGAGCGGAAGATCCTCGCTGTCGACCACGCCGCGGATGAAGCGCAGGTACCCCGGCAAGAGGTCGGCATCGTCGGTGATGAAGACGCGCCGGACGTAGAGCTTCACGCGGCCCTTGCGGTTCGGCTCGAACAGGTCGAACGGCTTGGTCGAGGGCGCGAACAGCAGCACGGCGTAGGAGTAACGTCCTTCCGCGCGGTAGTGCAGCGTCATCGCGGGATCGTCGAAGGCAGAGGCGATCTGCTGATAGGCCTTCTTGTAATCGTCAGCCGTGAGCTCGGATTTGGAGCGCTGCCACAACGCGCTCGCCGAATTGATCTGGCGCGGCTCGCCGTCTTCGGGCACGAGCTCAATCGGAAACAGGATGTTGTCGGAATAGGCGGTGACGATACGCTCGATCTCGTAGGTCTCGAGATATTTCTTGGAATCGTCCTTCAGGTGCAGGACGATCTCGGTGCCGCGCGTCAGGCGCGCCGCTTCCTCGTCGCTGGCACGGGCGATCTCGAAGCCGGAGCCGCCGGAGGACGTCCAGGTCCACACATCGCTCTCGCCGGCGCGGCGGCTGATCACGACGATCTTCTCGGCGACCATGAAGGCGGAATAGAAACCGACGCCGAACTGGCCGATCAGGCCGAGCCCGTCCTTGGCCTCTTTCAATTTGGATACGAACGCCTTGGTGCCGGAGCGGGCGATGGTGCCGAGATGGTCGATCAGCTCCTGCCGCTCCATGCCGATGCCGTTGTCGGCGATCGTGAGCGTCTTGGCCGTCTTGTTCGGGACGATGCGGATCTTGAGTGCGTCGCCTTCGCCCAGCAGGGCGGGACTGGCGATGGCCTCGTAGCGCAGCTTGTCGCAGGCATCGGAGGCGTTGGAGATGAGCTCGCGGAGGAAGATGTCGGTTTCCGAATAGACGGAGTGCACCATCAGGTGCAGCAGTTCGGAAACTTCGGCCTGGAAAGGCTGCGTATGCACAGCCGTATCTGACGTCGTCATGCGCTTACCCGGTCAAACAAAAGGGAGGGAACCCGGATATAGCGCGAGGCAATGGCGGATCAAGAGGATGTGAAGTCTGGGTCCGCCAAACCACCCCTCGCGGAGAAGGGGGTCAGGTCACGCAGCGGCCGGGCTGGAGCAGCCTTGCGACCTCGGTCAGGGAGCTGACCATCGGCTCACAGGCGATCGTCGGCTTGTTGCGAGGCTTCTTCTGGTTCTGGAGCAGCACCGGCGTCTTGGCATTGCCGGTCTCGATCACGGCGGGGACCCGCAGCAGCACCGACGTATCGGCGAGGTCGTTCAGCCGCATCGAGACGGTACGGGTGGGAACGGCTGCCGGTTTGATCTCTGCAAGCCGGTCTGCCTTGGCGGTGCGGTTGACGTTGTGACCCACCGCGACGGTGGAACCGTGGCTGGGGAGGTCGGCGACCGCCTGCCAGCGGTCTGCGAGATCATGCCCGGAGGCCAGTTGCACGGCACCGAGGGTGGCGACGACCGCAATTGCGCTCAAAAAAACCTTTTGAATCTGTGACATGGCTGCCGATCCCTCGCCCCATGGCGGGCACGGGAACAACGCCGCCGCAGGATCGGGGGTTCTCGACAGCTACGATCACTTAACCGTGTGCGAAAAATGCAGCAGACGGCAAAATATTTCGCGCGCCTTGGAACGACTTTCGCGCACAGGAGTCGTCTCAGCAGCCGGCTATTCCCCCCTGCCCCATAAGCCGGCGACGTAGGGCGCGACTGTGGTGATGCCAGTCGCGCCTTACTTTTATCTGGGGCCTACTTCGCCTTTCCTGCCAGCCACTCCCGGCCCTCGCCATAGAGCTTCTCGACCTCGGGGCCGATCAGGCCCGGCATGTCGCGCTTCACCTTGTAGCCGATCAGCTCCTGCATGTAGGCGAGGTGGCGGTAGCCCTCGGGGAGTGCAGCCAGCGCATCCTGGTCGAGCCGAAGCGTCGCGGCGGGATCGACCTGGTCGATGCGGTCCTTCTCGTAGATGGGCTGGCGGCGGACGATGCCCCATTTGCCGATACCTGATGGGTCGTCCCGCTTCTCCAGGAAATCGTAGAAGCGTCCGGTGCAGACGACGTCGCAGAGCACGTCGTGCACGAGGCCGCGCTGCGAGATGGTCATCTTGGTCTGCGCGATCGCTCGCGCACCCGCAAGATCGATGCTGGTGCCGCCGAGGAAATGCAGGATGCGCACGCCCCTGGCAAAACCCTCCTGGCTGACCCGCATGAAATCCCGGGCCGGCCCCTGAAACCAGGTCGCGGACATCCAGCCTTCTTCGTGCCAAACCGTGGCAAAGCGCTCCCAGTCGCCGGCATCGCGCCACACCGCCCAGTTCTCGACGAGATCGCGGATGGCGAGACGATCGAGGAGTTGCTGGTCCATGGGCACGTCTCCGATTGGCGTGGTCGCACGCGCAGCTGCTACATGAGCTATGGGCGGCGAATTCAGCGCCCGTCAAGCGGGCCGGCGGCATGAAAAAAATCCGGCGTGCCTTGGGCACGCCGGACTTCGCTATTGGGACGGCCGCAGGCGCCTTGTTACGCCGCAGGCGCTTTGGGCGTGCGATTGCGCGAGTTGCGCTGGAAGAACAGGGCCTGGCTCGCCACCGCCGATACCATCGCGGGCTGGAACGGCTTTGAGATCAGGAACGCCGGCTCGGGACGCTCGCCGGTGAGGAAGCGCTCCGGATAGGCGGTGATGAACACCACCGGCACCTCGAAGGTGCGCAGGAGCTCGTTGACGGCGTCCAGGCCGGACGAGCCGTCGGCAAGCTGGATATCGGCAAGGATCAGGCCGGGCCGCTTGTTCTTGGCCAGCGCCACCGCATCGGCATGGGTGCGCGCGACGCCGACGACGTTGTGGCCGAGATTCTTCACCAGGCTCTCGAGGTCCATGGCGATGAAGGTCTCGTCCTCGATGATCAGCACGTCGGTGGCGATCTCGGCGGCCATCTCGCGTCCGGCTGCGTCTGCAAGACGGCGCGTCTCGGCAACATCGGTGCCGAGAATGAAGGCGACTTCCTCTTCCGAAAAGCCCTCGAGCGAGAGCAGCAGGAAGGCTTGGCGCGGCAGCGGGGTGATGTTCGACAGCCGCCGTTCCGGCGGCATCGGCAAGGTCGTCACCTCGGCATCGTCGTTGATCGAGACTGAATTCCAGATCTGGGTGAAGAGCCGGAACAGGCCGGCCCGGGGCCCATGGTTCTCGTCGAGCACCGACGGATCGCCCAGCATGGCTTCCAACATGGCGGCGACATAGGCGTCACCGGAGGCCTGGCTGCCTGTCAGAGCCCGCGCGTACCTGCGCAACAACGGCAAGTGTTCAGCAACTACCTGTGAACGGGACATCCCCACTCCATTCGTCTTTGGGCCAACCTTGAGGTCCAATCCTGAGGTCAGGCATCACGCGGGGGGCCCAGGTTCCCCTGCTGGGCTGTCTACGCCTCACGACAACAAAAGTTCCGCCAAGCTGGGAACTTTTTGGCGCAGCTGGAATTGTGCCTATCCAGGGAACGGCTCCCGGTTGAGAAAACTTCTCGATTTTACAGTCACTTAACTCGGGGAAACGTGGAACAGGTCATGAAAGATCTCAAGTCTCAAGCCAGCAGAAGCACGACCCCCGGCAAGGGAGGCCTGACTCCGGAGATTCAATCCCGGATCGGGCACCAGTTGCGCGCCATGTACGACGATGTCGTGCGACAGGGGGTTCCGGATCGGTTCGCAGAACTGATCAAGAAGCTTGATGCGCCGGGAGCGTCACCCCACGTAGAAAATGAGGGCGGATCCAACGACAACAACAATGGGAGGGATTAATGCCTCTCACGGACTCCCTGCGTAACGACATCTTGGCGGCCGTGCCCAGTCTGCGCGCCTTCGCCATCTCGCTCAGCGGCAATGCGGACCGCGCCGACGATTTGGTCCAGGAGACGCTGCTGCGTGCGCTCGCCAACATCGACTCGTTCCAGCCCGGCTCCAACCTGCCGGCCTGGCTATTCACGATCCTGCGCAATTTGTTCCGGTCGGACTATCGCAAGCGGCGGCGCGAGGTCGAAGATGCCGAGGGCAATTACGCCAAGACGCTGAAGACCCAGCCCTCGCAGAATGCGCACCTCGAATTCGAGGAGTTTCGCACCGCGCTCGACAAGCTTCCGCAGGATCAGCGTGAAGCCTTGATCCTGGTCGGCGCGTCCGGCTTCTCCTATGAGGACGCTGCCTCGATCTGCGGCTGCGCAGTCGGCACCATCAAGAGCCGCGTGAACCGCGCCCGCTCGAAGCTCGCCGCGCTGCTCTATGTCGACGGCGCCGAGGATTTTGGGCCTGACGAGACTGTGCGGGCCGTGATCGGCGGCAGCGGCGGCTGACCGCCGCCGTCAATCGCACCGGAACGAGACGAAGACGGCCGCTTCCACGGCTGTCTTCGCGCGCGCGTCTGACACCGATGCGTCCGGCTCACGTCACGATCACACATCCACGAAGGTTGCGGTCTCGGCCACGCTCGCCCGCGAGGTGCGGTAGCTGTTGACCTTGTGCGCATGGTCCGCATAGCCGAACGAGATGCCGCAGACAACGCGGCGATCATCGGGCAGATCGAAGTGGCGGCGGATCAGGCCGGAATGCCGCGCCAGCGCGGCCTGCGGAATGGTGCCGAGCCCGAGCGCCTGCGCCGCCAGCACGAAGTTGGAGACATAGGCGCCGCAATCGATCGCACCGTAGATGCCGAGCGGCTCGTTGGTGTGGATGATGGCGACATGCGGTGCGCCGAAGAAATTGTAGTTCTCCAGCGCCTGCTTGGCATAGGCCGCCTTGTCGCCGCGGGCGATGCCGAGCGTGTTGTAGAGCTGGAAGCCGCTCTCGCGGCGGCGATCGAGATAGACCCCGACATATTCGCGCGGTGGCGTGAAGTCGTAGTCATCGCCGAGGCCCTTCGAGGCCTCCGCGTAGATCGCCTTGCGAAAGCGCTCCTTGGCCTCGCCGCTGGCGATGATAACCTGCCAGGGCTGGCTGTTGCACCAGGACGCCGTGCGCTGCGCGGTCGCCAGCACATGCTCGATGGTGGCGCGATCGACCTCCTTGGGGAGAAATGCGCGAACGGAGTAGCGCTCGTTGAGGAGCTCTTCGAGCACCCCGATGCGGTCGTTCTGTCTGACTTGTGCGTCCATCACTCAGCTCGCCCTTTTTTCTTTTGGTTGGGCAGAGGCGCCAAGCGCCGTCCCACCACCATACTTACCTCGATGCACCTGCATATGGTAGGCATGCTATGTTTTGCCCACCCTGCACGAGCGGTGACCGTGACGACTACTTGGTCAGCAGGGCATAGGCGCCGGTCCAGCCCTCCGGCGGCGGATCGATCTGGAAATCCTTGATCCGCGCCTCGTAAAGCCTGAACAGCTTCTCCAGCGTGTCGGCGTCCTCGCTCTTGCGGCCGCGCTCGATGGCATCCAGGGCGCCCTGCCAGTCGCGGCTGCGGTAGCAGCCGAGCATCTCGATGGTGATGTTGCGCAGGCGCTGGAACGCGGCCGAATGCATCACGTCCTCGCGGCCGGCGATGGCGTAGATCACTTCCGGCTCGGTCTTGCCCTTGACCATGATGAAGTCGAGCTCGAGGATCGCGAATTTCTCCTTGGCAGCGAGTGCCGTGCGCGAGCCCACGATGATCGGAAATCCGTATGCCTTCGACTGGCCCTCGAGGCGCGAGGCCAGGTTCACGCTGTCGCCGAGCACCGAATAGTTCTTCTTCAGGTCGGACCCCATGTTGCCGACCACGCCGATGCCGGTGTTGAGACCGATGCCAACATTGAGCGGGATATAGACGTGACCGCCGTCGGCGGCCTCCTGCTCGCGCTCCTTGTTGACCTCGTCGATCTGCTCGAGCATCTGGATCGCGGCTTCGCAGGCGTTGATCTCGTGCTCGGCGTCGTCGAGCGGCGCGTTCCAGAACGCCATGATGGCGTCGCCCATGTACTTGTCGATATAGCCCTTGCGGTCGATGATGACGTCGGTCAGCGGCGTCAGGAAGCGGTTCATCAGCTCGATCAGCCCCTGCGGATCGTGCTTGTAGCTCTCGGAGATCGTGGTGAAGCCGCGCACGTCGGAGAACATGATCGTCATCTCGCGTTCCTCGCCGCCGAGCACGAGCTTTTCCGGCGACTGCGCCAGCTGCTCGACCAGCACAGGCGACATGTATTGCGCGAATTGCCCGCGGATCTGCACGCGCTGACGCTGCTCGCGCACGAAGCTCGCAAAGATCAGCGTCAGGTAGACTGCGGTCGTCGACAGCAGCGGATAGGTGAAGTCGATGAGATAGCGGTGCTGCGTGTAGGAGAACCAGGACACGCCGATCAGGATGGCCGCGAAGGCCGCGCCCACCAGCACGAGGCGGACGGGGCCGAGATTCGGCGTGAAGATGATGACGAGCAGGCCGATGATCAGCGCCGCGATCAGCTCGACGCCCAGGGCATAGTTCGGCTGCGAGATCACCGCGCGGCTCAGCACGCCCTCCAGCACCTGGGCATGGATCTCGACACCCGGCATGGCCCGGGACACCGGCGTGGTCTTGATGTCGTTCAAGCCGCCCGCGGAAGTGCCGACCAGCACCAGCTTGCCGGCAAACCTCGTGGGCGGCACCGCATTGTCGAGCACGTCGACCGCGGAGACGTAGATCGAAGGATCCCGGCGGGCATAGTGCACCCATAGCTGACCGTTCTTGTCGGTCGGAACCTCCAAACCCTTGAGGCGGATCGACTTGATGCCCGTCTTATCGGTACGGACCAGCAGGGTCGGCGTGCCCGTGACGACGCGCAGGATCTCGAGGCTGAGTGAGGGCATGATGTTGCCTTGGGCGCGCATGATCATCGGCACGCGGCGGATCAATCCGTCACGCTCGGTCCGGATCGAGAACAGGCCGCGGCCGGCCGCGGCCCTCTCGATGACCGGCACGTTGCGGAGCAAGCCGGGGAATTCGAACAGGAAACGCTCGGCCCCGTCCTCCCCCACCGTTGCAACCCCCGTGAACGGCAGCGACTTGTCGAGCTCGGACAAGACCTCCGGAAGCCCGGTCTCGCCCAGCACGACGTGCGAGCGCTTGATCGCGTCGGCGAGGATCTGATCGTTGCTCGGCAGCTCACGCAGCTTGGCGCGGGTCGCGTCGTCGAGATAGCGCATCTGGCTCGCGACCTGCTCCGGGTTGAGCCGGTCGGCTTCGGAGAAGACCATGTCGAAGCCGATCGCCACCGCGCCGTTCTTGGTGAGGTTCTGGACCATGTCGGCGATGCGCGTGCGCGGCCACGGCCACTGTCCGAGTCTGGTGAGGCTCTTGTCGTCGATATCGACGATGACGACCGGCCGCGCCGCCTTCTCGCGCGGATCGATCAATTGAAACATGTCGAAGGTACGCAGCCGCAATTCCTGGATCGGCGGCGGATCCCACAGGCGCGCGCCCGCGAACAAGACCAGCAGCGCAAGGCAGATCAGTCGCGCAAGGCCGAACTTCTGCGCAAACCACCGCCGCAGGATTTTGAAACGCTTCATGCCAGTCAGACTTCCTGACCCAGATCATGCCGGGCGCACCGATCATGAAGCGTCGGCGTGCGATTGGCTATTCCCCGAGTGCTGAGGATTATGGATTTTTTGCCGCGGTCGAGGTGCAAACCGGAAGCGCCGCCTGCTTCCACTAGCCGACGTGAGTGCCGAAGATGAAATCGCTGGACTGGAGATTCGCGACGGCGACACCCTTGAGCAGGATCGTCTCGTGGCTATCCAGCGTAAGCAACGTGCCGCCATCCTGCGCGGCGGTCGGGGCAAGGTCGTTCAAGGAGCTGATGCCGCTGAACTGCCGCAGGTCGAGCTTGTCGAGGCCGTACTCGAAATCATTCACGGTGTGCTGAACCGAATCCTGCGACGAGGCCGGTGCGAATACGAACTGATCCTTGGCACTGCCGCCGATCAGCGTATCACTCGACTCGGTCGCGAAAATGACGTCCTTACCGGCGGTACCTTGCAGGGTCATGCCCTGGCTCTCGGCTCCTTCGACGAAGATGAAGTTCACGGTGTCCGAGCGGCCCGCCGAATCGGCAACGGTCAGCGTGATCTGATCGGTGGCTGGCAGTCCCGCCTCGGGATCAGCGCCGGTCGGCTCGTAGACGATGCCCGCGCCTTGCGCGAGGGCGGTGTTGATCTGCTCGAGCGTGCCGGTCGTCGGATAAACACTTGCGAGGCTGACGTCCGGATTCGCGGTCGACAGCGTGACCGTGAAAGTGTCCGTCGCAGCGCCGGGATCGGCGTCCATGACGACGAGGTCGGTAATGATCTCGTTGCTGTTCTCGGTGATGTGCTCGACCTGGAAGCTCTCGGTGTTGATGACCGGGCCCGCACCGTCGTCCGCACCGGTCACGTTCACCTTGAGCGTTGCCGTGTCGGTCGCACCATGGATATCCGTGGTCTGGACCGTGAACGTATCGACATACGATCCGTCCGCCAACGCATTGATCGCAGCATCATTCGGAACGTAGCTATAGCTGCCGTTGGAATTGACCGTCAGCGAGCCGTAGAGTCCCGCGACCGTCGTGGCCGCCTGGTGATCTGAATTGAGGACGGCATAGGTCAGCGTCGCCGTCTCACCGCTGTCGGCGTCGGTCCCCGCCAGTTGCCCGGTGAGATTGGAGAAGGTGTCGTCGTCAGCGGTGTCCGTGAGCGGGCCGATGTGGAGATCGGACAGCGTCGGTGCGTCGTTCGTGCCGGTGATGTTGATGGTCACGACCGCGCTAGTGCCAAAGCCCTGAGCATCCGACGGAACGATGGTGTATTGCAGCGATAGCGTCTGACCGGCGGCGAGGAAGTCGAAGGCCTGGCCGGCCGAGTTGAATTGCCAGGTAAACTGGGCGTGGGTCGCCGTGCCGTTGAGAATGTCGCCGGACGGCACGGTCAGATAGTTCAGGAGATCGGCATGCGACAGCCCGCCGACGCTGCCCGTTTGCAACACGTTGTCGAGCTTAACCTGCACCGCATCGACCGATACCGTGACGTGATCGGTCGCGTCGACGTCGGAGACCGCCAGCACGCCATGCGAGAGCTGGCCGCCATTGGTCTCCGTCAGATCGGCAAATGCGCCGCCCGGCCCGGAGGTCCCGCTGGCCCAATCCGCATCACCTTCAATGGCGAGGCTCTTGGTTGGGTTGACCGTGTTGGAGGCCGTGCTCCCGCTGCCGTCGCCAAGCGTATAATAGGCGGCCAGATTGGCCTCGTTGCCGGTGAGCGCGGTGAAGTCGTACGACTGGATTTGCGCCTGCGTGAGTGCGGTGGTCCAGACGCTGACATCGGCGATCGAGCCGGTGAAGCCTTGCGTACCGAAGCCCGGAGCGTACCTGCCGCTCGCCGCTCCGATCATCATGTAGGACGGCTCCTGAGCGCCAGCGATCGCGTTGACGCCGCCACTGTGGGAATAGACGGCGTTGCCATCGACATAAAGCGTGAAGATGCCGTCGTCACGCGTCAAGGCGAGGTTATGCCATTGCCCCGCAGTAAGCGCGAAGCCGGTATCCTGGATCTCGACGCCGCCCTCGAGAATCGCGATCTCCAGCTTGCCGCTGATGACAGTGCCCATGAGGCCGAAACCGGTGGTCGAGGTATTGCCATTGTAGAACAAGACCTGGCTGGCGGAGGCAGCGTCTCCGTTCCAGTTCACCCAGCCGTCCAGCGTCACGTCGTCGGTGGCGACCGTCGGTACGTCGCCGACCGCGATGGTCGCACCGTCGAAGTTCATGTAGTCGGACGTCACATAGGAGACGGTCGGCGCATCGTTGGTGCCGGTGATGGTGACGGTGACGTCTTGCGTGACAGTCGCGTTGTGATTGTCCTTGAAGGTGACGGTGTAGACCTGAGTTATGGTCTGCCCTTCCGCCAGCGACTGCAGCACGGGATCGTTGTTGTCGAGCGTGAAGTGCCAGTCGAGCGTCGCGCCGGTGCTGGTGTCGGCGTTGGATTCGGACACCGCGCCGATGGAGAAGGTGCCGATATTCGTGCTGTCGTCCTCGAATCCCGGCAGAGCCGAACTGACGGACGATGACTTGAACTGCACCTGCGCCGTATGGGTGTCGATCAGGTCAACGTCCTGGATCGCCAGCGTACCGCTGGTCGTCAGCGAGGCGCCGTCATCCTCGGTAACCGCACCCGTTGCCGCCTCGGGATCGCTCGTGATCGTCGGCGCGTCGTTGGCGCCGTTGATCGTGACAGTGACGTCCTGGGAGACCTGCGCACCGTGATCGTCAGTAAAGGTGACGGTGTAGACCTGGGTGATGGTCTGGCCATGCGCCAGCGATTGCAGCACCGCATTGTCGTTGTCGAGGCTGAAGTGCCAGCCCAGCGTCGCGCTGTTGTCGGTATCGGTGTTGAACTCCGCGACCTCGCAATCGATCGTGAAGGTGCCGAGCGGCGCATTACCATCGAAGCCCGGCAGATGCGCGCTCGACGTCGCCGACTTGAATGCGGCCTGCGCGGTGTGGGTATCGATCAGATCGAGATCCTGAATCGCGAGCGTGCCCTCGATCGACAGCGTCGCGCAGGCATCCTCGGTGACGCTGCCCTTTGCAGCGTCTGCATCACTCGTGATGGTCGGCGTGTCATTGGTGCCGGTGATGGTGACCGTGACGTCCCGGGTGACGGTGCCACCGTGATGGTCGTCGACGGTCACGGTGTAGACTTGGGTGATGGTCTGGCCTTCGGCCAGCGACTGCAGCACCGGATCGTTGTCGTTGAGCGTGAAGGTCCAACCCACTGATCCGCGCGTGCTGACACCCGGACTCTCGCTCACCGCGGTCAGCGCGAAGGTCCCGATATGCGAGGTGCCGCTGCCGAAGCCGGGCAGATGCGCGTTCGACGTCGTCGACTTCAGGACGTAACTGGCAGTGTGCGTATCCGTGAGATCGGGGTCGTTGAAGGCGACGGTGCCGTTCGCCGTCAGGGTTGCCGCCGTATCCTCTGTCACTTCTCCGGTGGGCGTCGTCGAGTCCTCGACGATCGTCGGCACGTCGTTGGTGCCCTCGACATTGACGTCCGCACCGTCGATGGACACGGTGATCGGCGTGCTGACGACGCCGCCGTGCCCGTCATCGACCTGCACCACGTAGTTGAGGATCAGCTTCTCGTCCTCGGCCAGGAAGTCGAAGAGATGGTCGGGAACGCTGTAGGTCCAGGTGGCCGTGCCGTTGTTGCTGTTTCCGGCACCCTGAACCACGGTCAGCGGCACTTTGACGGCAGCGATCGCCGCGAGTTGCTCCGGCGTCAGGGACGCAGTGATATCGTTGCCTTCGGCATCGAGATATTTGAACGGCTCGACGGATGAGAGCGCCGCGCTCACGATCGGCCGGTCCGTCAGATCGACGTCGGTGAAGGTGACCGTGCCCGTGATGATGTCCAGCGCCTCGTTGCCGGTCCCGACCTGTTCGATAACGGTGCCGCCTGACGTCGCAACGGTAGGCTTGTCGTTCGTTCCCGTGATCGTGATGGTGATCGGGATGAACCTGGACTCGGGGTTCACCGTGAAATTGGTGTCGACGCGGACCATGTAGGTCAGCGTCAGGGTTTCGCCGGCGGCGAGGAAGTCGAAGACGTGGTCGGGGATCGTGTAGGTCCAGACCGCCGAGCCGTTGTTGTTGTTGGCGGGGTCAGGGACGACGCTGATCTGGATCTGCGTCGCCGCGATGTCCTGCTTCTGGAGCTCCGAGAGGGAGCCGGTGACGTCGTTCTGGCCCGCAGTTTTGTAGACGTAGTTCGGCGCCTCGGCGAGGCTGATGCTCACCGTCGGCCGGTCGCCGAGGTTCTGATCGACGAACCTGATCACGCCGGAAATCGTGTCGGCGCGCGTGTCGCCGGTCGTGTCCGCACGCTCCGTCAACGCGAACGCCGTCTTCACGTTGCCGCTCGCGTCGAAGCTCTGCGCGATCGGCTGGCCGGGAATGCGTACGATGAGCGGCGTGGAGGTGGTGGGCGTCTCCGATCCCTGCGGATTGAGATTGACGAATGTTGCGGTGGCGCTAGGGCCGGACGACGATTTGAGTAACACCTCATAGCCGAACGGCGTGATCGTATCGGTGTAGTTCGTGGTCAGCTTAGTGTTGGTGTTGTTGTCGGTGAACTTCAGCGTGAACACGTCCGTGATCAGCTTCTGCACCTCCGGCGACATCAGTGCATTGGTGATCGAGACGTTGCCGCCGCTGATCTGGATCATCTGGCCGGCCTGGTTGACCGTCGCGATCGGCAGCAGCGTGACCTTGTCGAACAGGATGTAGGAGCCGGTCGTGCCGTTCGGCTCGACCAGCACCTGGAAGCTCGCCTGCGGCTGCGGATCGCCGCCGCCGGCGGGAACGACGAAGTTGATCTGGGTCAGCACCGCCGTGCCGCGGATGCCCATGGTGGCGACCGGCGTGTCGACCTTCATGTCGCCGCGCTTGGCGGTTTCGCCGGCGACGAAGGTGATGGTGCCCGCGACGAGGCTGAGCAGCGAGGAATTGTTCGACCCGTTGGGGTCGTAGACCATCTCGTTCAGCACCATCCGCGCGTTGGAGGACAGGCCGAACACGGTGCCGTCAATGAAGGTGATGCCGAGCGTCGAGTCGGCCCCGGTCGAGACCACGTCGCCCTTCTCGACGTTGTCGCCATTGTTCAGGATGACCGAGACGCCGTTGCGGATCGCGGTCGCGCTTCCCACGAGCTTGGTGACGTGACCGATGACCTGGCCCGCACCGGCACCGGGCGCGGCCTGGGCAACCTGGACATGGCCGGTGAGGGCGTTGACGACGTCGCCGCTGAGGTGGGCGCCGTCGGGCGAAGCGAGCGCGGCGCGCTTGTCGCCCCTGAAATAATCGTGAACGACGAACTCATGACCGTCGTGGGACAGCACAAGGTCGAGCCCGGCACGCTTGAACTCGCCGTTGAAGATCAGATTGGGGTCGGGAACGACGAACGCGCCGTCGGGCACGTGACCGTTCGCCTTTGCGGTAAAAGAATCGATATTTGCCCCGACGGGCGAGCGGGAACCCTGGCCGTCCAAAGAAATCGCGCCGTCAAATTGGCCAGCGTAATTCAACCGGGCACCGTATAAAGGGTTAAAATTTAAGTAAGTATCGACCGCCTAAGCTTGCATAGCATTAGCAAGTCCTTAGCGATACCATCTATTGCTTGTGTGATTTCGCATCACTTGGCCCCGGGAGGCCCCACGGCGTGCCGCCGCGACAGAGGAGTGAAAGTAATTTCTCAAATATTCGTATGTCGAATTCAGCCTGTTTCCACGCATTTCCAGTCATCCAAAGTAACCTGCTGTATAGTTACGAAGCAGATACTTTCATCATCTTTCCTTCGCGAGCTCCCGCAGCATCCTGCGGCAAATACGGAGTTAAATCTGTGACCTATCTAACAGAACCCCATGAAATGGGGGTTGTTAGCCATAGGATCCGGATTCGGCACTGCCACAACCTGTGTCTGCAATTGGCTCCATTTCGCGGCAACGCGACACCTCCTAGCCGGCGAATCGTAAAATTTTACGCAATTTCGGTAGGCCCATTTCAGCCTGTCACCCGGTTTTGGAACCCCTGCCGGGCGCGTTAAGCAGAACAAAACGGCCCGTCTCGCACTATCTCCGCGAAAGCAACAAAGCCCGGCACGTCGAGATCGAGGGGGATCTCGTGAAGCCTGGGAAGGGGATGTCAGATGGAGACCGCTGCTCGCTCGCGCGCCTGGCGCGCAATCCTCGTCATGTGCGGCTTGATCCTGCTCGGATCGGCCGCCGAGCTTCGCGCCGGCACGCTGCTGTCGCCCGGCGCCGGCGTCCTCGTGCGCAAATCCGCCGAACCGTTCGGCGTGTTCGCCTTCGCCATCTCGTCCGGTAGCCTGCAGCAGAGATGGTCCGTGCTGAAGGACAAGCTCGACGACGACATGGTGCAGCTCGCGCTGTGCGACGGCGACCGGGACAATTGCGCTTCACCGGCAGCGCTCGAGCTGCTCGCCATAGTCGACCACGCCCGCGCCCGCGACGGTCGCGCGCGGCTCGGCGAGGTCAACCGCGCCATCAATCTCGCCATCCATGCCGCCAATGATGGCACCGACGACGTCTGGAGCTCGCCGCTTTCGACCTTCGCGCGCGGGACCGGCGATTGCGAGGACTATGCCATCGCCAAGCTGGCCGCGCTGCGGCTGGCGGGAATTGCCTCTGAGGACCTCCGCATCGTCGTGGTGCGAGACGTCAGGGCCGGCGAGGCGCACGCAATTGCCGCGGCAAAGCTCGACGGGCAATGGCTGATGCTGGACAATCGCCGCATGGCGATGGTCAAGGATGACGCGACGCGGAGCTATCAGCCACTGTTCGTGCTCCACCAGTCGGCCGTGCTGAAATATGTCGACGAGCCGGTGCAGGTCTCGATGGCGGCCGCCGAGGCACGTTGATTGTTCGTAGCTGGATAGAGCGCAGCAAAATCCGGGACTCTTACCACTCGCACCGGCCCCGGATTAAGCTTGCACTCCATCCGGGCTACAGACCTTCCACTGCTCGTCCCCACAAACCCATTTCACCGCGCAAGACCAGACGCTAGCATGGGGCCTTCCGTGCGGGGGCGACTTGGAATGCGATTCATCGTGCTGTCTGTGCTTGCGCTGCTGGCATTGCCGGCGGTGCCCGCGTCCGCGCAATCCGACCGCGCGATCGCCGACAGGCTGCCGCTGTTTGCCAGGAACAACTGCCAGCCGATTCGCGACCCCGGCAACCAATTGTTCTGCGGTGATGCCGCGCTTGCCGCCGCCGCCGAGAAGCTGAGCATCGCGATCGAGGAGCGGCTCGCCCGCCTGCCGGATCGCCTGCCCGCTATCGAGGAGAATGCGATCTGGGTCCGCCAACGCAACCTCAGCTGCGGCATCGTCGGCCAGACCGCGATCCGCCCCGACCAATTCGAGACCGTCAAGGCGTGCCTGCTCAAGGTCACCGAGGAGCGCGCCGCGATCGTTCGCGATCCGGATTTCGACTGCCTTGCGGCCAACACTGCTGCGGGCGCGGTGATCTGCGCAGACCCCTCGCTGACGCTTGCCGAAACCGAGCTCAACGGCCAGGTGCTCGGCCTGATCGGCAAATTGGACCCGACTGCGGCACGCTTTGCCTTCGCCGAATATGGACGGTGGACGCGCGAGCGCGACCGCAAATGCAATCTGGTCGGCAAGGAGAACGTGCCGCTGCAGGAGCTGGAATCCGCGGAGGACTGTCTCGCCGACCATTTGAAGCGCAAGACAGATGAAATCCGCGCCGCGAAGGGCGATCCCAAAAAAGTGTTCGGCCGGCAGGTCGCGGCCCGCATTCCCGACGCCGACGCCGTCGAGTTTCTGCGCCGCGCGGATTCATGCGGCCAATTCCTGCGGCAACTTCCTGCGCATCAACCGCGTCTATGCGCTCGACAGCCAGGTGACCGACCAGGAGGCACAGGTCACGGGCGAAATCGAAATGGCCGTGCTCGCTCCCTTCACCGTGTGCAGCAGGATCGCCTCCATCTGCACCGGCACCTGCTGGGACGCCACGACGGGTCGGCCGCAGCAGGGAGCCGGCAACAAGACGCGCCCAGCAGACGTCTTCAACGTCACGCGCCGGCTGAGGGTCCAGCGAACCTTCGCCTTCGTCAAAGCCGCCGACGGCTGGCGCTGCCGGGAAGACGAACTCGCCCCGGTGAATTCGGGCACCGCGGGCGGAGGATCGTAGAGGCCCTTCTCCCTCTCCCCGTTCTTACGGGGAGAGGGTCGGGGTGAGGGGCTGCTTCGGCAAAGACGGTGAGAGACGGACTCGCGGAGAGTCCCCCTCACCCGGAATTTGCTTGCGCAAATTCCGGCCTCTCCCCGCGCGCGGGGAGAGGCGAAGAGCATCAGAACATCAGATTGTCCTTCACCAGCACCCAGCGGCCGCCCTTGACCTGCTGCACCTGGGTGATGGTGTTGGCGAGGTGGTCGGTCTTGGAGAACTTGGTGGGGGGCGAGTTGAAGATGTCGAGGAATTTCTCGCCCGACTCGAGCGCATCGAGCATCTTCTGCCCGGTGAGATCCTTGCCGGCCTTGTTGGCATAGAACGCAAAAGTCATCATGGCATTGTAGCCGATGATGGCTTGCGTGTTGGCGTCGGCGTTGAACATCTTCTTGTAGTTGACGAGCCAATCCTTCACCTTGCCCTTGGCGGTGTCCTCATAAGGAATCTCGAAGCCGCTGGCAGCATAGAGACCCTCGACGGCGTCCTTACCCAGCGCAGGAACCTCCATCACGTTCGTGGGGGTGGCCCCGAGGAAGGTGACGTCCCAGCCGAGCTTCTTGGCTTCGGTCATCGCCCCAATGGTCTCGCGCAGCACGGTGCCGAGCACGACGAGGTCGCAGCCATCTGACTTCATCTTGGCGATCTGCGCGCTGAAATCGGAGGCGCCGCGCTTGTAGCTCGTGATCGAGGCCGGCTGCGCCTTCATGGCAGTGAGCTGCTGATTGAAGCCATCGAGCACGTTCTTACCGTACTCGTCGTCCTGATGCATGATGCAGGGCTTCTTGAAGCCCTTCCACTCGATCATGTATTTCACCGCAGCCCGCGTGCTCTCGACATAGGGCAGCAAATTGTTGAACTTCAGACGCTCCTGCGGCTTGGCCGGATCGAACTTGAAGGTGAATTCGGCCGCCGTCAGCGGGAACAGCTGCAGGACACCGGCATCGAACAGGATGTCTTGCGCGGCGAGCACCGTCGGTGATCCCATCGGCCCCACCATCGCGAAGATCTTGTCGCGCTCGATCAGCTTTTGCGACGCCAGCACGGCCTTCTTCGGATCGTAGCCGCTGTCCTCGACCACCAGCCGGATCTTGCGGCCGTGAATTCCGCCGGCCGCATTGATCTCCTCGGCCGCCATCTTCATGCCGTTCGCGACCGGAACGCCCCACCCCTTGATCGGGCCTGACAGGTCCTGGTGAGTGCCGATGACGATCTCGGTTGCCGAGATGCCCTCGTTGGTGACCTTGGTTTGCGCTGCGGCCGGCAGACAGGTGAGCACCACGGCACCCACAGCAAGGCCGAATGCGCTGAACGATTTCGACATTGACGTCTCCTCTCCTAAAGGCCCGTATTGCACGAAGGGCGGGGCCACAGCTCCTTCGCTTTCTCGAAATGGACCGACTCGTCACGCCACCGCACGCTCGCGATACATCGCCTCGATCTCGGCGGCGTAGCGCTTGTTCACGAAGCCGCGCTTCAGCTTCATGGTCGGCGTCAGCTCCTCGTCCTCGGGCGTGAGCTGGCGCTCGATCAGGTAGAACCTCTTGATGGTCTCGACGCGGGCAAAATTGCCGTTGACATGCTCGATCTCGCGCCCGATCAGGTCCTGGATCTCCCTCGCCCGGCACAGGCTGGCATAATTGGTGAAGGGGATGTCGTGATCCTGGGCGAACTTCTCAACATTCTCCTGGTCGATCATCACGAGGCAGGTGAGATAGGGCCGCTTGTCGCCGATCACGACCGCGTCGGAGATGTAGGGCGAGAACTTGAGCTGGTTCTCGATCTCGGACGGCGTGATGTTCTTGCCGCCCGAGGTGATGATGATGTCCTTCATCCGGTCGGTGATGCGCACGAAGCCCTCATTGTCGATGGTGCCGACGTCACCGGTGTGCAGCCAGCCGCGGGAATCGATCGTCTCTGCGGTCTTCTCCGGCTGGTTCAAATAGCCCATGAACAGGAAGTCGCCCTTGATCAGGATCTCGCCGGCGGGCGACAGCGCGACCTCGCCCCAGGGCACCGCGGTGCCGACCGAGCCGAGCTTGATCTTGTCCGCGGGCATCATGGTTGCGACCCCGCAATTCTCGGTCTGACCGTAGACCTCGTGCATGTCGATGCCGAGCGCCAGATACCAGCGGATCAGCTCCGGTGCGATCGGGGCTGCGCCGGTGAACGCGATGCGGCAGCGGTCGAGTCCGATCATGCGGCGGATGTTGCGGAACGCGACCAGGTAGGCGATGCGGTTGGCGATGCGCAGCGATAGCGGCGGCGCCCTGCCCTCGAGCCGGCAATCGACCATGCGGTAGCCGATGCCGATGGCGCGGCGATAGACCCATTGCTGCAGCGGCGTTGCATCCTTCAGCGCGATGGTGATGGCGGAATAGAACTTCTCCCAGACGCGCGGCACGGCCAGAAAGGCGGTCGGCTGCACCTCGCGCAGATTGTCAGGCACGGTTTCCGGGCTCTCGGCAAAATTCATCACCGAGCCGAGCGCGACCGAGATGTAATAGCCGCCGATACGCTCTGCGACGTGGCAGAGCGGCAGGAAGACCAGCCGGTTCTCGTCCTCTCGCGCAGGTATGAAGTCGTTGGCGTGTCGCATCTGGTGGGTGACGCTGCGATTGGCGTGCATCGCGCCTTTCGGCGGGCCGGTCGTGCCGGACGTATAGACGAGGACCGCGAGATCGCCGGCGCTGCGGCTGTCGATCATCTCCTGCCACAGCGCTTCGCGGCCGACCATGTGGTTGCGGCCGAGCGCGCGAAACTCGTCCAGCGACATCACCATGTCGTCGGAGAAACCGCTGAGGCCCTCCATGTCGAACACGATGATCTTCTGCAAGCTGGGGCATCGCGCGCGGCAGGTGAGAATCTTGTCGAGCTGCTCCTCGTCCTCGGCGAAGATCACCTTCGTGGCGGAGTCGTTGACGAGATACTCGACCTGGGACGAAGAATCGGTCGGATAGATTCCGCTGGAGACGCCGCCGGCGCACAATATGCCCATGTCGGCATAAACCCATTCGGGCACGGCATTGGCGATGATGGAGGCGACCTCGCCGGGCATGAAGCCGACGGCGCGGAGCGCGTAGGCGATCTCTTTGGAGATCTCCAGCCATTCTAGCCAGCTCGTCGGCTGCCAGATGCCGAACTTCTTCTCGCGGATCGCCGGCCTGTCGCCCCGCGTCTCGGCGGCGCGCAAGAAGCTCTTCGCGATCGTATCAGCGACCGTCAGCACCGCCGGTCGGGCCATGCACCTCTCCTCCTTGTCGCCTTCCCTCCGCTGCCTGCCTTGCCAGCCGGTCTTTGCTCAACGTTGGGCAAGCTCATCTTACTGCCAGCTCGTCCTCACCGCCACGTCTTCTTCTTTTTCCAGCGCCGCTCGCCGCGCGCGCCGGCTTCCTTGGCGCCAAGGTAGAATTCCTGGATGTCCTGGGAATGCATCAAGCGGTCGCAGGTATCGTTCATCACGATACGGCCGATCTCCAGCACATAGCCGTAATGGGCGGTTTCCAGCGCCACCTTGGCGTTCTGCTCGACCAGCAGGATCGACATGCCCTGCTCCTCGTTGACCCGGCGGATGATGGTGAATATCTCCTTCACCAGCAGTGGCGACAGGCCGAGCGAGGGCTCGTCGAGCAAGAGCAGCGTCGGCCGGTTCATCAGCGCGCGCCCGATCGCGAGCATCTGCTGCTCGCCGCCGGAGAGCTGGCCCGCCGGCTGGTTGATGCGCTCCTTCAGGCGCGGGAAATAGCCGTAGACGCGCTCCATGTCCTCCGCGACGCCGTCCCGGTCCTTGCGCGGATAGGCACCCATCATCAGGTTCTCGCGCACCGAGAGGAACGGGAACACCTCGCGCCCCTCGGGCACGTGGCTGAGGCCGAGCCGCACGATGCGGTCGGCCTCCATGCGCTGGATCGGCTTGCCCATGAACTCGATCGCGCCCTTCTGCGGATCGAGGATGCCGGAGATGGTCTTCAGCACCGTGGTCTTGCCGGCCCCGTTGGCCCCGAGCAGCGTGACGATGCGCCCGCGCGGCACCTCCAGCGAGATGCCGCGGATCGCCATGATCGGCCCGTAATAGCTCTCGATGTTGGAGAGCTTGAGGATGATATCCTGGGGCGCAGCGGCATCCATCGGTCAGGCTCCCAGATACGCGGCGACGACGTCGGGGTGCTGCTGCACTTCAGCGGGCGAGCCCATCGCCAGCACCCTTCCGTAGTTCAGTGCGATGACGCGATCGGAGACCCGGTTGACCAGCGACATGTCGTGCTCGACCATCAGCACGGTGATACCGAGCTCGGTCCTCATGTCCCGAATCCAGAACGACATGTCGCCGGTCTCCTCCACGTTGAGACCCGAGGACGGCTCGTCCAGCAGGATCAGCTTCGGCTCCGAGCAGAGCGCGCGCGCCAGCTCGATCACCTTGCGCACGCCGTAAGGCAGGCCCGAGATCAGCTTGTCGCGATAGGGTTCGAGGTCGAGGAATTCGATGACCTGCTCGACCCGGCGGCGGTGAACCTTTTCGTTGGCCCGCACGCTCGGCAGGAATAAGAGCTCCTGCCACAGCTGCGTGGTCGAATGGCGGTGGCGGCCGACCAGAAGGTTCGACAGCACGGTCGCGTTCTCGAACAGCTCGATGTTCTGGAAGGTACGGGCGATGCCGAGCTTGGCGATGTCGTAGGGCGGCTGCTCGGTGATGTCCTGGTCCTCGAAGAAGATACGGCCCGAGGTCGGCCGGTAGATCCGCGAGATCAGGTTGAAGATCGAGCTCTTGCCGGCTCCGTTCGGCCCGATGATCGAGAGGATCTCGCCCTTCTCCACCGCGAACGAGACCGCATCGACCGCCTTGAGGCCGCCGAAATGCAGCGACAGGTTCTCGGCGCGGAAATAGCTCATCGATTGCGCTCCGACTTCACGTAGATCTTCTGCCGCTTGAAGGTGGCGCGCTTGTAGAGAGGGAACAGCTGGAAGAAGAGCTTGATCTTGAGCCAGCGGCCGTAGAGCCCGAGCGGCTCGAACAGCACGAACAGCACGATGATGATGCCGTAGATCGCGCCCTTCAGGCCGTTGAGCGAGGCGAAGGCCGCGACCTTCGCCTCGATATTGCCCGCAGTCGCCGCGCCGGCGCCGAATGTCGCGGCAATGCCGGCGATGATGCCGGGCATGTCGTCCTTGAGATAGGTGAGGAACGGGTCGATCATCACGATGAAGATCGCGCCGAGCACGGCGCCGTGCAGGCTGAAGGTGCCGCCGATCAGGATCACGATGATGAACTCGATCGAGAGCTGAAGCGTGAACATCTCCGGCGAGATGAAGGAGAGCTTGTGCGCGAACAGGACGCCGGCAAAGCCGGTGATCGCGGCCGAGATCGCGAACGACTTCACCTTGTAGAGCGCGACATTGACGCCCATGCTGCGCGCCGCCGTCTCGGAATCGCGGATCGCGACGAAGGCGCGGCCCGTCGGCGAACGTAGTAGATTGAGCGTGCCGACGATGGTCAGCACCAGCACGGCAAGGCAGAGGTAATAGAAGGTCGGGCTGTCGCGCGGCACGGCGACGCCGAGCAGCGACAGCGTCTTGACCCGCATGCCCTCGTTACCGTGGGTAACGCTTTCCCATCGCGCCAGGATCTCCTCCACGATCAGGGCAAACGAGATGGTGGCGATGACGAGATAGATGCCGGTGAGGCGCAGCGCCGGAAAGCCGACCATCGCGCCGATGATGCCGGTCAACAGCCCGGCGGCGAGGAAGTAGACGGGGAACGGCACGTTGTATTTCTGCAAGTACGCCGCCGTGTAGGCGCCGATGGCGAGGAACGCCGCGTGCCCAAGCGAGGCCTGGCCGGTGAAGCCGGTCAGAATCAGCAGCGCCACGCCGACGATCGCATAGATGCAGACGAAGACGAGCTGGCTCATCAGATAGCTGGAGAGCACGTGAGGCGCGATCAGCAGCAGCGCGAGCAGAACGCCGTAGGTGACGACGTAGCCGGAATGCGGGAACAGCTTGATGTCGTCCTCGTAGTCGGTCTTGAACAGGAAGCGCATGGCGTTCAGACCTTCTTGCGGACGTGGAGGCCGAACAGGCCCTCGGGCTTCAGCAGCAGCACGGTGAGCAGCACGATGTAAGGCGCGGCGTCCTTCCAGCCCTCGGGCAGGTAAAAGCCGGCCATGCTCTCGATCACGCCGATCAGGACGCCGCCGACCACCGCGCCCGGGATCGAGCCGAAACCGCCGAGCACGGCGGCGGGAAACGCCTTCAAGCCGAGCACGAGGCCGACATTGGAGTGGATGAAGGTGATCGGCGCCAGCAGCACGCCGGCGCAGGTCGCGACCGCCGCGCTGATCGCCCAGACCACCGCCACCACGCGCTTGACCGGAATGCCCATGTAATAGGCCGCCAGCATGTTCTCGGAGCTGGCGCGCATGGCGGTGCCGAGCGTGGTCTTGTTGAAGAACAGCCAGAGCAGGGTGCACAGGATCATCGTCGCTGCGATCACCGAGAGCTTGTCGTAGGCGAGCACCAGCGAGCCCATGCGCAGCACGCCCTGGCTGAACGGCGTTTCGATCTTCAGGTCGTCGGTGCCCCAGATCATCCCCGCGACCGAACGCAGAAAATAGCCGAGACCGATCGTGACCATGATGATGGAGAACTGGGGATAGCCGAGGATCGGCCGCACGACCACGCGCTCGGCCAGCATGCCGAACAGCGCCATGGCGGCGACCGCACCGGCGAAGCCGATCCAGTAGTTCAGGCCCATCATGCCGATGAAGGTGAAGGCGAAGAAACCGCCCAGCATCATCAGATCGCCCTGGGCAAAATTGACGACTTCGGTGGCCTTGTAGACGAGCACGAAGCCGAGCGCGATCAGGCCGTAGACGCAGCCGAGCGCAACACCGCTGACCAGCTGCTGAACGAAATCCAGCATTGACGCGCGTCCTCCCCGATGCAACCGGCGTTCTTCGAGGCCGCCTTGCCGCATCTTGTGTCCAGTCGCTACGCAGTCGTTTCGCCGCGTTAGCGCCATTTGTCCGGAATCAATTCAGCCTGAACGCCCGCGCGCTGTCAACAAACGGTGACTTGTCGGGATGCCTTGCCTTTAGTCCAATCCGGTTGGCGGAATTTGCGGCAGTGCGATTCACGGTGCCGAAACATCTTCGGGTCATGGTCGCGGGCGATGCAAACCGGATGGTGTGGCCGTCATGAAGCCGGACAACTCGGCCCTGGAAGTCCGAGGGTTAACGAAGCGTTTTGACCGTCTGGCGGTCGACAGCCTCGATCTCACCATTCACGCCGGCGAATTCTACGCGCTGGTCGGCCCCAATGGCGCCGGCAAGACCACCACTTTACGCATGGTTGCGGGCCTGCTCAGGCCCGATGCCGGCGCCGTCTCGATCTTCGGCATCGATGCGCTCCAAGACCCCGTCGCCGCCAAGCAGGTGATGGCCTGGGTCTCCGACGAGCCCATGATCTATGACAAGCTCACCCCGCTCGAATATCTCGAATTCGTCGCCGGCCTCTGGGGCATCGCGCCGTCGATCTCGCAACCGGCCGCCGAGGAACTGCTCGATTCGCTCGGCCTCGAGGCGCACCGCCACGAGCGCTGCGAGGGCTTTTCCAAGGGCATGCGCCAGAAGGTCGCTCTCGCAGGGGCGCTGGTGCACGATCCCCGCCTCATCATTCTCGACGAACCCTTGACGGGGCTCGATGCGGTTTCCGCCCGCCATGTGAAGGGCCTGCTCAGCGCGCGTGTCCGCGCCGGCTGCACCGTCATCATGACCACGCATATCCTCGAAGTCGCCGAGCGCATGGCCGACCGCATCGGCGTGATCGCCTCCGGCCGCCTGGTCGCGGAAGGCACGCTCACCGAGCTGCGCCACCAGAACGGCCATGCCGACACCAGCCTGGAAGACCTCTTCATCGCGCTGGTGACGCTTCAGGAAGCGGCATGAGCTCGGCCACCGCGCTGTCCTGGTTTGCCCGGCACGAGCTGCGGCTCGCCTGGCGCGAATGGCTCGCCATGATGACGGGCGGGCGGCGCAAACGGGCGCGCGCCGCAATCATCGGCCTCATGTGCTTCGCCGCGCTGCTCCACCTGCCGGCCTGGGCGGTGATCGGCCGTTTCGCCGACCTGCAGTTGCCGCTCGACAAATCCTCTCTGATCGTGATTTCGGCGACGATCTTTCTCGCCTGGACCTTGATGCTGTCGCAGGCGATCGAATCCGTGACGCGGGTATTCTACGCCCGCGCCGATCTCGACCTGATCATGTCCTCGCCGGCGCGGCTGGCCAATCCGTTCTCGGTCCGCATCGCCGCGATCGCGCTGACCGTCACCGTGCTGGCGCTGCTGTTCTCGACGCCCTTCATCGACGTTCTGGTGATCGGCGGCGGCGCGCGCTGGCTGGCGGCCTTCGGCGTCGTCATTGCGATGGGCCTGTCCGCGGCGGCGATCGCGATCGCCGTCACCATTCTCCTGTTCCGGTTGATCGGCCCGGCGCGGACGCGCCTGATCGCACAGATCCTCGCCGCCATCATCGGTGCGGGTTTCGTGATCGCGCTTCAGGTCGCCGCGATCATGTCCTACGGCACGCTGTCGCGCTTCACCATCCTGACCTCGGGCAGCGTTGCCGCCTACGCCCCCGACGTCGACAGCATCTGGTGGTGGCCGGCGCGGGCAGCGATGGGCGACAGCGAGGCGCTAGCGCTGCTTCTCGCGCTCGCTCTGGTCATGCTCGGCGGCGTGATGGCGATCTTCTCGCACCGCTTTGCCGACACCGCGATCGATGCGGCGGCCTACGCCACGTCCGGCCGCGTCCGTGCCAAGGAGCGCCCGTTCCGCGGCGGATCGCGCCAGCAGGCGCTGCGTCGCAAGGAATTCATGCTGCTGTGGCGCGATCCATGGCTGATCTCGCAGACCTTGATGCAGCTGCTCTATCTGGTGCCGCCGGCGCTGCTGCTCTGGCGTAATTTCGCCGACAGCTCCGCGGCGCTGACACTGATCACACCCGTCATCGTGATGGCGGCCGGACAGCTCGCCGGCGGACTCGCCTGGCTGACGATCTCGGGCGAGGACGCGCCTGACTTGGTCGCGACCGCGCCCTTGATGCCGTCCGGCATCATCCGTGCCAAGATCGAGGTGGTGCTGATCGCGATTGCCGCAATCTTCGCTCCGCTGCTCGCGGCGCTGGCCTTTGCCTCGCCATCCCAGGCCGCAATCAGCGCGGGTGCGATCATCATCAGCGCGGCCTCGGCGACCGCGATCCAGCTCTGGTTCCGGGTGCAGGCAAGGCGCAGCCAATTCCGGCGCCGTCAGACGTCTTCGCGGCTTGCAACCTTCGCCGAGGCCTTTTCCTCGATCGGCTGGGCCGCCACCGCCGCACTGCTGCTCGCCCTTCCCCTGGCCGGCCTCATCAGCGGCCTGATTACCGCAGGCCTCGTCGCGGTCACCTGGAAGTTCAGCCCGAAGCGCGAGCAATAGGTGCGACACTGACGCGCTGTTGATCGCAGCCCATTGGCGATGCTCCGCATTGCACGCTAGACTTCGCTGTGAAGTCATCGGGGACGGATCCATGCGACGACTGGTTTTGGCGGCTATCGCGCTGTTCAGCGCATACCTGACCCCTGCCCTGGCCCAGCAACCACTGCGCAGCGAATGCCTGGCGATGGCCAACGCGGCGCCGCGGATCATGCCGGTCGTCTTCAGGCAGGCTGCAGCTGCGCCCGAGGTCGAGATCACCTATGCCGGCCATTCCACCTATTTCATCGACACGCCCGCCGGCTTGCGCATCGCCACCGATTATAGCGGCGCCTACCAGGTCGGGCGACTGCCCGATGTCGTCACCATGAACCGGGCGCACAGCACTCATTACACTCTCTTTCCGGACAAGCGCATTCCCCACGTGCTGCATGGCTGGAGCGAGGACGGCAAGCCGGCGATCGTGTCGCAGCGCATCAGCGACACCTTCATCCGCAACGTCACCACCGACATCCGCCGCTATTACGGCGACGATGCCGGCAGCGACATGATCCGCGACGGCAATTCCATCTTCATCTTCGAGGCAGCCGGCCTCTGCATCGGCCATCTCGGCCACCTCCATCACAAGCTCGACGACAGCCATTTCGCCCAGATCGGACGGCTCGACATCGTGATGGTGCCGATCGACGGCACCTATACCATGACGCTCGACGGCATCTCCGAGATCACCAAGCGGCTGCGCGCCTCGGTGGTGCTGCCGATGCACCGCTTCGCCACCCCGCTCGACGACTTCATGCGCCGGATCGGCCAGCAGTTCGAGATCGACCGGCGCGCCGAGCGCTCGTTCCGGATGTCACGGGATACGCTGCCGACGAAGCCGACGGTGATCATCCTCGACGGGGTCTGACTCAGAACCGGAACGCATCACCCGTCAACGACTTGGTTGCTCCAAGACCCACCTCAGTCGGAGCAATCATGAGCAGACGGTTCCTGGTCATCGGCTCGTTTGCGGCCATCTATCTCCTGTGGGGTTCCACCTATTTCGCCATCACGCTTGGCTTGCAATCGATACCGCCGTTTCTGCTGATGGCAGTTCGATCGTTATGCGGCGGCATGATCTTGCTCGCCTTCAGCGGCAGGCATGTCGCGAATACCCAGGGCCGAACATGGTTGCAGGCAGGCCTTTGCGGGCTGCTTTTCTTCGTCGGCTGCCACGGCGTTCTCGCCTTCGCGCAACAATCGGTTCCGTCCGGCGTCGCCGCCATCGTGCTCGCCACGATTCCGTTCTGGATCCTGCTGGCGGACACGCTTTTTCCGGGCGATCAGCGCCCGCGGCCGATCGCGCTGCTCGCGCTCGTCCCCGGCTTCGTGGGCGTCGGGCTCGTAGCATGGCAGAACGCCGAGCAGGCCGGAATCAGCATGCTTCCGATCGTCTGGCTGCTCGCTGCGGCGCTGTCCTGGTCGATCGGCACCGTGCTGTCGCGCAGCATGTCGCATCAAGCATCCGCGATCGCGCTGTCGGGCATGCAGCTATCGATTGGGGGCGCCGTGTTGTTCGCGATCAGCTGGCTCACGGGCGAACTGGAGAGTTTTAGACCGAGCGAGGTCTCGATGACGTCCGTTGCAGCAGCTCTTTGGCTGATCGTCTCCGGCAGCGTCATCGGCTTCGCCGCCTACAATTGGCTGCTCGAGAATGTCTCGACCTCCCTGGTCTCGACCTACACATTCGTCAATCCGGTCATCGCGGTGCTGCTCGGCACCCTCGTGCTCGGAGAGCCGTTCTCTCGCATGATGCTCGTGGGCGCGAGTCTCGTCATTGTCGCCGTTGTCGCCATCTGGCGTGCTGAGAGCTCGAGCAATCGGTCGACGCAGGCGGAGGCCGATCGTCCCATGAGACATCTGTCGCTGCGCAAGACCTGACGACCGACGGCAATTTTCTCCAAGTCGCCCGCGGCTCATCCGTGCTGAATCCTCCGCAGCAGGAGAGCAACATGAACGACTTTGCGAGACTTCTTCACGCCAGCGCACCGCATCCCGAGCACGCGGCCGCGCTTCAGCTCTACGGCCGTTTCGTCGGCGACTGGGACGCTGAGATCGCCGCCTTTGGAGCGGACGGCAGAAGCCACACCGCGCCGGGCGAAATCCATTTCGGCTGGGTGCTGGAAGGCCGTGCGGTGCAGGACGTCTGGATCATTCCCCGGCCGGCGGGCAGCGCAGCCTTTCCGATCGCCGGCAATTGGTACGGCACCACGCTGCGCGTCTACGATCCGGCCATGGATGCGTGGCGGATTTCCTGGTTCGATCCGGGCCGCCGCGTGTTCCGGCAGCAGCTCGGCCGTCCCCGCGGCGAGGACATCGTGCAGGAAGGCACGACCGAATCCGGCGAGCTGACGCGCTGGAGCTTTACTGAGATTACCGGGGACTCCTTCCGTTGGCGTGGGGAGGTCAAGCCGGCCACGGCAGTGGACTGGCGGCTGATGGTCGAAGTAAGAGCAAGACGGCGGACGGGCTGACGAGCATACCGCATTGCTCGTGATGATGGGTGCGGTTGCGCAAGGCGCGCTGCTGCATGCGGAAATGAGGTGCTAGGCTCCCGACACAAAACATCAGGGAGCGAAGGCCGATGGCAGCAAGCGGTGTACCCGCCAACACGAGCGGGCTGTTCGTCGATCCGCGTGAGGACTGGCTGGCATTGCATCGGGAGGAGATCATCGATCCCTTGCGGCCGATCGTCGATCCCCATCATCATCTGTGGAATCGCGGGCACCGCTATCTGATCGAGGAGATGGCCGCCGACATCGCCTCCGGTCACAACGTCATCGCCACCGTCTATGTCGACTGCCGTTCGATGTACCGCGCGCATGGGCCCGAGGCGTTCCGGCCCGTTGGCGAGGTCGAGTTCGCCAACGGCGTCGCCGCCATGAGTGCGAGCGGCGGCTACGGCAAGGCCGCGATCTGCGCCGGCATTGTCAGCCATGCCAATCTGCTGCTCGGCGACGCCGCGAAGGGCGTGCTGGAAGCCGAGATCGCCGCCGGCAACGGCCGCTTTCGCGGCATCAGGCATTCCTCGGCCTGGGACGAAGATCCTGTCGTCGCTGGCATGTATGCGAACAGGCCGAAGGGATTGTTGCAGGACGCGACCTTCCGCAAAGGCTTTGCCTGCCTCGCGCCCCTCAAGCTCAGCTTCGATGCCTGGCTGTTCCATCCGCAGATTGGCGAGCTCACGGCGCTGGCGCGCGCCTTCCCCGACACCAGGATCGTGCTCGACCATTGCGGCGGCCCGGTCGGAACCGGCCGCTTCGCGGGCCGGCGCGAGGAGGTGTTTGCGCAATGGCGCGCCTCGATCCGGGAGATCGCGACATGCGAAAATGTGGTGGTGAAGCTCGGTGGTCTCGCGATGTGCCTGCTTGGCTACGACTTCCATTTGCGCGAGAGGCCGCCGACATCCGAGGAGCTTGCCGCGGCCTGGCGGCCCTATGTCGAGACTTGCATCGAGGCGTTCGGCCCGAAGCGCGCGATGTTCGAAAGCAATTTCCCCCCGGACAAGGGCCAGTGCAGCTACCAGGTGATCTTCAACGCCTTCAAGCGTATCACCTCAAAGCTGAGCGAGGCCGACAAGACGGCGTTGTTTTCGCAGACCGCGATCGACGTCTACCGGCTCGAGCTGCCGTCATGATGAAAAGAGGGGCCGGGACCTTGATCCCGACCCCTCTTCGTCGTGGCCGCTGGGAAGCGTCCTTGAAACCCTGGTGTCCGCTTAGCCGGCGCCCATCAGCGAGGCCGGACGGCGCTCGCCGGTGGAGGCGAACATCTTCTTCAGCTTGTTGATGACGCGGATCAGGAAACCGATCATCACCGGATTGGTCTTGCGGCAGAAGGCGATCTTCTTGACGTGGCCTTCGACATGCCATTTGGCATGCGCGCCGTCGCGGAAGAAAATGACGTCGCCGGGGCCGTAGCGCTTGGGCGGCATGCCGTCGCTCTCGAGCACGATCGATCCTTCCATGATCATGATCGTCTCGTCGATGTCGTAGTACCAGTTGAAGCGGCCTTCGGTGCAGTGCCAGATGATTGTCTGCGCGGTGCCGTCGGCGCTGGTCGACAAGACGCGGGAGCGGGATACCGGATTGCCCTCGATGATCCAGGACGGCTCGATCGGCCGCAGCTCGAGGTCCACATTGCAACTACCGATTTCAATCAATGTGCGCGACATCTGCTTCCCCAGAAGATTTAAATATGAATGGCCGGGTCTCGGCCCGGATTGCTTCGAAAGAAGTTGGGACGCTAGTAGGCTGCTTTTAATTCTTTCTTACATGGCACTCGACAATCAGCCCCGAGTTGCGGGTGCGATACGGTTAACGTCACGATTTCCTCTGCGAATTCGCACATATGAACCTAGCTTGTCCGGGGTGCGACAAAGTGCGCGAAGTCTTGGGAAGGAGCCGCACCGATGCCCCTCACGCCGGAGATTCTGACAGCCAACAGCGAGGTCGTCGCCAGGCTCCGCAGTCTCGACGTCTCCTTCGAACCGGACGAGGAGCCCTGGTTCACCATCGACGGCGTCGAAAGCCCGCGGCACATCGGCAGTGACGGCTCCGGCAGCGCGTTCGTGCTGCTGCCGTCGCAGAATGTGCTCTATGTCTCGTCAGAGGGCCGCGCGGGCATCATCGCGGAAAGTTTCGATGCATTGATCCAGCTTGTCGTTGCCCGTCCCTACTGGCGCGACATCCTCAAATTCTCCGGGGGCGGCGACCTTGCAGAGATGCGCCGCGCGGCGGATGCGCTGGAGGCAAGGCTCCAAGACGAGGATGACGTCAGCGAGGCCCGCGAACAGATCCGCGGCGCGCTCGCGCTGGCGGACGCGGACGATCCGGTTGGCGCGCTCTACGAGGCGGTGGCGGCGTCCGACGCGATCGTGCGGGCCACCGACGGCAGCCCGTTCACGACGCTGTTCAACCGCTTCAGCATCGACAACAGCCCGACCCTGCGCAACGCGGCGGCGTGAGGGGGAAGACTGACGCGAGGACGTTCACCCCTCCCCAGCGGGGAGAGGTTGACCACGTCCTGGACTGCCTATTGGACCAAAATCTAGATTACGACTTCGCCCATTCGCCCTTGCGGAAGACGGGCACCTTGCTGCCGTCGGCCAAGATGCCGTCGATGTCGGTCTCGGCCGAGCCGATCATCCAATCAATATGGATCAGGCTCTGGTTGCCGCCTTGCGCCGCGATCTGCTGCGGCGTGAGCTGGGCACCGTTGACGAAGCATTTCGAATAGCACTGGCCGAGCGCGATGTGCGAGGCCGCGTTCTCGTCGAACAGCGTGTTGTAGAACAACAGCCCGCTCTGCGAGATCGGCGAGGAATGCGGCACCAAGGCCACCTCGCCGAGGCGCCGCGCGCCCTCGTCGGTATCGAGCACCTTGTTCAGCACCTCGGCGCCGCGCGAGGCCTTGGCGTCGACGATCTTGCCGTCCTCGAACCGCACCGCGATGTTGTCGATCAGCGTGCCCTGATAGGACAGCGGCTTCGAGCTCACGACGTGGCCGTAGACGCGGCGGCAATGCGGCGTGGTGAAGACCTCTTCGGTCGGGATATTGGCGTTGCAGCTGATGCCGTTCTTGGACAGCGAGGCGCCGCCTTCCCATTCGTGGCCGTCGGCAAGGCCAATAGTAAGATCGGTGCCGGGACCCGAGTACTGAAGCGCGCGGAAACGCTGGCCGTTGAGCCAGTTGGTGCGCTCGCGCAGCACCGCATTGTGGCTCGCCCAATTGCTGATCGCGTCCTCGCGATCGACACGGGACGCGGCGAAAATCGCGTCTGCGAGCTTGCCGACCGCAACGTCCTCGGGATCGTTCGGGAACACCAGCTTCGCCCAGGACGCGCTCGGATAGGCGATGATATTCCAGTTGGTGTCGAAATTGACGATCTTCTCCAGCGCAGGCTGATAGGCCATCGAATTGGCCTTGCTGGCGCGCGCCACCTTGAAAGGATCCTCGCCGGACAGCAACATCGGGTTGTCGCCGACGATGGCAAGCCGTGCAGTGTTGTCGGAGAACGCCTTGGCCATGCCCTCGTAGAGCCAGCCGGCGGCACGATCGAAACTGTTGTCGTGGCCGTGGCGGTAGCGCGCCAGCGTCATCTCCTCGTCCGACAGGATCGGCGTCACGAGGCCGGCGCCGGCCTTGTAGGCATGCACGGCGATCCGCCGCACCAGCGGCAGCGCGATCGCGGGCGCCGTCAGAAGCAGATCCTGTCCCGGCCGCAAGCCCAGGCCCACTTTCACCGCCACCTCGGCCAGTCGGTCGAGCTTCGCCGGATCGATGGGAGTGGAAGGATTGCGTTGATCAGTCATGCCGGGCCCTCTGCCGAAAGTCGCTCACTCAATTTAAGTCTAGCATCGCGGGGCACAAGTATGCGAGCGTCTTGCGCCCTTGGAAAGATACGCAGTTTCACGCATTTTGGTTTTCAACGCGTTGCCGATGCCAGCACCCGGTCGACCATGGCGGGCGCAAGGCCGAGGTAATTTTTCGGTGAAGTGAGCGCCTCGATTGTGGCACGATCGATGTGGCTCGATATCCGTGAATCTGCGGATAGCGCGTCAGCAAGGGTCATTCCCTTCTCGTTGGCCTGACGGCAGGCGTCATAGACGACGTCGTGCGCCTCCTGCCGGCCGATCTGCGGGGCGAGGCCCATCATGACCGCTTCGGCCACAATCAGGCCGCGGCTGATGGCGAGATTGTCGTTCATCTTCGCCTCGTCTACGATGAGGCCCGCGAGCGCGAACTTCGCCTGGTGCAGCGCGCCGGCGGCCAGCACGAAGCTTTCGGGAATCGCCATCCATTCCGCGTGCCAGGGGCCGGTGGCACGCTCGAAATCCTGCACCATGGCGTCGAGCATCAGGCCGGCGTGCTGGCGCACCGCCTTGGAGGCCGCAAGCATCAGCTCCGAGGAGATCGGGTTGCGCTTCTGCGGCATGGTCGAGGAGGCGCCGCGCCCCTTGACGAAGGGCTCGTAGACCTCGGCGAACTCGGTCGAGGCCATGATCATGATGTCGAGCGCGATCTTGCCGAGAGAGCCGGTGACGAGAGCAAGGAAGTTCACGGCTTCGGCGAAGCCGTCGCGCGCGACGTGCCAGGTCGAGGCGGGAACGCCGAGCTTCAGCTCGTTGCAGAGCGCCTCCTGCACCTCGAACCCCCTGTCGCCGAGCGAAGCCAGCGTACCGGCCGCGCCGGCGAACTGACCGACCAGCACGCGCGGCTTCAGCTGCGCCAGCCGCTCGGCGTGGCGGTCGAACATCGCGAGCCAGATCGCGCTCTTGTAGCCGAAGGTCACCGGCAGCGCCTGTTGCAGATGGGTGCGGCCCGCCATCGCCGTGTTGCGATGGCGCTTCGACAGATCGGCGAGGATCTTGCGCAGCTCGGCGATGTCACGTTCGACGATCTCGAGCGCGGCGCGCAGTTGCAGCACCACGGCGGTGTCCATAATGTCCTGCGTGGTGGCGCCCCAATGCACGTAGCGGCCCGCCTCGCCGCATTGCTTCACCATTTGATGCACCAAAGGCAGGATCGGGTAGCCGACGACATCGGTCTCCTGCCTGAGCAGATCGAAGTCGAGCGCGCCGATGTCGGTCCGCGCCGCGATCGCTGCGGCCGCCTCGTGTGGGATCACACCGCACTTCGCCTCCGCCTTCGCCAGCGCCACCTCGACCTCGGCATAGCGTGCGACCGTCGCGACGTCCGAGAACACCTCGCGCATCTCAGGCGTACCGAAGGCGTCGCGAAACAGCAGGGAGTCGATCACAGTGCTGGCGGCAGGGAAAGCAGGCATGGGCGATTCTTTATGATTGGTGTTTTGTGTGGGCGACAGCTTACGCAGGCTGCGCAGCTCGGCAATGGACATTCGCAGTTTCGCCACACATTCGTCCTGCCCGGCAAGCGCGCGCCCATTGCCCGTTATTTTGGGTGCCGGAGCGAAGCGGAGGCCTCGGAGGCTGCTTCACAGCCTGCGTCCCGCACCTCAACATGACGGGATGATTGCGGTGGGAGATCTCGGCGGCCCCGACCGCAACATTCTAGTCGCGGATGTATTCCCCCGGAAAACCACATGGCTGCCATCACGCGATTGCGATGAACCAAACGCCCCCTTCGGCAGACACACGATCTTTCGACCCAAATTTCATTTTGTTTGTTTGCCCGATTTCGCAATGAGGCCCGAGTTTTCGACGTGCAGTTTCTGTTCCGGGACCACCTTCTCGATACCGACCGGCGCGAGCTGAGCCGCGAGCAGGTTCCCATTGCCGTGGAGCCGCAGGTTTTCGACCTCGTCGTCCACCTCATGCAGAACCGCGACCGGGTCGTCAGCAAGGACGAGCTGATCGACAAGATCTGGCACGGGCGCAGCGTCTCCGAATCCACCCTGACCAGCCGGATCAACGCGGCGCGCAAGGCGATCGGCGACGATGGCGCGAGCCAGTCGCTGATCCGTACCATCACCCGCAAGGGTTTTCGCTTCGTCGGCGACGTCCAGACACAAATCGGCGCGGTCGCGCCGGAGCCGGTCCGGATCGCCCCGTCCCAGGCCACCTTCGCGCTGCCGGAGCGGCCCGCGATCGCTGTGCTGCCCTTCACCAATATGAGCGGCGAGGTCCAGCAGGATTATTTCTCCGACGGTATCAGTGAGGACATCATCACGGCGCTGTCGAAGCTGCGCTGGTTCTTCGTCATCGCGCGCAACTCCTCCTTCGTCTACAAGGGCCGCGCCGTGCACATCCACGAGGTCGCGCGGGAGCTCGGGGTGCGCTACGTGGTCGAGGGCAGCGTGCGGCGGAGCGGCGAACGGGTGCGCATCTCGGCCCAGCTCAACGACGTCTCGACCGGCAGCCATCTCTGGGCCGAACGCTACGACCGGGAGCTCGCCGACATCTTCGCCGTGCAGGACGAGATCACGGAAGCGATCGTCGCCGCCATCGAGCCGCAGCTCTATGCTGCCGAAAGCTTCCGGGCCCAGCAGAAGCCGCCGGGCAGCCTGGATGCATGGGACCTCGTGATGCGCGCGCTGTCGCATTATTGGCGCATCACCCGCGAGGACAATGCCGCCGCGCAGAAGCTGCTGGAAGAAGCGGTGGCGGTCGATCCCGCCTATGGCAAGGCGCTCGGCCTGCTCGCCACCAGCCATATCTTCGGCGCGCATATGGGCTGGGCCGACATGGCTGCCACCATGCCGGTCGCCGAACGTGCGGCGCTCGCCGCGGTGGAGGCCGATCGCGAGGATGCCTGGGCCCATCACGGCCTTGCTTACACCTATCTGTTCCGCCGTCGGTTCGACGACGCGCTGGCTGAATTCGAGCTGGCCTTGCGGCTCAATCCGAATTTCGCGATGGCGCATGCCTTTCATGGCGTGACGCTGTGCTATGCCGGACGATGGCAGGACGGCGATGCCGCCGCCCGCCGCGCGCTGCGGCTGAGCCCGCGCGACCCGCTCGCGGCGATCTATTGCGGGGTTGCGGCCTATGCCCGGTTCGTCGGCCGCGACTACGCGGGCGCCGTGCAGATGGCTCGGGAATCGATGCGCCAGCGCGGGGATTTCGTCGGCGCCCACCGCGTGCTGACGGCCGCCGCCGGCATGGTCGGCGATCCCGCCCTCGCGGCATCCGCCCTGGAAGGCCTGCGCCGCACCCAGCCCGAGGTCTCGCTGGCCTGGATCACGCGCGAGCTGCCGATGCTGCGGGAAGAGGATCGTACGCACTATCTCGAGGGGTTGCGGCGCGCCGGAATGACGTGACGGTCGCTGGCGCGACCGCTCCGCTTGATCCCCGTGTCAGGTGCTAATCGTCGTCAGGCCCGAACAGCCTGATCTGCGGGAAGCCGCTGCGCGACCGCCCCGCGTAATCGCGCGCATCGGAATCCTCGCGGATGTTGCGCGCGACGTCATCCCAATCGGTGCGGTCGCGCAGGCCGCGCGGCTCGCGGGACTCGTAATAATAGCGGCGCTCGGCCCAGCGCTCGCGACGCTCGGCTCGGCGCCGTTCGGACGCGGCGCGCTTCACATCGGAATCCCTTGCCTTGGCATAGGCGTTATTCGGTAAGGACGACGGCTCGGTCGAGGCCTGCTGCTCGGCAGGCCTTGCGGCCTGTGGCGCAGCGGCGGGCTTCGGCGGCTCGACTGCAGCGGCTTGCGAGGGTTGCGGCGCCGGTGCGACATTCGCCTGCGTGGTTGGCGTGTCGGGTTTTGCGGGTTCAGACTTTGCTTCGGCCTGTGCGGGCGCGGCGATCATCGCACCGAAGGCTTGCGAGCCGGTGAGATAGTTCACGCGCTCGGAGGGAGCGTTGGTGCTGGCCGGCGTGGGACTTGCCGCGCGCTGCGCCATCTTGCTGGTGTCCGGCCCCTGTTTTGACGCAACCGGATTCATGATGTTGCCGGCGACGATGCCGCCACCGAGACCAATGGCGATGGCCGCGACGATGGTTCCGGCACCGACAAAATAGGCTGTCGAGGCGCGCATTTGTCCACTCCCTCTTTCGGAGCGGGCAACGCGTGGGGATTGCCAGATGTTCCTGATAAGCCGCCGCTCCTCGACGAGGAACCGCGTGCGTCAGATCTGCTGCGCGACCTTCTCAAGCCCGATGAGGCGAGCGAGCTTGCGCACTTCTTCCTTCTGGTCGTCGCGAAGCTGGAACAACAGCGGCATCGCGGCCGACTTCAGCTGCTGCACCTCGTCGCAATTCGGATCGATCTGTGCGCTGGGCGGTGCATTCGGATTCGACAGCCTGTTCGCCTGGATCTTGCGCGCGACGTTGCGCAGCGCGGTCTCGACCGAGGGCCAGTAATATTCCTGAGACGAGGAGAGTTTCAGGCGATCCCTGATGCCTGCGATCTGCACGTCGGACAGCAGCGAGTAGGATTTTTGCGGCTGCGGCTTGGCGACGACTTTCGGCTTGGCCGGAACTTCGACGGCCGGAACCTCGGTCGCGGCGGGCGCCTCGTGCGCGCTCGGCTTCGGCATCGGAAAATCGGAGGGGGTGGCGGCGGCGAAGGCCTGACGCAGCGGCTCGGTCAGGACCGGTGCCTGCGCCAGCTTGTCGGCGGCAACCTGGACCGGCTCAATCGCGGCCGAGGCCAGCGCGAGCGTCGGAACCAGACGGTCGGCCTTGGCGGCGCGGTTGGTTGCGAGCGGCTTGGCTGGGGGCGTCTCGGCGATCATCGCGGCGCTGACGCTGGGAACGCTGTCGCGGCCGAGGATGGCGGTGGTGGCGGCGCCGAGGACGAGGAAACAGGTCAGCGCGACGATGGTGATGGCTTTGGACAAACGTCTCTCCGCGTCCGACTTCAAGTCCACGTGATCACTGCCCGGAAACTGGGCGATAATTAAGGCTGAACCGTGCTATTGCGGCGGCAATCGCGCGGACTAAGGCGACATCGCCCGGAAACTCCCAACGAAATCAGGCTGCTGCCGCAAGGTCATAGGCATCCTGGATGTCGGCGACGATCTCCGAGGCTTCCCAGACCGCGCGCGGCTCGACCGATTGCAGCGTCACCGTCCAATTGCCGCCGCGGCGGGTCCGGGGGACGCTGACGATGTCAAACCGGACGTTGCGACACAGCGGGTGGCGGGCCAGCGCATGGGCGACGCGGACGCGGATCTCGTCCAGGGTCGCAGCCGTTTTGCCGTTGAGATAATTGAAGTCCATCGCCTGTCCCTCTCGTCCTGATTGGCGGCCACAAGAGGGATTCTTGGCTGGCGATGGTTAATCCGCCGTTAAGTGGGATGGGCCGGAGGCATGCGGGATTAACCCTGCCCGATCCCCTGTGGGAGAGGCGACGACGCTACCGCCCACCCGCTTCCCGATATTCGGCGATGGTCTGCGCAACGAGATCCTCGACCGCGAGCACATCGGTGACACCCGAGGTCGAATGCCCCCCGCTCCAGATATCGCGCCAGCGCTTGGGGCGGCTGTCGCGGGCGGCGACGTCGATATCCTCAGTGATATTGATCGCGCCGCGCGCCGGCAGATTGTCGGGATCGAGCCCGGCGGCCGCGATCGATGGCCTCAGCATGCTGGTCTGCAAGCCCGTGAACGCGGTGGTGAGCAAGATGTCGTCGGCGCTGCTCTCGACCAGCATCTGCTTGTGACGCTCGTCCGCCATGCTCTCACGCGTCGCGATGAACTTCGTGCCCATATAGGCGAGATCGCAGCCGAGCACTTCGGCGGCACGCAGCGCGCGACCGTCGCTAATTCCGCCCGCGAGCACGATGATGCCGTCGTAGAATGCGCGCACCGCACGGACGAAGGCGAACGGGTTGAGCCAGCCGGTCTGGCCGCCGGCACCGGCAGTGAGCAGGACCAGCCCGTCCGCCCCCGCTTCCGCGGCGCGTTCGGCATGGCGGATCGAGGCCACGTCCGCCAGCACCAGCGCGCCGGCGTCGTGCAGCAGCTTCAAGACTGGCGCCGGCGAGCCGACCGACGTAATGACGATCTCCGGCTTGTGCCGCAGCAGCACGGCGAGATCCTGCTCCAGCCGCGCATTGGAGCGGTGGACGATCAAGTTCGGGCAAAGTGGCGCTGCCTTTCGCCCGGTTTGATCTTCATGCTGCCGCAGCCGCAGCTTGATTTCGGTCAGCCATTCATCGAGCTGTTCCGCGCCACGGCAATTCGCGGTGGGAAAGCTGCCGATCACCCCGTTGCGGCAGGCTGCAACCATGAGCTCGACGCCCGATACCAGAAACATCGGCGCCGCGATCAGCGGCAGAGCAAGACGATCGCGGAAGCGTTGCAGTCGATCTGATGGCATGCATGCCTCCCTCGCGCGGGCTTTGTGGTTTCCTCCCGCAGTCTCTGTGCTAGCGTCGTCAGCAACATTGGCACGCCATAAGCCGGTGACAAAGCAACGAGGAAACATATGCCTGATCCGCTCCACGCATCATCCCCGGCTTGTGCGCAGACGCTACGGGCGCTGTCGCGCTATCCCGACCGCATTGCTTTCGCCTGGCCCGAGGGATCGCTGAGCTATCGGGGTGCCATCGACCTGATCGGACGGATCCAGGGCGTGTTCATGCGGCTCGGCTTGGAGCCCGGCGCCCGCGTAGCCTTCCTCACCGCGAACCGCGCCGACAGCTGGTGCGCCGGCGTCGCCGCCCAATTGGCCCGCCTCTGCATCACCTGGCTCCACCCTCTGGGCTCGCTGGAGGACCAGCTGTTTCAGCTCGAGGATTCCGAAGCCGAGATGCTGGTGGTGGATGCGGCCGCCTTCCGCGACCGCGGCGGCGAGCTCGCCGCGAAGGCCGGCCGGCTCAAGGCGGTCTTCAACATGGGACCGGCCGGCTACGGCGTCGATCTGCTGGCGGCAGTCGAGAGTGCGGGGCACGCCAGCGCACAGTGCCTCGCCAGCTCCGACGATCTCGCCACACTGAACTACACCGGCGGCACCACCGGAAAATCCAAGGGCGCGCTGCGCTATCACCGCGAAAATGCCGGCGCCGCCGGCGCGATCCTGGCCGACTTCGAGATCCCCGAGGCTGCGCGCTACCTCACGGTCGCGCCGATCAGCCATGTCGCGGGCACGAAGGTGCTGCCGACCCTGATGCGCGGCGGCACCGTGCACATGCTGAAAGGCTTCGATCCCGAAGCCGTGCTGTCAACGATCGCACGCGAGCGCATCAACTTCACGCTGTTCGTTCCGACCATGATCTATGTGCTGCTCGATCAGCCCGCGCTCGGCAAGACCGACCTCTCCTCGCTCGAGCTCGTGCTCTATGGCGCCTCCGCGATGTCGCCGAGCCGACTGCTGGAGGGCATCGAACGCATCGGCCCTGTGTTCTCGCAGCTCTACGGGCAGACCGAATGCTATCCCGTCTCGGTGCTGCGCAAGGCCGACCACGATCC
Organism: Bradyrhizobium sp. BRP20; assembly: GCF_020194215.1. Taxonomy (NCBI): domain Bacteria; kingdom Pseudomonadati; phylum Pseudomonadota; class Alphaproteobacteria; order Hyphomicrobiales; family Nitrobacteraceae; genus Bradyrhizobium; species Bradyrhizobium sp. BRP20. Next base: position 491,974 of record NZ_JADYVY010000001.1, on the reverse strand, counting down.
CCAGCGGCCGGAGCTGTTCCTGTCCTGCGGCTTCCCGATCGCGGCCTGCGAGGTCAAGATCCTCGACGACAACGACCAAGAGGTGAAGACGGGCGAGGCCGGCGAGATCTGCGTGCGCGCGCCGCATGTGATGGCGGAGTACTGGAAGCGGCCCGATATCACCGCCGACACGCTGAAGAACGGCTGGGTCCACACCGGCGACATCGCACGTCAGGACGAGCGCGGCTACATGTTCATCCTCGACCGCAAGAAGGACATGATCGTCTCAGGCGGCTTCAACATCTTCCCCCGCGAGGTCGAGGACGTCCTGTCGCAGCACGCGGACGTGGCGATGGTCGCGGTCGTCGGCATTCCCGACGAGAAATGGGGCGAAGCCGTCACCGCCATCGTCGTCCCGCGTGAAGGGACGAAGCCCGATCCGGACGAGCTGATCAACCTGGTGAAGACGCGAAAAGGCTCGGCGCACGCGCCCAAGCAGATCCAATTCGTCAAGCAATTGCCGATGACCGGGGTCGGCAAGGTCGACAAGAAGGTGCTGCGTGCGGGCTTCTGGAGCGGGCGGGACCGGATGGTGGGGTAAATACTCCGGAATTCTACGGTGTCGTTGTTGTTTCGGCACCACAGCCCGCAACGGAGTCTGCGACGGCGATGCCCGCGCAATTGCCGGCGAATCAGGGAATCAACTAGACCGCTGACGGGGCTGGGAAGCGGAGAGTGAAATGAGAGTCGCTTCCGTGGAAAGTGCAGTCGCCGCGATCACGTTGATCACGGCCATCATCGTGGTGCTGTGGGGGATCAAGATCTTCTACGGTGTGTGAACTGGCAGGATGCCCTGGTCGAACACGACCTTGCATCCCTTCCGCGGCGGCGGAAGTCTGCCGTTCAATCCCGCGATGCGCGAGATAGCTCTCACACGATCGGTGTCATCGCCCGGCTGATCGCACATAGCGCCTCTCACCGCTTCTCGATCACGAGGCTCTGCACCGCGCGGCCGAAATAGCCCTGGCGGTCGGCGAGGCGTGACATCGCAAGGCCCGCGCCGTCGGGGCCGATCCAGGAATCGCCGTCGAGCAAAATCCACTCGCCGACCGGCTGGCGCGCAAAGCTCACGGTGAGGTCGGCGTTGATGTAGGTCCAGGCGCGGAAATCGAGCGTCGAGGCGGTGCCGTTGGAGAAGTCGGCGGCGACCACGGCGCGCATCGCCTGCGAGACGGCCTCGCCTTCGATCAGCGGATGGTCGACACGAAACCAGATCGCGCCGGCGCCGGCCTGGCCGAAGCGGCCGCGCGCGGCGCGCATCGAGACCGATCGCACGAACGGGCTGGTGGCGGCATGACCGTCCTCGACCAATGAATCCTCCGGCGACGGCAACGTGACCGGAAGTTCCTCGACCTCGTCGGGCAGCGTCAGCGCCTGGCGCCTGATCTTGAGCACGGTGGCGCCGACCACCTGCACGCCGTCGGCGACCAGCTTGATCCCGCAGAGCTGGATCTTGCGGCCCTCGCGCAAGATTTCGGTGGCGATCGTGAGCGGCGCCACCGGTACCGGGCGCATCAGATCGATGGTCACGCGCGCGACATCCATCGGCACCGCCGCAGGGATGCGCTCAGCCGCCCATGTCACCAGCGATGCCGGTGCCGAGCCGTGCTGCATGCGCCGGTCCCAGGGGCCGGCTGCATCGGGGCTGGTGACGACGTCGTTGCCGTCGACGCGGTAAATGGGGGGCATGCAGCACTCGATCTGGGTGCGATCACAACGGCGGATCGATCGCTTCGTCGTATTCCTTCTTGAAGCGCGCGATCAGCTCGGCCGCCGGCACGACCTTGTCGATGCTGCCGATGCCCTGGCCGCTTCCCCAGATCTCCTTCCAGGCCTTCGGCTTGGCGCGCTCGCCGGAGGCGTCGGTGCCGAAGTTCATCTTGGAGGGATCGGACGTCGGCAGATTTTCGGGGTCCATGCCCGCCGCCAGGATCGAGGGCTTCAGATAATTGCCGTGCACGCCGGTGAAGAGATTGGAATAGACGATGTCGTCGGCGCTCGAGCCCGCGATCATCTCCTTGTACTTCTCGACCGCATTGGCCTCCTTGGTCGCGATGAAGGCCGAACCGATATAGGCGAAGTCGGCCCCGAGGATGCGCGCTGCGCGGATTGCGTTGCCGTTGCCGATCGCACCCGACAGCGCGATCGGACCGTCGAACCATTTTCGTGTCTCGGCCACGAAGGCCAGCGGCGAGATGGTGCCGGCATGGCCACCGGCGCCGGCCGCGACCAGGATCAGGCCGTCGGCGCCCTTCTCGATCGCCTTGTGCGCGAATTTCTGGTTGATCACGTCGTGGAAGACGATGCCGCCCCAGCCGTGCACGGCCTGGTTCAGCTCCTCGCGGGCGCCGAGCGAGGAGATGATCATCGGCACCTTATACTTGGCGCAGAGCTGCATGTCGTGGTCGAGCCGGTTGTTCGACTTGTGCACGATCTGGTTGACCGCGAACGGCGCCGACGGCCTGTCGGGATGAGCGCGGTCATAGGCCGCGAGCTCTTCGGTGATCCGCGCCAGCCATTCGTCCAGCAGCTCCGGCGGCCGCGCATTCAGCGCCGGAAACGAGCCGACCACACCCGCCTTGCACTGCGCGATCACGAGATCGGGCACCGAGATGATGAAGAGCGGCGAGCCGATCACGGGGATCGACAGGCGCCCCTTGAACAAGGCAGGCATGGACATTGCGGTACGATCCTCTCAGCCGGTCAAATTGAAGTTGGGAGCCATACCAACAAGGCAATCTTTCCACTGTCAAGTATTGCGTTTTGGCGCCGCAGCGGAGGCCATTGCCGCAATTCCAAGCAGCGGAATTCCTCACCCGTCATTCCGGGACGAGGCGGAGCGTCCAGCTATGATGCGCGATTGCGCATCAGAGAATCCATCGGGCGTCAGCACGCGTGGCGAAATGGATTCCGGGCTCGCGCTTCGCGCGCCCCGGAATGACAGCGACCGCCTACCCGATCAAATCCGGGTTGATCAGCCGCTCGAACGAGAACATCTCGTCCCACTTCTCCTGAGTCAGCAGCTTGCGTTCGGTCACGACGATCTGGTGCAGCGACTTGCCGGTCTTGTAGCCTTCGCGCGCGATCTCGGCGCATTGCTTGTAGCCGAGCAGCGGCTTCAGCACCGTGACGATGCCGAGCGAGTTCAGCACCATGTTGCGGGTGTGCTCCTCGTTGGCGGTGATGCCGACGACGCAATTCTCGCGCAGGCTGTTGACCGCGCGCTCCATGGTGCGGATCGAGAAGAACAGCGCGAACGAGATCACCGGCTCCATCACGTTGAGCTGGAGCTGGCCGGCGCTTGCCGCCAGCGTCACCGTGGTATCGAGGCCGATGACGAGGAAGCTGGTCTGGTTGACGACTTCGGGAATGACCGGATTGACCTTGCCGGGCATGATCGAGGAGCCCGGCTGAAGCTGCGGCAGGTTGATCTCGTTCAAGCCCGCGCGCGGACCGGAAGCGAGCAGGCGGATGTCGTTGCAGATTTTCGTCAGCTTGCTGGCCGTGCGCTTGAGAACGCCGGAGAGCTGCACATAGGCGCCGGTGTCGGAGGTCGCCTCGACGAGATCGCCAGCGAGGATGAAATCGACGCCTGTGAGCGCGCTGAGGTGCCGGACGGCGAGCTTGGGATAACCGACCGCCGCCGTGACGGAGGTGCCAATCGCGGTGGCGCCGAGATTGATCTCGCGCAGCAGCGCGCGCGCTTCCGAGATGCGGTCGACCTCCTCGCCGATCGTGGTGCCCCAGCCCCGGAATTCCGCGCCGAGCGACATCGGCACCGCGTCCTGCAGATGCGTGCGGCCCATCTTCAGCACCCGCTCGAACTCGCGTCCCTTGGCGAAGAAAGCTTCCTGGAGCTGACGCAACGCCGTCATGTAGCTCTCGAGCCGCAGGATCAGGGCCAGCCGAAAGGCGGTCGGATAGGTGTCGTTGGTGGACTGGCCGTAATTGACGTGATCGTTCGGACTGACGTGCTGGTAGTCGCCCTTGGCAAAGCCGAGCGATTCCAGCGCGAGGTTCGCGATCACCTCGTTGGCGTTCATGTTGGTCGACGTGCCGGCACCGCCCTGGATGAAATCGGTGACGAACTGATCCATCATGTCGCCCGCGATGACGCGGTCGCAGCCGAGGATGATGGCGTCCGCGACCTTGGCGTCGATCGCGCCGAGGTCGCGATTGGCCATCGCGGCGGCCTTCTTGACGTAACCGAGCGCCTTCACGAAGTAAGGCTCCTGGTTCATCGGAATGCCGGTGATGTGGAAGTTCTCCTTACCCCGGATGGTCTGGACGCCGTAATAGATGTCGTCGGCGATCTCACGCTGTCCGAGGAAGTCCTGCTCCGTGCGGCTCATGGGCGCTCCTTGGTTCTCGCGCGCCGGCCTTCAGTTCTGGCACAGCGCGCTGGTCACGAAAGTGTCGGTGCGGCAGTCGTCCGGTTTACGTTGCCGGCCCGGGATCAGGACCTTGGCCGAGCATTTTTCCGCGGAGTCGGCGTTCAGGCTCTTGCCTTCCTTGTAGCCCTTGCCCTGGCAGAGCTGGTCGGCCGCCTGCTTGCAGTCGGGCGCGCCGTTCGCAGAGACCGGGCAGATCACGCGCCCCGACACCATGGTCGAAGGCTTGGCCAGCCGCGACAGGTCGTCCATGGTTTCACTGGGGCTTTTGATCGGCGGCAGGATCGAAGGCAGCTTGTCGAACAGCTTGCCCATTTCGTTGATCAGCCCGGGATTCTCCTCGCGCGCCGGAGGCGCCGAGGGAGCGGGCGTCGATGGCGACGGGCCGGCCTGCGCTCCCTGCTGCTGAAGGCCGAGCGCCGGCGGGGCGGATTGCGGCCGGGCCGTCCCTCCGGCAGCGAGCAGCAGCAGCAGCAGCGCTGTCGACATCAGCGTCCCATGCCGTGCCGCCGGATTGCCGGATCGAACCATCATGACGACAACCGTAGCCGAAGCCGGCGCGGCGGCAAAGCGCCGCGGCTCTAGATCAGCTTGATGGCGATAACGAAGCCGAGCACCAGCACGATCGCGCCGAGCGCGACCCACAATCCGAGATGCCGCTCGATCCTGACCCGGATCCAGTCACCGTAGCGGTTGAGCAGGATCGCGACGACGAAGAAGCGTCCGCCGCGCGCGACGATCGAGCACAGGACGAACAGGAGGATGTTGTAGCCGGCAAAGCCCGAGGTGATGGTGACGAGCTTGTAGGGGATCGGCGTCAGTCCTTTGAGCAGGATGATGACCGCACCCCATTCCGCATAGGAGGCGCGGAAGGCGTCAACCTTGTCGGCGAGGCCGTAGACCTGGATCAGCCACTGGCCGACCGAGTCGAACAGCAGCGCGCCGATGGCGTAGCCGACGACGCCGCCGAGCACCGAGGTCACGGTGCAGATCGCGGCATAGAACCAGGCGCGCTGCGGCCGCGCCAGGGACATCGGAATCAGCATCACATCCGGCGGGACCGGAAAGAAGGAGCTTTCGGCGAAGGACACGATGCCCATGATCCAGAGCGCATAGGGCTTGTGGGCGGCGTCGATGCACCAGTCGTACATTCGTTTCAGCATGGCGCCGCGATGAAGCACCATGGGACGGATTTGTCCATCGCCAGTTTTTGAGCGATTTGTGACGTTTCTAGTGGCGCTTGCGCGCGGCACGGCCGTCGAGCGCGACAATAGGCCGCCGCGAGGCCATGCGCGGTGACGCGACTTTGGGCAATTTCGGCGGCGACTTCGGCAGTTTCTCGGCAATTCCGAGCATGTCCTCCCGCCGCGTCATTTCCCGCCAGACGTCCTCGGGGCGCACTCCGGCCGAAGCCCACAGCACGGTGAGATTGTAGAGCAGGTCGGCGCTTTCCCGGATCACGGCCTCGCTATCGCCATTGACCGCATCGATGACGACTTCGATGGCCTCTTCGGCGAGCTTCTTTGCCATTTTTGAGGGCCCACGCTGAAACAGCCGGGCCGTGCGCGATGTTGCCGGATCAAGGTCTCTGGCCGCGAGCACAGCCAGATATAGCCGCTCAAGCGAATCACTCATGGTACGCAAAACTACTCGAAACAAATGGCCGGCGTGTTAACACGCGGCAATGTAAGCAAAAAACAGGCCGCCGCGGCAAGCGCGACGGCCTGTTCGTCGATCAGAATGGCCGATCCGTCAATAGCAGCTGTAGCCGGAATAGCCGTGGGCGCAGGGGTTCTTGTAGCCGCCATAGGTGTAGCGGCGGCCCGAGTCGTAGTAATAGGGACCATAGCCGGGGCCGCTGTAATAGACCGGGCCGCCCTCGTAATAGTAACCCGGACCCGGATCATAGGCGTAGGCATTGCGGCTGGCTGCGATCGCGAGGCCGGTCGCGGCGAGGCCGAACATCGCGGCAGCAGCGGCGCCGCCGCCACCGCCATGCCAATGACGACCGCCAGCGTAAGAGGCGGTGGGTGCAGCGGCAGTCAGGGCCACCACGGCGGCCGTGGCCAGAACGGCCTTGCGGCCGACGAACTTCGAAAGGCTGTCAAACATGATCTGGACCCTCCTTGGGACCTCGATTTGTGCCTGACGACAGGCTGATGTCTGTCAAACACTCACCACCTAAGTAGGTTCCCCAATCCCAACACAAGCTGAACGGGGTTGCGTAACGATGCCGCAAGCCCGCTCATCCGCCGTTCATGTTCGCGCGCGCACGTTCGTCGCGGGCCGGCGCTTGCCAAGCGTCACGAAACCATAACAATGCGGGGCCGGCGCGACCGATGTCCGGATTCAAGACGATCGCCCTTCAGTGCCTGCTGGCCCTTGCAATCTCGTTCGCCGCATCGACCGTGCGCGAAGCAATTGCGGCCGAGAGCGGCACTCCCTCGACCGCCATCCGTTTCACCTTCGACCGTCCTATCGATGCGAGCATGGCGCCATTCTTCCTTGCGGCGAAGGACGGCAGGTTCGGCGCCGAGCATCTCAACGTGTCCTTCAACAGCGCGAGCGGATCGCCGGAGGCGCTCGCACGGCTCGCCAAAGGCGACAGCGAGCTCGCGCTCGTCGACATCAACGAGCTGATACGCTTTCGTGACAAGGACGACGCGGCGCCGGTCAAGGCCGTGTTCGTGCTGTTCGACCGCGCGCCTTACGCGATCGTCGCGCGCAAAAGCCGCGGCATCCGTCTCCTGCCCGACCTCGACGGCAAGACCGTCGGCGTTGCCGACGGCGATCTGTCGATGCGGCTGTGGCCGGCGCTGGCGCAGCAGAACGGCATCAAGGCATCGCACGTCAAATTCCACAAGATCAGTGCCGCGGTGCGCGAGCCGATCCTGTCCGCAGGACAGGTCGATGCCGTCGCCGGGTTCAGCTATCTCTCGGCGGTGAACCTGCGCGATCGCGGCGTACCCGAAGCCGATCTCGTCGTGCTGCGCTATGCGGACTACGGCTGTGAGGCCTACGGCTTTGCCGTGGTCGCCAACACCGCCTTCGCCGCAGCGAAGCCGGATGCCGTGAAAGGCTTCGTCCGCGCCTTGATTGCGGGCATCACCGCGACGGCCAGGGAGCCGGCGCGTGCGGCGGAGGAGGCCGCGAGCCGCATCGACGACGGCGACCGCAATTTGGAGCTGAAGCGCCTGCACGCGGTCCTTGCCGACAATATCCTGACCGACGAGGTCAAGCGCAACGGCCTCGGCGGCGTCGAGCCGGCGCGCCTGGAACGTTCGATCGATCAGATCGCGCGGGACTTCAAATTCCGCAAACGGCCGACGGCTCGCGACGTCTTCGACGGCCAGTTCCTGCCGCCGCTGGCAGAGCGGCTGATCAACTGAGCAAAACTGAAAGCTTGCGCTGTATCTCGCGGCGGTCCCTGCTTAGAATGTGAGCTCCGTCGTCACCGAGTCCCCCGCCCGCATGTCCATTCTCCGACTCTACACCCGCGTTCTCGAGTTGCTCGGCAAGGAGGCGCGGCTGGGCTGGCTGCTCGCGGTCGCCAACCTCCTGCTGGCGGGATCCCAGTTCGCCGAGCCCGTGCTGTTCGGCCGGATCGTCGACGTGCTCTCGGGCAAGACCGTGGCCGGCTCGAGCTCGGCCTGGCCGTTCCTGGTCGCCTGGGTCGCGTTCGGACTGTTCACCATCGTCTGCAGCGCGCTGGTGGCCTTGCAGGCCGACCGGCTCTCGCATCGTCAGCGCCAGGCGGTGCTGACCGACTATTTCGAGCACATCCTGCAGCTGCCCTTGACCTTCCACTCCGGCACCCATTCCGGCCGGCTGATGAAGGTCATGCTCAACGGCACGGACGCGCTGTGGCGGCTGTGGCTCGGCTTTTTCCGCGAGCATTTTGCCGCGATCCTTTCGGTCCTGGTGCTGCTGCCGTTGTCGCTCTACCTGAACTGGCGGCTGGCGATCCTCCTGTTCGTGCTCTGCATCGTTTTCACGGCGCTGACCACCTTCGTGGTGCGCAGGACCTTCGGCATGCAGATGGCGGTCGAGGAGCACTACAGCGAGCTCTCCGCGCGCGCGTCTGATGCGCTCGGCAACGTCGCGCTGGTGCAGAGCTTCGTGCGCGTCGAATCCGAGGTCAAGGGGCTGCGCTCGGTCGCCGACGAGCTGCTGGCCGCGCAGATGCCGGTGTTGTCGTGGTGGGCGCTGGTCACGGTGATCACGCGCGCCTCCACCACCATCACGGTGCTCGCGATCTTCACCCTCGGCATCGCGTTGCACGACCAGGGCCTGACCTCGGTCGGCGAGATCGTGATGTTCGTGAGCTTCGCGACGCTGCTGATCCAGAAGCTCGAGCAGGTGGTCAGCTTCATCAACAACGTGTTCATGGAAGCTCCGCGGCTGCGCGAGTTCTTCAATGTGCTCGACGCCGTGCCCGCGGTGCACGACCGGCCCGACGCAATCGATGCCGGCAGGCTGTCGGGCCTCGTCGAGTTCCACGACGTCACGTTCTCCTATGACGGCAAGCGGCCGGCGATCGAGGACCTCACCTTCACCGCGCTGCCGGGCCAGACCATTGCGCTGGTCGGCCCGACCGGAGCCGGCAAGTCCACCGCGATTGCGCTCCTGCACCGGGCCTTCGATCCGCAATCCGGCGTCATCAAGATCGACGGCATGGACGTGCGCGGCGTCACGTTGACCTCGCTGCGGCGGAACATCGGTGTCGTGTTCCAGGAAGCGCTGCTGTTCAACCGCTCGATCGCGGAGAACTTGCGCGTCGGCAAGCCGGATGCGACTGAGGCCGAGATGCGCAAGGCGGCGGAGCGCGCGCAGGCGCTCGAATTCATCGAGCGCAGCGGCGGCTTCGAGACCAATGCCGGCGAGCGCGGCCGCATGCTCTCCGGCGGCGAACGGCAGCGGCTCTCGATCGCCCGCGCCCTGCTCAAGGACCCGCCGATCCTGATCCTGGACGAGGCGACCTCCGCGCTCGACGCAGTCACCGAGGTCAAGGTGAACGCCGCTCTCGACGAAGTGATGAGGGGCCGCACCACCTTCGTGATCGCCCATCGCCTCTCCACCATCCGAAACGCCACGCGGATCCTGGTGTTCGAGAATGGACGGGTGATCGAAACCGGAACTTTCGATGAACTCGTGGCCAAAGGCGGCCATTTTGCCGAGATGGCCAAGGCCCAGTTCATGGTGCAGGAGAACGCACGGGCCAGCGTGACGGCCGCCGAGGCTGCCGCGACAGCTGCCAAATCCCCCTAGCAAGTCCCGAGAGGACCGTCGAAATTCGGCCTACTTCGTTGCGGAATACCGCGCCGATCCCCCTATTCTCGACGCACCAGCCGGTATAGGTTTGCGACGCCGCAAGCGGCGGCGCTGGATTTCAGAACCGACAATCAGATCACGAGAACCGGCCGTATCAGGCGGATCTCCAAGGACCGGAATCGGATAGTGCACGCCCTTCGCCCGCTGCTTCGCAAATCCCTGTTCAACCTGTTCGCTGCGACGCTCGCCTGTGCCGCGACGCTCGCGCCGCGCACGGCGAGCGCCGAAGCGCTCCTGCTGATCGAGGCCGACAGCGGCAAGGTGCTGCAGGCCGAAAACGCGACCCTTCCCTGGTACCCGGCCTCCGTCACCAAGATCATGACCGCCTATGTGACGCTGAAGGCGGTCAAGGACGGCAGGCTGACGCTCGACACGCTGCTCACGGTGTCGCCGACCGCGGCCTCGCAATCGCCATCGAAGATGGGGTTCCGCCCGGGAACCCAAGTCACCGTCGACAACGCGCTGAAGATGATGATGGTCAAGTCGGCGAACGACATGGCCGTGGTGCTCGCCGAAGGCGTCAGCGGCTCGGTCGACGGCTTCTCCGCGGTGATGAACGACACCGCGAGGAAGCTCGGCATGGCGCAGACGAGCTATGTCAATCCAAACGGCCTGCCCGCCGAAGGCCAGATCACCTCTGCGCGCGACCTCGGCATCTTGGCGCGGTCTTTCCTGCGCGACCTGCCGGAATACGAGTACTACATGCATATCCCGGCGATCCGCTTCGGCAAGCGCGTCACCGGCAATTTCAACAAGCTGATCGGCCGCTATCCCGGCGCCGACGGGTTCAAGACCGGCTTCATCTGCGCCTCCGGCTACAACCTCGTCGCCTCGGCCACGCGCAACGGCCGCCGGCTGATCGCGGTGGTGCTCGGTGCAAACTCCGGCACGGCACGCGCGGTGAAGGCGGCGCAGCTGCTGGAGCGTGGCTTCGCTCCGGACAACCTCACCTGGCTGCGCCCCTCGCTCGGCACGGTCGACAATCTCGTGCCGGTCGATGCCACGCCGCCGAACCTGCGCGACGAGATGTGCGGACCCAACCGCAAGCGGCCGGCCAGCGACGACGACGATGCGCTGATTGCGGCCAGTGGCGGCGCGACCGGATCGGGCTCCGCCACCGGCGGCGCGGCCCAGTTCACCTTCTTCACCGCGGGCCTGCAGCCGCCGCTGATGAAAGCTTCCGAGCTGATGGCCTCGGCTGCGGCGCCGACCGAGCCCGTGCCGGTCTATACCGGCCCGACCCGCACCGGCACCGCCCTGATTGCCGCTGTGGCAGCCGATGCCGACCAGCAGGCCGCGTCCAGGCCGCGCGCCAAGAAGCCGCGCGTCGCCAAGAAGCCAGACGCCGCCGACAAGCCGGCCGATAAGCCCAAGGACACCAAGACCGCGGCGGCCAAGCCGGATGCCAAGCCGACTGACGGCAAGGCGGCCAAGCCGGCCACGCCCCAACCGGCCGCAACCAAGCCGGCTGGCGCCAAGCATGCCGCGACCAAGCCGGATGCCGTGGCGAAGCCCGCCGAGAAGCCTTCGGCCGGCGGCGATCAGGCGGCGAAGCCCGCCAAGCCCAAGGCAGCGACGACCCCCGCCGCGACGAAGCCTCCCGCCGCGGCCAAGCCGGCCAACAACAGTTAACGCCGCTCGGCACTAAACCGCAGCCCCGCTTCGCACCTGCGGCAGCACCGTTTTGCGACGATTCCAGTAGCGACGGCCCGACCTTTGCCCTAAGCCACGACGGCTTGCCACCCGTTCCGGCAAGCTGGATACTGGCGACAACGAGGCAAGCCCGAGAACAACGGGCCCTGGTCAATGAGGGGAGTCTTCCATGGAGCGCATCTGGCTCAAGCAATATCCGCCCGGCGTGCCTGCCGATATCGAGCCGACGCAATACGCATCGCTGGTCGACCTGCTGGAGGAGAGCTTCACCAAGTTCGCCGACCGCAAGGCATTCATCTGCATGGACAAGTCGATCAGCTATCGCGACCTCGACCAGATGTCGGTCGCGCTTGCCGCTTACTTGCAGGGCCGCGGGCTGCAGCGCGGCGCGCGGATCGCCATCATGATGCCGAACGTGCTGCAATACCCGGTCGCGACGGCCGCCGTGCTGCGCGCCGGTTTCGCGGTGGTCAACGTCAACCCGCTCTATACGCCGCGCGAGCTCGAGCACCAGCTGAAGGATTCGGGCGCCGAAGCGATCATCGTGCTGGAGAACTTCGCCCACACCGTCGAGCAGGTGATCGCGAAGACGCAGGTGAAGCACGTCATCGTCGCCAGCATGGGCGACCTGCTCGGCTTCAAGGGCGTGATCGTCAACCTCGTCGTCCGCCGGGTCAAAAAGATGGTACCGGCTTGGTCGTTGCCGGGCTCGGTCTCCTTCAACGACGCGCTGTCCGCCGGCCGCGGCATGACGTTCAACAAGCCGAAGCTGTCGCCCGGTGACGTCGCCTTCCTGCAATATACCGGCGGCACCACCGGCGTCTCCAAGGGCGCCACGTTGCTTCATCGCAACATCGTCGCCAACGTCTTGCAGAACGATGCCTGGCTGCAGCCGGCGCTCGCTTCGCCGCCGCATGTCGAGCAGCTCATGATCGTCTGCGCGCTGCCGCTCTATCACATCTTCGCGCTGACGGCCTGTTATCTGCTGGCTGTGCGCGCCGGCGGCTGCAACCTGCTGATCCCGAACCCGCGCGACATCCCCGGCTTTATCAAGGAGCTGGCGAAATACCAGGTCAACACCTTCCCGGCCGTGAACACGCTCTACAACGCCTTGATGAACCATCCCGACTTCAAGAAGCTCGACTTCTCCAAGCTGAAGATCTCGAACGGCGGCGGCATGGCGGTGCAGCGCCCCGTTGCCGAGCAATGGAAGAACATCACGGGCTGCAGCATCGCCGAGGGCTACGGCCTGTCGGAGACGTCGCCTGTCCTGACCTGCAATCCGCCGACTGCGACCGAGTTCGCCGGCTCGATCGGCATCCCCGTGCCGTCGACTTACATCTCGATCCGGGACGACGAGGGCAACGAGGTCCCGCTCGGCCAGGCGGGCGAGATCTGCGCCAAGGGCCCGCAGGTGATGTCGGGCTACTGGAACAGGCCGGAAGAGACCGCCAAGGTGATGACCGCGGACGGCTATTTCCGCACCGGCGACATCGGCGTGATGGACGAGAAGGGCTATATCAAGATCGTCGACCGCAAGAAGGACATGATCCTGGTCTCCGGCTTCAACGTCTATCCGAACGAGGTCGAGGAAGTCATCGCGAGCCATCCAGGCGTGCTCGAATGCGCCGTGATCGGCATCCCCGATTCCAAGTCGGGCGAAGCGGTGAAGGCCTTCGTGGTGAAGAAGGATCCGAACCTCACGGCGGATGCCGTGATCAAGTTCTGTCACGACCAGCTCACCGGCTACAAGGTGCCCAAGCACGTCGAATTCCGCAATGACCTGCCGAAGACCAATGTCGGCAAGATCCTGCGTCGGCAGCTGCGCGACGAGAAGAAGGCGGAGGCGGCGTAAGGCGCGCCTCCATTCATGGCTGACGCCCGCGACATCACGCCATCAGGCGTTCTCGCCTTCTGGCGAGAGGCCGGGCGCCAACGCTGGTACGAGCGCAGCGATGATTTCGATGCGGAGATACGACGCCGCTTTCTCTCGCTGTGGCAGAAGGCAGCCGCCGGCGAGCTTGCCTCATGGGAGACAAGCGACGACGGCGTGCTGGCACTCGTCATCGTGCTCGACCAGTTTCCCCGCAACATGTTTCGCGGCACGCCGCAGGCCTTTGCCAGCGACGCACAGGCGCGCGACGTCGCCCGCCGCGCCATCGCGCGCGGCGTCGATCGCAGGGTCGATCCCCTCCTGCTGGAATTCCTCTATTTGCCCTTCATGCATTCCGAGCACCTGGCCGACCAGTTGCATTGCGTCGCGCTGTTTCGAAACACCGACAATACCGAAAGCCTGAAATACGCGCGCGACCACGCCGATATCATCGCGCGGTTCGGCCGCTTTCCCCACCGCAACCGTCTCCTCGGCCGCGACACCACCGAGGAGGAGCAGGCCTTCCTCGACGGCGGCGGTTTTGCCGGCTGATGACATCACGGTGAACGGCCGCCATCCTCGCCGCTTCCGCCACTGGCAATATTGTGCAGGCCCGCCGCCCGGTCTAAAAAGCGGGACCGATTTTCAGGGAGACTGACGATGGCGATCCAGATTGGCGACAAGCTGCCCGAGGCGAAATTCCGCGTGATGACGGCGGAAGGCCCGCAAGTGAAGACCACCGACGACATCTTCAAGGGCAAGAAGGTGGCGCTGTTCGCGGTCCCCGGCGCCTATACCGGCACCTGCCACAAGATGCATCTGCCGAGCATCTTCCTCAACGCCTATGCCATGAAGGACAAGGGTGTCGACACCATCGCCATCGTCTCCGTCAACGACGCCTTCGTCATGAACGCCTGGAAGCGCGACACCGACCAGCGCGACGAGGCCGTCTTCCTCGCCGACGGCAATGCCGACTTCACCAAGGCGATCGGCATGGAGCTGGACGCCTCCGCCAACGGCCTCGGCATCCGCTCCAAGCGCTATTCGATGCTGATCGAGGACGGCGTGGTCAAGAAGCTGAACCTCGAGGCGATGCCCGGCAAGGTCGAGGTCTCCGGCGGCGATACGCTGCTCGGGCAGCTGTGAGGCGCCACCGGTCTTAGCCACACATGACGCTGTCATGCCCCGCGAAGGCGGGGCATCCAGTACGCCGAGGCTTCTCGGTTGAATCAGAAACGTATCGGAGTACTGGATCGCCAGGTCAAGCCGGGCGATGACAGTGGTGAATGAGGCGACGATGGCGCCCCCTACTCCCTCACCCGCTGCTGCAACCGCGCCATGACGATGCCGTCGCGCGCCAGCTGGTCGGCGCGCTCGTTCTCGGGGTGGCCGGCGTGGCCCTTGACCCAGTGCCAGCGGACCTCGTGCTGCTTCAGCGCTGCGTCGAGGCGCTGCCATAGCTCGACATTCTTCACCGGCTTCTTGTCGGCGGTGCGCCAGCCGTTGCGCTTCCAGCCGAAGATCCAGCCGGTGATGCCCTGCCGGACATACTGGCTGTCGGTGTAGAGGTCGACCGTGCACGGCCGCTTCAGCGCTTCGAGCGCCGAAATCGCCGCCATCAATTCCATCTGGTTGTTGGTGGTGTGCGGCTGGCCGCCGTTCAGCTCTTTCTCCTTGTCGCCGAACTTCAGGATCGCGCCCCAGCCGCCCGGCCCGGGATTTCCGGAGCAGGCGCCGTCGGTATAGATCGTGACATTGGGTAGCTCGCTCACGCCACCAGCCCCGACGGCATCAGCCCATAATCGCGCACGCTCGTCACGCTCTGATGGAAGCGCAGCTTGCGGACATACTCGAGCGGATCCTTCGGCTTGACCAGCGCGCCTGCGGGCACGTTGAGCCAGTCGACCAGCCGCGTCAGCAGGAAGCGGATCGCCGCGCCCCGCGCCAGCAGCGGCAGCGCGGCCTCTTCGGCTTCGCTCAGCTTGCGCACCCGGCCATAGGCGTTGAGGAAGGCACGCGCCTTGGTGACGTTGAAGGAATGATCCGGCTCGAAGCACCAGGCGTTGAGGCAGATCGCGACGTCATAGGCCAGCATGTCGTTGCAGGCGAAGGTGAAGTCGATGATCCCCGAGAGCTTGTCGCCGAGGAAAAAGACGTTGTCGTTGAAAAGGTCGGCGTGGATCACGCCTTCGGGCAGGTTGCTCGGCCAGACGCCGCTCGAGAGATAATCAAGTTCGGCGGCAAGAAATTCGCGCAGACCGGGCTGCACCTCGTCGGCGCGGCTTGAAGCTGCGTCGAACAGCGGCCGCCAGCCGGAAACCGAGAGCGCATTGGTGCGCTTGATCGCAAAATTCGCGCCTGCCAGATGCATCTTCGCCAGCCCCTCGCCGACCCCGGCGCAATGGGTCGCGTTCGGCTTGCGCGGCCAGACGCCTTCGAGGAAGGTGATGATCGCTGCGGGCCGGCCTGCCAGCTCGCGCAGCGCCTCGCCGTCTCTTGCCTTCACAGGCAGCGGACAATTGACGCCGTGCTCGGCCAGATGCGTCATCAGCGCGAGAAAGAACGGCAGATCGTTCCTTGCCACGCGCTTTTCGTACAGCGTGAGGATGAACGAGCCTTTGCTTGTGTGCAGCAGGAAGTTGGAATTTTCGACGCCCTCGGCGATGCCCTTGTAGGAGAGCAATTCGCCGAGATCGTATTGCTTCAGGAAATCCGCAAGCTCGTCGGCGGCGACGTCGGTGTAGACCGCCATCAAGGTCTACTCGGCGGCAGCTTCGGGGCGCACCTGACGCGGCAACGGGAAGAACTCGTTCTCTTCCGCGGCCGAGACCGTCTCCACGTGCAGCGTGTAGCGCTCGGCGAAGGCGTCCATGATCTCCTCGACGATCACCTCAGGCGCGGACGCGCCAGCGGTGATGCCAAGGCTCTTGATGTTGCCGAACCTGGTCCAGTCGAGGTCCGCGGCGCGCTGCGCCAGCACCGCGATCTTGCAGCCCTCGCGCTCGGCAACCTCGCGCAGGCGCTGCGAGTTCGACGAGTTGGGAGCACCGACCACGATGAGCGCGTCCACCACCGGCGCCACCTTCTTCACCGCGAGCTGGCGGTTGGTGGTGGCGTAGCAGATGTCTTCCTTGTGCGGCCCGTTGATGTTGGGGAAGCGTTCCTTGAGCAGCGCGACGATCTCCGCGGTGTCGTCGATCGACAGCGTGGTCTGCGTCACGAAGGCGAGGTTGTTGGGGTCCTTCGGCGTGATGGTCTTGGCATCCTCGGCGGTCTCGATCAGGGTCACTGCGCCGGGCGGCAGCTGGCCGAGCGTACCGACTACCTCGGGATGGTGGGAATGGCCGATCAGGAATATCTCGCGGCCGCGCTTGAAATGGATCGCGGCCTCGCGATGCACCTTGGTCACCAGCGGGCAAGTCGCATCCAGCGAGAACAGGTTGCGGGACTGGGCGTCGGCCGGAACCGATTTCGGTACGCCATGGGCCGAGAACACCACCGGGGCGGTGGTATTCTCGGGGATTTCGGCGAGCTCCTCGACGAAGATGGCGCCCTTCTTCTTCAACCCATCGACGACGTACTTGTTGTGCACAATCTCGTGGCGAACATAGACGGGGGCGCCGTACTTATCGAGCGCCCGTTCCACGGTGTCGATCGCCCGGACCACCCCGGCACAGAAGCCGCGGGGAGAACAAAGCACGATCTTGAGGTCTGGTTTGGCTGACATTGAGCGATCTCGGGACCGAATCACCCGATCGCGTTCTGCCGGGGCGGTCGATGGATGGGAATTTGGCTTAAAACTGTCGGCTTGAACCTTACAGCGGTTCAAAGGGAATTGGGCCCCCTTTCGGGCGGTGTCAAGGCACTATCTATAGCAGAACCATTGCATGGCTACCCCCTCCGGGCTTATATAGCGCGAATTCCCTGTCATCGCTGATGACCACCGGTTTCGCCTCCAGAGGGGTGGGCGAAGCACAAAGGAGATTTGCCATGAGCAACGCACCTCTGATGCCCAAGGCGACCGCCGTTTGGCTGCTCGACAACACCGCGCTGACCTTCGACCAGGTCGCCGATTTCACCAAGATGCATCCCCTCGAGGTGCGCGCCATCGCCGACGGCGACGCCGCCCAGGGCATCAAGGGCATGGATCCCCTCTCCAATGGCCAGCTGACCCGCGAGGAAATCGAGAAGGGCGAGAAGAACCCGGACTACCGGCTCCGCCTCCAGGAGAGCAAGGTGGTGCTGCCGCCCCAGCCCAAGCGCAAGGGCCCGCGTTATACCCCGGTCTCGCGCCGCCATGAGCGCCCGAGCGCCATCCTCTGGCTGCTGCGCAACCATGCGGAGCTCAAGGACGCCCAGATCATGCGCCTGGTCGGCACCACCAAGAGCACGATCGCGAGCGTGCGCGACCGTACCCACTGGAACACCTCGGCGCTGACCCCGATCGACCCGGTCACGCTCGGCCTGTGCTCGCAGATCGAGCTCGATTTCGAGGTGCAGCGCGCGGCGAAGGAGAAGCCGATCGACGCAGCCTATGGCGGCGCCACCCTGCTGCCGGCATCCGAGACCACCCGCAAGGACGAGTACGAGCCCGCGGAGAAGTCGAGCGACGACCTCAACGTCGACGCCGTGTTCGCCAAGCTGAAGACGCTCGGCGGCAAGAAGCACGAGGACGAGGAGGAGTAATTCCTCCCGTTCATCCACCATCAACGCAAACGCGGCAGGAAAACCTGCCGCGTTTTGTTTGTACGCCCGAGCTGGGCTTCAGGTCAGAACTTGTAGGTCACACCCGCGCCGACCAGCCACGGATCGATATGCGCGGTGCCGGTGACCGGCAGGCCGGAGACGATGGCGCTGTAGTTCGGGCGCAGCCAGAGCTTCTTGACGTCGACATTGAGACCCCAGTGCCGGTCGATCATGTAGTCGAAGCCGAACTGGACGGCGCCGCCCCAGGCGTTGCTGACGTGCAGGTTGGTGGTGGTGGCGACGATCGCGGGCGGACCGGCGATCGCGGAAGGCGCATTGGCCGCGGAATTGTTGAAGAACACGGTGTAGTTCACGCCCGCGCCGACATACGGCTTGAACGCGCCGAACTGGTCGAAGTGATATTGCAGCGTCAGCGTCGGCGGCAGCAGCGTGGTCTTGCCGATCGGCAGATTCGCGAGCGAGCCGGTGCCGCTGATCGAATGCCTGGTCACGCCCAGGATCAATTCGGCAGCGATGTTCTTGGTGAAGAAATAGCTGATGTCGAGCTCGGGGACGACCTGGTCGCTGATCGACAGGCCTGAATTCGGCGACGACAGCGAAGGCACGCCCGCGACATTGACGGTGCTCCCGCCCGCATCCGGCAATACGCCGAGCACCCGCAGGCGGATCATCCACGGATTGAACGCCTCCACCGGCACCGGCGCCTTCTTGTAGACCGGCAGATCTGCCGCCTGCACTGATGCAAAAGTGCCCACGAGCATCGCGCCGAGCGTCGCGACCCGCGCCAAGTTTCTTATCGTTCCATCCATTTTCAATCCCCTTCAACCATGTCGACGCGTCGTTGCGCGACATCAGCGTCAGAGCAGAAAGAGAATGGTGAAGGATTTGATGCCGATCAAACCAGGACTATCGCGACGCGATTTGGCCCCGGCGTTGCAGATGTGTCACGGAAACCGCGAATGCGAAGCGGGTGGCGCGGCAGCATAGTGCCGCAGCTCACATCACGGGCGCACGGGGTTGTTCAGCATGTACTCGCCGAGATCGCGCTGGCGGCGGTCGGCGCGCGCGGTGGCCGCGTTGCGCTGGACGTCGCGGTCCTTGCGGCAAGCCACGTAATCCGGCGAGCCCTGCGCATAGCCGCGGCTCTGGCAGACGGCGTCGTCATCATCGCCGCCCGCCGCCACCGGATTCTGGTAGCGTGCCGAGCAGGCGGAGAGAGCGACGGCGAGAGCTAAGGCGGTCAGCAGGCGTGGCGCGGCGGCAAGTGGCATACGAGGTTCCCTATCGGCCGGCCCTGTTTAGCGCGGAATGCGGAGATTGTAAGTCCCTGGACGCCGTTCCACGCTCGCTGTCGTTCCCCGCACGGGCGGGCGATGACAGTGGAGAGCGGTGAAGCAACGCCCTTCCCGCCCCGGGATGAGGCTTCGCCTCACATCCGTCCCTTCAGGGCCTCGCCGATCTCGTCGAGTGCCTTGGGATCCTCGATCGTCGCCGGCATGGTCCAGGATTCGCCGTCGGCGATCTTCTTGATGGTGCCGCGCAGGATCTTTCCGGAGCGCGTCTTGGGCAGGCGGCCGACGGTGATGGCGAGCTTGAACGCCGCGACCGGGCCGAGCTTGTCGCGCACCAGCGCGATGATCTCCTTCTCGATCTCGGCCGGCGGGCGCTTCACGCCCGCTTTCAGCACCAGGAAGCCGCAGGGCACCTCGCCCTTGATCGCGTCCTTGACGCCGAGCACGGCGCATTCGGCGACATCGGGATGCGAGGCCAGGATCTCCTCCATGCCGCCGGTGGAGAGGCGATGCCCGGCGACGTTGATGATGTCGTCGGTGCGGCCCATCACGAAGACATAGCCGTCCTCGTCCTTGTAGCCGGCGTCGGAGGTTTTGTAATAGCCGGGGAATTCGCTCAGGTAAGCCTCCTTGAAGCGCGCGTCCTGATTCCACAGCGTCGGCAGGCAGCCCGGCGGCATCGGCAGCCTGATGACGATCGAGCCCATGGTGTTGGGGCCGACCGGCTTTGCCGCTTCGTCGACGACATCGACCTGATAGCCCGGCATCGGCACCGTCGGCGAGCCGTGCTTCACCGGCAGCATGCCGAGGCCGACCGGATTGCCGGCGATGCACCAGCCGGTCTCGGTCTGCCACCAATGGTCGATCACCGGTACCTTCAGCTGCTGCTCCGCCCATTCCACGGTCGGCGGATCGGCGCGCTCGCCGGCGAGGAACAGGGTACGGAATTTCGAGAGGTCGTACTGCCGGATGAATTTCCCTTCCGGGTCTTCCTTGCGGATGGCGCGGAAGGCCGTCGGCGCGGTGAAGAAGGCCACCGCCTTGTGCTCGGAGATCACGCGCCAGAACGCGCCGGCGTCGGGCGTGCCGACCGGCTTGCCCTCGTACATGATCGTGGTCGCGCCATGCAGCAGCGGGCCGTAAACGATGTAGCTGTGGCCGACCACCCAGCCGATGTCGGAGCCGCACCACCAGACCTCGCCCGGCTTGACGCCGTAGAGGTTGAACATCGACCATTTCACCGCGACGAGATGCCCGCCATTGTCGCGCACGACGCCCTTCGGCACGCCTGTTGTGCCCGAGGTATAGAGGATGTAGAGCGGGTCTGTCGCGGCGACAGGCACGCAAGCCGCGCGCTTGCCGTCGTTCAGCGCCTTGCGGCGCAGGCTGGCCCAGTCGTAATCGCGGCTCGGCGTCATCTCGCAGGTGAGCTGCGGACGCTGCAGCACGATGCAGGCCTTCGGCTTGCTGCTGGCAAGCTTGATCGCCTCGTCGAGCAGCGGCTTGTACTGCACGATGCGGCCGGGCTCGATGCCGCAGCTGGCGGACAGGATCAGCTTGGGCTGCGCATCGTCGATGCGGGTGGCAAGCTCCTTCGCGGCAAAGCCGCCGAACACCACCGAGTGCACCGCACCGAGCCGCGCGCAGGCGAGCATCGCGACCACCGCCTCCGGCACCATCGGCATATAGAGGATGACACGATCGCCTTTGGCGACACCGAAATCCTGCATGATTGCGGCGAGCGCCTGGACCTCGTTCAGCAGTTCGGCATAGGTGAGCTTGGTGACCGAGCCCGTCAGCGGCGAATCATGGATCAGCGCGACCTGGTCGGCGCGGCCGCGCTCGACGTGGCGGTCGAGGGCGTTGTAGCAGGTGTTGACGACGCCGCCGGCAAACCAGCGGCCGTAGGTTCCTTGCGAGGGATCGAAGACCTTCGTCGCAGGCTCGATCCAGTCGATCTCCTTCGCCGCCTCGGCCCAGAAGCCCTCGGGATCGGCCAGCGAGCGCGCATGGACTTCATGATAGCTGCTTTTGCCCTGGATATTCATTCCCGCGCTCCCGTTCCCTTGATTCACCTGGCTTGAACCTCGTGGCAGGACAGGCGCCCCGCCATGACCAGGATCAATTGCCGGCCTTGTTTGGAGCCATTTTCCCGGGAACGGGCCGCGGTTCAAGCTGAAAAGGATAGGTTTTTTGGCGGAGGCGCGCGGCTGCGGCACGGGCGGTGCGCTCCCTCTCCCCGTTCTTACGGGGAGAGGGTTGGGGTGAGGGGCTGCATCCGCAATCATCGTGCAAATTGGACTCGCAGAGAGTCCCCTCACCCGGAATTTGCTGGCGCAAATTCCGGCCTCTCCCCGCAGGCGGGGAGAGGCGAAGAAGAGCCTCTCAGCTCTCCATCGCGTTCAGCCGCTGCAAGCGGTCCTGCATGATCCTCTTCAGATCGTACCCGGGGCGGCGGAAGCTCGCATTGCGCGTAGTGAGGAACTCGCGCTGGTTCTTGCGCAGGTCGCTAGCGGAACGTCCTTTGGAAGCCCTCAGCACGCGTTCATAGGTCTCGGCGATCTGACGGTCGAGCACGCCGAGCTGCGGATCGGCGCAGATCACTTTCTCGACCTCACGCTTGGCGGTGGCGCACTTGAAGGACGGACCGCTATCGTCGGCCGAGCGCGCATGCATTGGGCCCGGCGACGCCGCGCCGAACCTGGCGATCTCGGCAATCATGCTGCGGCGGCCGTTCGCTGCATTCTCGTTGCCGGGATCCAGCTTCAGCGCCGTCTCATAATCGGCAAGCGCCCTCTTGCGCTCGCCCATCTTCTTGTAGAGCACCGCGCGGTTGTTGTAGGTCTTCGCGAAATTCGGATCGAGCTTCAGCGCAGCCTCGTAGTCGCTCAGCGCCGCCCCGAGCTCGCCTTTGAACTGGTAGGAGTCGCCGCGGTTGGTCAGGAAGTTGGCGCGCTGTTCCCGCCGGATCGCCTGGTCGTAATCGGCAATCGCCTTGTCGTACTCGCCCATCGCAGCATAGGTCAGGCCGCGGTTGTCGTAATATTCCGGCACCTTCGGGTCGAACCTGATCGCCTCGCCGTCGTCGGCGACCGCCTTTTCGAGCTGGCCGAGCTTCTTGTAGGCCGCGCCGCGGTTGGTGTAGGTGCGCGCGCGGTCGGGATCGAGCCGCAGCGCCTCGTCGAAATTTCTGATCGCCTTCTCGTTGTCGCCGCCGAGATAATAGGCCACACCACGGTCGGACCAGGCTTGCGCATCGTCCGGCTTCAGCTTGATCGCCTGGTCGTAATCGGCGAGTGCGCGGTCGAGGCGGCGCTGATTGGTGTAGACGACGCCGCGCAGCTCGTAAGCTTCGGCATCCTGCGGGTCGAGCTCGATCGCCTTGGTCAGATCCGCCGCGGCGCGATTGAGATCGCCGCCGGCCTCGCGCAGGAGATCGCCTCGCACGCGCCAGGCCTTCGCGTTCTTGCCGTCGAGCGCGATGGCGCGGTCGAGATCCCGCAGCGCCTGTGACTGGCCTCCAAGGGTCTGCGCATTGGCTTCGGCGCGGACGACGAGGGCCGCGCTGCGTTCGGCGGCCGAATTGGCGGTCTGGTCGATGATGGCGCTGCACGCGGAGATCAACTCAACCGGGGCGGCCTTGCTTCCCAGCACGCACTCGGTGCTCGCCGCGGCGGGAGCCGCGAGAACGAAACTCATGGCCGCGCCGAGAAAGAGGGCGCGAAGCGAGATTTTGGCAGGCGAAAGCGCTTGCGCGGAGGCGTGAGTGCCGCACATGACATAGGGCTCCGTGACGTCGGGTTCTCACCGTTGTCGCAGCTGGCAAGCGATGGGTTCAAACCGGGCCTGGGAGGGACGGAGCGCTGCCGGCTCTCCCTCGCCCTGCTTGGGCAGGACTATCGCATATGAGATGTGGCTATGGGCACCGGCTGTCTCCACAGCGTCATGGCCGGGCTCGTCCCGGCCATCCACGCCTTTTCACAGGGCACAAAGAACGTGGATGCCCGGGACAAGCCCGGGCATGACGACCCCTGCAATATTCAAATGCGATTGCCCTGCCGCTTGCGGGGAGAGGCGAAAATCTCAATATCCATCCACACCGTTCAGCCGCTGCAAGCGCTGCTGCATCGCCTTCTTCAGGTCGTATCCCGGCCGGCCGAAATCGGCATTGCGGCGCGCGATGAACTCGACCTGCTCGCGCTGGAGCGCTTTGGCCTCGGCCGCATTGCGCGCCTCCCGGATCGCACGGGCATTGGAGGCAAAGACCTCGCGATCGAGATCGGCGAGCTCGCGATTGCCGCAGATCGCCCGTTCCACCGCCCGACGCGCTCGCCCGCAATTGAAGCTGGGCTTGCCGGCGACCGCCATCTGCGCGCCGATCCGCTCGATCTCGCGCGCCATCGCCTTGTGATTGGCTTTGGCCTTCTCGTGGTTCGGATCGATCCTGAGCGCTGCGCCGAAATCCTGCACCGCCTTCGGCTTGTCACCCTTCTTCAGCCAGAGTTCGCCGCGCGCATTGAAGACGTCGGCAAGGCCGGGATCGAGCAGAAGAGCACGGCTGTCGTCGGCGATGGCATGGTCCACCTGATTGTGCCGCGCATAGAGCGCACCGCGCGCGATCAGAGCCTTGATCAGATCGGCCTTCGTCGTCTTCTCGTTGTCGATCACTTCGGCGCAGGCAGTGGCGGCCTTGTCCATGTCATCGGCTGCGGCCGCGGCGAGGCAGGGCGCGACATCGACCTGCGTCACAGCCACCGGCTCGCCGCCGGTCGCGGCATCGGCCGGGGCGAACGATAGCGCATAGAGCAGTCCGGCGCCGATCAGCTGAATGAGAAAACGCATGCGTTGCAGTCGAAGCCTTGTCGTCGATGTTAAGCTCTTGCCTTGAAGCCGCACTATCCATCATACGGCCGGATTGGTGCTAGCTTGTGGCGCCGCTGAAATCGGCTTCGGGGATCATCGTGTCGACATTCGAATGGATCATTGTGTTGCTGCTCGGCGCGGTTGGCTTATCGGCGCTGGCGCGGCGGATCAAGGTGCCCTACCCGACCTTTCTCGCCATCGGCGGCGCGCTGATCGCCTTCGTGCCGTCGAGCCCGTCCTGGACGCTGGAGCCGGACCTCGCCCTTGCCCTTTTTGTCGCGCCGGTCCTGCTCGATGCCGCCTTCGACACGTCGCTGCGCGACCTTCGCAAGAACTGGGTTCCGGTCTCGACCCTGGTGGTGGCTGCGGTCGGCCTCACCACGGCCGCCGTGGCCTATGTCGCGCACCGGCTGATGCCCGACATGCCCTGGGCCGCCGCGGTCGCGCTCGGCGCCATCGTGGCGCCGCCGGATGCGGCCGCTGCGGTTGCGATCCTGAGCCAGGTCAAGCTGCCCCACCGCATGGTCAAGGTGCTGGAGGGCGAAAGCCTGCTCAACGATGCCAGCGCGCTGCTGATCTATCGCATCGCCGTCGGCGCGGTCGCCACCGAGCATCTGACCTGGAGCCAGGTCGCCCCGACCATGGCGCTGGCGCTGGTCGGCAGCGTCATCGCTGGTCTGGCCGCAGGCCGCATCATTCCGCTGTTCATGGAGCGGGTGACGGAGGCGCCGAGCGCCATCATCGTGCAGTTCGCCACCACCTTCATGGTCTGGATCGCCGCCGAGCATCTCAGTCTCTCCGGCATCCTCACCATCGTGGTCTACGCCATCACGGTCGCGCGCACCGCACCGGCGCGCATCCCGGCGCGGCTGCGGGTGCCGTCCTATGCGGTGTGGGAGACGACCGTGTTCGTGCTCAACGTGCTCGCCTTCATGCTGATCGGCATGCAGATGCGGCCGATCTGGACGCGGCTGGATGCGGACGTGCGCTGGGAATATTGCGTGGCCGCCGCCTGGATCCTGCTTACGGTGATCCTGGTACGCCTTTTCTGGGTGACGTTCTATCGCACGAGCCTGCGGGTGCTGATCGCGCAGGGGCTCTATCATCCCAAGGATCCGCAGCAGGTGGCCTCGCCCAAGGGCGGGCTCATCATCTCCTGGTGCGGCATGCGCGGCCTCGTCACGCTCGCCACCGCCTTTGCCCTGCCGGAAAACTTTCCCTATCGTGACTTC
The DNA here is from genome assembly GCF_020194215.1 of Bradyrhizobium sp. BRP20. NCBI lineage: Bacteria > Pseudomonadati > Pseudomonadota > Alphaproteobacteria > Hyphomicrobiales > Nitrobacteraceae > Bradyrhizobium > Bradyrhizobium sp. BRP20. The sequence goes on along the minus strand of NZ_JADYVY010000001.1, from coordinate 466,593 downwards.
ATCGTCTTCATCGCGTTTGCGGTGGTGCTGGGATCGCTGGTGATCCAGGGCCTGACGCTGCGGCCGCTGATCCTCGCTTTCAACCTCAAGGACGACGATCCCGTCGGCATCGAGGTCGCCCGCGGCCGCGCCGTGGCCTATCGCGCCGCGCTCGATGCGATCGAGAGCGATCCGTCGGAGGAGGGGGAAATCCTGCGGCTCGAATATCGCGCCATCCTGATGCAGGCCGAGACCGATCCCAACGGCGGCATCAGCAACGGCGAACTGCCCGCCGATCCCCTGCGCCGCCGCGCTATCGAGGCCGCGCGCAAGGCGATCTTCGACCTGCGCGCCACCGAGGTGATCGGCGACGATGCGTTTCATCGGCTCGAGGAGGAGCTCGATCGCGCAGAATTGAGCGCCGGCGGATGATGTCTCTCCGCTGTCGTCCCGACAAGAGTTTGGGCGCTCTGCAATGTGCGCCGAGTCACACGCAGCATCCCGCAGCTTGAACCAAACCCCGCCTCTCCAGACTCACCCCTGATGACGACCCTGATTGACGACCGTCGTGTACGCGCGCGTGATGCGTCGCCTGCACGATATTTTTATCTCCACATGGCGCTCGCCTGCGCCGCCACTGCCTTTCTCGGCTTCGCACCGACCTATTGGGTGCCGCTCGCTCACCGGACATTGTCCGCAAGCCCGGTGATCCATTTTCACGGACTCTTGTTCTTCACCTGGTCGCTTTATTTCGTGCTCCAGACCTGGCTCGCAGCCTCCGGCCGTGTGGTCAATCACCGCTCGTTCGGCATCGTCGGCGTCTCGCTTGCGACCGCGATGGTCATTTCTGGCTTCTTCGCGTCCGTGACCTCGATGAAGAACGCCGCGGCGCTCGGACAGGCCGATGCAGGCATCGCCTTCTCGATCGTGCCGCTGAGCGGCATCACATTCTTTGCCGTGGTGTTCGCGCTCGCCATCATGAACACGCGCAGGCTCGAGGTTCACAAGCGCCTGATGCTGCTCGCGGCGGTCTCGATCCTCGACGCCGCGATCGCGCGCTGGTTCCTGACCTTCCTCGCACCATCAGGACCGTCCGGCCCGCCGCCGGTGCCCGTGACGATCGCGCCTGCTGTGGTCGCCTCCCTTCTGCTCGTCGTCGCCATGGTGCGCGACTGGCGCGCCGAGGGCCGCGTGCATCCGGTATACATCACGGGCACGCTCGCGCTTCTGGCGGTGAAGGTGCTCAACTGGCCGGTCAGCGAAACGGCGGCGTGGCACGCATTTGCCGGCGGCATCCTGGCGCTGGCGCAGTAGGCGACCTAGAACCGCGGCAAATCCGGGAACGCCAGCTTGCCCGCGTGGACGTGCATGCGGCCGAGCTCGGCGCAGCGGTGCAGGGTCGGAAATACTTTTCCGGGATTGAGCAGGCCCTGCGCGTCGAAGGCGCATTTCAGGCGCTGCTGCTGGTTGAGGTCGATCTCGCTGAACATGTCGGGCATGAGGTCGCGCTTCTCGATGCCGACGCCGTGCTCGCCGGTGAGCACGCCGCCGAACTCGACGCAGGCGCGCAGGATATCGGCGCCGAAGGCTTCGGCGCGCTCGATCTCGCCGGGCTTGTTGGCATCGTAGAGGATCAGGGGATGCAGATTGCCGTCGCCGGCGTGGAACACGTTGGCGCAGCCGAGCTGGTACTTTTCCGAGAGCTCGCGGATGCGCGCCAGCGCCTTCGGCAGCGCGCCGCGCGGGATGGTGCCGTCCATGCAGAGATAATCAGGCGAGATGCGGCCCACCGCGGGGAATGCGGCCTTGCGGCCGGCCCAGAACAGGTTGCGCTCGGCCTCGGAATTGGAGATCTGCAGCGTCACCGAGCCGCAGCCTCTCGCGATGGTCTCGACACGCGTGATCAGCTCGTCGACCTCGATCTTGGGCCCGTCGAGCTCGATGATGAGCAGTGCCTCGACATCGAGCGGGTAGCCGGCATGGACGAAGGCCTCCGCGGCGTGGATCGCGGGCTTGTCCATCATCTCCATGCCGCCGGGGATGATGCCGGCGCCGATGATGCGCGCCACGCATTCGCCGGCCGCCTCGACCTGCGCGAAGCCGACCATCAGCGCGCGCGCCGTCTCGGGCTTCTGCAGGATGCGCACCGTGATCTCCGTGATGACGCCGAGCAGGCCCTCGGAACCGGTGATGACGCCCATCAGGTCATAGCCGGGATTCTCGCAGCCCTTGCCGCCGATGCGCAGGATCTCGCCGCTCATCAGCACGATCTCGCAGCCGAGCACGTTGTTGGTGGTCATGCCGTATTTCAAGCAGTGCACGCCGCCGGAATTTTCCGCCACGTTGCCGCCGATCGAGCAGGCAATCTGCGAGGACGGATCGGGCGCGTAATAGAAGCCGGCATGGGCGACCGCCTGGCTGATTGCGAGGTTGGTGACGCCAGGCTCGGTGACGACGACGCGGTTGTCGAAATCGATCTCGCGGATGCGCTTGAACTTGCCGAGGCCGAGCAGCACGCCGTCCTCGAGGGGCAGCGCGCCACCGGACAGCGAGGTGCCGGAGCCGCGCGGAACCACCTTGATGCCTTGCGCGGCACAATATTTCAGGACGAGCGAGACCTGCTCGGTCGTATCGGGCAGCACCACGACCATCGGCGGCTGCCGATAGGCGGTCAGCCCGTCGGATTCATAGGCCCGCATCTCGGCGAGGCTGTCGATCACGCCCTCGCCCGGCACGATTGCGCGCAAGGCGGCGACGATTTCGCTGCGACGCGCCAGCACGGCCTGGTCGCTTGCGGGCATCATGATGGCCATTTTAAGAAGCCTTCGTCCGACGGATGGAATTATCTCGGCAAATCAATCATGTCTTGCGGACTTTGGGTAGGTCCTCCGAAGGTCGCATTGCTTTGTTGCAGCGCAAGTTCTCTCTGGGGCAAGTCTGCTAGCAGGAAACCTGTCAGAGTTTCGCGGCTTGTCCACTTGCACCGGACCTGCCAAAACCACGACCCTCCATCTGACCCGGGAAGAGACGAAGAGCACACTTATGACAAAACTGACTTTCGGCGCGGTGACAATCCTCACCGTCATTGCCACCGCACCCGCCGCGATGGCGCAGGATGTCGCGGCCGGCAAGACATCGTTCAACAAGTGCCTGGCCTGCCACGCGATCGGCGAAGGCGCCAAGAACAAGGTTGGCCCGGAGCTCAACGGCCTCAACGGCCGCAAGTCGGGCGCGGTTGAGGGCTATAGCTACACGGACGCCAACAAGAATTCCGGCATCACCTGGGACGAGGCCACGTTCAAGGAATACATCAAGGATCCCAAGGCCAAGATCCCCGGCACCAAGATGGCGTTCGCCGGCATCAAGAACGAGACCGAGATCAACAATCTCTGGGCCTTCCTTGCCCAATACGACAAGGACGGGAAGATCAAGCAGTAAGCGCACGAGGCGGACGCTAGAGCTTCGGTTCTGATCGGACCAGAATCGAAGCTCTGGCTTTCTTGTTCTGACACGTTTTTTCGCGCGAACCGGTTTCCACTTCGCTCGAAAACGCTTTAGTCGGCGACCGCCTGCGCCGGGGCGATGTTTCCGATCATCGTCTCGATCTCCGCCTTCACGAGATCCGGCACGGCGTTCTGCACCATGTGGCCGAGATCGGGCAGCACGATCAGCTTTGCATTCGACACCGCCGCGGCGAACGGACGCGCGTGGATATTGGTTCTCACCGTCTTGTCGGGCTCGCCGGCGATGATCGTAACAGGCGCCGTGATCGCGCCATAGCGCGCGACTTGCGCGGCGACCGACTCCTTCAGCGTCACCAGATCATAGGCATTGGCGATGAACTCGCGCGGGCGCAGCAAGAGCGGCGTCGCGGAGTCCTGCACGAAACCATCCGGCATGGTCTGCGGCAGGAACACGTTGCGGGCCCCGGCTTCGGTGATGAAATAGCCGAGCGGCAGCGTGATGGTGTAGGCGAGCAGCGGGCCGATCACGGGCGTTGCGATGATCTCGTTGTAGCGCCCGACACCGCCGCGCCAGGGATGCGTGACGGGCGCGAGCATCACGAGACCTGCCACGCGGCGCGGGTGATCGAGCGCGATCCGCGCGCCGAGGGCGCCGCTCCAGGAATGCACCACGAAGACCGCGCGATCGATCCCGAGCTTGCCGAGCGCCTCGTCGATCATGCGCGCCTGAATCTGCGGCGTCGAATCCTGCCGGCTTGCGCGCGTGCTCCAGCCATGGCCGGGGCGGTCGATCAGAATCACGCGATGATCCCGGGCGAGGAGATCGCCGAGCGGCCGCCGCATCGCTTCGAGGTTGGAGCTCGCGCCGTGCAGCATCACGATCGGCGGGGCGGCCTCGCGCGGGCCGATCTCGACGACGTGAAGCGCGGCGCCCTCGACATCGACCATGCGCCCCTGCGGCGGAAAGGCCCGCTGCACGGCGACGATTCCGGCCTGCGTGAGCAGCGCCAGCAGGACCAGCGCCGTCACGACTGACATCACGATCATGGAGAGAATCCGGGTGATCCTGGGCACGGGGCAGTTACGGGTCTGCTCGGCCGGCAGTTTCGCCGCCGGCGGTGCGCGCTTCCACTGAAAATGCAGGGGCTGTGGATATGTGCATAATTGCCGATCGAGAAAACTCAATGAAATCAGGGCTATTCAAAGCCGCACGCAAGCTTCGGACCAGCTTCATGCGGGCGTCATCGCAGCTTCCATATAATCGCCATGGTCGGTTCCGCCATCTAGGCGCGGGTGGGCGCCGATCCTCCCCGCAACATCAGGGGGATGCGGGAAAGACCGGCAGGATTGTCCTGGTTTGAACCGGAGAATTTCGATGAGCTTCAGATCGAACGATACTGCAATCGACGAAATCGTCGCGAGCTGCAACGGCGACCTGCGCGGTGCGGTGCGGGCGCTGCTCCTGATCAACGAGCATCTCGAGACCGAGCTGGCAAAGGCCTACGCCGCAGCCGCCGACCGCGGCCTGGTCGAGCGCGGCAGCAGCGTGCTGCATTAAGCGCAGCCTAGTTCGCCCCCTCCTCCTGCTTTTCTTCCTCGGGCGTGACCGGGGGACAGACGCGAATCGTCGAGCGCGCAAGCTTGGCATCGGCCCTGGACTTGTAGGGACCGTCGCCGAACCAGATGTCGCCAATGATGACTGGATTGCTGGTCACGATGGCGCATTTGCCGGTGGCACGGTTGCCGACCACCCAGAACAGTCCGTCGGCGAAGCTCACCGTCCCCGACGCGAGCAGCAACGTCGCTGCGACCATCAAATCCTTCATGGCTTTCGCTCCTGCCATGCAGGTAGGCCTGCAACAGGCCCCGCAATAGTCCTTGCAACGCCCCGGCTCGGATCGTGGTTAATCCGCGCCGGCCGCGATCGCTCAAGAAATGATCGAGTTATAGCTAGATGTCGCGGCCTTCGACCTTTTCGGTCAGCGCCTTGACCTGGTCGGGGATCTTTTCCAGGTGCGGATTGACGGCGAGCGCCTTGCGGTAGGCCTCGAGCGCGCGCCTCTCGTCCCCGACCTCCTGCATGATCATGCCGAGGCCGGCGAGCGCGCCGAAATGGCGGGGCTCCCGGATCAGCACTTGCTGAATGTCCGCGAGCGAGCGGCCATAATCGTTCTGCATGTAATAGAGCGTCGCACGCCGGTTCCAGGCCTCGATGTAATCGGGCCTGAGCTTGATGATCGAATCCAGGAGCTTGATCGCGACGTCGATCTTCTTCGCATCGACGGCGGTCTTGGCGCGAGACATCAGGAGCGCGGCGGTGTCGCTCGGGGTCTGCAGCCAGATCGCCCAGATCCGCGCCTCGACATGCTTGGCGCTGGCCTCGTCGGGCGCCGCCTTTAGCGCGCCGAACAGGAAATCGAGATTCTTGCTGCGGTCGACCTTCGGCAGCTTTGACGGCGCCTCCGGCAGCTTCTTCTGCTTGCCGGGCGGCTCGACCTGCTGGGCCAGGGCCGCCGGCGCAAGGCCGGCGGTTCCCAGCACGAGGGCCAGACACAGGGTGCGCGCGAAACGGAATCTCACTGCCATGGTGGAAGTCTAAACGCGCAAAGCCGCCCTTGCAAAGCAAAGGCGGCGTCAAACTCGTGTGAGACCGTGATCTTGCGGGGCGCGCGAAGGCTCCCGGCGGGGCGTGATCAGCCGCTCAGATCAGCCTTGGCGCGCCTTGAAGCGGCGCTGCACCTTGTTGATCACATAGACCCGGCCCTTGCGGCGGACCAGGCGGTTGGCGCGATGGCGACCGCGCAGCGATTTCAGCGAGTTACGGACCTTCATGGCAGAATCCTGAACGTTCGAAAGGCCGTGTTCGGCACTACCGTTTCGGCACGCGCGAATGTGGCAAAATGAGATTTTTCCCGCTGGCGGACCGACCGCCCGGGACGGAGCGGTTCTTAAGGCATGGCGGGAGGTCATGTCAATGTTAACTGCCAGGCTCCCAACGAGCAAAATCGCGAAAACAACCCCATGCACAGTAGAAGCGGCCGGATCGGCCCGATCCGGCCCATTGGAGGTCAGGCCCGGCAAAGACTGTCGCTACCTGCGCTTTCGCCGCCACCAGCGCCTTGCCAAATTCGTTATATCCTATAATCAATTCGGCAACCCGTCGGGAGGACACCCATGCCGAAGCTGAAGCTGCCTGATATCGACAAAGTCGTCGCCATCGACATCCACACCCATGCCGAGGAGCCCTGCGGCACCCATCCCGACGACGGCTACGACGATTTCCAGGCGCAGATGGCGGAGTATTTCAAGTCGCCGCACAAGCATCCGCCGACCGTGCCGGAGACCGCGGCCTATTACCGCTCCAAGAACATCGCCGCGGTGATCTTCCCTGTTGATGCCGAGCGCGAGACCGGCTTCCGCCGCTACAAGAACGAGGAGATGCTGGAGATCGCCTCCGAGCATCTCGACGTGCTCATCCCCTTCGTCTCGATCGACCCGCACAAGGGCAAGCTCGGGGCCCGCGAGGCGCGCAAGCTGATCGAGGAATACGGCGTACGCGGCTTCAAATTCCATCCGACCATGCAAGGCTTCTACGCCAACGACCGCATGGCCTATCCGCTCTACGAAGAGATCAACAATGGCGGCGCGATCGCGCTGTTCCACACCGGCCAGACCGGCGTCGGCTCCGGCATGCCCGGCGGCATGGGCATGCGGCTGAAATATTCCAACCCGATGTACATGGACGATGTCGCGGCCGATTTCCCCGACCTCAAGATCATTCTCGCCCACCCATCCTTCCCCTGGCAGGAAGAGGCGCTCTCGGTCGCGACCCACAAGCCGAACGTCTACATCGACCTGTCGGGCTGGTCGCCAAAGTATTTCCCGCCGATCCTGGTGCGCTACATCAACTCGATTCTCCAGGACAAGATGCTGTTCGGCTCGGACTGGCCGGTGATCACGCCGGACCGCTGGCTGTCGGACTTTGCCAAGATCCAGATCCGCGACGAGATCCGGCCGAAGGTGCTGAAGGCGAACGCAAGGAAGCTATTGGGGATCTGAATAGGCGCTCAACGATCTGCGCACCGCATTGAGGGCTTCGATCCCTGTGATCGAAGCCCTCTTGCTTAAGAGCCTCAGACCTGCGCGAGGCCTCCATCGACAAAGACCTCACCGCCGGTCATGTAGCTGCTGTCGGAGGACGCCAGGAATGCGGCCACTGCCCCGGTCTCGCTGGGGTCACCGACGCGCCCGATGGGCGTCGAGCTGCCGAGTGCATCGAATGCTTCCTCGCCCACCACCTCCAGGGCCAGCTCGGTCCTGGTCGGTCCCGGCGACAGCACGTTGACGCGGATGCCCGTGCCGCGCAGGTCCAGCGCCCAGCTCCGCGCCAGATTGCGGATTGCCGCCTTGGTTGCGCTGTAGATGCTGAATTGCGGCGTTCCCATCACGCCCGTGCTCGAGCCGGTCAGGATGATGGACGATCCCCTCCGCATCAGCGGCAGGGCTTTCTGCACGGTGAACACCAATCCTTTCACATTGACGTCGAAGATGTGATCGTAATGCTCGACCGTGATCTCGCCGAGCGGCGCAAACGCCCCGGTCCCGGCATTGGCGAACAGGACGTCGACATTGCCGCGTTCGGCTTTCACCGTCGCATAGAGTCGGTCGAGGTCGGACAGATCGGTGACCGATCCCCTCACGGCGCGCGCCGAGGACCCCAGCTGCGCGAGCGCAGCGTCGAGCTGCGCCTGCCGCCGCCCGAAGATGTAGACGAACGCGCCTTCATCGACGAACCGTTTGGCGGCTCCGAGCCCGATGCCAGTCCCGCCGCCCGTCACCACCGCCGTCTTGCCTTGTAGTCTGCTCATGATGTGCTCCCTTCATTGAGGTTGCACTGAGCTGGCGGCGTACCTACCTAAACACAAGTATGCACCTTTTGGTAAGTACCCGAAAAATGTCGTCAGATCGTTCAGACCTCATCTCCTCGCCAGCGCAAGCCCAAGCAGACGTCCAACGTTGCACGCCGAACCTGCCCGGCTTCACGTGCGGCCTCGATGCGACCTTGCGGGTCGTCGCGGGCAAGTGGAAGCCGCTGATCCTGTACTTCGTCGCCCAGGACGGACCGACCCGTTACGGCGAACTCCGGCGCGCCATACGCGACGTCAGCGACAAGGTGCTGATCCAGCAGCTGAAGGAGCTGGAGGCCGATGGCCTGGTGAAGCGGACCGACTACAAGGAGGTGCCGCCGCGGGTGGACTATAGCCTCACGCCTCTGGGCCAGAGCCTCGCCGAGGCGCTGGTGCCGCTCTGCACATGGGGCACCGAGCACATGGCGGAGGTCAGCCGGGTGTTTGCTGAAAGGGCGACCTGGCCGCGGCCAGGACGTCAGCCGACTGGCTAGCTTGCGCTGCGCTTCGTGCGGGGTCTGCTACGCCCCTGATAGCAGCATGTTGCCACAGCTCAGCCGGAGTCCGCTTGGGCCACAAGCGAAGGTGCGCTGAGTGAAGCGCAAGGGCGGCACTGAGCACTCGATAGGCGTCAATGCCACCTTTTCCGATCAGTGGGGCGGGATCCTGATCTGTCGAAATCGATGTGTGACCGAACTATGCATTGCGACAGCAAGCAATCAGAGCGGGGCTCCGACAATTCGGGAGACGTTGGCGTCAGTAAACCGGGGGACGTCGGACATAACTGCGTCTGTTTCGGCGGATGCAAGCGCAGCGTGAAGCGCAGCCTCATCGCGAAACCGATAAATTCCCACGGAAACATCTGCCGCATCGGCGTCTCGGGGGAAGAAGGCGGCGGCACTTTCGAGGCCATGCTTCTGCCAGCTTGCGAGTGCCAACGGCAGGTGCACATCGACATAATAGTCACGATCGAAATACGTGCCGCCGCTGCAGATCACTACCATTGTTGCATTTGTCATGGACCGGCTTTCTCACTCATCGACATTGCCTGTAAACTTATAGAACCCTGCGCCATGTTCGCACTTGGGACGCGGCGGCCGCTGCTATTCATGATCACGATCGACATGTCGGTCGTTCCGCCCCTTCGCAGGCAAAGGAGCGCCGCTACCCGATTCAACCCAAACCATTGGAAATCGCCCGGTGTCACCTCGCTCCGCCGGATCGGGCGCATATCTCGGATAAGGCAACGGGCCCCGATGGACCGCTGTCCCGAAGGGTACGCTGGCCCGGCGCCGAGCCAGGCCATGCATCTGGTATGTCGACTGTTCAAGCCGGTGCTCACCCCGCTCCTCTCAATCCTGGTCTTGCCACCTCCGCAAGTCCGTCTGATCGTGGTAGGGCATACGATCCGGCGTGGTGATGAATTCCATCGTCGTGCCCCAAGGCATCTGACAGTAGCAGACCTTGTTGCCCGGGCCTTTTTCAGTCGCATAGGGGATTGCCCGCGGCGCCGTGAGCGACTTTCCGCCCGCCTTCTCGAAGCACGCGACAGACGCGTCGATGTCGTCGGTGTAGAGCGCGAAATGCGTGATGCCGAAGTCGCTCGCGCGGATCGGCTGAGCTTGTTCGGGGCCGTGCATTTCGAAGAGCTCGATATCGGGTCCGGTTCCGATCTTGACCATCGCCTGCGCACGCACGACCGTTCCGGCAAACGCACCGACGGCCCGCTCGAATTCGGGTCCCTGCCGCGGCGGATCCTGCGGTCCGAAGGACTGGTAGATCACCTGGCCGCCAAAAGCTTCCACCAGGAACGATTTTGCTGCTTCGATGTCGGGCACCGTGATGCCGATATGATTGACGCCGCGAATGACGGGTGTGGTCATGACAAGTCTCCTTTGCTTTTTCGTTCGATCCATCGCGATCGCTCCGGCGCAGTTCGCCCGCAGCTTGCGGTATCCTCCCCCATGAGGGCGCGGACGCCGATTTCAACTAGCCCTGAGAAACTCGATCAGAGCGGCTGCGACTTCATTCGGCCGCTCGTCCGCGACATAGTGGCTGCACCGCGCGATCGAGCCGCCCCTCACATCGGTGGCGAACTCCTTGAGCATCGGCACCATCTGCGCACCGAAGCGCTGGTCCCCACCCAGGCCAAGCACCGGCATCTCGAGCGGTTGCTTCTTGTACTCGAGCGCAGTCGCATGATCGGCGGCGAGGGTGCGGTACCATTCCATGCCGCCACGCGTGCGGCCAGGAAGCGCCATCGCCTTGGCGTAGATCTCGATGTCCGCCGGGTTGAAGGTGCCGTGGTCGTAGAACCGCTCAGCCATAAAGGTGAAAACGTAGTCATATTCACGGCCGTGAATCAGGCGCTCGGGCAGGTCCCGGTTCATATGGAAGCTGAAGTGCCAGAGCCTTGCGGTGGTCGCCTCCCATCCGGTCCACCCGGGAAGTGGAACGTCGAGGACGGCCAGCTGGGTAACAGCCTCCCGATGGTTGGCGGCCTGCGGCAAGGCCACCATCCCGCCGATGTCATGTCCGCACACGGCGTAGCGTTCATGCCCAAGGGCAACCATCACTTCATGCGCGTCGCGCGCCATTGTCGCTTTGTCATAGCCGTCGATCGGGCAGTCGGAAAAGCCCGCGCCGCGCAGATCCATGGCCACCACGCTGAAGTGCTCGGCCAGCAGCGGCATCACCTTGTGCCATTCCCACCATGTTTCCGGCCAGCCGTGAAGCAGAAGGATCGGCGGGCCTGAACCTCCCGTGACGGCGTTGATCTTGATTCCATTCACCGGCACCAGTTGCTGGGTAAACCCCTTCAAAGCTGCGATCATGGTCGCTTTCCAGTCAGATGTTGACGCTCAAACAGAGCTCATGGCCAGCGCTCAGGGCCGGTCGAAATCGGTGGCGATCGTGATGTCGCGCCACGCGTCGATATCGTTGCGGAAGGTTGCGAGCTTTCGCTCGGCGATCGCGTGTGCGATCGGACCGAGCGGCAGATGAAGCGGGGCGTCATCGGCGTCGACTGCCTGCAGGAGCACGGCGATCGCCTTGTCGGGATCGCCCGCCTGGCTGCCGTTGTTGGTTTCGCGATAATGCTTGCGCGAACTCGCGGCGTATTCCGGCATCTCGTTGGCGGCCATCGTGATCGAACGGCCAAGGAAATCGGTGCGAAACGGCCCAGGCTCCACGATCAGCACGCGAATGCCGAAGGGCTTCAGCTCGCCGGCGAGCGCTTCGGAAATCCCTTCCACGGCAAACTTGGCCGCGTTGTAATAACCCGCGCCACCGCCGCCCGCGATGCCCGCGCCGGACGACATGTTGACGATCGTTCCGCCCGATCGTCGCAGGACCGGCAGGGCGGCTCTGGTGATTTCGACCAGACCGAACACGTTCACCTCGAACATCGGCCGATATTCCTCGGGCGTGCCTTCCTCAATCGCGCCGAACAGTCCGTAGCCGGCATTGTTCACAAGCACGTCAAATCCGCCGAAGGTCTCGACCGCCTTCTCGACCGCTGCCTTGGCTGCCGCCGCATCGGTCACGTCGAGTGGTAGAGTGATCATGCGGCCCTCGAAAGGCTCTGCCATTCCTCGATCGTCTCGACATTGCGCGCCGTCGCGATGACCTGATCCCCGCGCTGTGCCGCAGCGAGCGCGAGCCGCTGGCCGAAGCCGCTGGAGCAGCCTGTGATGAGCCAGGTTTTCATTGCTTCTTCTCCTAGTTGTTTCAGCCGACGCCACGCTGGCGCCGTCGAGAGCCGTCATGTCCGGCATGATCGACCAGTGCTTCTGCCGGGGCAGGCCGGGACAGCTTTGCTGGAGCTCCTAGCGGCACAGCTTCAAGCATCGGGAGCCCGCGTTCTGCTGCCCTGAATAACGACGACGCGACTTCCGATCTTCACCCGGCTATAAAGATCGACGATGTCCTGGTTGATCAGTCGAATGCATCCGCTTGAAACGGCGCCGCCGATTGTCTCTGGCTCGATCGTTCCATGAATGCGGAACAATGTGTCCCGATCGCCCTGATAAAGATATAGAGCGCGGGGACCAAGCGGATTGCCAAGGCCGCCCGCCATTCCGCTGGCGAGATGTCGATACCGCGCCGGCTCCCTATCCATCATGTTCTTAGTCGGACTCCAATGCGGCCATTCTGCCTTCCGCTTAATGGTAGCAGTGCCCGCAAAGGCAAGACCCTCTTTGCCAACCCCAATGCCGTAGCGCATGGCCTTCCCGCCACCTTCCACCAAGTAGAGGTGACGAGCAGCCGTATCTACAACTATCGTCCCGGCCGGCTCACCCGTTGGATAGTCCACGCGCTGGCGCGGCATCGCTGAATCGATGCCGGATATGTCGACCGCTGGTATTGTGTGAAGTCCATCGATCAGCTGCGCGTACGAGGCAGACGTTCTGCTGATTTCTTTCTCAACCAGACCGCTGCTACTGGCGCAGCCCGATAGAAGGACCGCCATTGCACCGATCACTGAGAGGCGTGCAAGGATTGCGTGTGAGTTCGTCATCTCGCTTCCCGAACTTATGCGCGTCTAACCGGATATGACGAGTTGCATGAGTGACGCCGAAGCCTCCAACCATCTCGAATGGAAGGCCAAGCCATGCCGACGAGAGAAATCCCTTGGCGGCAAATACGCGACCAGCAACGGCACACTCAGCTCAAGCCATCGCCGCGGGCGCGCCGCCGTTTCTCTTGTGAGATCTTCGAGCATTTCACCTCCTAAGGCCGCAAAGCCGACCTTCGATGCAACTGAAATAGAGACCGATTGGTTCCTAATTACGCTTTAAAAAACAGTTTCCATCAGGAGGTCGATATTTTTCAGCATTTCGTCGCGACGTGATCCAACTTTTCCAAGGACCCTCATGCCCTGGGCATGGGAGACGATAAAGTGCGCTATAACACCAGGGTCGCTACGGTTCTTGATTTCGCCGGCGGCTTGCCCTTTCGCTACCGTGGCAGCGAACAGGACTTGAAGCCTGGTGAAAAGACGCTTGATCAGGTCTGCGACGTCCGGATCTCCAGGCAACATCTCAGTAGCGGTCAATACCCCGAAACATCCGCGAACACCTTTGCTTCCAGAAGACAAATCCGCATACCGTACCAAGGCGTTGCGGATTGCCGCCTTCGGCGAAGGATCCGACCGAAGAACTTCTTCGACGTTCCGCACGCCCTCGTCCGTATAGAGTTTGAGGGCGCGCAGAAAGACAGATTTCTTATCGCCGAAAGCCTTGTAGAAGCTGCCCTTCGAAAGCTTCATTCCGTCAAGGAGGTCAGGCAACGATGTATCGTGATAGCCGCGATCCCAGAAGACCTGCATTGCGCGCCTTATCGCCTCATCGACATCGAACTCACGGGGGCGACCTACGGGGAGTTGAGAATTGCCGGGCATGATCCACGCAATATAGACCGATTGGTTCCGAAGTGCAAGCAGGAAAGATTTGAATGGTGTGAAACTTACCGAGCGCGCTCTTCGGACCGTTGCGGCGGCGAATAGTCTTAGAAAGCTGCGTCGATCGGACGAACCGACTTCGACTGGAAGGAAGTGCGCCGCGGGTGGACTACAGCCTAACGGCGTTAGGCCAAGCCCGCCCGCGCCCCGAGCCGCTCTCCACGTGAGCCACCGGAGCACATGCTAGGACTGCTGCGCTCCCTGGCTGTGAAGGCAGGAGCGCAAGGGTCTCTCAGCCATCGACGCCTACGGGCAGAGCCTCGGCCGATGATGCAAGAATGATAGCTTGTTCCAAGGATCGTTTCCGGGGAAATTGGGGTAGATCAGCTCGAACAGCGGTGCCGGAATTGAAGCGCAAGGGGAGCTCTTGTCACCAGACCGCCCGGAAGGACAGCCGATGCCCATCAAAGCCGTCGTCTTCGACGCCTATGGAACGCTCTACGACATCCAATCAGTCGCTGACGTCACCGAGGACGCATTTCCGGGCTATGGCGCGATCATCACGCAGGTCTGGCGCATCAAGCAGCTCGAATACACCTGGCTGCGCTCGCTGATGCGGCGCTACCAGGATTTTGACGCTGTTACCCGCGACTCGCTCGCCTATACGCTGCGCGTGCTCGGGCTGGCATATGAGAACGAGACGTTCGAGCGCGTGATCGAGAAGTATCTGCATCTCGATCTCTATCCGGATGCGGCGGAAACGCTCGCGGCCTTGAGACCGCGCAAGCTCGCCATCCTCTCCAACGGCAGCCCGGACATGCTCAATGCGCTGGTGCGCAATTCCGGGCTCGATGCCCTGCTCGATGCCACCATCAGCGTCGACGCGAAGAAGGTCTTTAAACCGGACCCGCAGGCCTATGAGCTGATCAGCGAGGTGCTCGGCACCGCGCCTGATGAGGTTCTGTTCGTCTCCTCCAATCCCTGGGACGCCGCCGGGGCAAAATCGTTCGGACTGAAGGTTGCCTGGATCGAGCGGGTGACGCCCGAAGCGATGGCGCTGGCTTGCGTCGAGAACGAACTCGTGGCACCGCTCACCATGTTCAAGGCGATCCGCACCCAGATGGACGAGCTCGGCTTTGAGCCGGATCATCGCGTCCGCGCCCTCTCCGAGCTGCCGGGAATCGCTTAGGGGTCGTCGCCCGCCTGTAAGATTGGAATGAGCTGCCCGGAATGAGCCTGGAATCCGTTCGCGCCTTCTTCGCCGAGAATGCCCCCGACATCTCCGTCATTGAATCCCCGATCAGCTCCGCGACCGTGGCGCTGGCGGCCGAGGCCTATGGCGTCGAGCCGGGAATGATCGCCAAGACGCTGAGCTTGCGGATCGGCGAGCGCGTGATCCTGATCGTCGCGGCCGGCACCTCGCGCATGGACAACAAGAAGGTCAAGGCGCAGTTCGGCGGCAAGCCGAAGATGCTGGGTCTGGAGGAAGTCGCCGACATCACCGGACACGAGGTCGGCGGCGTCTGCCCGTTCGGCCTGAAGTCGCCGCTGCCGATCTATTGCGACATCTCGCTGAAGGCATTCGACGTCGTCGTGCCGGCTGCCGGCTCGACCCATAGCGCGGTGCGCATCACACCGGAGCGGATGGCCGAGCTGACCGCGGCTGAATGGGTCGACGTCTGCGAGCACAGGCCCTGAGCGGCGCTATTCGTCCTCGTCGTAAGGCCGCTGTGGAGGCGGCGGAGCAATGTAGCGTGGTGGCGGTGCGGCCCGGCCGCGCGGAACCTGTTGCTGCGGCGGCATCTGGTTGCTGGACTGGAACACCGCACGGCAGCCGCTCGAGAGCTGTGGCGTATTCTGCTGCAAGCAGGCCACGATGCGGTTCACGTCGGGAATCTGATCGCTGCACAGGCGCCACACATCAGGTGTGCAGGCCATCTGCTGTTCCATCGTGCCGCGGTATTCCTGCGCGGATGCAGCGCTGTGCGCCATGATGCCGCCGACCGCAAGCGCCACACCTAGCGCGATCCGCTCTGTTCGCATGTCCAGATCCTTCCCAAGTCTCTCGAATTCTCTTCAATCAATGAGACGCGAGCTTGTTCTGGACCAACAACAAAATGTGAAAAGCGCGACTGGAACCATGGCAGCTCCCGCTAACGCCTTGGTCCGTGGCGCCCCAGCAACAGGGCAGAAGCAAACCGGCCTCTTGCGCCTTTCGCCATAAGGCATTTCGCCTGACGCCAAGAATCATGACGGCGCTCCCGCTAGCAATGGGCTGCAATGAGGGGAATGTCGATGCCGACTGCAAGACCGGTCTGTGCGCAAAACGTCGCCACGGCCGCAATCTTTCGCCGCAAGCTACTGGTCACCACCGCGCTGGCGCCCCTCGTGCTTGCCTTCCCGGTCCTGACGTCCAGCCCGGCGCGCGCCGCCTGCACCGTGGCAGGCACCGGCACGATCGGCGCGCTCAATTCGGGCGATGTCGCAACCTGCACCGGCCTCGGCAACACCGATCACATCAACGCCACCGGCGGCACCAACGTCACCGTCAATGTCGGCGACGGCACCACGACATCGCTGCTGCCCGGCGCCGGCATACCTGCGATCGTTTTCGACGCCACCATCGCCTCGCATGTCACCGTCAACAATCAGGCGACAGTCTCGACCTCCAGCGGAGCGGTCCTGCTCTCCAACGGATCGACCCACAACAATGTGACGGTCGCCGCCGGTGCGATCGCGGAGGGTACGGGCAACGCCGAAGCAGCCATCGTCATCGACAATTCGAACGACAACCTCCTCAACATTCGCGGGACGGCCGTCGGCACCGGAGGAAACACGACGGGACTGCGGATCAGCGGGACGTCGAGCGGCAATGTCGTCCTCGTCTATGACAGCGGATCGATCGGCGGCGGCCATACCGGCGTGCAATTCATCGCCGGCGGCAATTCGCTCGTCAATGGCGGCACGATCTCCGGCGGCTTCTTCCTCGCCATCCAGGGCTCTTCCGGCAGCGACACCATCTTCAACGCCGGCACCATCTCGGGCGGCGGCAGCGGAGCGATCGAGCTGAATGGCGGCGATGATCAGCTCGGCCTCGCGCCGGGCGCGACGATCACCGGGAATGTTCGCGGCGGGAGCGGTACCGATACGCTGAACTTCGGCAGCATTGGCAGCGCCATGTTCGACCTCGGCAATCTCGGCCCCGGCCTGCAATATGACGAGTTCGAGCAACTGAAGAAGAACGGCAACTCCGTCTGGACGCTGACCGGCACCACCGCCTTCAACGGCGCGACGACAGTGGACGCGGGCGGCCTGGTCGTGAACGGCACATTGCCCTCGGTCGTCACGATCAATGGCGGCTATCTCGGCGGCACCGGCACCGTCGGCGGACTCGTCGTCAACAATGGCGGCATGGTCGCGCCCGGCAATTCGATCGGGACGCTCAACGTCAACGGCAACGTCGCCTTCAATGCCGGCTCGACCTTCCAGGTCGAGATCAACCCCGGCGGCCAGTCCCACAGGATCGCAGCGACCGGGACCGCCACGCTCAACGGCGGTACGGTGCAGATCGTGCCGCTCGGCGCAGGCTTTATCGCCAACACGCAATACACCATCCTCACGGCGGCGGGCGGCGTCAGCGGCACGTTCGCCGCGCTCACGAGCTCTGGCAGCCCGCTAGTCACAGGGCAGCTCAGCTATGACGCCAACAACGTCTACTTCCTGCTGCAGCAGATCGGCGGCTTCGGAACGTTGTCGGGGCTGACGCCGAACCAGGCCGCGGTGGCCGGCGCACTCGACCAGGTACAGCTCGGCGGCGCATCGGGACCGCTGGCCACTGCGATCAACACACTCGCCGCGCTCAATACGCCAGGCATCAAGGCCGGCCTCGACGACCTGGCCGGTCAAATCCACGCCGATGGACGCCGCTTCGTTGCGGATCAGGCCGACATGTTCCAGAGCTTCATGTGGAATGCCGGGACGCAGTCGCGCGGCGAGACCGTTCGGATGACCGCGTCCGCCTACGCGCCGGAGCCCAGGGACCCGATCGGCAAGGCGTTGAACCGCCGCCGCGCGGCGCCGATGCAGAGCGTCTGGTTTGGCGGCTATGGTAATTGGGACAAGGTGGCCGCGAGCGACATTGCCTTCGGAACCAACACGACCATCGCCGGCGCCGCGCTCGGTGCCGACCTCTGGCACATGCCGGGCTTTACGGCAGGCCTCGCGGTCGGCGCATCGACCGGCCAACTGCGAATGACCGGCCGCGCCGACCGTATCGAGGCCAATGCCGGGCATGCCGGCGTCTACGCGCGCGGCGAAGCCGGCGGCTTCAATCTCGCATCGGCGATCAGCTATTCCTTTGCGGCGCTCGACTCCTCGCGCACGATCGCGTTCCTCGGCGAGACGGCAACTGCCGCCTCGCGTGCAAACACCTTTGCCGCTTCGCTGGGCATCTCGCGGCCGTTCCAGACCGGATGGGGTCTTGTCGCCGAGCCCTTTGCCAAGGCTGATTGGTACGCGACACGCCAGGGCAGTTTTTCAGAGGCAGGTGCGCCGGGGGTCAATCAGCTGGTGCGAGGCGGCAGTTTCGACCTCGGCTATGGCACGGCCGGCCTGCGCGGCAGCCAGCGCATGATGATGCCGAATGGCCACGCGGCACAGTTCGGCGCGACCATTGCCGTTCGTCATGAGTTTACCGGCAGCGCGGCAACCACGACGGCGGCGCTGGAGGGCGCACCCGGCATTCCGTTCGCGATCACCGGCGTCGAGCGCGCGCGCACGGTGGCGCTTGCCGGCGCCGAAATCCGGTGGGACCTGACGACCGCGACATCGTTCAAGGCCTCGTACGAGGGCGCGTTCGCGCCGGGATACGACCGTCACACGCTGCGCGGCCTGGTCCGCAGCGAATTCTGAACGGCCCTACTCCACCTTGCCGATCTTCTTCACCGCCGCGATCAGCCGCTTGCTGTCGGTCGCGACGAACTCAGAGAAGGCCGGCGCGTCCTGATAGGCGACGAGGCTGCCCGAGGTCTCGAATGCCTTGAGCACATCAGGGCTCGTCATCACTTGCGTCATCGCCTCGCGCAGGCGGATCGCGATCGGCGCAGGGAGAGCGCTCTGCGCGAACAGCCCGGCCCAGATGTAAAACTCGACATCCTTGTAGCCGAGCTCCTGGAAGGTCGGCACATCAGGGAAGCTCGCGATGCGCTGCGCGCCGCAATTGCCGAGCACGCGCAGCCTGCCGTCTTCGACCTGCGGCTTCAGCGTGCCAGGTGCGGCGGCGATCGCCTGCACGGTGCCGCCGAGGATCGCGGTCAGCGCAGGACCTGCACCGCGGAACGGCACGTGCAGCAGCTTGATGCCAGCGCTGTTTGCGAACATCTCCATGGCCACGTGCAGCGTGCCGTACGGCCCGGACGAGCCATAGGCGATCTGGCCCGGCCGCTTCTTCGCATCCTCGACGAAATCCTGCGCGGTTCTCCAGGGCGCCGAGGCCGGCACCGCGAGCAGCGTGGGATCGGCGAGCACGCGCGCGATCGGCATGAACTGCGAGACCTCGTAGGCGACGGGTCGGTCGAACAGCCGGTCGGCCTCGGGGAGCACCGCGAGCGAGGACAGCGTCATCAGCAGCGTGTAACCGTCGGGCTCGGCACGCGCGGCCGCGGCATTGCCGACCGATCCGCCGCCGCCTCCCGCCCGGTTGTCGACGATCACAGGCTTGCCGAGGATCCGCTCCAATGCCGTCGCGACCGGTCGCGCAGCGAGATCGGCCTGTCCGCCGGCCGGGAACGGAACGATCATGGTGATGTTGCGCGAGGGGTAAAGAGCTTGGGCAAAGCTTGATCGAGAGCAAGCGGCCTGTGCTAGGGGCAGCACGGCAGCGGCCTTCAGAAGTTCGCGGCGGTTCATTGGTGGGTACCTCCCCGATTGTTTTCGTGATTGGGAGGCAGCCTAACCGGAATGGATTGTGTTGCGATAGCCGTGCGCTTGCACCCTCCCCGGCGGGGCCTGGAGGGGGCGGCCGGTTGGCCGCATCTCCCCAACTACTGCGACTGCAACAGGGTGGGCAGGCTCTTGTCGAGGACGTTGCCGAGCAGTTGCCGCGTCGACGCGCGCATCACTGGATTGTTGGCGGCTTCCGGCGGTTCTGGCCACTGCGCCCAATCGATACGCAGCGTCGGCGGCCCGGTCATAAAGT
The DNA here is from genome assembly GCF_020194215.1 of Bradyrhizobium sp. BRP20. Classification (NCBI taxonomy): domain Bacteria; kingdom Pseudomonadati; phylum Pseudomonadota; class Alphaproteobacteria; order Hyphomicrobiales; family Nitrobacteraceae; genus Bradyrhizobium; species Bradyrhizobium sp. BRP20. The sequence continues at coordinate 446,646 of NZ_JADYVY010000001.1, read as the reverse complement.
TGCTTCCGCTGATCGAGCCTTCGCCGCTCTTCAGAATATCGAAGCTTTGCCCGTCATGAACGTAGATCCGTATGACCGCGTAGATGTCGGCGATGTCGTACAGCGGGCTGACCTTCATGACACCGATGCCGAAGAATCCACCCTGGCGTATTCCCTTGATCACGACGACATAGCGTTTGCATCCGGCCTGACCGGCAACTTGGCGGACGATGGCGCCGGCCTTGTCGCTGCGAACGAACATGCCAAGCCCGGGATCGTAGGAACTGAATGCGGATCTATCGGCAGCGATCCTGCGGACGACAAAACCAGAGCCGACCGCGGCCCTCACACGTTCGACAACGAGGTCATCGAGCCCGAAACCGTCGACCGGAACCTCCTTGTTCTCGTTGCCGAACACGGTCACGCCGATCTTCTTCACGATGAAGCGATCGCCCAGCAGCGATATCACGCCGACGCACGGTCCTGCAGCTTGCGGCGTGGACTGCGAAGCAGGTGCCGGCTTGGGAGGCGCGTTCTTTGCCGGCTTGGCAACCGTCGCCGGCTGGTTGGTTTGCGCCTGCGCGGGGCCGGCCAGGCACAGTGCGAAGAGGAAGAGGCAAATAAGACGAAGCATCATGTAGCGGTCGTCGGGTTGTTGAGAAACGGGAAGCAGGAAACAGAACGCGGCGCGGGTATAGACAACAAAGTTCATGACCGCAACGCGAGGGCCCTAGCGTTTCTTCAACTTGGCAAACTGCCTGGGCAAAAACTCCGTCAGCGGCAATGCCGCAGCCGCACGCAAGAGACCGCGTCGATCCATGATTTGCCCTCGCCTGATTTTCTTGTTTCGCTGCCAGGCTAACGCGCCAGGCGGCAAGAACAAGACGTTTACGAACCGTTAGCCATATCGGGCTCCTTCAGGAACGCATGTCCGGGCCCGCTGTTGCCTTCCCAGGGAGAGTGGATGATGCGGAATCTGGCGACTATCGACGTTGCGCTGGACGAGATGCTGGTGAATCTCGCAGCGATCGTGTTGCGGCTTTCGACGCCCGAATTGACGGGAACGCCGGAAGCGCGGCGCGCGCTGGCGCGATCCGTCCATCAATATGGTGTGTGTGCGGCGCGGTCGAGCGACCCACGCGTTCACGAATTGAAGGCGCAATTGGAGGGGACGCTGAAGCCAAGCCTGCGCGTCGTCGCGATCCATGGCGTGAAGGTGTCGTAGTTCGTCATTGCGAGGAGCTCTTGCGACGAAGCAATCCAGAATCTCTCCGAGGAGACATGCTGGATTGCTTCGCTGCGCTCGCAATGACGGAGAGCGTTGAAGCCGCGCGCGCTCCTACGACGCTTTGCTTTTCCCGCGCGGCCGCCGCTTGCATGTGCCCGGCAGCTTCGCTGCCAGGAAATCGGCGAGCGCTTCGACGCGCGCGGGGCGGGGGCCGCCGGGCGGGGTAACGAGGTGCACGGCGCCTTCGGCCTGCTTCCAGTCCTTCAGGATGACTTCGACCTCGCCCGACGAGATCGCCTCGCCGACGATGAATTCCGGCAGCTCGGCGATGCCGAGCCCCGCGATCAACGCCGGCATCACGGCTTCGCCGTTGTTGACGCGAAGCTGGCCGCCCGGGCGCACGCTGGCCTGCTCGCCGGCCGAATTGGTGTAGTGCCAGGCGTTGGGCGTGGAGAGATAGGCGTAGCTGAAGCATTTGTGCGCGGCGAGATGCATCGGGTGCGTCGGCCGGCCGTGCTTCTTGAGATAGGACGGCGCGGCGACCGTGTAGCGCGGCATGGTGAAGAGCCGCCGCGCGATCAGCGAAGAGTCCGGCAGCCGCGCGATCCGCACCGCCATGTCGAAACCTTCGCCGATCAGGTCGACGGTCGCATCGCTCAAATGCAGATCGACGGAGACTTCCGGATAGGCCTGGAAGAACTCGGGCAGCAGCGGCGCCACCGCCTTGATGCCGAACGTCATGGGGACGGCGAGCCGCACCAGGCCGCGCGGCGCCACCGACTGCGCCAAGGCCTCGTTCTCAGCGGCCTCGCCGTCGGCCAAGAGGCGCGTCGCGCGTTCGGCCAGCTTGTGGCCGGCATCGGTCAGCGCGAGCCGGCGCGAGGTGCGGTTGAACAGCCGCGCGCCGAGCCGCTCCTCCAATCGCGTGACCGCCTTGGACACCGTGGCCTTGGACATCCCAAGCTCGCTCGCAGCCCCCGCAAATGATCGCAGCTCCACGACTTTGGCGAAGATCGCGAGCGCTTCGAAATCTGGAAGTTTTGCCATGGCAGCCGGTCCTGATGGGGCATTTAAGGAAACAATGCGTTTCGACAGTTTCTATTTCTATACCACAGGCGAAGGCTTATCCAACAGGTCAATCCGACATCAAGGAATTGCACAGATGATCGAACTCAGACCTTTCGAAAAGCTCGGCGGCGCCGATCACGGCTGGCTCAAGGCCAAGCATCATTTCTCGTTCGCTGGCCATTACGACCCGAACAACATGGGCCACGGCGCCTTGCGGGTGTGGAATGACGACGAGATCGCGCCGAACACCGGCTTTCCCGCCCATCCCCACGCCAACATGGAGATCATCACCTATGTGCGCGAGGGCGCGATCACCCATCAGGACAGCCTCGGCAACGAGGGCCGCACCGAAGCGGGCGACGTGCAGGTGATGAGCGCCGGCAGCGGCATCCGCCACTCCGAGTACAATCTCGAGCCGACCAGGACGCGGATCTTCCAGATCTGGATCGAGCCGGCGATGCGCGGCGGACAGCCGACCTGGGGCTCGAAGCCGTTTCCGAAGGCAGACCGCTCCGGCAGGCTCGTCACCATCGCGAGCGGCTTTGCGGGCGACACGGACGCACTGCCGATCCGCGCCGATGCCCGGGTGCTCGCCACCACGCTGAAGGCGGGCGAGAGCGCGGAGTATGAGCCGCAGACGTCGCGGCATCTCTACCTGGTGCCGGCGGCAGGCGTTGTCGAGGTCAACGGCGTCCGCGTCAATGCCCGCGACGGCGCCGCGATCCGCGACGAGGCCAAGCTGAAGATCACGGCGCTCGAAGATTCCGAGCTCGTGCTCGTCGACGCGGCGTGACGAACAAGCAACCAATCACCTCACCCAATCCCAACGGAGACCACCATGACCAAAGTTCTCGTCCTCTATTATTCCGCCTATGGCCATATCGAGGCGATGGCCAATGCCGTCGCCGAAGGCGCGCGCGAGGCCGGCGCGACCGTTGACATCAAGCGCGTGCCCGAGCTGGTGCCGGCCGAGGTCGCGAAAGCCTCTTACTACAAGCTCGACCAGGCCGCGCCGGTCGCCAAGATCGAGGACCTCGCCAATTACGACGCGATCATCGTCGGCACCGGCACCCGTTTCGGCCGCATGGCCTCGCAGATGGCGAACTTCCTCGACCAGGCCGGCGGGCTCTGGGCCAAGGGCGCGCTGCACGGCAAGGTCGGCGGTGCCTTCACGGCCACCGCGACCCAGCACGGCGGCCAGGAGACCACGCTGTTCTCGATCATCACCAACCTGCTGCATTTCGGCATGGTCGTGGTCGGCATGAACTACGGCTTTGCCGGCCAGATGAAGCTCGACGAGGTCACGGGCGGTGCGCCCTATGGCGCCACCACGATCACCGGCGGCGACGGCAGCCGCCAGCCCAGCGCCAACGAGCTTGCCGGCGCGCGTTATCAGGGCCGCCAGATCGCGGAGACCGCCAAAAAGCTGCATGGCTGATGCAACCCGGGCGGCATTCTCAGTCGGGGAATGCCGCCCCAATCCGGAATTGGGATACGGTCACCGCTAAATCTGCGTGATGTCGGCGTGAGGCCGAACCGGCTCCGTCGGTAGAGGTGCGGGCGCCGTCGAAAGCCACCAGCCCTCGCCGGCAAACCAGCATGTCTCGTCGGGGACGCCCTCTCTCCGCAACGACTGCACCCCTTCCCAACCTTTCGTGAACGCCTCGCCCAATCGCCCGCCGGCCTCGGCATCCTGCAATCCCGCGCAGCCGATGAATTGGGCGCGGCTGAGGAATTTCGCCGGCCAGATCGCACCGTCATCCGGCCGCGTGATCATCAACATGCCGCCGTACATGCCTTCGGGCGCGAGCGGAAACACCAGCCGCCCGCCGGGCCGCAGCGCATCGAGCCATTCCGCCGCCGGCTGCGCCGCGCCCGCGCAGACATAGATCACGTCGGCCTCCGGCAGATCCGCCGCGATGCCCGAGCGTCCGCGCACGTCCACATGGGCGACGTCCTTCAGATTGTCGCGCGCAAGTCCCACCAGACGTTCATCGATCTCATAGGCGTGAACGCGACCGTCGGGACCGACGAGATGCGCGAGAATTGCGGTGTAATAGCCGCTGCCGGCGCCGATCTGGACCACGGTCTCGCCTTCCTTCACGGCGCAGCCATTGAGCCAGTAGGCGTGCGCACCGGGCATTCCGATATTGAGACCGCGCGCCGGGTCCAGCGCCAACAGCGCGTTCTGATAGAGGAAGGCGGGATCATCGTCAGGCGTGACCACATAGGGATGACCGCCGAGACAGATCGACCACGGCCCGGGCCCGGCGAACGGCTCGCGCCTGATGGTCCGAAAGGCCTGTTCGAGGCGAGGGTCTGCAGCCTTCGCAGCACCGCAAATCAACTGCGCATAGAATGCACGATATTTTGCCGAACGGTCTTCCATGTCGCCTCCGCGGAATGGAAGCGACGATAACACAACGAGGACGATCATCGGAAGGCTTGCGCAATCGCGGCCTTTTGTGACGGCGCCGTGACGTAGCCACGCCTCAACTCCGTTCCATTTTCTTCCTGACGAGGTCCTTGCCGATCGGCCGCACGGGTTCGCTCCGTAGCACCAGCGAGGTCGTCACAGCGCCAAAACCGGCGATGCGATCCACGATGGTCTCGAGATCCTCCGGCGCCGGAACGAGCACCTTGAGCACGAAACAGTCATCGCCCGTGACGCGATAGACTTCGATGATGTGAGGGATTTCGCTGAACCGCTTGAGGCAGGTCTTGATGTGCTCGTGCGAGGTGCGCAGGCGCACCAGCGCCATCAGGCCGAGCCCGAGAGCGCGCGGGTTGATGCGGGCGCCATAGCCCTCGATGATGCCGGCTTCCTCGAGCCGCTTGACGCGTTCGGACACGGCCGGCTGGGACAGCCCGACGGAACGGCCGAGCTCGGACAACGGTACGCGCGCATTGGCCTGCAGCGCCTCGAGGATCTTCAAATCCTTGGCATCGATGCTCCCGAAGCGATCCAAACTCAATTCTCCGTTCCACCTTGAGATCATCGGCAGATGGTCGATTTCGCCGATGACTTGCCATGTGATGCAGGACCGCGATCGGTCACACTGCGGTCAACTCAGATATCACGGGACGTTCATGCACGACATCATCACATTGCCCGGGCTCGGCGGCTCCGGAGATACCCACTGGCAGACGCTATGGGAGCGCGCTGACGCGCGCTTCACGCGATTCCAGCCGGCGAGCTGGGACCAGCCGGAGCTCGACGACTGGGAGCAAGCCCTGGAGCACGTGGTCGCGCGCTGCGCCAGGCCGCCCCTCCTGGTCGCACACAGCCTCGCCTGCCTTTTGGTGGCGCACTGGGCCGCGCGCTTCCCTTCCGCGATTGCGGGCGCCTTTCTGGTCGCCGTGCCCGATCCTGATGGCGGCCATTTTCCCGCGGAGGCCGCAGCGTTCAAGCCGGTCCCCGGCCGCGCGTTGCGCTTTCCCGCGCTGATCATCGCGAGCACGAATGATCCATATGGAGCCGTCGAAGTGACACGGCGGCGGGCGCAGGACTGGCAGTCCGGCCTGATCGTGCCGGGCGCGCTCGGCCACATCAATGCCGCGAGCGGGCTCGGCGACTGGCCGCAAGGACGCGCGTTGCTGGATGCTTTCCGGGCGGGCCTTCCGAGGTGATGGCGAAACAGACGGCGCCCGTCAGCGCGCTCCCTTGCCCATCGCCCTCGCCGCGAGGGAGGCGAGCTTCGGATAGCGCCGAAGGCCCTGCGCGGCGTGATCGCGCCAGGCGAAGGGCAGACCGCGCCAGGACAGCGCGACGCTGACATCGGTCAGCGGCACCCTCTCGGCGCCGAGGCGCCGCTTGTAGTCCTGATTGCCGATGCTGAGGTCGAAACGGCGCAGGCCTTGCGCATGCAGCGCCGCCAGGGTGCGCTCGGTGACGAGCAGACCCGGCGAGCAGCTCGACCATTGATCGCCGCCATGGCTGATGCGCAGCAGGACATAGGTCGCGCCATGCTTGACGCCGAGCGCGGTGGCGACAATGCCTTCCTCGCACACCAGTGCCGAGACCATGGCATGACCTCCCGCGAGGCCCCGGCGGACGACCTCGCGATAGAATCGCGCATGGGTCTCGTCGTTGAGAACGAACCGCGAGCCGAGCTTTTGCATGCGTGCCTGCTGCTGGAGATCCATCACGTCCAACAGCTCGTGCGCACGCCCGACATCGGCGGCGATCTCGAACCGCGCACCGGCAAGACGGCTGAAGACCCGCCAGCAGCGCGGCATCTGCAGGCGCTTGATCGCGGCCTGATAGCCGCCATAGTCGTCGCCCATCAACACGAGATTGCCGTTGAGCGAGGAGGATCCGATCCGGCCGAGCGATACCAGCGGGTTCGGCTTGCCGCCGACCTCCGCCGGCATCTTCTTCAGGCGGAGCAGATCGAAACGGTCGGGCAGCGCGCGCAACGCGCCGATCAGCGCTGTGTTGATCGCGTCCGCCGTTCCCGCGTCCAACGCGGCATCGAGCGCCAGGATCGGTGCGTTGTTGTCGGAGACGCCGAGGTCCGCGAACTCGACGATGCGGATGCCGCGCCTGACATGGCTGATCATCGGCACGACTGCGATGTCCTTGCCGGTGGCAGCATCGGAGATCACGGCGATCAGTGGCGCGACGTCGTGAAACGACTCGTACCAGGCGCCGAGCCAGTTAGCATGCTGGAAGGCGGTGCGGTGCCCGGCGCTCAGGCGCGAGGCCGCGTGCCGCCAGTCACGCAGGAAATCGACCGCGATGGCCGACGCGCTGGACGCAAGATCATCGGGCTGATCAACGCTGAGGAAGGTCATGCGCGGGGCTCGGTCTGCTCGATGCATTGGAACCTCGCCAGGAAGTGCAGGCCGGCCGCCGCCAGCGCGAACATGAACCAGATCGGATTCTGTCGTTCGAGCAGGAAGGTCTCGGTGGCACCGTAGTACAGGCCGAACAGCCACACGGTCAGGAACAGCTTGGCCAGTGCGCCACTGCGGCTGTGAGCCTGCGCCGTCTGGAAATTGCGGAGCGGGGCGAGCACGAAGATGAGGATCACCAGCAGCAGCCCCGGCAGACCGATCGTGACCGCGAGATCGAGGTAGCTATTGTGGCTGTGCGCCGCCGATGTCGCCCATTCGGCTCCTTCCGCGGTGGCCCGCGCACTCACGTCGTCCCAGAACGCAGAATAGCCGTGGCCGATGATCGGCTTCTCCGCGACGGCCGCGAGCGCGAAGTCCCAGATCGCGGAGCGTCCGGTGAAGGTGGGATCGAGCGGAAGCAGCCGTGTCATCGCCGCCAGCACCGGACTGACGACACTGCCGACGGTCAACAGGTTCATCGCAACCAGCGGCACGAAGCAGATGAGCCGCTTCAGCCACAGGCTTGGCGTGACATAGACCAGCGAAGCGAGCACGTAGATCGCAAGGCACAGCACCGAGGACGTCTTGCCGCCGGTGAAGATCAGGAAGGTGCCGGCCAGCACGGCGATCACAGGCCCCATCACGAACGAGCCGACGGCGGACAGGTAGATGCCGACATAGACCAGGATGGTCATCACGGCGGAGGCGATATTCTTGTGGCCAAAGCTGCCGCGCCAGTCGCCGGCAAGCTGCGGCTCGGTGACGTCGAGCGCCGTGTGGACCGCATATTGCGGCGCGAGGAAGACGCCGAGATAGCACAGCGCGAGCAGCACGAGCGCGGCGCCGCCCAGGCAAAGGTTGAAGCTGCGCCGCGTCGGCGGCAGCAACGGCAACACGATGGCGAGCGACGTCACGCTAACCGTGAGCACGAATCGCTGCATCGAAACGCCGCGGCTTTCGGAGAACACGATGTTGATCACAAGCCAGACCAGCAGGCAGAGATGCAGCGGCGTCACCAGGCTCTTCAGCGCGAGCGCATCGGTGGCAGCGACACACAGGATAGCGACCGCAGCCAGCAGGCCCCAGGCGATATAGGTCAGCGCCATTCGTCCGCCGACGATCATGGTGACGTCGGGATTGCGCAGGTCCGGGAATGGATCGAGTGTCACCAGCACCAGCAGCAGCGCCCCGACCGCGACGAGGCAGCGCGCCACCTGCACGGCATCGAGCCCTGCGAGGCGATCACGCAGGATATGGCCGAACGATCGGGCCTCGACATCGGTCATGTTGGCGGCACTGCGGTCCATGGCTCAAGACATTCGGTAACGCCAGTGAAGCTTGGGGTCGCGGCTCAACCCTTCCGAGGCTTCGTCAACGGGTCTTGCGGAGGTCTGCGACATCGCGGGCTGCCGCATGATGCTCCGCGCGATCTCGTAATATTGCAGCGCCCGTTGCTCCAGCGTGAGATTGTCCAGGATGTAGCCGCGCGGATCGAACGCGCCCGCGGTGCACCCGGCCCAGAAATTGTCCCAGCCCGTCTCGAAGCCGGCGATGTCGGTGAACTTGACCCCGCAGCGTTCGTCCCAGTACGGCACCGACGACACCGGCGCGAACTGCACGCGATGCGGATAATAGTCGGGGTCGCGCCATGGCCCGCCCGGATCCCAGGCAAACACCGGCACGCCGCAGGACAAGGCCTGCTGATAGGCGATGCCCTGGCTCTCGCTTTGGCACAGGAAGATCATCGCGCGCGAACGCGCGAGCGCCGCCTGAAAATCGGCTTCCTTGTAGCTGCCGTAGCGCAGCTCCGTGAACGAGCGGCCTTCCTTGACGAGCCGGGCGCGCACGGGCTCAATCATCTCCGACGCGTAGCGCTCGCGGTCCCAGTGGACCTTGTCGTAGATCAAGACATCGACGGTCTTTTGCGCTCGAGCCGACGGCGCCCAGAGATTCGTGTCGATGCCGACAGGCCAGGCCTCGGTCTCGGGCCAATATGGCCGGTACATATCGACGTACCAGGGACCGGGCACCACGACCTTCTTCACCGGCAGACGCTTGAATAGATCAGGGTCGTCGAGCGGATGATTGTGGACGGCTGCGCCGAGCAGGATCGGGTTCTTCCATAGGAACTTGTCGAGCAGGAACGTGCGCCCGACGATACAGGCAAGCTCGTCGGGATGTTCCGCGATGTAACCGTAATCGTTGACGCGGTAGCGGATGCCGAGCCGGTCGAGCCCCGAACAGAGATTGAGGAACACGCGCAGCTGGCCACTCATGCGCGGCTCGCCGAGCAACAACCGGCGGGCGATTCGACGCAGATGCCGGTCGCCCGGAAACCAGCGGTCATCCTTGTCCTCGTAAAAGAGGTTCAGGATCATCGTATCGGGGGCGTGTTCGAACCTGTTTGCGGGCACGGGATTCCATCCGCGGCATTCCGATGCGTATTCTCGCACGGGACAGGCCGCCGCACTCTTCCAAATTTGCCACAGGCTTAATGCCAGCGGCTTAACGTTATTCTACGAAACCGGCGGCACACGAGCCTTCTCGGCAACCGCTCGAGCGCAATGCGAGTATCATGCGCGCACGCTGGACTTGTAGATCGCGCGCGTTACCAGCGCGGCACATGGGTCCTGGTTAACGGATCATTAAAGGCGAGCCGTAGCTTGATCACCGCCGAAGAGGTTCTCGAACTGCCAGCCGCCTCCCCCGCGGCAGCGCCCGCGCGCTTGCCGCTTCAGGTCGGATCGAGCGCATCGGTATCGGTCGTCATTCCCGCCAAGAACGTTGCGGCCTATGTCGGCGAAACGCTTGCCAGCGCACTGGCGCAGCGCGAGGTCACCGAGGTGATCGTCGTGGACGACGGCTCGGACGACGAAACCGTTGCGATCGTCCGCGGCATGCGTGACCCGCGGCTGCACTTGTTCCACAACGATTCCGCGGGCGTATCGGCCGCACGCAATCTCGGCGCAAGACAGGCAAGCGGCGAGTGGCTGCTCTTCCTCGATGCCGACGACCGCCTGCGCCCCGGCGCGGTAGCGGCGCTGCTCGCTGCAGCGCGTAGCGCGCCGCGCGCCGTTCTCGTCTATGGCGATTACAACACCATCGACAGCGAAGGCCGCCAGATCGGCCGGCGCGGCCTCTTGAAGGGGCGCCGGAAGCCGTCCGGAGACGTCCTGACGCGGCTCGCCGCCGGCAATTTCATCGTCAATGGCGGCATCGCGCTCGCACGCGCGGAAGCTTTCCGTGCCATCGGCGGCTTCGATACGTCCCTCAAATATTGCGAGGACTGGCATTGCTGGTGCCGCCTCGCTGCCATCGGGGAGTTCGCGTTCGCGCCAGAGCTGCTGCTCGACTATCGTCTTCACACCACCAACACCATGAACGCCGCGGTCCGGACGCCGAAGGACTTCTTCCCGGCCATCGCGCGGGTGTTCGATGACGGATTGATCCTAGCGAGATTGCCCGAGCACATGACAGCCGGGCTGCGCCTTGCCGCCGAGATTCATCTCGTCACCTACTCGGCGATGCAAGCGGTCCGCTTCGGCAGGTATCGCCAGGCGTTCGCTTATGTCGCGATGATCGGCCGGCAGTCGCTCAAATCGCTGCCACGCTCGGCAATCCGGGTCGCCCTCGCCCGTTTCGGTATCTAATCCTCGCCGCGTCAGGACGCGATCTTCGAGGCCTCGTAAGGCTTCGGCTCGAGGCCGAGGGCCGCCAGGGCGGCGCCAAACGCAACCATCACGGGATGCATCGCGACGACGGCTTTCGACGACGGCAACAAGGCGGCGCCGCGAAGCAGCGACAGCGGCAAGCGGCCCAGCATCTGCGCAAACACCCGCGCCCGCGCTGCTGCGCTCGGGGCGGCTTTGTACTGCACACGATAATTGATCGCGCCGATGCGCAAGCCGCGCTTTGCGATCCAGCCGAGGCTGGTGCGGCTACGCGGCACGGTCTCGGTGATGACGGCCTCCGCCGTCCAGTGGAACAGCATACCGGCGTCACGGCACCGCACGAAGAAATCGCAATCGCCGCCGCCAAGAAAATTGAAGCGCAGGTCGAACGCGGGACGGTCGAACCGCTCGAAGGCGGCCCGCGTGATCAGGCAATTGCCGCAGCCGTAGATCAGCGGCACCGCACCGCTGTAGTCGTAGGCGGGACAGAAGGCGGGATGACGCGAAAGCCAGGGCTTGCTGTCGTCGTCGAAGACCGGCAGCACCGGCCCGCCAACCACTTCGGCGCCGGTCGCCTCCGCGGTGCGGACCATCAGTTCGAGCCAGTCGCTTGATGCGATCTCGTCGTCGTCGATCATCAGGAAACGGGTGGCGGCGGGAAACAGCTGCTGCGCCGTCTCGAAGGCAGCATTGATCGCCTGGCAATTTCCCTGTCGCTTCTCGATCAGGCAGACGCCCTGAAGCCTCCCATCGGCCAAGAACTCCGCGGCAACCGGCGCGCTTTCGCGCCGCACCGCATCGTTCTCGACCATGACGACGGCAAAGGAACGCGGGGTGCGCTGGTTCGCGAGCGACTCCAGCGTCAGGCGCAGGTGTTGCGGACGACGGAAGCATGGAACGCAGACGACGATGCCGACCGACAGGTCGATGACGCGAGAGCTCGCCACGATCTCCCGGTTGGGATCGCGCACGGCATCCGCGATCCGGGCCGCAGACAGGTCTGTCGGGATCAATGTCATGAGATCTAGATGTCCGAGATGTATTGAAGAATCCCTGCTTCGATCGCGCGTCCCACGACGGCACATCGCCGCGGGACAGATGCGTTTCAAAATGAACGGCTGCCGCGCGGCACATAGCCACCAAGTTCGCCGCGCGTCGTGCTGCAATTGGCGGTCCATGCGCCGACAACGCTCCAACATGAACAATACCGTAGTTAATGCGCATGCGCATTAACCGGGCCGTAAGCACTGCGACCGGTGAGACGGTGCGGCATCGGATTTGCTCTTCGGGCAGGCGCATTTTTTCCTGTAAATTTGAATAGAACAAGCGCGGTCAGAATCCATGAACAAGCCAGCCCCGATCGATTTCGCGACAGCCACGGCGATCCAATTCCCCGCGGCTGCACCATATGCCGAGGCGCTCCATGATCTCGTTCCGGGCGAAGCCCGCGACAGCCTGCTCGCCGTCCACGACGTGCTGTGCCGCGAGCTCCCGCAGGGCCGCCTCGCGATCTATGAGGCGGGCGGCGGCTCGTGCAGCGTTCTGCCACCGGAATTGCTGAGCCGCAGCAAGGTCACCGTGGTCGACATCGACGAGGACCAGGTCCGCAATAACACCTACGCCGACGAGGCGATCCTCGGCGACGTCCAGACCTACAGCTTCGCCCGCGAGACCTTCGATCTCGTGATCTGCTACAACGTGATCGAGCACTTGCCCCATGTCGACGCCGCGCTCTTGAACTTCCGCGATGCGCTGAGGCGCGGCGGGATGATCCTGATCGGCGCGCCGAATCCGCGCTCGCTCTCCGGGTTCGTCACCAAATATTCGCCGCACTGGTTTCACGTCTGGTTCTACCGGCACATCCGCGGCATCAAGGACGCCGGCCTGCCGGGCGAGCCGCCGTTCCCGACGTTCTTCCATCCCTTGGTGACGTTGCCGCGGCTGGAAGCATTCGCGGCCGCCAACGGCCTTGAGATGATCTATCGTCGTGAGGTCGAGAGTCCGCGCTATCCCGAGATGCGCCGGCGCAAGCCGCTGTTTGCGGCCCTGGTCGACGCCGGGGCCGCGGTGCTCAACGCCGTGCTGCCGCGCGGCACCGACGTCCGCCGCGGCGACTATCACGTCATCCTTCGGAGGATCTGACGGCGATGGCACGTGCGCGGCCCATCAACGGACGAACGACGGCTCGCGGCCATGCTGCGCGCGGTAACGAACCGTTAAGGAGCGGGTATCGCGAGGTTCACAGGAAGGCGCCGAGGGATGGCATGCGCTTAAACGCTTTGTTTGCCATTTCGGTGAATAGTCCCTCAATGAGTATGGTTAATTTTCCCTGTTGCGTTGATTGGGCACCTATATCCCGGGTGCGTGGCGTAAAGCGAAGAGTAACCCCTCAGCCCGCGGCACTTGGAATGAAAGCTGGGGATCATGCTTGATTATAGCCAGCCGATCGATCGAGCCAGACCGGAGGCCGCGCAACGGAAGCCTCAGGCCGGCTTCAACGTGCTGGAGCTCGCCAATCTGCTCTGGCGGCGGAAGGTCGCGATCGCCGCGGCCGCCCTGCTCGGTGCGGCGCTTGCCGTCACGATCGGCAAGAGCGTGACGCCCCGCTACACCGCCACCGCTCAGCTCTATGTCGACCCGCGCGAGCTTCAGCTCGTCGACCGCGAGCTCACGCCCCGGGCCCAGGACGTCACCGGCATGGCCATGGTGGTGGAGAGTCAGGCGCGCCTGATCACCTCCAACAGCGTGCTGCTCCAGGTGATCCAGCAGGCCGGCCTCGACAAGGATCCGGAATTCGGAGGCGGCGAGGCTGGGAGCCTGATGTCGTCGCTGCTCGGCCTGATCGGCCTGCAACCGCGCGCGCCCTCCGCTGCGGAGAAGAGGGAAGTGGAGCTCGCGGCGCTCGATGCGTTGAACAAGCACATCGCGATCCGCAAAACCGAGAAGAGCTTCATCGTCGACATCGAGGTCTGGTCGACGGATCCCGCCAAGGCGGCGATGCTCGCCAACACGCTGACCAATGCCTATCTCTCCGAATCCCGCAAGTCGCAGGCTTCGGCGGCACGGCGCGCCACCAACGATCTCTCCAGCCGTCTGAAGGAGCTGCGCGACCGGCTGCGTAACGCCGAGACCGCGCTGGCGACCTACAAGGCCCAGAACAATTTCGTCGGCACCCAGGATGCGCTGATCAGCGATCAGCAGCTCTCCGCCAGCAACCAGCGGCTTTCCGCGGCCCGCGCGGCGACGATGGACGCGCAGGCGCGGCTCGACCAGATCGAGGCGAGCCGCCGCACCGCTGCCGATGCCGGCGCGATTCCGGAGGCGCTGCAATCGCCGACCATTGCGAATTTGCGCGCGCAATATGCCGACGCCCGGAAGAAATATGCGGAGCAGGCCGGTGAGCTCGGGCCGCGCCATCCGGCGCTGCGCCAGACCGAGAAGCAGGTCGAGGACCTCAAGCGCACCATCAACGAGGAGATCGACCGCTTCGCCCAGTCCGCCAAGAACGATCTGACGCGCGCCCGCGACTTCGAGGCCTCGCTGAACCGCGCGCTGGAAGCGCAGAAGCGGCAGAGCGTCCAGCTCAGCCAGGCCGCCGTGCGCCTGCGCGAGCTCGAGCGCGAAGCCGATGCCAGCCGCGACGTCTATCAGTCCTTTCTCAAGCGCTCCCGCGAGACCGAGGAGCAGGAGAGCCTGAACACCTCGGCCGCCCGCGTCATCGGCGAGGCGACGGTGCCGCAGCGGCGCTCGTTCCCGCCAGCCATGAGCCTGTTCGCCATGATCGGCTTCATCTTCGGGGCGATCGCGGCGTCGAGCTGGTTCGTCGTGGCAGATTTGCTTTTCGCCGGTGCAGCCGCGCCCGCGACGCCGACACCCGCCCGGCGTGAGCGCTCGCCGGCGCCGCAGGCGTCCCGAGCACCGGAGCTCCCGCGCGCTGCGGAGGTTGCTCAGCCGCGCCAGGCCCCGCGCGCTCCTGAAGCTGCGCCGTCGATGCCGGAACTTGCCGCGCCCCCGCTGCAGCCTTCGATGGTCGAGCAGCCAATGATCGAGAAGCCGCTGATCGCACGCTTCCAGGAGGCCGACGTCATCCATACGCTCGGCGCCATACTTCCCACCGGCGGCGGCGTCGATCTCACGCGGCTGGGTTGGCCGACGCTGCGCCCCGGCTTTCCCATGACGAGCTTGCTCAACGCCTGGCGCGACATGCGCGCCGCGGTAACGCGGCGCGCCGGCGGCAAGGCGATCCCGGTCGTCGCGCTCGTCGGCACCGGCAAGACCAGCGGCCGCAGCGTGGCCGCGCTGAACTTCGCGCTGGCGGCCGCACGCGACGGCGCCCGCGTGCTGATGATCGATGCCGACCATCAGGCGCGCTCGCTCACGAACAGGGTCATCCGTCCAGGCAAGAGCGAGCCGAGCAGGCTCGGCTGGCTCTCGATCGGCAGCAAGGACGCGCGCGAGATCAAGACGGTCAACGGCATCTCGGTGCTGCCGGCCGCCGACGGCGACGCCGGCAAAGCCGCCGATGCCATCCACAAGGCGATTGTGCAGGCCCATTCCGCGGGCGGCTATGATCTCGTGATCCTCGACGGCCCGGCCATTCCGCTCGCGGCCGGCGGCCGCAAGCTGCTTGAGGACGTCGACTCGCTGGTGGCCGTGCTGCCGACCAGCCTCGACATCAACGACAGCCTGGAAGAGATCCTAGCCGCGCTCGGCCCGGCCGAGCGCAAGCTCGTCGGCGTCGTGCTCGACGAGCTCACCCCTGCAATGCAAACGCGCCAGCGAGGCAGACAATATGCTTGAGCGCCGCGTCAACCTCGACGGACGGGCAGCAACTGCCGAGGTGCCGAGAATCACCGTCGGCGGACTTCGCATGGCCGCGATCGACCTGGAAGAGACCGCCGATTTCATGATCGAGGCGACGAATCCCGACCATCGCATCGGCCGTCCGCTGTTCCTGACCTCGGCCAATGGCGAGGTGCTGGCGCGCTGCTCGACCGAGCCGCAGACCGAGCAGCTGTTCCGTGCCGCCGATTTGATCAACGCCGACGGACAGCCGCTGGTCGCCGCTTCAAAGCTGCAATCCTGGTTCCCGCTGCCGGAGCGCGTCGCAACCACGGACCTGTTCCACGTCGTCGCGCGCAAGGCCGAAGCCGCCGGCCGCACCTTCTACATGTTCGGCGCAAGCGAGGCCGAGAACGCCGCGGCGGTCGCGAACGTCCAGAAAATGTATCCACATCTCAAGATCGTCGGGCACAGCCACGGCTATCTGCGCGGCGAGGCGCTGCGTGCCAAGGTCGAGGAGATCAACGCCCTGGCACCGGACTATCTGTGGGTCGCGCTCGGTGTGCCCAACGAACAGGCATTCGTGAAGGAATTCACGCCGCATCTGACCAATGTTGGCGTCATCAAGACATCCGGCGGATTGTTCAACTTCTTGTCAGGCAGTCGTTCCCGCGCGCCGCAATGGATGCAGAAGATCGGGCTCGAATGGGCCTGGCGCACCTTGCTCGAGCCGCGCCGTCTGCTCTGGCGTTATTTGACCACCAACCCCCGCGCGCTCTATCTTCTCTTCAGCCGCAACCGGCCCCTCCGTTAAGAGAAGAGCAGAATACGACATGACCGACCGACCGACCGTCCTCGTCACCGGGGGCGCTGGCTATATTGGCTCGCATGCCTGCCGTGCATTGTCCGCCGCCGGCTATCAGCCCGTCGTTTATGACAATCTCTCGACAGGTCATCGCAGCTTCGTATCGGGCCCGCTGGTGACGGGCGATCTGCTCGACGGCACGGCGCTGGCGCGCGCCTTCGCCGACCACAAGATCACGGCGGTGATGCATTTCGCGGCGGCGAGCCTCGTCGGGGAATCCATGTCCGACCCGCAGAAATATTACATCAACAACGTCCAGGGCACGCTGTCGCTGCTGCAGGCGATGCGCAACGCGGGCTGCCATCGCATCGTGTTCTCCTCGACCGGCGCCGTCTACGGCAACGCCGATTCCAAGGCGCTGCCGGAAGACTTTCCTTGCGCGCCGATCAATCCTTACGGCGCGTCGAAATTGATGATCGAGCGCATGCTCGCCGACTACCGCACGGCCTATGGCTTCGGCGCGTTCTGCCTGCGCTATTTCAACGCCAGCGGCGCCGATCCGGCCGGCGGCATCGGCGAGCTGCGCGACAACGAAACCCACCTCATTCCCCGCGCGATGATGGCGCTTCAGGGCCATGTCGAGTTCGCGGTGTTCGGCGACGATTACGACACGCCCGACGGCACCGCGATCCGCGACTACATCCATGTCACGGACCTTGCGGCGGCGCATGTGGCGGCCTTGAGGCTCTTGGAGCAAGGCCATGCCGGCGGCAGCTTCAATCTCGGCACCGGCTCCGGCTTTTCCGTGCGCGAGATCCTCGACGCCATCAGGCAGGAGACCGGGCGCGAGGTGCCGCACACGATCAAGCCGCGCCGCGCCGGCGATCCCACCTTTCTGGTCGCCGATCCCTCTGCTGCAAGAACGGTGCTGAACTTCGTGCCGCGTCACTCCGACCTGCCGACGATCGTCCGCACGGCCTGGGCCTGGCATCAGAAGGCGCATCCGTTCAGGCCGCGTTAGGCAATCGCGGCTCCAATCGCTTGCTTGCCGTGCCCTGCAGCGGCTAGAATGAACCATCGCGGCTGCGCCGGCACATTGCCGGCAGCCGCACGTTCCGCATTGCCGACGACGACGTCGGCCTGCATGGTTCGGCTCGCTTGCACGAGCCGATTTTTCCGAACGACGTGACGATCAAGTCAGCGTGTCGACCCGTCGTCGGACGCGATTCTGGGAGCATCGACCACATGCATCAGGCTGTCCGCCTGGAATTCGAGCGCGTGATGGAGGAGTTCGTCCGCTGGCATGTGGTGCCGCAGGACGAGCGTTCGCCCGCGCCCGCCTGGTGGTGGGGGCCCGCGATGGCCGTGGTCGACGACCAGGAGCCGATGAGCGCAACAAGCTGCTGCGCGTTGAACGTGAGCGAAGGGACGAGCTTCGCCGAGGGCGCGCGCGCCATTCTCGCGCTGTTCACCGAGCAGACGTCACTGACCGGTCCCCAGGACTTTCCGAGCAAGACCGAGGGGGAAGAGCACGAGGTGCGCGAGCTGCACCCGCAGCCGTCAGACGACGGCGCGTTTCAGCCCTGAGGCTGCGTCTTCGCCGGCCGCTTCCGGCTGGAGCGGCGGCGCGACGGGCAGCGCCATGGGCCGCAGCAGCTCGCCCATCTGCCGCGCCGGCAGCGGCTTGGAGATCAGGAAGCCCTGCATCTCGTCGCAGCCATGGGCGCGCAGGAACGCCTCCTGCTCGGCATTCTCGACGCCTTCGGCGACGACGGTCATGCCGAGGGCCTTGCCCATGCTGATGATCGCCTGCGCGATGGCCTGATCCTCCGAATCCTGCGGCAGGTCGCGCACGAAGGAGCGGTCGATCTTGATCGTGTCGATCGGGAAGTGCTTCATCAGCGACATCGACGAATAGCCGGTGCCGAAATCGTCGATGGCGAGACGGATGCCGCGGCTCTGGATGGAGTCGAGCACCTTGAGCGCGCGGCCGACATTGCGCATCATCATGCTCTCGGTGACCTCGAGCTGGAGCAGCACCGGCGACATGCCGGAGGCCGCCAGCGCCTCGTCGACGTCCTGCAACAGATGCTCGTCGGCAAACTGCCGCGGCGACAGGTTGACCGCCATCGACAGCGGCAGCAGGCCGCGGCGCTGCCAGGCCATGGCCTGCGCGCAGGCCTCTTCCAGCACCCAGCGGCCGATCGGCACGATCAGCCCGGTTTCCTCCGCAAGCGGAATGAACTGTGCCGGCGAGACGTTGCCGAGATCAGGATGCGCCCAGCGCAGTAGCGCCTCGACGCCCGTGATCTGACCCGTCGCCATGTCCACCTTGGGCTGGTAGTTGAGCGAGAACTGCTCGCGCTCCAGCGCGCGGCGCAGCGCGCTCTCCAGCGACAGCCGCTCGATCGACTGCGTCTTCACCTCGTTGGAGAAGAAGCGATAGCCGTTCTTGCCGTCCTCCTTGGCGAGATACATCGCCATGTCGGCGTTCTTGGTCAGCGTCTGGGCGTCGGAGCCGTTGGCCGGATACATCGCGATGCCGATCGAGGCGGTGGAATGGCACTCGTGGCCGGCCAGCTGCATGGGCTCGGCGAGCGCGGCGAGCAGCCCGGTGGCGATGCGCTGGACGTCCTCGATCTCGCCGCACTGGTCGAGGATCACTACGAACTCGTCGCCGCCGAGCCGCGCGACCACGTCGCTCGCCCGCAGGGCGCCGCGCAGACGGTTCGCCACCTCGAGCAGGAGCAGGTCGCCCGCCTCGTGACCCAGCGAATCGTTGATGACCTTGAAGCGGTCGAGGTCGATGAACAGCACCGCAAAGCGGTGATCGTGGCGTTGCGCCGCATCGATCGCCTCGCGCAGCAGGGCGTTGAAGGTCTCGCGGTTCGGCAGATCGGTCAGGCTGTCGTGCGAGGCGAGGTATTCGATGCGCTCGTCGGCCTTGTTCTTCTCGTCGGCGCGATCGAAATTCTCCATCGCGAAGGAGACGTTGTCGGCGAGGCGCTGCAGCAGGTCGACGAATTCGGGCGTGAAGGTCGCCGGTTCGGTGGACATGTAGATCATGACGCCGACCGCGTGGTCATGCGCGATCAGCGGAAACGCGGCCCCCGACCGCGCGCCGTCGCCGCGCACGATGGCGTGGAAGGCGCTCACGCGGCCGTCGTTGAGATAGTCGTTGCTGATGCAGGGCTGGCGCGTGCGGAACGCCGTGCCGCTCATCCCACGTCCTTCGGGCCGCTCCGGATCGACGGAGAGCCGCACATTACGGGTGGTGTCGGCGGACGGGCCCGCGCTCGCTACGATTTCCAGCCGATCACTGCCGGCCCTTGCCAGCGCGATCGTGGTCGAGGTGAACTTGGCGCCGTTCGACGCCGCAAGGCAGACGAGGTCGAACAGCTCGGCCCGCGACTTCGCGCGCATGATCGCCTCGTTGGTCGCGCTCAGGGCCGCGAACATGCGCGTCAGGCGCTCCTTCTGCGCTTCGGTGCGGGCCTTCTCCTCGGCGCGCTCGAAATTGTCGAGTGCGAAGGAGACGTTCTCCGCGAGCCGCCCGAGCAGTTCGACCAGATCGGGCGTGAACGTATTCTCTTCCGGTGCGAGGAAGAGCAGAATGCCGACCGGTTCCCGTCCCGCTCTCAGAAGCGGGAAGCTCGCCGCAGCCCGCGTTCCATCCTCGATGGCCTGCGCGCGCCAATATGCGGAGCGCGGCTCGTTCAGATAATCGTTCATCACACTGGGCCGGCACGTCCGCAGCGAAGTGCCGATGATGCCCTGGCCTTCGGGATGATCGGCGGAAATGATGCAGGTACGCCCGCTCATGCGCTCCTGCAAGCGTCCCTTGACGGCAACGACGCGGACGAGCTCGCGTGCCTCGTCGATGATGCCGATCGTCGCCGAGGCGAACAGGTCGCCGAGCACGGCCGCCTGACAGGCCGCCTCGAACAACTCCTCGCGCGTCTTGGCGCGCATGATGGCTTCATTGGTCGCGCTCAGCGCCTCGAACATTCCGCTCAGACGATTGCGCTGCTTGTCCGCCCGCGCCTTCTCGTCGGCGCGGTCGAAACTTTCGAGCGCGAAGGCGACGTTGGCCTGAAGCTTGCGCAGCAGCTCGACGAGCTCCGGCGTGAAGGTGCCGCGCTCCGGGGAGTTGAAC
This sequence comes from Bradyrhizobium sp. BRP20, assembly GCF_020194215.1. Taxonomy (NCBI): domain Bacteria; kingdom Pseudomonadati; phylum Pseudomonadota; class Alphaproteobacteria; order Hyphomicrobiales; family Nitrobacteraceae; genus Bradyrhizobium; species Bradyrhizobium sp. BRP20. Next base: position 426,118 of record NZ_JADYVY010000001.1, on the reverse strand, counting down.
AGAAAGACGCCCTCGACCCGGTCGCCGTTGAACAGCGGCAAGGCCGCAGAGGATGCGATGCCGGTGCGGCGGGCGCTGGCCTGCCAGGGCGCAATGCGGTCGTCGGCGAGCACGTCGTTGCTGACGGCGGGCTGGCGCGTGCGAAACGCGGTGCCGGTCAAGCCGCGCCCTTCGGGCACCTGGTCGGAGGTGGAGAACGTGAAGCTGCGAACCTGATCCGCATTCGGGCCGTAGCAGGCGACGACGCGCAGCAGCCCGGTCCGATCGTCGACCAGCGCGACGGTGGCTGAGGTGAACTTTGCTCCCGTTGCGGTCGCCTCGCAGACGAGGTCGAACAGCTCAGCCCGCGACCGTGCCCGCAGGATCGCCTCGTTGGTGGCGCTGAGCGCTGCATACATGCGCGCCAGGCACTCTTCTTCGGCGGAGATCCGGGCTTTCTCGGCCTCGCGGCCGAAATTCTCGATCGCGAAGGAGACGTTCTCGGCCATGCGCAGCAGCAGCGCGACGATCTCCTCGTCTTTGGCCCAGGACCGGCTGATGAAGAACAGCAGCACGCCGACGCTCTCGCCGTGCCTGATCAACGGCGCGACCACGCAGGCGGCGACGCCGGTGTTGACGTTGGCCTGCTCCCACGGCGTGCCCCTGGTGCGGCTGGCGAGATCGTCCTCGACAATGGCCTTCTGCGTCCGGAACACCTCGCCCGAGATACCCTTGCCGTAAGGATTGTCCGGATCGACCGAATAGCGTGCCTGGGTGACGAGATCGAGGTTCTGCCCGGTGGCGGCGACAGGCTTCATCCAGTGCGAGTCCGGCTCGCGAAGCAGCACGATGGTCGCCAGCGACTTGCCGCTGTGGACCGAAGCGTCGCACACGAGCTGGTATAGCTCCCGCTCGGTCTTGGCGCGCAGGATGGCTTCGTTGGTGGCGCTGATGGCGCCGAACATGCGGTTGAGCCGCCGCGTCGCCCGCTCGCTGGTCTGCCGCGCGGTCTCACGGGCGAAATTGTCCAGCGCGTAGGAAATGTTCGCCGACATGCGCTCGAACAGTGACACCATCTGCTCGTTCAGCGAGTTGGCCTCGCTCCGCGTCACATACAATACGCCGACGCTCTTGCCATTGCAGAGCAGCGGCAGCGCCGCGGCCGCACCGATATGCGCCTTGGCGGCGCCTTCGCGCCACGCCAGCGAGCGCGGATCGTTCAGATAGTCGTTGCTGACGCACAGCTTCTGATCGCGAAACGCCTCGCCGCCGACGCCGGCTCCTTCTGGCGTGCCGGCTTCCGTCGTGATCACGATCGAGCGGAGCCGCGCAACGTCATCGCCACAACCGGCCGCGTAGCGCAGCCTTCGGCCGTCCGGCTCGACCAGGAAAACGGCAACGGCCAGAAAATCCCCGCTCGAAAACCCGGCGTCGCAGACCTTCTGGTACAGTTCCTCCGGCGATCTCGCGTACAGGATCGCTTCATTGATGGCGCTCAACGCCGCAAAGGTGCGCGCGAGTGTCGTCGGCACGATCTCAGCTCCCAGGCATTTCTGCCTATTTATCCCGGGACCTTTATGCGCGGCGATCGCCTAAGTGGTCGTTATTGCGCGGCGCAAACCGTCGATCAAAGTGAACGAGTTGCGAACGAGCGCGACAAAACTGACCGGAATACCGCTGCGACGCCGAACCGCCTACGAATGGCATGTTCAGTTACCACTTTGCAGCCTGTGTTGGTTTACGGGAGGTTGATATCGCGGTGCCGTAGCACCTCCTTCAAAACGGCAGCGCCACGCTGGTCTTGATCTCCTTCAGCACCACGTTGCTGCGGACGTAACGGATGCCGGGGATGCGGAACATGAACTCGTCGAGGAAGCGGTTGTAGGCCGCCATGTCCTGCACGACGACGCGCAAATGATAATCGGCGTCCCCGGTGGTCGCAAAACACTCCAGCACCTCGCGGCGCTTCGTGACCCTCGCCACGAATTCATCGACGAACTTCGCATCGTGCCGCTCCAGCGAGACGTGGAGGATGGCGGACATCGCAAAGCCTGCCCGTTCGCGCGCGACCAGCGCCGCATAGCCCTGGATGACGCCGCTCTCCTCCAGCGCCCGCACCCGCCGCCAGCAGGCCGAGGTGGACATGCCGACCCCGTCGGCGAGTTGCTGGTTGGTGGCGCGGCCATCTCGCTGGAGATGGGCGAGAATGCGGGTATCCTGCTCTTCGATCATGGGAGGCTCCAGTTCGAGCAGATCTACCAGATTGCGCGCCTGCATGCAAAATTGTACCGAATTTCCGTAACAGAAGGGATAAATAGGTAAGACCTACCAGCGGCCCGGGCATAACTTTCCATCACTGGGCAGGATGCCGCGCGAGGTCCGCCATGGACGCCATTCCGTCACTCGACACCTACGAGCTCTCCGATCGTTATGAACGCGAGGAGGGCCGCGTCTTCCTCACGGGCACGCAGGCCATCGTCCGCATCGCACTCGACCAGGCGCGACGAGACCGTGCGGCCGGGCTCAACACCGCCGGCTTCATCTCCGGCTATCGCGGCTCGCCGCTCGGTGGCATCGATCTCGAGCTCTGGCGCATCCAGCAGCGGCTCAAGCAGGACCGCATCGAATTCCTTCCCGCCGTGAACGAGGACCTCGCGGCGACAGCTGTACTCGGCTCGCAACAGGTCGAGACGCAAGGCGACCGCGAGGTCGATGGCGTGTTCGGGCTCTGGTACGGCAAGGGCCCGGGCGTCGATCGGTCCGGCGATGCGCTCAAGCACGGCAACGCCTATGGCTCCTCGCCGCATGGCGGCGTGCTGGTGGTCGCCGGCGACGACCATGGCTGCGTCTCCTCCTCGATGCCGCACCAGTCCGACGTCGCCTTCATGAGCTGGTTCATGCCGACGTTGCACCCCTCGGACGTCGGCGAATATCTGGCGTTCGGCGAATATGGCTACGCGCTGAGCCGCTTCTCCGGCATGTGGGTCGGCTTCAAGGCGATCTCCGAGATCGTGGAATCAGGCGCATCCGTCGCGCTGCGCCCGCCGCGCCTCTTCCGCACGCCAGACTTCACGCCGCCGCCCGGCGGCCTGCACTATCGCTGGCCCGATTTGCCGGGCCCGCAGATCGAGGAACGGCTGGAAGCCAAGAAGCACGCCGTCTACGCCTTTGCCAAGGCCAATCCGATCGACCGCCACATCTACGATATCCCCAACGCCACCTACGGCATCGTCACCACCGGCAAGGCGCATCTCGACCTGATGGAAGCCCTGCGGCTGATGGGCCTCGATGAAGCCGCCTGCCGCCGCCTCGGCATCGACGTCTACAAGGTCGGCATGGTCTGGCCGCTGGCGCTGCACGACGCGATGGAGTTCGTGAAGGGCAAGCGCGAGATCCTGGTGGTCGAGGAGAAGCGCGGCATCATCGAGAGCCAGTTCAAGGAATATTTTTACGATTATCCCGGCAGCAAGCCCGAGCGCATGGTCGGCAAGCACGACGAAACCGGCGCACGGCTGATCTCCTGGATCGGCGAATTGTCGCCTCGCGCGCTCGCGAACGTGCTCGCGCGCCGGCTCGATCCGATGTTTCCGGGTCTCAATCTCGCCGCGCGCGCGGCCGCCCTGATGCCGGAAGCCGCGCGCACGATCAATGTCAGCGGCGCGACGCGCACGCCCTATTTCTGCTCGGGATGTCCGCACAACACCTCGACCAAAGTGCCGGAAGGATCGAAGGCGCTCGCCGGCATCGGCTGTCACTTCATGGCGAGCTGGATGGACCGCGAGACCTCCTCGCTGATCCAGATGGGCGGCGAGGGCGTGAACTGGGCTGCTTCATCGCGATTTACCGGCCGCAAGCACGTGTTCCAGAATCTCGGCGAAGGCACCTATTATCACTCCGGCTCGATGGCGATCCGGCAGGCGATCGCGGCCAAGGCCAACATCACCTATAAGGTCCTGTTCAACGACGCGGTCGCCATGACCGGCGGCCAGCCGGTCGATGGGCCCGTCAGCGTCCATGCCATCGCCCACAGCGTCCGCGCCGAAGGTGTCGAGCGCATCGCCCTGGTGTCGGACGATCCCGCGCAATTCAGGCCGGCCGACCTGCCATCCGGCGTGACCATCCATCCGCGTGAGGAGATGGATGCCGTGCAGCGCGAGCTGCGCGAGGTGCCCGGCGTCTCGGTGCTGATCTACCAGCAGACCTGCGCCACCGAGAAGCGGCGCCGGCGCAAGCGCGGGCAGATGGCCGATCCCAAGCGCTTCGCCTACATCAACGACCTCGTCTGCGAAGGCTGCGGCGACTGCTCGGTCGAATCCAACTGCCTCAGCGTCGAGCCGAAGGAGACGCCGTTCGGCCGCAAGCGGCAGATCAATCTGTCGGCCTGCAACAAGGATTTTTCCTGCCTCAACGGCTTCTGCCCGAGCTTTGTCACGGTCGAAGGCGCGACGCGGCGGACGAAGAGCGCGAGCCATATCGACGCGGCCGACCGCGCCGCCACACTACCCCTGCCCGCGCCCGCAACGCTCGAGCGGCCCTACGATCTCTTGGTGACCGGCGTCGGCGGCACCGGCGTGATCACCGTCGGCGCGCTGATCGGCATGGCCGCGCATCTGGAACGCCGCGGCGTTTCGGTGCTCGACTTCACGGGCTTTGCGCAGAAATTCGGGCCTGTGCTGAGCTACATTCGCCTGGCCGCGAGCCCTGAGGCGCTGCACCAGGTCCGCATCGACCAGGGCGCGGCCGATGCGCTGATCGGCTGCGACCTCGTCGTCAGCTCCTCGCCCAAGGCCTCAGGCACATATCGCCGCGGCACCCGTGCCGCCGTCAACACCGCGGAAATGCCGACCGGCGACGTGGTCCGCTTCCGCGACGCCGATCTCGCTGCGCCAAGCCGCCTGCGCGCAATCGGTCAGGTCATCGGCGAGCACAATCTCGACACGTTCAGTGCCAATGCGCTGGCCGAGCGCCTGCTCGGCGATGCCGTCTACGCCAACATCATCATGCTGGGCTTTGCCTGGCAGCGCGGTCTCGTCCCTGTTTCGCTGCAGGCGCTGCTCCGCGCGATCGAGCTCAACGGCGTCGCGGTCGAGCGCAACAAGCAGGCCTTTGCCTGGGGCCGGATCGCCGCTGCCGATCCGGATTTTCTGCCGACCTCGGACAAGGCACCTGAAGCCGAGACGCTCGACCAGATCATTGCCCGGCGCGCCGAGTTCCTCACGACCTATCAGGACGACGCCTACGCGGCGCGCTACCGGGCGATGGTCGGAAAGGTCCGCAATGCCGAGGCCAAGCTGAACAGTGAGGCGCTGACGGAGGCGGTCGCTCGCGGCCTGTTCAAGCTGATGGCCTACAAGGACGAGTACGAGGTGGCGCGGCTCCACATGCGAAGCGGCTTTCTCGACGAGCTGAAGCGTGAATTCGAGGACGGCTTCAGCATCCAGTACCACCTCGCCCCGCCGTTCCTGAAGTCGCGGCGCGATGCACGGGGACGTCCGCGCAAACGCGCCTTCGGCCAGTGGATTCAGGTGCCTCTGGCCATGCTCGCGCGCTTGAAAGCACTGCGCGGAACGCCTTTCGATCCGTTCGGCTACACCGCGGAACGGCGCGCGGAGCGTGAATTGATCGCCTGGTATGAAGGCCTGATCGAGCGGATGCTGGGCGAGCTCGATGCGGCGCATCTGCCAAATCTCGTGGCGATCGCCAAAGGCCCGATGGATATCCGCGGCTATGGCCCGGTGAAGGACATCGCGATTTTGAAGGTGAAGGCCGACGTCGAGCGGCTGCTCGCCGAACTGGACACGCCATCGCCGGCAAGGATGCACGCCACCGGTTGACGCGGCGCCGCGGACGCTTCAGCCTCTGCTCCTTAAGGGACGCTCTGATGGCCTCCTGCGATCGGGTGATGCATCATGGATTTCGACCAGTTGACACTGACCGAGGCCGCGGCCGGCCTCGCCGCCGGGACATTCACGAGCACCGCACTCACCCGGGAAGCCCTGGCCCGCGCCAAGGCCAACGCCGAACTCAATGTCTTTGTCACCCTGGACGAAGCCGGCGCCTTGAAGGCCGCGGCCGCGTTCGACGCGGCAGGCGAAAAGACAAAGCCGCTCGGCGGCGTACCCATCGTGATCAAGGACAATATCGAGGTCGCGGGACTGCCCTGTAGTGCCGGCACACCGGCGCTGAAGGATTACATTCCGAAGGCCGACGCGCCTGTCGTGACAAAGCTGCGCGATGCCGGGGCGGTCATCATCGGCAAGACCAGCATGCACGAGCTCGCCTTCGGCATCTCCGGCTACAACACCGCGTTCAAGACCGGCGCCGAGTACGGCGTGCGCAACGCCTATGATCGCACTTTGATCGCCGGCGGCTCCTCGTCAGGCACGGGCGCGGCGATCGGCGCACGGATCGTCGCCGGCGGGCTCGGCACGGACACCGGCGGATCGGTGCGGGTGCCTGCCGCCCTGAACGGATGCGCCTCGCTGCGCCCGACGGTCGGCCGCTACCCGCAAGACGGCATCGCACCGATCTCGCACACCCGCGATACCGCAGGCCCGATGGCTGCGACCATAGCGGATGTCGCGCTGCTCGACCGCGTCATCGCCGGTGGCGATGCGCTTGCGCCGGCGGATCTGACGCAGGTCCGCGTCGGCCTCGCGAGATCGATGCTGGCCAATCTCGATGCCGACACCGAGGCCGCGTTCCAGGAAGCCGTCGCGAAAATGAAGGTGCAAGGCGTCACGGTCGTCGGGATCGAGATGCCGCAACTGGCAGAGCTCGACGCCCAGGTCAGCTTTCCCGTCGCGCTGTACGAGGCCTATGACGATCTGGTCGCCTATCTCAGGCACACCGGCACCGGCCTCTCCATCGCGGCACTGGCGGAGCAGATCGCCAGCGCCGATGTGAAGGGCACCTATGACGGCTTGGTGATCCCGCGCAAGCTGCCTGGTCCCGACGGCACCCTGGTCGACGCCAAGCCGATCTACGACGCCGCGATCGAGATTGCGCGCCCCGCGCTGCAGGCGCTGTACGCCGGGAGCTTTGCCGACAACCGGCTCGATGCGATCGCCTTCCCGACCACGCCGCGCGTCGCCATTCCCTCCAATCCGGAGTCCAGCAGCCTCGAGAATTTCGGCCTGTTCATTCAGAACACGGACCCAGGCAGCAATGCCGGGATTCCCGGCATCCAGATCCCGATCGCGCTCGGCGCCAGCAGCAGATTGCCGATCGGGCTTGAGCTCGATGGCCCCGCCGGCAGCGATCCCCGCCTGCTCGCGATCGGCATGGCGCTCGAGGCTGCGTTCGGGCGCTTGCCGCCACCGGCTCGCTGACGGACTCCCTCCGGAAATGCTGGAAGGTGGCGCCTCGTTCGTTCGACCGGCTGGACAAGGCGGGGAGGTCCGATCCCTTTCATCGTGGTATTTCGATGGGGGTGGGGGTACCTTCCTTATCGCTGTCGAATACGATCAGGACCCGCAGTCCGGCGGAAGTCGCGCCCAACGGCAGCAGTCCCTCCGGCTTTCGCTTTGGATCGAACGGGAGTTCCTTCAATAGCCGTACGGTCTCGGACGCTCCGTCCCAAGAATATATTGCGTAGGCTCCCGGCCCGTCCGCAACAGGACCGGCCAGGATGAGGGTGCGATCGCCGAACGCGGCGAGATCGCGTACACCCCTGTTGTCACCGAGCGGAAGTCGGAACAGCCGGTGAGTCGTGCTTTTTCGATCACCGAACAGCGCGTCTATCTCTACCGAGAGGACGACGGCGCGATTGTCGTTCAAGACGGGGCCCCGGAATCCTGCGAGCAACGTCCGATCGTCCTTGATCGCCACGCCCTCGATGGTCAAGCCGTTCTTCTCCAGCCTGATATCCATGAACTCGAGAAGCGCAGGTTCGGCCGCGATGACCTCTCGCAATTGCCCCGTACGCTCGAGGCCCGACGCATTGCCATCTGCCCCCGTCGTGCGGAACCGAACGATCTGGCTGCTTGCGGCAATCCTGGCCCGAATCTTATCGGCATCTTTCTTGGGGTCGAGCTTGTGGTCCTTGTCCCGCGGATGACCATGCGAGCCGATGACGTAATACTGCCGTTTGGAGAAGGCGACGCCCTCGCCATCAAGTTCGAGCGCCTTGCCATTGAACGTGTTGTTGATCAACTTCACGGGGCTGCCGGCGACGAGCTTGCCGTCGGTCAATTCGATGAATTGAGCGCCCTGGAGATTGTCGTCGATAACGAGGCACGAACGGGGAAACCCATCAGCGGTCGTGCAGGCGATGCCGCTGACATCCTTCGACTTGCCTCCGTCCTTGCCGATCAGCTTGTTCTTGACCGGCCACGCATCGTCGGCCGCAGCAGGAGAAGGCTGCACGCCACCCGCCATCACGAGGCCGAGCAGCAAAGTCGCAATCCATCCTGCTCTGGCAATGGTCATCGAAGCCTCCCTAGAGCGGCAGTCGGGCCAGATCAAGCCATCCAGCTCCATCACAGGATGATGCCGCCAATCCCTTGCGAAGCTCTCACGCAAGCGAACGTTGACCGGCTTGCCGCCGGTCGATCCGTCAAACATGGAAGAGCAACAGATGGAAGAGGAGAAGCTAGAAACCTGGCCTGGACGAAACGTCGTATCAAAAAAGGATCGAACCGATTGCCTCGGCCCCAAATACATCATTCATATCTCAGGTTGTATTGTTGCAGACAACTCGGCGTTGTCAACACGCTTTCTGCCGCACGTGGAGCCGGCGGTGAAAGGTCTCATGAATACGGGTTGATCAGCTTCTGCTGCTCGGCGCTGTGGTGCACGAGCAGGTCGATGAAGGTCCTCACTTTCGCCGACAGATGATGACGATGCGGATAGACCGCGTTCATGGAGAGCTCGACCGTCCGATATTCCGGCAACAGGCGCACGAGGCGGCCGGCTTCGAGATCATCCTGAATGAGGAACCCCGCCATCAGGCAGATTGCGGCGCCCTCCAGCGCGACCTCGCGCAGCGCTTCTCCGCTATTGGTGACGAAGCTGCCGGAGACGCGCACCGAGGCCGGCGTGCCCTTACGATCGAGGAAGCGCCATTCGTCGCCGAACGGATAGTTCAAGTGCCGACCACAATTGTGCCCGGTGAGCTCGTCGAGCTTCTGCACCCGGCCGTGCTTCTCGATGTAATCGTGGGAGCAGCACAGCACGTGGCGCCAGGTGGCAAGGCTGCGCACGATCAGGCTTGAATCCGGTGGCTGTGTCATGCGCAGGGCAACGTCATAGCCTTCCTCGATGAGGTCGACCTCGGCCTCGCCCATGCGCAGATCGATCTTGAGCTCCGGATAGGTCGACAGCAGTTTGGCCGCAATCGGCGCGACGAACGGCACCATGTGCGTGGCGACGTGAATGCGCAGCGTGCCGCGCGGCACCGACTGCAATTCGCTCGCGATGTCGTCGGCCTGTTCGATGTCGGCGAGAATCTGGACGCAGCGGTCGTAATAGGCCTTCCCGATCTCGGTCAGATTGACCTTGCGCGTGGTGCGGTGAAGCAGCCGCACCCCGAGCCGGTCTTCCAATGCCTGCACGTGATTGCTCACCATGGTGGTCGACATGTTGAGCTTGCGGGCTGCCGCGGAGAAGCCGCCGGTCTCGACCACCCGGCTGAACACTTCGAGGCTGGTCAATCGATCCATGGCTTTCCTTGACTGGGATGTGCGCCTCAGCAGCAATCGCGCGGCAATCGCGCTGGCGTAGCCGCTCGCCTGACCCGGTAGACATCACGAACCAGGGTGACCGCTCAGATTATCCACCTTGAATGGATAATCCTTCCAGAATCTAGCCGATTATCATCCGGGCCAGCAAGACCGATAGTCTCAGCGAGCCGACAGGAGACTGCAATGTCCGAAATGCCCCGCGCCGAGACCTTCCAGCAAGCCACTGAAATCACGCGCGATTACGCCAAGGCGCCGCCCGCTATGCCAGCCCGGAACAGGGTCCGGCGCGCGGCCTTGGTGCTCGCGCTGCTCGCAGGCACTGCAACCATGGCCTACTACGGACACGATTACTGGACCAACGGCCGCTACCTCGAATCCACCGACGACGCCTATGTGAAGGCGGACTCCACGATCGTCGCGCCGAAGGTCTCCGGCTACATCGCCAAGGTGCTGGTCGGCGACAATGAGAAGGTTCGGGCGGGCCAGCTGCTGGCCAAGATCGACGACCGCGATTTCAAGGCGGCGCTCGATCAGGCGAAAGCCGACGTCGCCGCCGGCGAAGCCTCGGTCCGCAACATCGACGCCCAGCTCGAACTGCAGCAGCCGATCATCGAACAGAGCACCGCCGACGTCGCAGCTGCAGAAGCCAATCTGAAATTCGCGCAGGAGGAGCGCGTCCGCTACGACGACCTCATGAAGTCGGGCTCCGGCACGATCCAGCGCGCGCAGCAGACCGACGCGGCGCTGCGCGCCAGCAGCGCGCAATTGCAGCATGCCAAGTCCGGCCTCGTCGCCGCGCAGCGCAAGGTCGACGTGCTCACCACCCAGCGCGCTCAGGCCACCGCCCAGCTCGAACGCGCCCGCGCGGTCGCGCAGCAGGCGGCGCTGAACCTGTCCTATACCGAGATCACCGCGCCTGTGGACGGCACGGTCGGCGCCCGCAGCTTGCGTGTCGGCCAATACGTGCAGGCCGGCACGCAATTGATGGCGGTGGTGCCGCTCGACGCCGTCTACGTCGTCGCCAATTTCAAGGAGACCCAGCTCACGCATGTGCGGCCGGGCCAGCCGGTCGAGTTGCACGTCGACAGCTTCCGCAACACCACCCTGCGCGGCCATGTCGACAGCCTGTCGCCGGCGAGCGGGCTCGAATTCGCGCTGCTGCCGCCCGACAACGCCACCGGCAATTTCACCAAGATCGTGCAGCGCGTTCCGGTGAAGATCGTCCTCGACGACCACAGCCTCACCGGCTTGCTACGGCCCGGCATGTCCGCGGTACCGACCGTCGACACCAAACAGACGGTGCTGGCCGAGCGCGAGACGGCCAAGCGCCTTGCCGACAATACGTCCCGCGCGAATGGGGGTTGAAGCCATGGGCACGCTCCAACCGGCCCTCAACGCCACCTCCGCCAATCTTCCCGCCCCCGTAGCATCCGCCGCGCCGGCGGTGTCGACAAAGACCTGGATCGCGGTGATCGGCGCCACGCTCGGCGCCTTTATGGCGGTTCTGAACATCCAGATCGTCAACGCCTCGCTCGCGGACATTCAGGGCGCGATCGGCGCCGGCATCGACGACGGCGGCTGGATCTCGACCTCCTATTTGATCGCCGAGATCGTGGTCATCCCGCTGTCGGGCTGGCTCGCGCAGGTGTTCTCGATCCGCATCTATCTGCTCACCAACGCGATCCTGTTCCTGGTTCTGTCCGCGGCCTGCGCACTGGCGCAGGATCTGTCGCAGATGATCGTGCTGCGCGCCATCCAGGGCTTCACCGGCGGCGTGCTGATCCCGATGGCCTTCACGCTGATCATCATGCTGCTGCCGCGCGCCAAGCAGCCGGTCGGCCTTGCGCTGTTCGCGCTGTCGGCGACTTTCGCGCCGGCGATCGGCCCGACCATCGGCGGCTATCTCACCGAGAATTTCGGCTGGCAATACATCTTCTACGTCAACCTGGTTCCCGGCGCGATCATGGTCGGCATGCTCTGGTACGCGCTCGAGCCCAAGCCGATGAAGCTGGCGCTGCTTCGCGAGGGCGACTGGGCCGGCATCATCACCATGGCGATCGGCCTGTCCGCGCTCCAGACTGTGCTGGAGGAAGGCAACAAGGACGACTGGTTCGGCTCGCCGTTCATCGTCAAGCTCTCGATCATCGCCGCTGTTGCGCTGACGGCATTCCTGATCATCGAGCTCACGGTGAAGAAGCCACTGCTCAATCTGCGTCTGCTCGTGCGTCGCAATTTCGGCTTCGGCATGCTCGCGAACTTCCTGCTCGGCATTGCACTCTACGGCTCCGTGTTCATCCTGCCGCAATATCTGGCGCGTATTCAGGGCTACAATGCCGAGCAGATCGGCATGGTGCTGGCCTGGACCGGGCTGCCGCAACTCGTGCTGATCCCGCTGGTGCCGCGCCTGATGCAGAAGTTCGATGCGCGGATCATCATCGGCGTCGGCTTCGTTCTGTTCGCAGCATCCAACTTCATGAACATCAACATGACCAACGACTATGCCGCCGACCAGCTGCTGTGGCCCAATATCGTGCGCGCCATCGGCCAGGCGCTGGTGATGCCGCCGTTGTCGGCGGTCGCGACCGCAGGCATCGAAGCGGAGAATGCGGGCTCGGCCTCCGGCCTGTTCAACATGATGCGCAATCTCGGCGGCGCCGTCGGCATCGCGCTGCTGCAAACCGTGCTGTCCAAGCGCGAGCAATATCACTCCAATGTGCTGATGCAGTCGGTCTCTGTGTTCGAGGAGGCCACACGAACGCGGCTCGAGCAGCTCACGCAATATTTCGTCAATCACGGCGTTATCGACCGTGCGGACGCCGCGCATCGCGCCTATGTCGCGATCGGCCATACCGTACAGAAGCAGGCCTTCATCTTCGCCTTCAGCGACACGTTCTACCTGCTCGGCATGGCGCTGATCGTCGCTCTCATCGCCGTATTCTTTCTGAAGAAGCCTGGCCAGGTCTCGGCCGGCGGAGCCCACTGATCAACCAACGAAAAGGAGAACGACCATGAAGCCCCGCATGAACTACTATCAGGCCGCACCCGATACGATCAAAGCGCTGATGGCGCTGGAGGCGCAGATCCAGTCGACGGGCCTCGAGAAATCGCTGATCGAGTTGGTCAAGATCCGGGCCTCGCAGATCAATGGCTGCGCCTTCTGCATCAACATGCACACCGAGGACGCCCGCAAGCGCGGCGAGACCGAGCAGCGCATCTACCTGCTCAATGCCTGGCGCGAATCCCCGCTCTATTCCGACCGCGAGCGCGCCGCGCTCGCCTGGACCGAAGCGGTGACGCTGATCTCAGAGACGCATGCGCCCGACGAGACTTACGAACAGGTCCGTGCGCAGTTCTCCGAGGAGGAGACGGTGAACCTGACCATGCTGATCGGTGCCATCAATGCCTGGAACAGGATCGCGATCGCATTCCGCGCCGTGCATCCGGTGAAGGTGAAGGCGTCAGTGGCTTAAACCGACGGCAACGGACAGTCTCGTAGGGTGGGCAAAGCGTACGCGTGCCCACCATTCTTCAGCAAAAACGTGAGAAGGCGTGGGCACGGCGCAACCGCGCCTTTGCTCACCCTACGACAGCCACGTATGCCGCTTACACCGCCGTCGCCTTGGCGAAGTCCACGTAGATCTCGCGCAGACGCGTCGCCATCGGGCCGGGCTTGCCGTCGCCGATCGTCCTGCCGTCGATGGCGACCACCGGCTGCACGAAGGAGGATGCGCTGGTGATGAAGGCTTCCTTGGCGGCGAGCGCTTCGGCGACCGTGAAGGAACGCTCCTCGACGCGGAGCTGGCGCTCCTCGGCAAGCGCGATCACGGCCTTGCGGGTGCAGCCGGGCAGGATCGCGTTGGAGTTCTGGCGGGTGACGATCACGTCGTCCTTGGTCAGGATGAATGCCGTGGACGAGCCGCCTTCGGTCACATAGCCATCCTGCAGCATCCAGGCTTCGCCGGCGCCGGCTTCCGCCGCGGCCTGCTTTGCCAGCACCTGCGCCAGCAGCGCCACGCTCTTGATGTCGCGGCGCTCCCAGCGGATGTCGGGCACCGTGATGACATTGATGCCGGACTTTGCCACCGCGGCGTTGATGATGTCCTTCTCGGACGTGAACATCACCAGGCTCGGCTTGACGTCGGCCTTGGGGAACGGGAAGTCGCGCCCCTTGTCGGCACCGCGCGTCACCTGGAGATAGACGAGGCCGTTCACGAGCTTGTTGCGCGCGATCAGCTCCTTCTGCAGCTCGGTGATGCGCTCGATGGTCTCCGGCAGCTTCAACTTGATCTCGCCGACGGACCGCTCCAGCCGCGCCAGATGCGAAGCATTGTCGACCAGCTTGCCGTCGAGCACGGCCGAGACCTCGTAGATGCCGTCAGCGAACAGGAAGCCGCGATCGAGCACCGAGATCTTGGCTTCCGAGAGCGGGACGAATGAGCCGTTGACGTAGGCGATCGAGTCCAAGGCAGGTCTCCTGGGAGGGGGAATTTGGCGCGCTTATACGCCAGTTAGAGGGACGGATCATCCCTCTATTTGTCATTCCGGGGCGGCGCGAAGCGACGAGCCCGGAATCCATAACCCCGGCTGGTGATTATGGATTCCGGGCCCGCGCCAAGGCGCGTCCCGGAATGACAGAGGAGTTAATGCGACAGAATCTTCGACAAGAACTTCTGCGCGCGGTCGCTGCGGGGCTTGCCGAAGAAATCGTCCTTTGCTGCGTCCTCGACGATCTCGCCGCGGTCCATGAAGATGACGCGGTTGGCAACCTTGCGGGCAAAACCCATCTCGTGGGTGACGACCATCATGGTCATGCCCTCGCGGGCGAGATCGACCATGACGTCGAGCACCTCGCTGACCATTTCCGGATCGAGCGCCGAGGTCGGCTCGTCGAACAGCATCACGATCGGATCCATCGCGAGCGCGCGAGCGATGGCGACGCGCTGCTGCTGGCCGCCGGAGAGCTGCGCCGGGAATTTCTGCGCCTGCTCCTTCAAGCCGACGCGCTCGAGCAGCTGCATGCCTTTGGCCTGCGCCTTGTCATGCCCCCTGCCCAGCACCTTCTCCTGCGCCAAGCAGAGATTGTCGATGATCTTGAGGTGCGGAAACAGCTCGAAATGCTGGAACACCATGCCGACGCGCGAGCGCAGCTTCGGCAGATCGGTTTTGGGGTCGTTGACCTTGGTGCCGTCAACGAGGATGTCGCCGCTCTGGAACGGCTCCAGCGCATTGACGCATTTGATCAGCGTCGACTTGCCCGAGCCGGAGGGGCCGCAGACCACGACGACCTCGCCCTTGGTGACATTGGTGGTGCAGTCGGTCAGCACCTGGAAGGTGGGGCTGTACCATTTGTTGACGTGGCTGATTTCGATCATGAGCGGGGAGCCCTAGCGAATGATGGCGATGCGCGCCTGGAGGCGGCGGACGCCGTAGGACGCGATACAGGAGATGGTGAAGTAGACCACGGCGGCGAACAGATACATTTCGACCAGGCGGCCGTCACGCTGCGCCACCTTGCTCGCCGCGCCCAGGAAGTCGGTGATCGACAGGACGTAGACCAGCGAGGTGTCCTGGAACAGCACGATGGTTTGCGTTATCAGCACCGGCAGCATGTTGCGGAAGGCCTGCGGCAGCACGACGTAGCGCATGCTCTGGGCGTAGGTCAGCCCCAGCGCACTCGCCGCGGCCGGCTGGCCGCGCGAGATCGACTGGATGCCGGCGCGCATGATCTCGGAGAAATATGCCGCCTCGAACATGATGAAAGTGACGAGCGAGGACGTGAACGCGCCGACGCTGATCGGACGCGAGGCGCCTGTCACCCACTGCCCGATATAGGGCACCAGGAAGTAGAACCAGAAGATCACCAGCACCAGCGGCAGGGAGCGCATGAAGTCGACATAGATGCCGGCGATGCGGCCCAGAATCTTGAATCCGGACAGGCGCATCAGGGCGAGCGCCGTACCGAAGACTAGGCCGCCGAGAGCTGCGAGGAAGGTCAGCGTCAGCGTGAACGTCATGCCCTCGTAGAACAGATACGGCAGCGCGCGGCGGATGACGTCGAAATCGAGATTGCCGAGCATCGCTTATTTCCCCGTGATGTAGCCGGGGATCGCAACCCAGCGCTCGAGGAAGCGCATCGCGGTCACGACGACGGCGTTGACGAGGAGATAGAGGATGGTCGCGGCGGTGAAGGCCTCGAACACCTGGAAAGAGAATTCCTGCATCGAGCGCGCCTGTCCGGTCAGCTCGAGCAGGCCGATGGTGATGGCGACGGCGGTGTTCTTGATGGTGTTGAGGAATTCAGACGTCAGCGGCGGCAGGATGATGCGGAAGGCCATCGGCAGCAGCACGTAGCGATAGCCCTGCACGGTGGTCAGGCCGAGCGCAGTCGCCGCCATCTTCTGCCCGCGCGGCAGCGAGGAGATGCCGGCCTGCAGCTGCACGGCTACGCGCGCCGACATGAAGAAGCCGACCCCGATCGCCGCCGTCCAGAACGGCGCGTTCGGCAATTGCTTCAGCCACAGCCCGGCCGCCCTCGGCAGAATTTCCGGCAGCACGAAAAACCACAGGAAGAGCTGCACCAGAAGCGGCATGTTGCGGAAGAATTCGACGTAGGCGAAGCCGAACCAATTGGCGCCCTTCGACGGCAGCGTGCGCATGACGCCGACGATCGAGCCTGTGATCAGCGCGATCACCCAGGCCAGCGCCGCGGTCTTGAGGGTCAGCGCCAGCCCCGACAGCAGCATGTCGAGGTAGGTGCCGGTCCCCATCGGATTCGGCTGGAAGAAGATTCCCCAGTTCCAGTTGTAGTTCACGTGTCCCCCGCGCGAACGCGCCCGTCATTGGACGTCTTGAGCGCCTATGCAAATGTCCGGCCACCCTGGTGTCAAGAGTGGCCGGACATGATCCCGATCGAAAAATCGAGGTTTTATCTTACTTGTAGTCGTCCGGGTTCGGCGAGTCCGTCGGCTTGGCGAACTCGTTCTTCAGCTCGGCCGAGATCGGCGTGTTGAGGTTCAGGCCCTTCGGCGGGATCTTCTGGGTGAACCACTTGTTGTAGATCTTCTCGGCCTCGCCGGAGGTGTAGAGCGCGGCGGTCGCCGCATCAACCACCTTCTTGAAGGCGGGATCGTCCTTGCGCAGCATGATGCCGTAGGGCTCGGGCTTGGAGAACGCGTCCTTGGAGATAACGTAGTCGTCCGGGTTCTTCGAACCGGCGACGAGGCTCGCCAGCAAGATGTCGTCCATGACGAAGGCGACCGCGCGGTCGGTCTCGACCATCAGGAAGGCTTCGGCGTGATCCTTGGCCGGAATGATGTTAGCGCCGAGGCCCTTGGCGACATTGGCTTCGGTGAGCTGCTTAATGTTGGTGGTGCCGGCGGTCGAGACCACGGTCTTGCCCTTGAGGTCATCGATCGACTTCAGGCCGCTCGACTTCTTGAAGACATAGCGGCTGGCGGTCAGGTAGTGGGTGTTGGTGAAGGCGACCTGCTTCTGGCGCTCGGCATTGTTGGTGGTCGAGCCGCATTCGAGGTCGATGGTGCCGTTGGCCATCAGCGGGATACGGGTCGCCGAGGTCACCGGGTTGAGCTTGACCTCGAGCTTGTCGAGCTTGAGCTCCTTCTTCACGGCGTCGACGATCTTGTAGCAGATGTCCATCGCGAAGCCGACCGGCTTCTGGTTGTCGTCAAGATAGGAGAACGGGATCGAGGAATCGCGGAAACCGAGCGTGATGGCGCCGGTGTCCTTGATGTTCTTCAGCGTGCCGGTCAGCTCCTGGGCCCCGGCTTGGCTGACGACGAGGGTCGCGGCGAGCGCGAGCCCGATGTGACGGAAATGTTTCACGTTTTTCTTCCCCTTTCGGATGATGCGGCCCGGATGCAAGCACAAATCGGGCCGGATTAGAATGTAACTTTCGGCTGGATTATCGGCTCAGGTTAACGGGCCAGTCGGTGGCTTTGGCAACTCGCCGAGATCCCAGAACAGCCCGGCCATCACCGTCAAGGCCTCTTCGGTCAATGGCAGCAGGATGTGCTCATTGGGCGCATGCTGGGAGCAGCCGGGATAGGAATGCGGCACCCAGATCGTCGGCAGTCCCAGGATCTCGGAAAACACGTCGTTGGGCAGCGAACCGCCGAAATTCGGCAGCACGGCCGGCGCCTTGCCGGTGGTCTCTCGCACCGAATCCGCCGCCCATTTGATCCACGGGCTGTCGAAATCGGTGCGCGATGCAGCAAAACTCTGCGCCGCGCGCACCTCGACCATCGGAAAACCGCGTCCGACCAGATGCGCGCGGACAGCGTCGATCAGCCCCTCAACCTTCGTCCCGACCACGAAACGCAGTTGCAGCACGGCATTGGCCTGGCCCGGAATCGCGTTGGCCGGCTTCTCGATATTGCCTGAGGACATCGCCAGCACTTCCAGCGTGTTCCAGGCGTAGAGCCGTTCAGCGGCCGATAGACCCTCCTCGCCCCAATTTTCGGCCAGCGCCGGCTCGTCCGCAGTCGGCACCACCTCGACGTCGGCGAGATAGGAGCGGATCTGGTTGGTCAGCCGCGGCGGCTTCAAGGCATCGAGCTGGAGACGGCCGCGGCCGTCGACCAGGGTGGAGATCGCGTTGACCAGGATGGTCGCGGGGTTGGCGAGCACGCCGCCCCAATTGCCGGAATGGTGGCCGCCGTCGCGCAAGTTCACGTCGAGATGGATGCGGATGCCTCCACGACAGCCGAGAAACAGGGTCGGCCGATCGGCCGAGAGGCGCGGCCCGTCGGAGGCCATGAACAGGTCGGCCTTGAGCGCGTCGCGATGGAGATCGCAGACCTTGCCGAGATCGGGCGAGCCGATCTCCTCGCCCATCTCGATGATGAACTTGGCGTTGAAGCCGAGCTTACCGCCGCGCGCCTCGCGCACCGCACGCAGCGCGGCCATATTGATGCTGTGCTGCCCCTTGTTGTCGGCGGTGCCGCGGCCATAGAGGCGCGTCCCGGAAGCATTGGTGCGCCAGGGATCCCGGCCATCACGCCACTCGCCTTCCATGCCGTCGACGACATCGCCATGGCCGTAGACCAGCACGGTCGGCGCAGACGCGCTCTCGTGATGCTCGGCGAACAGGAACGGCGCCTTGCCGCTCGGGGATTCGACGATGCGGCTGGAAAAATCGAGCGCGGCGAAAGCCGGCTGCATCTCCTGCTCCAGATAGGCGCGCAGCTCGGGGCCGCGCTGCGGATTCTGGCTCTCGGTCTTGTAGGCGACGCGGCGATCGAGTTCAGCGAGGAACGCGCCGGACTTGAAATCCTCACGGGCGCGGGCGATGGCGTCGGCTCTGGTCATGCTTGCTTTTCGAGACTGTGAGACGAAGGACCTTACCCGACATGGGTTGGCCCTCGAAAGTGGCGGGGACTTGGATGGTTTCTTGTAGTTCTCTTGTAGCTCTCTTGGGATTTTCGTTCTTGCTTCCTTGAGACTGACTTGCCAAGCGCAGCTGCGACGCTGACTTTGGCCTTGCCAAGCGCAAGCCTTCTATTCTTGGCCCTTGCCAAGGACCAAGAATATGCAAGAACTTCGCCAAGTTGGGGCGCACATCTATCATTCGAAGAGCGCTCAGTACAGGGCGCCGAGGGACCAGCATGGCCAAAGAGATCAGGCTCAACGCCTTTGCGATGAATTGCGTCGCACACCAATCACCGGGCCTGTGGACCCATCCGCGCGACCGCACCGCCGATTATAACCGCCTGCCCTACTGGACCGATCTCGCCAAGACGCTGGAGCGCGGCCGTTTCGACGGGCTGTTCCTGGCCGACGTACTCGGCGTCTACGACGTGTATGGCAACAGCCCTGACGCAGCCTTGCGCAATGCAGCGCAGACGCCGTCGAACGAGCCGCTGCTGCTGCTGTCGGCGATGGCGGCGGTGACGCAAAATCTCGGCTTCGGCGTCACCAGCAATCTGTCCTTCGAGCCGCCCTATCCGTTCGCACGGCGGATGTCGACGCTGGATCATCTCACCGAGGGGCGGATCGGCTGGAACGTCGTCACCGGCTATCTCGACAGCGCCGCGCGCGGTGCCGGCAAGGACAAGCAGACCGGGCACGACGACCGCTACGACATCGCCGACGAATATATGGAGGTCGTCTACAAGCTCTGGGAAGGCAGCTGGGAAGACGATGCCGTGCTGCGCGACCGCAAGCGCGGCATCTTCACCGACCCGGCAAAAGTTCATCGCGTCAATCATGCGGGCGCGAACTACCGCATCAACAACACCATTCACCTCAGTGAGCCCTCGCCGCAGCGCACGCCCGTGCTGTACCAGGCCGGCACCTCGCCGCGCGGCCGGCAGTTCGCGGCCAGGCACGCCGAGTGCGTGTTCATGTCGGGACCGTCAGCCAAGGTGATCGCGCCGCGCGTCTCCGCGATCCGGCAGGAGGCGGCCGCACTCGGCCGCGATCCGGCGGAGATCCTGATGTTCTCGATGATGACGATCATCCTCGGACGGACGGAAGCCGAGGCGAAGGAAAAATACGCCGACTACCGCCGCCACATCAGCCCAGAAGGCGCGCTGGCGCTGATGTCGGGATGGACCGGCGTCGACTTCTCCGGCTACGACCTCGACCAGCAGGTGCGCCACGTCCAGAACGATGCCGGCCGCAGCGCGATGGACAACGTGACCCGCGCCGACCCTGACCGCGTCTGGACCGTGCGCGACGTCATCGAGCATGTCGGCATCGGCGGCGCTGGCCCGGTCGTGGTCGGCACGCCCGAGATGGTCGCAGACAAGATCGAAGCATGGTTCGAGGCGACGGATGTCGACGGCCTCAACGTCGCGTTCGCGATCTCGCCCGGCGATTTCGAGGATATCGCCGACATGCTGGTGCCCGAGCTGACGCGGCGCGGAAGGTACAAGAGCGAGTACGCCAAGGGCACGTTGCGGGAAAAACTGTTCGGCGAGGGCCGCGCGCGCCTCGACGCGCCGCATCCCGCGGCGGAGTATCGCGTGGGGAAGAAGGGGTAGGCGGAAGATCGCGCCACAGCCAGGCTGTCGTCCCCGCGAAGGCGGGGACCCATAACCACAGGAAGTAGTTTGGCGAAGACTCGGGAGCTCGATACGCCTACCAGCCGCAGTCGATAGATCACGCGGTATGGGGTCCCCGCCTTCGCGGGGACGACTGCGGGGCTACACCTTCCCGTCCACCATCACCTCGATCAGCTTGGTTCCCGGCCGATTGAACGCTGACGTCAGCGTTGCCTTCAGTTCGCTGACATCGCTGACCTTGATCGCCTCACAGCCGAGTGCCTTGGCGACGCCGGCGAAATCGACCGGCGGATTGACGAAATCCATGCCGACGTAATTGTCATCGCCGTGGAAGGCGAGCAGGCGCTGCTTGATGATGCGATAGCCGCCATTGTTGGCGATGACGACGTTGAGCGGCAGCTTGTGATGCGCCGCGGTCCAGAGCGACTGGATCGAGTACATCGCGCTGCCATCGCCGGAGAAGCACACCACGGGGCGATCGGGATTGGCAATGCTGGCGCCGACTGAGGCCGGCAGGCCCCAGCCGATGCCGCCGGAGGCGAGCCCGTGATAGCCGTAGCGGTCGCGATGCGGATGCAGGGCCGTGATCTGGCGGCTGGAGGTGAGACCTTCATCGACCAGGATGGCGTTGTCAGGCATCGCCTCGACCATTTGCAGCACGAGGAAGTCCGGATCGATCGGTGTGCGGCCGGCACTCTTGCCGATCTGCTCGACCAGCGCCGCGCGGCGCGCGGTCCAGTTCTTCGGCGCGAGCTCGGCGAGACGCTGCTTGGCGCGGCTCGCGAGGGCTGCGCCGCCCATCTCCTTGAGTACCGGGATCAGCGCGCGCAGCGTTTCCTTCAGATCCGCCTTCAGCGCGATCTCGGCCCCGTAGTTCTTGGCGATCTCCCAATCGACGAGGCCGATCTGCACGATGCCGAGGCCCTCAGGCAGCGCATCGACCTCGCTATAGACCGACATCCGCAAGGGATCGCCGCCGAGCGCGATCAAGAGATCGTAGGGCGCGAGCGTATCGCGGGCGACCTTCTGCACGCGCGCGAGCGTGCCGACGAAGCTCGGGCTTTCGGACAGAAAGTGCGAGCCGTAGGGCGTCGAGGACTGATAGGCCGCAGCGCCGAGCAGCTCGGCCAGTTCAGCCGCCTCCGTCAAAGCATCGCTCTTGACCACCTCGTCCATGGTGACGATCACGGGACGCTCAGCCTTGAGCAGGCGTGCGGCAAAGGCCTTCAGCGCCTCGTCCGACGGTTTCGTGCGCGCATCGATGCGGGTGGAGCGGCCGAGATCGATCCCGGCTTCGCTGTTGAGGATGTCGCCGGGCAGCGAGATGAACACCGGCCCGGTCGGCGGCGTCATCGCCACCTTGGCGGCACGGCGCACGATGCGCGGCAGGTCCTCCAGCCGTGTCACCTCGACCGCCCATTTCACCAGCGGCTCGGCCATGCGCACCAGCGGACCATAGAGCACCGGCTCCATCAGACCGTGGCCCTGCTCCTGCTGGCCCGCCGTCAGGATCATCGGCGTGCCCGTGAACTGGGCGTTGTAGAGCGAGCCCATGGCGTTGCCGAGGCCGGGCGCGACGTGAACGTTGCAGGCGACGAGCTTGCCCGAAGCGCGGCTGTAGCCGTCGGCGATCGCGACCACCAGGCTCTCCTGCATCGCCATCACATAAGTGAGATCGGGATGGTCCTTCAGCGCATGCATGATCGGCAGCTCGGTGGTTCCAGGATTGCCGAACAGATGCGTGATGCCCTCGTCCTTGAGCAGCGCGAGAAAGGCGGAGCGGCCGGTGATCTTGTTCTTCATGTTTCCTCCAGGAGCGGACCGTTGCCGCAAGGACCGAAAGCATGATGGCCGAGATGCTGGCAGAGGCGCAAGGAAGCGCGGTCATGGCTGCGTTGCGCGGGAGAGGCGCTACATCTCCTCCCGCCCGAGTTCGAACGGGTCGTCCCCGCCAGCGCGCTTCTTCCTTTTCGAGCGCTGCCAGACGACGCCGGGAAAGCCCTTCAGCGGCACCAGGGGCTCGCCGGTATAGGCCCATTCCTGCAGCTCCTCGATGGCGATGTGATAGAGCGGCTGGCGGCCGGTGCGCTCGTTGAACAGGGCGCGCGGGATGTTGACCATGTGCGGCCCGCGCGGGCGCTCGTACATGATCGGCGTGCCGCAATGCGAGCAGAAGCTGCGCGCGATCTTCGTCGCCTTGTCCTCGTAGCGGGTCAGCGCGGTCTTGCCTGAGGTGATGCGGAAGCGCTTCTTCCAGCTTCCGACATAGGTGGCGTAGGCCGCGCCATGGGCGCGGCGGCTGGCAGCGGAATGATCGTGCCAGGCCCAGCGCGCGGGCACGTCGATCTCGAAGGCGACCTTGCCGCAGAGGCATTGGCCGGTGGCGATCCCTGCGGCGGCTGCGGCTTTGGCCATGGACGTCTCTCCGTCGTCATTGCTAGCGCAGCGAAGCAAGCTCGTCATTCCGGGGCGATGCGAAGCATCGAGCCCGGAATCCATCCCACGTCCAGGTATGCGGCCCGATGGATTCCGGGTTCGCGACTTCGTCGCGCCCCGGAATGACAGATCAAGCCGGCGTCAGCTCGTCATACACCGGATAATCCGTGTACCCCTTCTCCTCGCCGCTGTAGAACGTCGCGCGATTATACGGCGTGATCGGGTAGCCGTGCTCGAGACGACGCGGCAGATCAGGATTGGAGATGAAGATGCGGCCGAAGGCGATGATGTCCGCATGTCCGTCGGCGATCGCCGCATTCGCGGTCTCCCCGGTGAAGCCGCCGGCCGTCATCAGCACGCCGCTGTAGAGCGGACGGAACAGCACCATCGCCGATGGCACGTTCTGCCAGTTGACCTCGGCGCGGCCCGAACCGCTGGAGCGCGGTTCGATGAAATGCAGGTACGCCAAACCCAGCTTCTCGAGCGCCTTCACGACATGGGTATAGAGCGGCATCGGATCGGGCTCGCCGGAATCATTGGCGATGCCGTAGGGCGACAGCCGCACAGCGACACGGTTCGAGCCCCAGACGTCGATCGCCGCCTGCGTGACCTCGAGCAGAAGGCGCGCACGGTTCTCGATTCCGCCGCCATATTGATCGGTGCGCTGGTTGCTGCGCGATTGCAGGAATTGCTCGAGCAGATAGCCGTTGGCGCCGTGGATCTCGACACCGTCGAAGCCGGCGGCGAGCGCATTCTTGGCACCCTGCCGGAACGCCTCGACGATGCCCTTCACCTCATCAGTCTCCAGCGCGCGCGGCGTCTCGTAGTCGGCGATCTTTCCGTCGGCCGTCATCGCCTTCATGCCTTCGGCCTTGATCGGAATTGCCGAGGCCGAAACCGGCAGCTCGCCGCCGTGGAAGGAGGAATGAGAGACGCGGCCGACATGCCAGAGCTGGAGAAAGATGATGCCGCCCTTGGCGTGCACGGCATCCGTCACCTTGCGCCAGCCCGCGACTTGCGCCTCCGAATAGATGCCGGGTGTCGCCGGATTGCCGCGGCCGTGCGAGAGCACCGGCGAGGCTTCGGCGATGATCAGGCCGCCCTTCGTCGCACGCTGGCCGTAATATTCGGCGTTGAGTGGCCGCGGCGCGAAAGTGTCGCGCTCGGCCCGCATGCGCGTTAGCGGCGCCATCGCGACGCGATGCGCGAGCTGGTAGGGACCGACCTGCAACGGCTTGAACAAGGCTTCGAATTTCATGTGGTCCCCGGATGTCTTTGAAAGGATGCAGATGATTGTGAGGGAGACTGACCGCCTGAAGGCGGTGGTTGTTCTCCCTCTCCCCGTTCTTACGGGGAGAGGGTTGGGGTGAGGGGCTGCCTCGGCAATCGCGGTGAGAGTGGACTCGCGGAGAGTCCCCCTCACCCGGAATCCGCGCGTTGCGCGAATTCCGCCTCTCCCCGCAAGCGGGGAGAGGCGAAGGAGAGCCGGCCTTACGCCGTCTTGATCCAGACGGCCTTCACGTTGAGATATTCCTCGACGTGCTGCTTGCCGGATTCGCGGCCGTAGCCGCTCATCTTGTAGCCGCCGAACGGCACGGCCGGATCCATCGCCTGGTAGCAGTTGACCCACACCGAGCCGGCACGCAAGCGTTTCGCCACCGCATGGGCCTTGCTGACGTCGCGCGTCCACAGACCGGAGCCGAGGCCGAACGTGGTGTTGTTGGCGCGTTTGACCAGCTCGTCCATGTCCTTGAACGCGATTGCGGAGATGACGGGGCCGAAAATCTCCTCCTGCGCGATGCGCATGTTGTCCTCGACACCCGCGAACACCGTCGGCGAGACGAAGAAGCCCTTCGACAGCGCGCCTTCGGTGACCCGTCCGCCGCCGGCAAGCGCCTTCGCGCCCTCCTTCTGGCCGATGTCGAGATAGCCGGTGACGCGTTCGAGCTGCTGCTCGGAGACGAGCGGCCCGACCTGCACGTTGGGATCGAGGCCGTTGCCGACCTGCAGCTTCTTGCCGAACTCGGCGACGCGGCCGACGAACTCGTCGTAGATCGAGTGCTCGACGAACAGGCGCGTTCCGGCGCTGCAGATCTGCCCTGAATTGGCGAACACCGCCATCGCCGCGCCGGGCACGGCGGCGTCGAGATCGGCATCGGCGAACACGATGTCCGGCGACTTGCCGCCGAGCTCGAGCGAGACGCGCTTGAGGTTGCCGGCCGAGGCACGGATGATCGACTGGCCCGTGACATGCGAGCCGGTGAAGGCGACCTTGTCGACGTCGTGATGCGAGGCGAGCGCCGCGCCCGCGGTCTCGCCATAGCCGGGCACGACGTTGATGACGCCGGGCGGGATGCCCGCTTCCATCGCGAGCTCGGCGATGCGCAGCGAGGTCAGTGGCGCCTCTTCGGCGGGCTTGAGCACCACGGTACAGCCGGTCGCGATCGCCGGTCCGATCTTCCAGATCGTCGCGGTCAGCGGTCCATTCCACGGGATGATGGCGCCGACGACGCCGATCGGCTCCTTCAGCGTGTAGGAGAATATCTCGCCGGGTAGCGAGTTCTCGATGGTCTCGCCGTGGATCGCGGTGGTCTGGCCGGCGTAATAGCGCAGCATGCCGACGGCGCGCAGGCGGTAGGCACGGGTG
Source organism: Bradyrhizobium sp. BRP20 (assembly GCF_020194215.1). Lineage (NCBI taxonomy): Bacteria > Pseudomonadati > Pseudomonadota > Alphaproteobacteria > Hyphomicrobiales > Nitrobacteraceae > Bradyrhizobium > Bradyrhizobium sp. BRP20. Next base: position 400,349 of record NZ_JADYVY010000001.1, on the reverse strand, counting down.
CGGCTCAGCGGCGCGCCCATGTCGAGCGTGTCGAGCTGCGACAATTCGTCGAAATTCTTCTCGACGAGATCGGCGAGCCTCAGGAGCAGGTTCTGCCGCTCGAACGGCTTGACCTTGCTCCACGGGCCTTCGAAAGCGCGACGCGCGGCCGCGACCGCACGATCGATGTCTTCCTTGTCGCCTTCGGCAACGGTTGCGAGCAGCTCGCCGGTGGCGGGATTGCGGGTCTCGAAGCGCTTGCCCGAGGCTGCATCGACCCACTTGCCGTCGATCAGCATCTGCTTGTAGGACCCGTTGGCGAACGGATGGCGCGTGATCGGAATAGCCTGCGACACAGCCATGGCTGCACTCCCTGTCAGGTGATTGATTGGTTCGATCTGGGCGGGATCGTTCGGCCGAGGATACAGCCGCGCCTGATAGGCGTAAAGGCAGCGGGGAACGAAGACCTCCCATGCCGACTTGTGCAGGGTCGCACGGCTGCCATGCTATAGCTCGGCTGAAGGCTTTCCACGGAGACGCTCGATGTCACATCCCGCCATCGTCAAGGACAATGTTGCCGTGATCACGGGTGGCGCAGCCGGCATCGGATTTGCCGCCGCCGCGGCATTTGCGCGCGCTGGAATGAAGGTGTGTATCGCGGATGTCGACGAGACACGCTTGGCAGAAGCTGCAACAAAATTGTCATCCGTAACATCGGCCGCAAACTTCATGACCTCGGCCGTCGATGTCAGCAGGATCGAGAGCGTGACGGAACTCGAGCGCGCCGTCCACGAGCGGTTCGGCGGCGCCGACGTCCTCATGAACAATGCCGGCATTCAGCCCGGCAGCACCTTGTTCGACGCGCCGGACAATTGGCAACGCATCATCGCCGTTAACATGTGGGGCATCATCAACGGCTCGCGCATCTTCGCGCCAAACATGATCGCCCGTGGCAGGCGCGGCCTCATCATCAACACCGGTTCCAAGCAGGGCATCACCACGCCGCCCGGCGATCCCGCCTACAACGTCTCCAAGGCCGGCGTGAAGGCCTTCACCGAGGCGCTCCAGCACGAGTTGCGCAACACGAATGACTGTCGCGTCACGGCGCACCTGCTGATCCCGGGCTTCGTCTTCACCGGCCTGACCGCAAAGGGACGCACCGAGAAGCCGGCCGGCGCCTGGACGCCGGAGCAGACGGTCGATTTCATGCTGGCGCGGCTGGAGGCTGGCGACTTCTACATTCTCTGCCCGGACAATGACGTGCCGCGCGCGCTCGACGAGAAGCGCATGCTCTGGGCGGCCGGCGATATCGTCGAGAACCGCCCGCCATTATCGCGCTGGCATCCGGATTACGCCGATGCGTTCGCGAAGTTTGTGACGCGAGAGTAGGCCTGCACCGCTTTCTCGCTCGCCCCCAGGGCTATCGCATATGACTTGTGGCGGCGGTCTGCGCGCACGCCTCGTCCTTCGAGACGGCGCTGACGCGCCTCCTCAGGATGAGGCTAATCGGCGTCAGTGCCCGTTGAAACTGCTGCCGCGCACTCCGACCTCATCCTGAGGAGCCCGCCTCAAGCGGGCGTCTCGAAGGATGGCCGCAGGGAAATCTCAAATGCGATAGCCCTGCGCTCGCCTCGGCCTCCCGGGAGGGTGGGGTCACGGCCACCTGGCCTTGCCCCACCTTGACTCCCCCAAAATTCGTTATACAACATAACTATTCTGACAAGGACGCAAATGACACAAGGAAACGCCGAGACCGCGAATGCGGGTCCCTCCGGGCTTTTGAGGATCGAGCGGGCGGACCGGGTTCTGACCGTGGGTCTGAACCGGCCGGCCAAGCGCAATGCGCTCAATGACGGCATCATCCTGGAAATCGGCGAGTGTTTTGCGAACCTGCCCGAGGATATCGGCGCGGTCGTCATCCACGGTATTGGCGACCATTTCTCCAGTGGCCTCGACCTCTCCGAGCTGACCGAGCACGACGCCACCGGCGGGCTCCTGCACTCCCAGATGTGGCACCGGGTGTTCGACCGCATCCAGTACAGCCGCGTGCCCGTGATCGCAGCGCTGCGGGGCGCCGTGATCGGCGGCGGGCTGGAGCTTGCCTGCGCGGCCCATATCCGCGTCGCCGAGCCCTCGACCTATTTCGCGCTGCCGGAGGGGCAGCGCGGCATTTTCGTCGGCGGCGGCGGCTCGGTGCGGCTGCCGCGGCTGATCGGCGTTGCCCGGATGATGGACATGATGCTGACGGGACGCGTCTACAGCGCGACCGAGGGCGCGTCCTACGGCTTTGCGCAATATCTGACGGAGGCCGGCAACGGGCTCGGCAAAGCGCTGGAGCTTGCGACCAAGGTGGCGTCCAACGCCCCGCTGACGAATTTTGCCGTGCTCCAGGCGCTGCCGATGATCGCAGAGGCCAATCCGCAGACCGGCCTGTTGATGGAGTCGCTGATGGCCACCGTCGCGCAGAGCGACAAGGAGGCCAAGCGGCGGATCCGCGAATTCCTCGAGCACAAGACCGCGAAGGTGAAGCCCAAATCATGAGCGTAAAGTCATGAGCGCCCAGCCGTCCTCTTCCGGCATGGAGCGCGGCGCGAGCAATTTCCCGCTGCGGCCCATCTCGTTCGGCGATCCCGTCGTCAACATCGAGCGGCGCGACGACGGCACGATTTACCTGCGGCCAAAGCAGCCGCTCGGCGACTATCCGGTCCGCATCACCGACCGCCTGCATCATTGGGCCACGACGACGCCGGACCGCGTCTTCATGGCCGAGCGCGAAGGCGGCCGCGGCTGGCGCAAGATCACCTATGCCGAGCTGCTCACCGCGAGCCGTCACATCGCCTCCGCATTGATCCAGCGCGGCCTGTCGGCCGAGCGGCCGGTCGTCATCCTCTCCGGTAATTCGATCGACCACGCGCTCCTGGCGTTCGGCGCGTTCTATGCCGGCGTTCCGTTCTGCCCGGTGTCGCCGGCCTATTCGCTGGTGTCGAAGGATTACGGCAAGCTGTCCTATCTGATGAAGCTGCTGACGCCGGGCCTCGTCTTCGCCGACGATGCCGACAAGTTCGCCGATGCGCTCGCCGCCAACGTCTCGCTCGGCACCGAGATCGCCGCGTCCTATGGCCACGTGCCGGGCCGCGACGTGACCCTGCTCGCCGACCTGATGGCGACGCCGATCCGTGGCGATCTCGACGACGTTCACGGCAGGATCGGCCCTGACACGATCGCAAAATTCCTGCTGACCTCGGGCTCGACCGGCAATCCCAAGGCCGTCGTCAACACCCAGCGTATGATCTGCGCCAATCAGGTGATGCTGCGCGAGACGCTCGCTTTCCTGAAGGACGAGCCGCCGGTCATCATCGATTGGCTGCCGTGGAATCACACCTTCGGTGGCAATCACAATATCGGCCTGACGCTCTACAACGGCGGCTCGATGTATCTGGACGCCGGCAAGCCGGTGCCTGGGGGCATCGAGGAGACCGTGCGCAATCTCCGGGAAATTTCACCGACGGTCTATTTCAACGTGCCCAAGGGCTACGAATCGCTGCTGCCCTATTTGCGCGACGACCAGGGGCTACGCGCCAAGTTCTTCGACCGGCTGCATGCGATGTTCTTCTCGGGCGCGGCGCTGTCGCCGTTCGTCTGGGACAGCCTCGACGAGCTCGCGGCGAAGGAGAAGGGCTATCGCGTGCCGATGCTGACCGGTCTCGGCGCGACCGAGACCGCGCCGTTCTTCATGTCGGTCAATCCGCGCACCAGCCGCTCCGGCCATGTCGGCCTGCCCGTCTCCGGCAACGACGCCAAGCTGGTGCCGAACAACGGCAAGCTGGAAGTGCGCGCCAAGGGGCCGAACGTGATGCCCGGCTACTGGCGCCAACCCGACATCACGGCAAAATCCTTCGACGAGGAAGGATTTTACAAGATGGGCGATGCGCTCAAGCCCGCCGATCCCGATGATTTCAACGCCGGCTTCGATTTCGACGGCCGCGTCAGCGAGGACTTCAAGCTCGCGAGCGGCACCTGGGTCAGCGTCGGCCCCTTGCGCGCGCGCCTCACCGCGGCCTGCGCGCCCCTGGTGCGCGACGTCGTCATCGCCGGCATCAATCGCGACGAGATCTCCGCGCTGGTCGTGCTCGATCTCGACGGCTGCCGGCTGATCAACCCGACGCTGCCGCCCGACGATCTCGTCGTCGCGACGCGCGACCGCCTGGTGCGCGAGGCGTTCCGCGAGCGTCTGACCCGTTTCCTCGGCCAGGCCACGGGATCCTCGACACGGATCACGCGCGCGATCCTGATGGACACGCCGCTCTCGATCGACAAGGGCGAAGTCACCGACAAGGGCTCGATCAACCAGCGCGCAGTGCTGGAGCATCGCGGCGAGCTGATCGAGGAGCTCTACGCTGCCAATCCGTCGAACCGTGTGATATCGGTCACCTAGAAAAATATCGCCAAAGGAGAACGCCATGTTGTTGAAGGATCAGGCAGCCATCGTCACCGGCGGCGCATCGGGACTGGGCGCGGCCACCGCGCGAAAACTGGCGGCGCAGGGCGCCAAGGTCGCGGTGTGCGACCTCAACACCAAGTTGGCCGAAACGGTCGCGGCGGAGATCAAGGGCGTGGCCGTCACCTGCGACGTTTCCGATGCCGCCTCCGCTGAAGCCGCGATCGCGCAGGCGACCAAGGCCCACGGCCCGGCGCGCGTGCTGGTCAATTGCGCCGGCATCGGCGTCGCCAAGCGCGTGGTCGGCCGCGACGGCCCGATGGCGCTTTCGGATTTCGACAAGGTGATCAAGGTCAACCTGATCGGCACCTTCAACATGCTGCGCCTCGCCGCCACCGAAATGTCCAAGCTTGAGCCGCAGGCGACCGGCGAGCGCGGCGTCATCATCAACACCGCCTCCGTTGCCGCCTATGACGGCCAGATCGGCCAATCCGCCTATTCGGCCTCCAAGGGCGGCATCGTCGGCATGACGCTGCCGATCGCGCGCGAGCTCGCGCAGTTCGGCGTCCGCGTGCTGACGATCGCCCCCGGCCTGTTCCTGACGCCGCTGCTGGCGAACCTGCCGCAGGAGGCTCAGGACTCGCTCGCCGCCGCCATCCCCTTCCCGCGCCGGCTCGGCCAGGCCGACGAGTTCGCCGCGCTCGCGCTGCACATGGTCGAGAATGCCTACCTGAACGGCGAAGTGGTGCGCCTCGACGGTTCGCTGCGCATGGCGCCCAAGTAGATTCGTCGAGCAAGGCCAGCCAGATGTTCGTGAACCGGCGCGAGGTCCAGATCCAGTGGGGCGATTGCGACCCTGCGAACATCGTCTACTACCCGCGCTATTTCGCGATGTTCGACGATTCGACCTCGACCCTGTTCGAGGCCGCCGGTTTCTCCAAGCAGGACCTGGTCCGCAAATACGGCCTGGTGGGCATACCCATGGTCGACACGCGTGCCAAGTTCTACATCCCCTCGACCTATGGCGACTGGATCACCATTGAAACCAAGATCGAGAGCATCAAGCGCTCGAGCTTCGAGGTGAAGCACAACGTCTACAAGGGCGAGGCGCTCGCGATCGAGGGTTTCGAGACCCGCGTCCTGGTCGGCCGCGATCCCGTTAACCCAGACAAGTTGAAATCGGCACCGTTCCCGGCGGAAATGGTAGCCAAGTTCACGGGAAGCTAAATCGCCGCATCACCAAAAGAGGGGGCTGAATTACCCCCCGATTTCTGCTTTCAGATAAACACGTCAAGGGAGGAATAGATGAAACGCTTTTATTTAACCGCTGCCATCACTGCGGCTGCGCTGACCCTGCCGGCATTGCCCGCGCTGGCCCAGACCAGCGAAGTCACCATCGGCATCACCACGACCACGACCGGTCCAGGTGCGGCACTCGGTATTCCCGAGCGCAACGCGCTGGAATTCGTGCCGAAGGAGATCGGCGGCGTGCCGCTGAAGGTGATCGTGCTCGACGACGGCGGCGATCCCACCACCGCTACCACCAACGCCCGCCGCTTCGTCACCGAATCCAAGGCCGACATCATCATGGGCTCGGCGCTGACGCCGCCGACCATCGCGGTCTCCAACGTCGCCAACGAGGCCGGTATCCCGCACTTCGGTCTGGCGCCCTTCCCGATCACGCCGGAGCGCATGAAGTGGTCGGTGGCGATGCCGCAGCCGATTCCGATCGTCGGCAAGGTGCTGTATGATCACATGAAGGCCAAGGGCGTGAAGACGCTCGGCTACATCGGCTATTCCGATTCCTACGGCGACCTCTGGTTCAACGATTTGAAGGCGCAGGCCGTGCCGATGGGGATGACGATCGTCGACGAGGAGCGCTTCGCTCGTCCCGACACCTCGGTGACCGGCCAGGTGCTGAAGCTCGTCGCCGCCAATCCCGACGCCATCCTGGTCGGCGCGTCCGGCACCGCGGCCGCGCTGCCGCAGACCGAGCTGCGCGAGCGCGGCTACAAGGGCCTGATCTACCAGACCCACGGCGCCGCCAGCATGGACTTCATCCGCATTGCCGGCAAAGCAGCGGAAGGCGTGCTGATGGCCTCGGGTCCCGTGATGGCCCCCGAGGAACAGCCGGACAGCGCGCTGACCAAGAAGCCCGGCCTCGCGCTGAACTCCGCCTACGAGGCAAAGTACGGCCCCAACAGCCGCAGCCAGTTCGCCGGCCATTCCTTTGATGCGTTCGAGATCCTCAAGCGCGTCATTCCGGCGGCGTTGAAGACGGCCAAGCCCGGCACGCCGGAATTCCGCGAGGCCATCCGCCAGGCGCTGCTGACGGAGAAGGAGCTGGCGGCGAGCCAGGGCGTCTACAACTTCACCGAAAAGGACCGCTACGGCCTCGACGAGCGCTCGCGCATCCTGCTCACGGTGAAGGACGGCAAGTACACGCTGGTGAAGTAGGCGTCGCCAAGATTCGAGACAACGAGAGCCGGCCCACTGGGCCGGCTCTTTGTTTTGGTTAGTGGAGTGAGCTGCAGCTCCGGCACCGGTGCGCCCCCTCTCCCGCTTGCGGGAGAGGGTTGGGGAGAGGTGCCTCCACGTTGGGACCCTCCGAGACTTACGGAGAAACCCCCTAGAGGAGAAAACCCTCACCCGGCGCTTCGCGCCGACCTCTCCCGCAAGCGGGAGAGGTTGCACCGAGTCAGCCGATGCACCGCGGCTACGCCGCCTGCCGTAGCGGCGTCCAGGCGAATTCCGGATAATAGTCGTCCATCATGCGGTCGACATAGGCGGTGAGGTTCGGAAATCCCTCGGCCCGCTCGCGCAAGGCGGATTCGAAGAACGGTGAGAGGACGCCGGCGAGCATACCGAACGCAGTGGCATCGACGCCGCAGGGCCTGTTGCCCATCAGGAAGGCTTTGTCGCCGAGCTGCACCGACAGCGCGAACAGCGAACGCACGGCAAGATCGACGTCGTCATCCGGCGCATGGCGGCCGAGGCCAGAGAGCAGATAGTTCTCGGCGACGCGGAATTGAGCGTCCTCGCGCAGCTTCTCGCGATTGTGCTCCGGCGCACCGTCGAAGAAATGCGCGGGCCCCTTGGCGAAATTGACCGGATCGACCCAGCGCGCGCCCACCAGCGCCCAATAGACGTGGTGCTCGATCATGCGCTCGAACGCCCAGGCCTGCGCACGCTCGGCCAAGGTGAGGCCGGCATCGAAATCGAAGCCGTAGCGGCGCTCGATATGGGCCCGGATGAAGGTGGAATCGGCCACTGCTTCGCCGCCGTCGTCGATGAAGGGCAGCTGCCCATTGGGCGAGGCCGGCGGCATCGCCCGCTCTTTCCGATAAGGCAGTCCCGCCATCTTGAGCTGCACCTCGGTCTTGGTGACGAAGGGGCTGATTTCCGGCAGGCCGAAGCCGGCGCCAAAGCCGTAAAGCGTGATCATGCAAGCTCTCCTGAACCTGTCGAACGAGTGGAAGGAACCTAGCGGCCGGCTGCTGCCACCATGGTGGCAGCAGCCGTGATATCTTCTGCGAAGCGGGCCCCGCGCCAGGCGCGGCCCATCAGATGGCGGACCAGCGCATCCGCGGCATGGTTCAGCGAGCGTGTCACCACGCTTGCGAGCGCAAATCGGAGATCAACGGCCATGAGATCGAGCGGAACGAGGCGGCCAAACGCCCAAGCCCGCAACATTTGGCCGTGCCACAGCTGCGCCCGCCACAGTGGACCGGCTTGGCCGAAATGGGTTGGAATGATCATGGACAAATCCTCTTCAGTCGATGTGTTGTCCCGGTATAGAACCCCCCTGCTGCCAACATCCTGTCAGCAGCCGCGCGCCGATTTCTGATCCGTCGTTCGAGAAGAGAATTGTCATGAGACGCGCCGACCGGCTGTTTCAAATCATCCAGGTGCTAAGGCGCACGCGTAAGCCGCTGACGGCAGACGCGATCGCGGCCGAGCTCGAGACTTCGAAGCGCACCATCTATCGCGACATCGCAACCCTGATCGGCCAGCGCGTGCCGATCCGCGGCGAAGCCGGCATGGGTTACATCCTCGAAAAGGGTTTCGACCTGCCGCCCCTGATGCTGACGCCGGACGAGATCGAGGCGGCCGTGCTGGGCGCGCAATGGGTCGCAGGCCACGCCGATTCCGCGCTGGCGCGCGCGGCCGAAGACTTGATGGCCAAGATCGCCGATACCGTCCCGGAGCGCCTGCGCCCCTTCGTACTGGAGCCGGCGAGCCGGGCGCGTCCGAGCTGGAACCGGGAACCGGACCGCCTGGACATGGCGCGCACCCGGACCCAGATCCACGAAGGCAAGAAGATCATGCTGCGCTATCGCGACGAACAGGGCCGCCCCAGCGAGCGCATGATCTGGCCGATCTCGGTCGGCTATCTCGAAGCCGTGCGGCTGCTGGCGGCCTGGTGCGAGCTGCGCGGCGACTTCCGCAGCTTCCGCACCGACCGCGTGGTCGAGGCGACCTATCTCGACGAGAAATATCCGGAACGGCGCGACGTGCTGCGCGCGAGATGGCGGCAGAGCCTGGTGTGGGGTCCGCCGAAGGACACGTGAGAACGATGGACGAGACCGAGCTGTCGAGCTGTTGCCAGGGCTGCGGCGCCTGCTGCGGCTATTCGCAGAACTGGCCGCGCTTCTCGATCGAGAGCGACGAGGAGCTTGCGCTGATCCCGGAGGCGCTCGTCAACGACCGGCAATCGGGCATGCGCTGCGAGGGCGATCGCTGCGCGGCATTGCAAGGCGAGATCGGAAGGATGACGGCCTGCGGCATCTATGACGTGCGGCCGGAGGTGTGCCGCACCTGCATGCCTGGTGACGCCGAATGCGCGATGGCGCGGCGGAAGTTCGGCCTGCCCGTTATCGAGGCCGCTTAGGCGGGGACGGCTTCGCCGATCTCGTCGTCGAGCTCGTCATCGAGCGGTGCGAGCACCGAGAGCGGCTTGGTCGACAGCGTGATCGGCTTGCGCCCACCCGTCAGCGACGTCGAAGCTTTCGCGGTGCCTTCGCGCGACAGCGCGAAGAGCGTCGAGCCGACGCGGCCGCCATTCTCGATCAGGTCGCGCTCGCTGCAGCTCGCTGCGATCGCGACCGCCAGCGAGTGCAAATGGCTACGGCGGTAGCAGAACAGCGCCAGCCTGGCGCGCACGTCAGGGGAAACACTCTCAACCAGCCTCGGCAGGCCACTCTCGCTGGCGCGATACATCTCGCCAAGGAGCTCGTCGCGGACCGGGCAGAAATCGCTTTCAAAGGCGTCGCGGCTTGAAAACATTGCAGTTCTCCCTCGTGTAAGGAAGATGCAGCGCAATTCTCTAACGAAAGGTTAACCACGCTGCCCGGTAGTCACCCGGGGTGGTTGCGCGTCCGCCGCGAATCGGTGGGACGCCTTGGTGGGGTTTTCAAAGACTTCCGCGGCGTCATGGCCCGGCTTGTCCCGACCCTTCACGGAAAGCCAGGAGGCACGAAGAACGTGGAGGCCCGGGACAAGCCCGGGCATGATGATCCCTCGTGCTGATGGCGATTGCCTCTCCCCGAAAGGCCCAAAGGCGACCTTCAGTTCGCCGCCATGAAGATCGCGAGGCCGAAGCCGGTCAGGTGGTGCAGCGCCTGGTCGACGCCGATCAGCGTCCAGAACCAGGGATGGGCGAGGTCGACGCCGAAATTGGCGGAGACGTATCCCTTGGCGCGGTCGATCGTGATGTGGATCAGGAAGTCGATGAAGGCCACGAACCAGAATCGTGGCGCCACGATCACGATCAGCGGCAGCGCGACGGCAAGGTGGACCAGGCAGTGCACCAGGAGCGGCAGGGCCCAGCCATGCTTCTGATCCTTGCCGTGCGCCATCCAGGCGGTTTGAAGAACGAAATCGGCGATGACGTGCTTGAAGGTGAGCAGCAACATCCAGCCAATGAGCGCTTCAACCGGAATCGCCGATGACATGGGTGGAAACGACAAAGCTGACGCCCTCATTGACGTGACGAGAAGAATTGGAGCGTTCAGCGCAACTTCTTCTTGGACCGGTCAAATCGCCGGGACGCGCAATTTATGACATCTCCCGCGGCGGAATGCAGCCGGGTGGAACCGGAAAATCGCCAAGTGTGGCTAACCGGTGATAGGATGGCCAATCGCCGCGGACATATCGACTAAGGTTACCTCCGGCTCGAAATTTGCATTCCGCTGCCTTCGCGCTATCATCGGCGATCGGGAATATCGTTCTTTTTTCAGGCGTTTACGAATTACCGGGCCCGCCGCGCTTCCAAGCCACGCGCCGCCGCCAGCCAAACGATAAGGCCAGAGTGCCGCCATGAGTACCGAAGGCCCCATCGCATCGCCGACCATGCCGCCGCCCCGGCGCCCCAAGGTGATCAAGACCAACCAGCAGCAGGTTCTCCTCTACGTCGTGCTGACCCTGCTGCTGTCGTTCGCCACCGTCTGGGCCGGCCGCACGCTGGTGCACAATTCGGAGACGCTGACCTTTGCCGTCGGCGGCCCCAACAGCGATGAGGCGCTGTTCGCGGCCAAGCTCGCCGCCCTCCTGAAGAACAACGCTTCGCGCTTGCGGATCAACATCGTCAACAACGCCGACAATGCCAAGGCGCTCGCGCAGTTCGACCGCAGGCAGGCCGACCTCGCCGTGCTGCGCACCGACGCCAAGGTGCCGCTGCGGGCGCGCACGCTCGCGATCCTCGAGCATGATCTCGTGCTCCTGCTCGGTCCCGGCAACAAGAAGATCAAGTCGCTGGCCGAATTGAAGAAGAAGAAGGTCGCGGTCGTCGCCGAGAACGAATCCTCGCTCGCCTTCGTCCGCAGCATCCTCGACGTCCCCGATGGCCCTGAGGCTGCGAAGATCCAGATGGCGCCGCAGGGCGCGACGCTCGACAAGCTGTTCGCCCCGGCAAACGGCTTCAGCGCGGTGATCGCGATCGTCCACGCCTCGAAGGCGGTCCGGGACAAATCCTATGAGCAAGCCGCCAAGCGCGGCGGCTTCACACTGAAAACCATCGAAGAAGCCAAGACGCTGGCGCGCAAATTTCCCGGCATTTCCGACGAGACTGTGACAGCCGGCTCGGTGTCGACATCCCCGCAGATTCCCGACGACGATCTCGACACGATCGGTCTCGAATGGCTGCTGGTCGCGCAATCCCGGATGTCCCCAAGCACGGCCGGCGAGCTCGCCCGCATCGTCTACGAGAACAAGGCGGCGCTCGGGCTCGACAACGGCTTTGCCACCAGGATCGAGCCTGCCTCGGTCGAGAAGGACGCCTTCGTGGTCGCGCATCGGGGCGCCGCCGACTACATCAACGACGACACCAAGTCGTTCATGGATAAGTACAGCGACTTGATGTATCTGGCCGCCGCAGCGCTCAGCGTCATCGGCTCGATCTTCGCCGCGATCTACGCCAAGATCACCCGCATCGCGCCGGAGAAGGCCAGCGAGCTCTCGACCGCCATCCTCGACATCGGCGAGCGGATCGAGCACGCCCATTCGCTGGATCAGCTCGAATGTCTCCAGGATGAGCTCGAGACCATCTTGCGCGGTGCCGTCATCGGCCTCAGGGACGGCACGATCAGTACCGACGGGCTCGACACCTTCAAGCTCGGCTACGAATTCGTCCGTGACGAGATCGGCATGCGCCGCGACTATCTGAAACGTCATGCCGGCGAAGCCGACAAGACGGTATGCGATGCCGGCCCGGCTCCGTCAGACGACAGCAATGTCGTGGTGGTGAAGACCGCCCAGAGCGCCTGACAGCCGCCCCCACCGTTGTCGTGTCCCGGACAAGCTGCAATGCCGAAGGCATCCCAGCGATGAGCCGGACCCAGGAACCGGCACAATATCCGTGACCACATGGACCCCGGTCCTGCGGTGCATCACTTCGTGCTGCGCCGCGTCCGGGGCACGAGACGGAGGCTACCCGTCCGATCGCCAGCCAGTCTGGAACCCCTGCCCACCCGCAACCGTTGGTTTCTGGTTGCAACCGGAGAACGCGGCATGCGTGCACTCCTCATCATCCTCCTTCTGGCAATGCTGGCGGCGGCCGGCTACTTCGCCTATTCCGCAATGGCGGTCGAAGGTGAGCCGATCCCAACGGAAGGCTATGTGGCACTGGCGCTGGGCGCGGGGTTTTCCGTCATTGTCGGCGTCGGGCTGATGGTGCTGCTGTTCTTCAGCAGCCGCCGCGGCTACGACGAGCCGCCACATTTCAGGTAAGGCACCCCGCCAGGGACGGCGGCGTGGACGGCAGGCCCGCTGCAGCGGCGCGGCAAACGACCGGCGCCGTCGTTGACGGCCTCCGCCCGGGCGGGCACTTTGGCGCCGACAACGGAGACGAGAATGTCGGACACAGCCGACGCAGCATCTAGCCCCCTGCTCGAAATCATCGGCGCCCGCGCCACCATCCGCCTCAACCGGCCGAAACATCTCAACCGGCTGCAGGCGGAGGATCTCGACGAGCTGACGAGACTGTTCGACCGGGTCGAGGCCGATCCCGATATTCGCGTGCTGGTGCTGACCGGAACCGGGCGCGCCTTCTCCGCCGGCTACGATCTCAATTCGGTCGCGGAACGCGCGGTCAGCGCGGGCGAGCAGCAGAGCGCGGGCTCGGCCTTCGAGGCCGTCGTCAACCGGCTCGAGGATCTCGGCGTGCCGACCATCTGCCGGCTCAATGGCGGCGTCTATGGCGGCTCGACCGACCTCGCACTCGCCTGCGATTTCCGCGTCGGCGTCGATACCGCGGAAATGTTCATGCCGGCGGCGCGCCTTGGGCTGCATTACTACCCGAGCGGCATCAAGCGCTACGTGACCCGCCTCGGCGTCGACAATGCGAAGAAGCTGTTCCTCACCGCGCAGAAGATCGACGCCCCGGAGATGCTGCGCATCGGCTATCTCACCACAATGGTGCCGGTGGAATTCCTGGACGAGGAGGTCGACACGCTCGCTGCGATCCTCGCCGGCAACGCCCCCCAAGCGATGCGCGGCATGAAGCGCGCGATCAACGAGTTCGCCCGCGGCGAGCTCGATGAAGGCGCCGCCGACCGGCGCCACCGCGACAGCATGCGCGGCGACGAGATCAAGGAAGGCATCAAGGCGTTCGCCGACAAGCGGGCACCGCGATTTTGACGCCCTCTCATCCACCCGCCGCGGCGGCATGCTGCGCCGCCATCTCCGCATCTGCGGCATTGATGCGCTGGAACGCCGGCCGCGCCGTCATGCGCTCCGCATAGCGGACGAAGACATCCTTCTTCGGCACGATGCCGAACATCATGGTCCAGCTGAACGCGACGCCCCACAATACGTCGGCCGCCGTCATGCGCTCGCCGAGCAGATAGGGCCCGTTCGCCAGCTGGGCCTCGAGCGCACCCAGCATCGTATCGTAATCGGCATAGGGCGATTGCGTGATCGGCGCCGGCTCTCGCTGCATGAACTTGTCGATCAAGGCCGGCTCGAACGACGACCCATAATAGGCGATCCAGCGCAGATAAGGCCCGCGCAGCGGATCGTTCAGGGCGGGGGTCAGCCCCGCTTGCGGGAACAGGTCGGCGAGATAGATGGTGATCGCGACCTGCTCGGTCACCAGCGCTTCGCCGTGGCGAATCGCCGGCACCTTGCCGAGCGGGTTGAGGGTGAGATAGGCGGGCTTGCGCTGATCGCCGGCCTTCATATTGAGGACATGGAGATCGTAAGGTGCCGCCAGCTCCTCCAGCAGCACGCGCGTGCCGGTGGCGCGCGTCTGCGGCGAATAGAACAGGGTGATGCGGTTTGGATCGGTCATGGCAGTCTCCATCTGGCCGGCTGGCGATGGCGCTGCTTGTAGCGGACCATACCTGAAATCTTGTGTCAGGTATGCTCTAAGGGATCATGCGCGCGAGTCGGATGCTGTCGATCCTCACCACCCTCCAGGCCAGGGGACAGGTCACCGCGCCCGAGCTCGCGGAGGCCTGCGAAGTGTCGGTGCGCACGATCTATCGGGACATCGACGCGCTCGCGGCGTCCGGCGTTCCCGTTTACGCCGACCGCGGCGCGGAAGGCGGCTATCGGCTGCTCGACGGCTATCGCGTGCGGCTGAACGGGCTGTCGCAGAGCGAGGCGGGCGCGTTGTTCCTGGCGGGATTGCCGGGCCCAGCCGCCGCACTCGGGCTCGATGCTGCGATGATCGCCGCCCAAAACAAGCTGATGGCGGCACTGCCCCCGAATTTGCGTGAGGATGCCGGGCGGATGCAGGAGCGTTTCCACCTGGACGCGCCCGGCTGGTTCGGTGAAGCGGAAGACCCGAAGCACCTGCGCACCATCGCCGGCGCTGTGCTGCGCGGGACGCAGATCAGGATTCGGTACCAGAGCTGGCGTGCTGAGAAGCAGCGCCGCGTCGCGCCGCTCGGCCTCGTGCTGAAGGGCGGCAGCTGGTATCTCGCAGGACAAGTCGATGGCAGCGTGCGTACCTATCGCGTCGCACGCGTGCTCGACTGCACAGCCCTCGGCGACCGCTTCGATCGTCCGGCCGGCTTCGACCTCGCCGCCCATTGGCGGGCCGCGACGCTGCGGCTCGAAGCGGAGATGCACCCCAATGTCGCGATCGTCCGCCTGTCGCCGTTCGGCGTGAAGCTGCTCGACGCGCTCAGCCAGCCCTATGTCAAGGCACGCACGCAGTTCGAGGAGACAGCCGATGCAGACGGCTGGCGCATTGCGCGCGTGCCGGTCGGAAAGACATCGTGGCATGCCGCGGCCGAACTGCTGCGGCTCGGCCCGGAAGCCGAAGTCCTTGAACCGGCCGATCTCCGCGACAAGATGGCCGAGCTGACGCAGGCGATGGCCGTGCGCTATCGCGCGGCGCAGAAAGCCTGATCGCGGCGCATTCTGCCGCAGCCGACGAAACATTCCTGAAACACGATTCTTCCCGCTTGCCATGAACGCGATCGCGTCTCGTCTCGACGGAAATGCAGGGACGCAACAATGGCCCTAGCGCCGAATGGAGAATGAAGATGTTTCGTAAGCTTGCACTTGGTCTGATCGCCGCCGGCTCGCTCGGCGTTGCCGCTCTCGCCCCCACCGCGGCCTCGGCCGGCGGCTTCCATCACCATCATGGTCATCACCACTGGGGTCCCGGCTGGGGCTTTGGCGGTATCTACCTCAACACCGGCGTCAGCAATTGCTATCAGGAGCGCCTGGTCCGGACCCGTCACGGCCTGCGCGTGCGCGTCGTGAACGTCTGCGCCTACGGGATCTACTGATATCTCGATATCACGACAAAGCTCCGGTCGCATCGCGGCCGGAGTTTTGCGTTGAGCTAGCCGGCCTGCCGCTGCCGGCGAAACCAGGCCCAGGTCTCGCGCGTCGTTCTGATGTAGCCGCGGCCGCGATGGACGATCTCGCCGTCGACGATCGCGTTCAGCTTCGGCAGGGCGTGAAAGGGGATCGAGGGATAAGCGTGGTGCTCGACATGATACGGCATGTTCCACGCGAACCATTTGACGATAGCACCGGTGTAAGTCGTGCGGGTGTTCTGAAAGGCGCTGCGGGTGCGGTCGCAACCGGTATGCTCGGCGTAGAGATAGGGCCGCAGGAAGAACTGCCCGATCACGAGCGGCACGATCCAGACCCAGAGCAGCAGCGCTGAAGAGAACCACAGCGACAGCGCGAGCAGCAGGGCGTAGAGCGCGACATAGGCGCGCGCCTCGGCAACGATGGTGCTGCGCTTGCTCTCGGGAATCCATGGCACGACGACCTTGCCGGTGATCGCGTGGCCGAGCATCAGCCGCAGACGGCCGGCGACCTGGAGCAGGCCGCTATAGGCGAGCGCAAGCTGGGTGTCGGACGTCGGCTTCACGCCAACGATCAGCTCGGGATCCCTTTCCGGGTCCTGCGTGAAGCGATGATGGTCCCAGTGAAACAGACAATAATATTCGTAAGGCAGCCCGATGATGAACGCCGAGAGATAGCCGACGCCGAGATTGAGGCCCCGGCTCCTGAATGCCGTCTTGTGCGCGGTCTCGTGCACCGCCATGAACAGGAAGGCAACGACATAGCCCTGCACCACCATCAGCGGCAGCGCCCAGAGCGCGCCCCAGCTCGACGAAACCGTCCAGATCAGCACGCCCACCAGCACAATCACGCTGTAATGGCCGAGGCTCTGCACCGCACCTCTGATGTTGGAGCGAACCGACAATTCGCGCAGCGTGGTGGGCGTCAGGGGCTTCAGGCGATGGCCGGCGTCCGGAATGGTTGCGTCGCTCATGGTCGGTTGCGTGCCCTACTTGCGGAGAAGCTCGGCGATCTCGGCCTTGATGAAGGCCTGGTCGCGGGGATTGTTGATGGGATTGCCGGCGCGATGGCCATGCAGCGACGGGATCGGATGCAGCACCGCCGATCTCGCGTTGACGAGCTTGCCGAGCTCGTCCTCGTTGTCGTGCACGTCGAAATAACGGTCGGTCGCGCCCGGCATCAGCAGCATGTGGGCCTTGATCGCGGCCAGCGCGCGATCGAGATCGCCGGCGAATGCTGCACAGCGACTGATGTCGCCACGCTGCCAGATGCCGATCTGCGCCAGAAGATCGTTGGCATCGCGCCGCGCGAAGGTCGCATCCCAGGCGCGGACGAGATAATCCTCGAGTGAAGTGAAGCCGGCCTCGCGCCAGAGCTCGTCGCGGTAGAAGCCGTGCGACATCGCCCAGCCGGCATAGACGCGTCCCATGGCGCGGTAGCCGGCGACGGGTTTTTCGAGGAAAAGGCCATCGCGGAAGGCGGGATCGGCCGTGAGCGCGGCCTTCACGCTTTCAAGGAAGACGTAGTTGTAGGGTGCGCAGCGGGCGCTGCCGCAGACGACCGCGACGCGCTCGACCATGTCCGGATGCAGCGCCGACCAGTGATAGACCTGCATGCCGCCCATCGACCAGCCATAGACCAGCGCGAGCTTCGAGATGCCAAAGCGCTCGGTGAGCAGCCGGTGCTGGACCGCGACGGCATCGTGATAGCTCACTTCCGGGAAAGGCGCGGGCGTGTTCGAGGGCGACGACGACAGGCCGTTGCCGAACAGGTTCGGGATGATGATGAAGTAGTGCGTGGGATCGAGCACGCCGTCGGGCCCGATCAGCCATTCAATGTCGGTGTGCTGGGCGCTGAACGAGGTCGGATAGAGGATGACGTTGTCTTTGGCCGGGCTCAGCGTGCCGTAGGTCTTGTAGGCGAGCTTCAGCGCGGGAAACACGGACCCGGATTGGAGCGTGACGTCGCCAGCGTCGAAGATGTCGTAGTCGCGCTGCGCCGTCATGCACTCAGCTCCCGCTCACGGAGGCCGCTAGACCTCACCGGCTTCTTCGATGCATCGATCATGCCGACCCCCGCAGATGCGCCGTTTGCGGCCGGTCTTATAATGTACTTATAGTACACTAATTAGAGGCCGGCAAGATAAATCCGGTCCGCAACCCGGCTCAGGCGATGGCCGCGAGATAGCGCGCGACCGACGCAGCAAACGCCGCCTTGGCACCGCTGGCGATGTTGCGGCCCCACCAGGCGCCGTAGATCCGATCGAAGGCGAACGGCTCGACGGCTGACGCAATCCGCCGCACCGCGGCGGCGTTGAGCGGCATGTAGTTCGGATAGGAATACATGAAGCTGACGAAGCGCCGGTCCATCGTCACCTGCGCGATATCTCCCGTGAGCAGCGCGCCCTTGCCGTCCGCACCACGCGCATAATGCAGCACGGTGGCGCCGGCGAAGTGGCCTCCGGTGCGCAGCAGCAGCACGTCGCCGGAGACGCGATGGCTGTCGCCGGTCCAGTGCACGATCGCCGGATAAGGCCGCGTGACGAAGGCGCGATCGTCGGCATGCAGATAGACCGGCACGCCGCCGAACCTGTCGCTCCAGTCGGCGGCCGCGCCATAATAATGCGGATGCGAGATCGCAATGGCCTTGAGACCGCCGAGTGCTGTGATGTGATGGATGGCCTCGTCGCTCGCGAGTGGAATGCAGTCCCACATTACGCAGCCGCCGCCGTCGGGCACCAGCAGCGCTCGCTGCCCGATGGCAAAGCTCGGCTCCATGCCGATCCCGGTCAGGCCGAGATCGTCGCGCCCCACCAGTCGGTGCTTGCGCGCGAGCTCCTCGCGCGTGAGGAAAGCTTGACCGTCCCAGCCGACGAACTGGCGCTCGTCCTCGCAGATCGGACAGGCCGCAGGGGGTTTTCCGCTATCCGGGAATTGAGCGCCGCAGGTTGCGCAGGTCCAGAGGGGCATCGCGCTGATCCATCATGATCCAGTCTTGCAAGACATGACGTCGCACTCGCCGGATCGCAAGAGCAACCGGAACCAACGGGTTGAGAGCAGGTTAAGTTCTGGTCCGCCCGGGCACCCGCCCGCCGAGTCCGCATCATGCGAGATCCGATTCGATCGGCAGCATCAAGTTCAGCGTCTCGATGACATCTCGCCCTTCAACGTCTCGCATCTGGCCCCTGTTCGCGCTCAATTTCTTCATGGCCGACATGCAGTCGGGCATCGGGCCGTTCGTCGGGGTCTTCCTTCAGGAACGCGGCTGGGCGACCGGCCTGATCGGCACGGCAATGACGATCGGCAACGTCGCGGGCATGCTGGTCACGACTCCGATCGGCGGCTTCATCGATTCCAGCCGCAACAAGCGGCTGTGGGTGATCATTCCCGGCATCTGCGTTGTCTCGGCGTCCGCAATCATCCTGATCTCGCAAAACTTCTGGGCGGTGACGTTCTCGCAAGTGGCGCAATCGCTGGCGAGCGCCGCAATCGTGCCGGCCGTCACGGGCATCACGCTCGGCATCGCCAAGCAGAAGGGCTTCAATGCGCTCAACGGCCGCAACCAGGCGTACAACCACGCCGGCAACATGGTCGGAGCCGCGCTCTCAGGCTATCTCGGCTACAAGTATGGCTATTTTGCCGTGTTCGCGCTGGCGGCCCTGTTCGGCGCCATCGCGATCGCTTGCGTGCTGATGATTCCAGCCAAGGCGATCGACGATCGCGCCGCGCGCGGCAGCAAGGAGGACGATTCCAAGGCGCCGCCGGATGCGATGACGATGCTGCTGAAGCACAAGGCGTTGCTCGTGCTTGCTCTCGCCCTCGCGCTGTTCCACCTCGGCAATGCCGCGATCGTGCCGCTGTACGGACTTGCCGCGGTCGCCGAGGGACAGGCCAACGGCCCGAGCTTCGTCGCAACCACCGTGGTGATCGCACAGGGCGTGATGATCGTCACGTCGCTGATCGCGATGAAGGCCGCGAGCAAGCGCAATTACTGGCCGGTGATCCTGGTGTCTTTCATGTTCTTGCCGGTCCGCGGCGTGCTCGCCTTCTTCGTCACGGGATGGTGGGGCGTCGTGCCGATGCAGGTGCTCGACGGCATCGGCACCGGACTGCAAACGGTCGCCGTCCCCGGCATGGTCGCGCGCTCGCTCAACGGCACCGGCCGCATCAATCTCGGCCAGGGCGCCGTGATCACCGTGCAGGGCGTCGGCGCGAGCCTCAGCCCGGCTCTCGGCGGCTGGATCGCGCAATGGATCGGCTATGGGCCAACCTTCCTGCTGCTCGGCGGCTTTGGCCTGGCGTCGATCGCGCTTTGGCTGGCCTTCAGTGCGGCGGTGAAGAAGTATTGAGCGACAGCGCCGTATGGCGGTCGCGGCGCAACGTGCCCGCCTTCGATCTGCCCAATAAGCAGGCTGCGGCACCTGGTCGCTGGCTCAGCGCGTAGGCGCGAGTGGTTTTTTGCGCAATCTGGCGCTTTTCCAGTTGCCGCATCCCCGGCGCGCCGACGAAAGTGCGGACCGCAATGAATCGGCAATTGGCGTTCCGGCGATCGATGACCCAGCCGCAGCTCTCATTCGATGGCGACCCGAACGGTGCGGCCTATGAGCAATGGCGCGAGCAGTTCTGTCGTCAGGTGGCAAACGTCGATTTCGTGCCGGTGGGCGAAGGACGAGTTCACCGTGTCATTGCGCCGGCCATTCTTCCCCGCCTCAGGCTCTCGGCCTCGTTCGGCACCCCCATGTCTTTCGTGTCATTGGGGACGAACGACGAATTGATCATTACGATGTCGCCCAATTCGGCGCTGAGCGGGGCCATGGGAAGACGCCCGCTGGAGATCGCCGCCGGCGACATCACGATCGGCGACCCCTCGATCAAGGGTGCATGCATCACCCAGATCGCGCACGGCAATTTCCAGACTGCACTGTTGCCCCGCAAGGCCCTGCTGCGCGCCTGCCCGAATGCCGAGGACCTGATCGCGCGGTCGATCTCCGGCGCCAACCCGATCACATCGATGTTCCTGCGATATTACGACCTCGCGCACGCGCACGCGGACAAGCTCGCGCCGGCGGAGCTCGATGCGGTCTCGCAGCACCTGTTCGACCTCGCCGTCCTGATGCTCGGCGCACGCGGCGATGCCGCCGAAGAGGCTCAATTGCGCGGCCTTGCGGCGGCGCGCTTCGAAGCGCTCAAGTCCGACATCCTGGCGCAGCTGGACAGCCCCGCATTGTCGCTGTCCGACCTTGCAGCCACGCACCGCATCAGCGCGCGCACGATCCAGTTACTGTTCGAGAAGGCCGGCATCACCTATAGCGGCTTCGTGCTGGAGCAACGATTGCTGCGCGCCGAACGACTGCTGCGAAATCCTGCGATGCGCAGCCGCAAGATCATCGAGATCGCGCACCTCGCCGGATTTCACGACGTCTCTTACTTCCATCGCGCGTTTCGCCGCCGTTTCGGAGCGACGCCCGACGACGTCAGGAAGCTGGCTGGCGAGGCCGAATAGGCGAGTTCGGCGCGACGGCGCCGGAACGGCGCCTGCTACGTCCCAAAGCTCTTCTGCACCGCCTTGTCGAGCGTCTCGCCGCCGACGAAGCGCTGGCGCAGCTCGCGCTTGAGCAGCTTGCCGCTCGGATTCTTCGGCAGGGCGTCCACGAAGATCACGCGCTTGGGCACCTTGAAGTGGGCCATATGGCCGGCGCAATGTCTGATGACGGTTTCTTCGTCGAGCTTTGCCCCGGTCTTGACCACGACGATGGCGGTCACCGCCTCGATCCAGCGCGGATCGGGCAGGCCGACGACCGCGACTTCGGAGACCTCTGGAATGCGATAGACCATCTCCTCGACCTCGCGGCTCGCGACGTTCTCGCCGCCGGTCTTGATCATATCCTTGACGCGGTCGACCACGGTGATGTGGCCTTCCTCGTCGACCGTGGCGAGATCGCCGGAATGAAACCAGCCGCCGGTGAATGCCGCCGCGGTCTTGACCGGATCGTTGTAATAGCCGGAGAGCAGATGCGGCGAGCGATGCACGATCTCGCCGACTTCGCCGACCTTGACATCCTCCATCGCCGTGTTGACGACGCGCGTCTCGACGTTGAGCACGGGCTTGCCGGCGGAGCCGGCCTTGCGGAGCTGATCCTCCGGCCGGAGCACGGTCGCGAGCGGCGCGATCTCGGTCTGGCCGTAGAAATTCCAGAACTTTACGGCCGGCAGCCGGCGCTGCAGTTCGAGCAGCACCTCCACCGGCATGATCGAGGCGCCGTAATACCCCTTCTGCAACGTCGACAGGTCGGTCTTGTCGAAGTTCGGCGAGCGCAGCATCGCGATCCAGATCGTCGGCGGCGCGAAGAATGAGGTGATCCTGTGCGCCTGGATCAGCGCCAGGATGTTGTCGGCGGTCGGCTTGCCCGTGATCACGCCGGAGGCGCCGAGATAGACCTGCGGACCCAGGAACACATCCAGCTGCGCACAATGATAGAGCGGCAGAGCGTGCAGGAACTTGTCGTCCACGCTCATGCCGCCATCGATGATGCAGCTGACATACTGCCACATCACGGCTTCATGGGTCAGCATCGCGCCCTTGGGCAGCGATTCCGTGCCCGAGGTGTAGACGATCTGCGCGAGATCGCGGCTATCGACCGAGGCGTCCAGGAACGACCCGTCGGGATGCAATAGATCATCGAAGGTGGTGAGGTCGGCAGGCGCCGCGGCCGGATCCTCGCCCGGCAGCCAGATCATCTTCTCGACCGCGCAATCCTTCGCGCTCGCCGCGCGTGCCGGCCCGACGAAATCGGGACCGGTCGCGAGCAGCCTTGCGCCGGAGCTCTTCAGGATGAAATTGATCTCGTCCGGATTGAGCATGAAGTTGATCGGCACCAGCACCGCGCCGATCCGCGCCGCCGCGAAGCGTAGCGCCGCAAAGGCGTGCGAGTTGCGCGAGAGCACGGCGAGGCGGTCGCCCTTCCCGACGCCGAGGCCGAGCAGGCCGCGGCCGAGCCGGTTGCAGATCGCATCCATCTCGGCAAAGCTCCAGCCGATATCGCCGCAGCTCACCGCGAGCTTGTTCGGCTCGCGGCCTGCGGAGCGGCGCAGGAGATCGCCGATGGAATGCTCGCGCGCTTTCGAGATGGTGGCTGCAATGTCGCCGGTCATTTCTTCCCCGTGGAATTTTCGCTCGGCACAAAGGCCGCGCTCGTTCGTGTTCCGCGGAGCGTAGTCAGCGCTGTCAGCGGCGTCAAATAGCGCGCGCAGATCAAAACTCGCGAAAACAACCCCATGCACAGTAGACGGTGGTTGCAAGATCAATGGGTTAGGTGGGGAGTGGGATCGGGCACGATTTCAGAGCCAAAAAGGCCGACGGATCGTGGTTTGACTCGCCCGTCCGGCTCGCCCAAGCGCGCCAAGGAGAATTGGCCGCGATCGTTGCCGCCATTCCGAATGACGTCTCCCGTGATTTGCTTCGTCGGGCAAAACAGGAGCATAGTGGCATCATCGCAGAAGGTCGGACAGGCCGGGGTCTGGCTGCGCCTTTCGCCGGCGAGCGAGTTGCGGTCGAGGCTCGTTAGGGCTTTGCTTTCTCCGACGTTGGCCGATGCACAGTCGGAGTTGGTGCAGTCCAACACTGTCACCGTCATTCGCCTCTTGATCAAGTTAATTGATTGCCTTCGACAAAAGAGAGCCTACCCGGCCGGCGTGCGTTTCGCCGCTTGCTGGCTTTCTGCTCTACTACTGGTGGCGCCGCCGACTGGCGCTCTGGCCAAGGGAAGCGTTCATGAGTCGATCGGTGCATGTTCCTGTCGGAACTTTCGATAGTCTGCGCTACGGCTTTGCGCAGGTTGCGACTGTCCCCACACCGTTTGGCGACGTTGTGTATGTGTCCGGCCAGGTTGCTTGGGACGCAGAACAGAACGTCGTTGGCGCTGGCGACATCGGCCGTCAACTCAGCAAGAGCTTAGAAAACCTTAGCGTTGCGCTGGGATCGGTCGGTGCGAAACTCGATCAGGTGGGTGCGTTGCGGCTCTACATCAAGCAGAGTCACCTCCACGAAGGCAAAGCCATCAGCAGCGCCCTCAAGGCGGCGTTCGGCGACAATCCGCCGTGTACGACCTGGATTGGAGTGCCAAGCCTTGCCAGAGATGAGTTCCTCATCGAGGTGGAGCCTTCTGCGGTTTTCCTGGCGCGAAACGGGTGATTGCAGCTCTGGGTGATGCTCGACCAACCGTCCGTGGCAGGAGCATTGCGTTCGGCGTAAGGAATTACGGAGGCGGTGCACTACTCCCGCACGCCGCGCTGTCTGGAGCGCTGGTTCGGGTCAATTTTGTGCACTGGACTCCACCCTTCAGGGGTGCGGTCCAGCACCGTCACCGTAATGCGCGCCGACCAAGCCCGCGATCACGATTATCCATCAGATCGCGGGTTTGGCACTCCAACCTCAATTGCCCCGCTTGACCAGCGGGCATTCGCTGTCAGCCAGCGAAGCGTAGACTTCGCCGCTTGGGATTTTCTCGAGCACGTTATAGTACTCCCAGGGCGCCTTGACCTCGGACGGATCCTTCACCTGTACCAGGTAGAAGTCGTGCACGAGCTTGCCGTCCTCGCGCAACCTCGCGCCGCGTGCGTAGAAGTCGTCGACGGGCGTCGCGCGCATCTTCTCCAGCACTGGATCAGTTGCATCCGTGCCTACGGCAGCGACTGCTTTCAGATAGTGGCTGACGCCGGAATAGACCGCGGCTTGCGGTGCCGTGGGCATGGCGCTGCGAAGCTTGAAGAAGCGCTGGCCGAACGCCCTGCTCTCGTCATCCAACGCCCAGTACCATGCCGTCAGCGTGGTCAGGCCCTTGGCGGTTTTCGGGCCCATCGCATGAACATCGGTGTCGAACATCAGTTCGGCCACCGGCTTCTGGCTTCCCGTGTTCATGCCGAACTCGTTCCATTGCTTCATCAGATTGACGAGCTGGTCGCCGGCATTGGCGAAGGCGACCGCCTTGGCGCCCGAGGCCTTCGCCTGCAGGATGAACGAGCTGTAGTCCGCGTTGCCGATCGGGTGATACACCGCGCCGAGCGACTTGCCGCCGGCCGCCGCCAGCACGCGCTGCGATTCCGACACCATGTTCTTGCCGAACGCGTAGTCGGCCGCGATGAAGAACCAGGTGTCGTAACCCTGGCTGACCAGGGTGCGGATCGGTCCCGATACCAGATTGTAGGAATCGTGCAGCCAGGCCAGGCCGTTTCGCGAACATTGCTTGCCCGTCAGTTCGGTGGTCGCCACCGCCGAATAGACCGCAATCTTGTTCTTGTCGCGCGCCAGCGACTGGATCGCCAGCCCCACGGCCGAATTGGACACGTCCGCGACCATGTCGACGCCGTCGACGTCGAACCATTTGCGGACAATGCCGACTCCGATATCGGGCTTGTTCTGGTGATCGGCGGCCAAAATCTCGACCTTGATCGACGGCACCAACTTCTGAAAATCTTCCGCCGCCATCTTGGCTGCCGTGACGGAGCCCGATCCCGACAGATCCGACAATGGCCCGGTCTGGTCATTGATGATGCCGATCCGCACCACGCCACCGGAGAGTTCGGCGGCGCGAGTGGCCGGAAAAGATGCGATGAAAGTACCAACGACGAGAAGGGTAGCGATGCGGCCGTGCCAGTTCATGCGAACACCTTTCTAACAGCGTCTGTTGCTTTCCTCCCTGTTTGCGAACGAGCTTAAGCCGCCGTTGCTTTCGCCTTCAGTTTAGATACCGCCTTTTGCACCGCGGCTGCGCGCTTTTGCAGCCAAGGTTCGGCCTCGCGGCGCATGCGGGATATCAGCTCACGCGGCGCATTCTGCACGGTGATATCGAACGGCGGCTGCGGCTGATATTCCAGCATCAGTTGGAGGTTCTTTGCGACGTCTTCGCCGCAGAGTTCGGCGGCAACCTGAAAACCGAAATCGATACCGGCAGTGACACCGCCGCCGGAGATGCGGTTGCGGTCGACCACGACGCGTTCGTCGACAGCGATGGCGCCAAAGGCAGCAAGCTGGTCGCTCATCAGCCAATGGCAGGCTGACCTGTATCCATCGATGAGGCCCGCTGCGCCGAGGATCAGACAGCCGGCGCAAACCGAGGTGATGTATCGCGCCGATCCACCCTTGTTGCGAACGAAGTCAATCACCTCGTCATCGTCCATGGTGGCAACCTGTCCCGGGCCGCCGCCGATACAGAACACGTCCAGATCCGGGCAGTCGGCAAAGGTCGTGGTTGGCAGCAGCGGCAGGCCGACGTCGCTGACGACGGGCTCGAGGCGCTTCCACAGCAGGTGCATGCGGACGTTCGGCAGACGGGCAAAAACTTCGAATGGTCCGGTGACGTCCAGTTGCGTCATCCCGGGATAGTACAGAATTCCGATCTCGATCCGCTTGCCGCACATGGAGCCCTCCTCCGTTGGATAACCCATGTTGACAGCGGAGGGCCTTTGCCGAAATGTCATAACACACGCAATTCCTGCCAAGCCTTCCCTACTCAAGGCGCTGCTAATGGCCCGTTCCGCCCCCCGCCGCGTGGTCTTCGTCCTTTTCGACGACTGTCTGCTGCTCGACTTTGCCGGACCGCTACAGGCCTTCGAACTGGCCTGCGAAACGTCGAAAGCGGGGCGCGCGCCCTATGTCTGGCAGATCTGCTCGTTGAAAGGCGGGTCGGTCAAAACCTCGTCCGGTCTGGAGGTGATGACGACCGCTCTCGCTGACTGCGACCACAAGAACATCGACACCCTCATGGTGGGTGGCGGTCCCGGCGTCCACCGCGCCGCTGCAGAAGCCGCGCTGGTCGATTGGTTTCGCCTGGCAGCGCCGAAGGCAAGGCGCGTCTGCTCCGTCTGCACCGGCACATTCATCCTGGCTGCGGCCGGGCTGCTGCGCGGGCGGCGCGCGGTCACCCATTGGGGTTCCTGTGACCTGCTGCGCGCAAAGCATCCCGACGTTTCGGTTCAGGTCGATCCGGTCTTCGTGCATGACGGCGGCATCTGGACATCGGCAGGCGTGACGGCCGGCATCGATCTGGCGCTCACGCTGCTGGAAGACGATCTCGGCCATCGCGAGGCCATGCGCATCGCGCGCCGCCTCGTCGTTTTCCTCAAGCGGCCCGGCGGGCAGGCGCAATTCAGCGTGCCGCTGTCAATGCAGGCCTCGGAAGACCGGGCTTTCGAAACAATTTCGAGCTGGATGCAGGAAAATCTCGGCCGCGATTTGCGTGTCGAAAGTCTCGCCGAACGAGCGGGTATGAGCCCGCGCACCTTCGCGCGCGTGTTTCGCCAGAAGACCGGCCGCACCCCTGCCAAGGCGGTGGAAGAGCTTCGCGTCGAGGCTGCCCGGCGCGCGCTGGAAGAGTCCGCCTCCCCTATCAAGGAAATCGCCGCGCGCGCAGGCTTTCAGAGCGAGGAGCATCTACGCCGCGCGTTCCGCCGCCGCCTGAACGTGCTGCCGCATGACTACCGGGTTCGATTCCATCAAGGGTAGAGCCAACAAGCGACGGGCGGGGTGGCTCGACCTTTTGACGCCATGGGCGCCCAACGCGGGCTCCAGAACCTAGTCTACCCCTCCAAGATCGCGACCGCCCGCGTCCATCCGGCCGAGGCTCGCTCGATCTTCACGGGGAAGCATGACACCTTGAAGCCGGTTGGCGGCAGCTGTTCGAGATTGTGCAGCTTCTCGAGATGACAATAGCCGATATGGCGTCCGGCCTTGTGGCCTTCCCAGATCAGGCTGGCGTCTTTCGTCTCGGCATATTTCTTCGCGGTGTGAACGAACGGCGCGTCCCAACTCCAGCCGTCGGTGCCGGTCAGGCGCACGCCACGCTCGAGCAGGTACATGGTTGCCTCATAGCCCATGCCGCAGCCCGAGGTGACGTAGTCGTGCCGGCCATATTTGGCGCCGGCGCTGGTGTTGACCACGACGATCTCGAGCGGCCTCAGCTCGTGGCCGATGCGCTTGAGCTCGGCCTCGACGTCCTTGGCCGTCGCGACATAGCCGTCCGGCAAGTGCCGGAAGTCGAGCTTCACGCCGGGCTGGAAGCACCATTCCAGCGGCACCTCGTCGATGGTCCAGGACCGCTCGCCGCGATTCATGGTCGGGTGAAAATGCCAGGGCGCATCGAGATGCGTGCCGTTGTGGGTGGAGAGGCTGACCTGCTCCACCGCCCAGCCCTGGCCATCAGGCAGATCCTCGGCCTTCAGTCCATCGAAGAACTGCAGCATGCGCGGCAGGCCCTGCTGATGATTGATGTACTGGATCGTCGGATGATTGCCAGGCGGGTCGGCCGGCACGTCGTTCTGGAGGGGGACGGAGATGTCGATCAGCTTGCTCGTCATGGCGCTTCCTCGTTGATTGTTCTCGTTGGCGGCAGTCAGGCGTCGCTTCAAGCGCGCCTTCAGACGCCCCCTTCAGGTTTCTTGCCGCTCGACGCGATTCTTCAAAATGCCGATCTTCTCGACCTCGAGCTCGATCGTATCGCCATGCTCGAGAAACCAGCCGAGCTCGAGGCCGCAGCCATTGCCGACCGTGCCGGAGCCGATGAATTCACCGGGCATCAGCGTCTCGTCCTGGGAGACGTGCGCGATGATCTCCTCGAACGAAAACAGCATGCCCTCACTCACGCCTTTCGAGCGGGTCTCGCCGTTGACGCGCGCTTCCATCTTCAGCTTGTAGGGATCACCGATCTCGTCCGGTGTCACGATCCAGGGCCCCATCACGTTGCCGCCGTCAAAACTCTTGCCCTTGGCAGGGCCGAGCCGTCCCTCCATCTCGATGCGCTGGGCGTCGCGCGCGGAGAAATCATTGAAGATGGTGTAGCCGAAGATGTGATCCTTGGCTTTCGCGGCGGAAATGTTCGCGCCCTTGTTCTTGGTGATGATCCCGAATTCGAGCTCGTAGTCCATCACCTTGCTGTAGCGCGGCCATTTCACTGTGGTGTTGGTGCCGCGGACGCTGAAGCGGTTGGTGATGTAGAAGATCGGCTGCTTGCGATAGACCTCGGGCAATTCGCCGAGCGGCTCGGCGTCGATGCGCGCCAACTCTGCCATGTCGCCCTTGGCACGCGCGGCGAGCTTCAGCTGCCCGCGCGGCGCCTGCAGGATGTGCAGGGGAAACGACATGCCGTCGCGCATTTGCCTGGGCTCCGGCACCGGCGCGAGGATGTCGACGGCGCTGACCGCCGCCGACAGCGTCGCGTCCTGGCCGTGCTTGTCCAGCAGAGCCCGGGCCCGATCCAGCGCACGGGGCCCGGCGTCGATCAGCGCCAGCATCGAGCCGAAGGCCGGATCGGCCCCGCCGTCCCGTGCGGCCGCGGCAACGAGGTCGAACACCTGGCTGTCATTGCTGTGGACGGCTCCGATCTTCTCCTGACCGGCCGATCTGAATGTTGCGAGCTTCACCTTGGGCACCCCTTGTCATCGTTTCGAATATATGATCAGATAAAATATCGATAAACAAGAACGAAAAATATAAAATGAGGAGGAGCGCAGTGGGGCGAACGCAGATCACAGCGATGTTGGCAGGTCTCGTGTTGGGGATGTCTGCTGGCTTGACGGCACCCGCGCTGGCGCAGGCCAAGATCCAGATCGGCTGCACCGCGACCTCCGACTGCGCCTCGGCCATGGTCGCGGTCGACGAAGGCATCTTCAAAAAGCACGGGCTGGAGGTCGAGATGACGCCGATCGCGATCAACTCCAACATCCCGGCGGCGATCCTGTCGAATTCGATTCAGGTCGGCGGCCCCACCTCCACCGTCTTCTTGCAAGCCGTGGACGGCGGCCTCGACCTCGTCGCGATCGCCGGCGCCTCGGTCATGAACCCGACCTCCAACACCGCGATCGCGGCCTTCGTCCGCAACGGCATCACCATCAAGGATCCCAAGGATTTCATCGGCAAGAAGGTCGGCGCGCCCGGCCTGAACGCCTTCCTGCACGTACTCTTCGTGAAATGGCTGGTCGAGAAAGGCGTCGATCCCAAAAGCGTCAATTTCGTCGAGGTCACCTTCCCGACCATGGCCGACATCATCAAATCAGGCGGCGTCGATGCGGTGCTCACGGCCGAACCGTTCGTCACGCGCATGAGCAATGCGGGGCTCGGCTCGGTTGGCGCGCGGTACGGCGCCGAGCTCGGCCGCACCGATCCGATCATCTTCTATGCCGCATCGCGCGACTGGGCGGAGAAGAATGTGGCCACCGTGAAGAAGTTTCGCGAGGCCGTCGCGGAGGCCGCCGCGATCGTCAACAGCGACCGCGAGAAGGCCTCGGCCTCGATCGCCAAGTTCACCAAGCAGCCGCTCGATCTCGTCAAGGCGACGCCGCCGAACCAGTCCGAGCCGAACCTCAAGCCGCAAAACCTCAGCTGGTGGATCGAGGTGATGTCGTCGCAGAAGATGCTGCAATCGAAGCTCGACACCGCGAAACTGGTGCTGAACTAAGGGATATCGACGATGCCAGCTCCCGAGCGCACTCTCGAACGCCTGCCGACGGAAGCCGGCACCTTGAGCGAGCGTGCCGCAAACCTCATCGAGCAGGACATCCTGGCGGGAGATCTCGCACCGGGATCGCGGCTGGGCATCCTCGACCTCGTGCAACGTTACGATATCGGCGCCACGCCCCTGCGCGAAGGCCTTTCGCGGTTGATGTCGCGCGGCCTCATCGTCGGCATCGGCCAGCGCGGCTTCCGCGTCGCCGAGGTCAGCCGCGAGGATCTCGCCGACATCACCTGCATGCGGACGGCGGTCGAGATCGAGGCGGTCAAGCTCGCCATCCTCCACGGCGATGCTGCCTGGGAGGCCGGCATCATCAGCGCGCTGCATCAGATGCGCCGACACATCGAGCGCACCGGCGACGAATTCCGCGAGGGCGCGGCGGAGTTCGACCGGCTGCACAAGGGCTTCCACACCGCGCTGCTCGCCGCCTGCGGCTCGCGGCGCATGCTGGCCGCCCACTCCGACCTCTACGACCAGGCCTACCGCTACCGCCGCGTGATGATGGGCGCCATCGACAGCGGCGAGAGATTCATCCGCAGTCACCAGATGCTCGCCGACCTCGTGCTCGCCCGCGACGTGGCCGCCGCGCAAAAAATGCTGGCGGCGCATCTGCACTCGACCATCGATTTCGTCTATCCGCAGGCGGGCGGGGAACAATCATGAGCGTCGTTGCAAGGCTCATTGAGGCGCGCGCCGCGCGGCGGCAGAAACCGCTGATCGCGTTCAATGCCGCGACGCTGCGGCTCGGCGGCAAGACCATCATCGAGAATCTCGATCTTCAGGTGCGGCCGGGCGAATTCCTCTGCATCGTCGGCGCCTCCGGCTGCGGCAAGACCACGGCGCTGCGGCTCGCCGCAGGTCTCTATCGCCCCACGAGCGGCGCGGTGACGTTTGAGGGCGAGCCGATCACCGAGCCGCGGCGTGAGGTCGCGATCGTGTTCCAGGATTACGGCAAGGCGCTGTTGCCGTGGCGGACCGCGGCCGGAAACATCTCGCTGGCGCTGGAAGCCTCGCGTGTGCCGGCGCGCGAACGCGGCGCGCGCATCGAGGCGCTGCTGCGCAAGGTCGGACTGCCCGGCCATGCCGACAAATATCCGGCCGAAATGTCCGGGGGCATGCAGCAGCGCCTGCAGATCGCGCGCTGCCTTGCGCAGGAGCCGACCACCCTGCTGATGGACGAGCCGTTCGGCGCGCTGGATGCGATGACGCGGCAGGGCTTGCAGGACGAGGTCCTGTCGCTGACGCAGGCGAGCGAGACCACCGTGATCTTCGTGACCCACGATCTCGACGAGGCGATCTATCTCGGCGACCGCGTCATCGGCCTCTTGCCGCATCCGGGCCGGATCGGGATCGAGCTCGACGTCGACCTGCCGCGTCCGCGCGACCAGCTCGCCACCCGCGAGCATCCGGAATTCCTGCGGCTGCGCCGGCAATTGTTCGACTTCATCAAGGCGACCGAGCATTGAGCCTCGATCGCACCAAGCCCTTGCTGCTGCCGCTGGCGCTGGTGCTGGCGTTTGAGCTCTGGGCGCGCCTCACCCATCTGCAAAGCGACAGCCTGGCGCCGCCGAGCGCAATCCTCGCGGCGCTGGCCACGGCGCTCGCCGATCTCTCGATCCCGATCGCGACCCGCGACACGCTGTTCGCTGCCTTCGCGGGTCTTTCCATCGGCAGCGCCATCGGGCTTGCGCTCGGCATCGCCTTCGGCATTTCGCGTCCGCTCGACCGGCTGATGGAGGTGACGGTCGAGGCGATCCGCCCGATTCCCTCGATCGCGCTGCTGCCGATTGCGTTGATCGCGCTCGGCTTCGGCTACCGGATGGAGATCGTGATCGTGGCGTTCGCCTGCGTCTGGCCGATGCTGATCATGACCCGCAGCGCGGTGCGTAGCATCGAGCCGCGATTGATGGAAGTGTCGCGGGCCTTGCGGCTGAGCGCGCCGCAACGGATCGCGAAGATCGTGATCCCGGCCGCACTGCCGCGGATCTTTGTCGCCTTCCGCCTGTCGGCCGGGATCGCCCTGATCGTCGCGGTCACCGTCGAGATCGCCATCAACCCGATCGGCTTGGGTGCCGGCATCATGCTGGCACAGCAGGCCCTGCGCGCCGACCTGATGCTCGCCTATCTCGTCTGGATCGGCGCGATCGGCTACGCGCTGAACATGCTGTTGATCGCCGCCCAGCGCCGTCTGTTCGGCCGCGCCGCGCTCGCCGGAGACCATCCATGAAGCGCACCGCGATCCTCTGGCGTTTGGCAAGCGCCCTCGTCGCAGCCGGCTTCATCGCGGCGTGGCAACTCGTCGCCAATCTGAAGCTAGTGTCGCCGGTGTTCCTGCCCGGTCCGGACCGCGCCTGGGCCGCTTTGGTGCGCGGCTTTTCCAGCGGCGATCTCGCGGGCAAGCTCATCGGCACGCTGGAGCACATGGCCTATGGCTGGTTCGCCGCCTCGATCGCCGGCATTGCGCTTGGCGCGCTGATCGGTTCGTCCCGGATGATGCGCGCCTATGTCGCGCCGTCGCTGGAATTTTTGCGGCCCCTGCCGGTCTCGGCGATCATCCCGGTCGCGATCGCGATGCTCGGGCTGACGCAAGGCATGGCGCTGTTCGTGATCGCCTTCGGCGCGATCTGGCCGATCATGCTCGCCACCATCCACGGCTTTGCCGCCGTCGAGCCGCGGCTCTATGAGGTCGCCCGCTCGCTGCAGATGTCGCGCACCGCAATCATCGCCAAGATCGCCCTGCCCTCGGCATTGCCGGATATTCTCGCGGGCATGCGGCTCAGCCTGACGGTTGCGCTGATCCTCTCGGTGGTCTGCGAGATCCTGGCCGGCCTCGACGGCCTTGGTCACTGGGTGCTGCTCTCGGCACGCGCGTTCCGGTCCGCCGACCTCTTCGCCGGCGTCATCCTGCTCGGTGCGACCGGATATTTGACGTCGATTGCGATGTCACTGGTCGAGCAGCGGCTACTCGCCTGGCAGACCGCGGCGAGGTAGCGCGGCGATCCCATCGCCAAACAAAAACGGCCCGCATCAAGCGGGCCGTTGTCGTCTCGGATCCGGTCAATCCGAATTTGGTTGCGGGGATAGGATTTGAACCTATGACCTTCAGGTTATGAGCCTGACGAGCTACCGGGCTGCTCCACCCCGCGTTAAACCTTTGCGCGCCTTCGGTTAAATCCTGGGGACGGTCGGTTGAGGGCCGGCGCTGGCCGCGCTGGCTTTTCGCTTCCGTCCCAAAGGCTTCCTTGGAAGGCGACCCGAGGGGCAATGCCCGTCGGGTGCGGGGGGTATGTATCAAGGCGGACTGCCTTTGGAAAGGGCTGCGGGAACGTTTTTTTTTCGACTTTGTGACAGGGGAATGGACGAGTTTCCGCGCCGTTCCGCGCGCTCTTGCCAGAAGTTCCACAAACGGCCAGCCTGCGGCAACAAGATTAAGGCCGAAAACGCCGGGGTGCCGTTCCGGGAGGCGAAGCGAACCTCGAGATTCCGGGTTCGCGCTTCGCGCGCCCCAGAATGACGGTAAACGGGGGAAACAACATTGACCGACACATTCGATTTCGTCGTCGTGGGCGCGGGCTCGGGCGGCTGCACCATTGCGGGGCGGCTGTCGGAGGATCCAGGGACATCCGTCGCGCTGCTCGATGCGGGGGGACGGAACGACACCTGGCGGATCACGACGCCATTCGGGCTCGCGTTGCCCTATGCCGCGGCCAATTGGGCCTTCGATACGGTGCCGCAGAAGGGCTTGAACGGCCGCATCGGCTATCAACCGCGCGGCAAGGGCCTCGGTGGGTCCTCGGCGATCAACGCCATGGTCTATATCCGCGGCCACAAATGGGATTACGACCATTGGGCCGCGCTCGGCAATTCCGGCTGGTCGTATGCGGACGTGCTGCCCTACTTCAAGCGCTCGGAAGACAACGCCGATTTCGACGGCGAATATCACGGCAAGGGCGGACCGCTGCATGTCAACCGGCTGCGCTCGGACAATCCGATTCACGACATCTTCCATCAGGCCGCACGCGAGGCGCAGTTCCGGATCCGCGAGGACTTCAATGCCGAGGACCATGAAGGGCTCGGCAGCTACCAGGTGACGCAGCGGGGCGGCGAGCGCTGGAGCGCGGCGCGGGCTTATGTGGCTCCTCATCTCGGCAAGCGGCCGAATCTGCGGGTCGAGACGGGAGCGCAGGCAACGAAGATCCTGTTCGAAGCAGGGCGCGCCGTCGGCATCGAATATGTGCAGGGCGGGCAGACAAGGCAGCTGCGCGCCCGCCGCGAGGTGATCCTCGCCGCCGGCGCCTTCCAGTCGCCGCAGCTATTGATGCTGTCGGGCATTGGCGATGGTGATGCGCTTGCCGCCCACGGCATCGACGTCGTGCATCACCTGCCGGGCGTCGGGCGCAATCTGCAGGACCATCCGGACTTCGTGTTCGTCTACGCCTCCGACTATCCGCACTTCGTTCACGCCTCGATCAGTCGGTTGCCATCCCTGCTGCGCGGTATCCAGCGATATCGCCGCGAGCGGCGCGGCGTGATGACCACCAATTTCGCCGAATGCGGCGGCTTCCTGAAAACCCGGCCTGATCTCGGCGTGCCTGATATCCAGCTCCACTTCGTCATCGCGATGCTCGACGATCACGGCCGCAAGAAGCACAAGGAGGCGGGCTTCTCATGCCATTTCTGTCTGCTCAGGCCGAAGAGCCGCGGCAGCATTTGGCTGAAAAGCGCCGATCCGCTCGCAACGCCGATGATCGACCCGAACTTTCTGGGCGAGGCGGAGGATCTCGAGGCGATGGTCGCCGGCTTCAAGACGACGCGGCGACTGATGGAGACGCCTGCGATGCGGGCGCTGCAGAAGAAGGACATGTTCACATCCGACGTGAAGACGGACGAGGACATCCGCGCCATTCTGCGCGCGCGTGTCGACACCGTCTATCACCCCGTCGGCACCTGTAAGATGGGCACCGACGCGATGGCCGTGGTCGATCCGGCGTTGAAGGTGCATGGCATCGGAGGATTGCGCGTCGTCGACGCCTCGATCATGCCGACGCTGGTCGGCGGCAACACCAATGCGCCGACCATCATGATCGGGGAGAAGGCAGCGGATATGATCCGGGGGGAGATGCGGGCGAGTTAGGCGACGGTGTCGCGTCATATGCCGCTGTCGTCCCGGACAAGCGTAAGCGCCGATCCGGGACCCATAACCACAGGGAGAAGTCGTGCCGCGAGATGGCAACTCCGAGTCTTCGGCAAACCACGTCCTGTGGTTATGGGTCCCGGATCGGCGCGCGCTTGGGGCGCGCTTGTCCGGGACGACAGTTGGGCTCAATTCAGCAGGAACCCGCCGTCCACGGTCACCACGCTGCCCGTCATGTAGCGCGACGCATTCGACGCCAGCAGCAGAATCGCGCCGTCGAGATCGGACTCGGCGCCGACGCGGCGTTGCGGGATGCGCTTGGCGAGGCGCTCGCCTGCCGGCGTCGACCAGAAGGCGTGGTTCATCTCGGTGTCGATATAGCCGGGCGCGAGCGCGTTGATGCGGATGTTCTGGCCGGCGAGCTCGAGCGCCATCGCTCTCGTCGCCTGGATGATGCCGGCCTTGGAGATCGCGTAAGGCGAGAGCGCCTTCAAGACGCCGGTGCCGAGCACGGAGGCGATGTTGACGATGTTGCCCGGCTGCTTGCGCGCGATCATGCGCCGCGCCACTTCGGTTGCGAGGAAATAGGCGCCTTTGAGATTGGCACCGATCACGGCGTCCCAATCCGCCTCGGTCTGCTCGGTCGCGAGCTTCTCGATGGCGATGCCGGCATTGTTGATCAGCACGGTGACGGGGCCGAGCGCGGCCTCGGCGGCATCGACCGCCCTGGCGATCGAGGCGGTGTCGGTGACGTCGAGCGCGACCGCCGCGGCGCGGCCGCCCTTGCCGCGAATCTCCTCTTCCAGGCCCTTCAATTTGTCGGCCTGCCGCGCGGCGAGCGCCACGGCCGCACCATGCGCCGCCAGCACCCGGGCAAATTGCCGGCCGAGCCCCTGGCTCGCACCCGTGACGAGGATGGTTTCTTTACTGACGTCGAATAGGTCTGACATGACGCGTTCCTTGGACGGTTCCTTTAAGCTTTGGAGCCACCAATACAGACGATTTTAGCGATCTGAAACCGGAATGATCGGCTCGGCGTTTCATTCGTTCCGTCGAGGCAGGGCTTTCGCGCATGAACAGTTTCGATCTCGCCGTCTATGCCGCGCTGGCAGTCGCGGTCGGCTTGGGGTTCAGGACCGGGCTGCTGCGCAGCGCCATGACCATCCTCGCCTATCTGCTCGCCGCGCCGATCGCGGTGGCGCTGATGCCGCTGATCGCACCGCAGATCGCCGGCAATCCGAACTCGCCGCTGCTGCAGAACTGGATCTGGTTCTTCGCCATCTTCGTGGTCGTCGGCATGCTGTTCGGCCACATCGGCCGCATCGCGCTGAACGACACGATCGGCGAGGCCGGCCTCGGCGACCGGCTCGGCGGCGCGGCGCTCGGCGCCGTCAGGGTCGGCCTCGTCGCCACCACCTTGGTGCTGGTGTTCGATCAGATCGTGCCGACGAACCGCCAGCCGCCCTTCCTCGCCGGCTCGCATCTGCGGCCGCTGTTCTCGACCGCGGGCCAGATGGGCTTCAAGTCGCTGCCGCCGGAGGCTGCCGCCGCAATCGACCGCCTCAAGCAGGAGCGGCGGATCTAGTCCAGATCATGCCCGCGCATTTGCATCGCCGCAGCGCACGCCATGCATTTTGGTGCGGGCCGATCCCTTATCAGCGGCATCACAGTTGGCTAATGTAGCCGCCGTCCAAAACCTGCCTGACATTTACGGGAGTGAAACAGTGGATCTTGGGATCAAAGGTCGCCGCGCCATCGTCTGTGCATCCAGCAAGGGCCTCGGGCGCGCCTGCGCCTTCTCGCTGGCGGAGGCCGGCGTTGACGTCACGCTGACCGCGCGCGGCGCTGATGCGCTGAAGAAGACCGCCGACGAGATCCGCAAGGCCTATCCCGACGTGACGGTCACCGAGATCGTCGGCGACATCACGACGCCGGCGGGCCGCGAGGCGGTGCTGAAGGCCTGCCCCGAGCCCGACATCCTGATCAACAATGCCGGCGGCCCGCCGCCCGGCGATTTCCGCAACTGGACCCGCGACGACTGGATCAAGGCGATCGACGCCAACATGCTGACCCCGATCGAGCTGATCAAGGCGACGGTCGACGGCATGATGGCACGCAAGTTCGGCCGCATCGTCAACATCACTTCGGCCGCGGTGAAGGCGCCGATCGACATTCTCGGCCTCTCCAATGGCGCGCGCGCCGGCCTCACCGGCTTCATCGCCGGCCTGTCGCGCAAGACGGTGATCAACAACGTCACCATCAACGGCTTGCTGCCGGGCCCGTTCGAGACCGATCGCCTGACCAGCACCGCGAAGGGCGAAGCCGACAAGCGCGGTGTCACACCGCAGCAGATCCTGGCCGAGCGCGCCAAGCTCAACCCCGCGGGGCGCTTCGGTCAGCCCGACGAATTCGGCTATGCCTGCGCCTTCCTGTGCGGCGCCAAGGCCGGCTTCATCACCGGACAGAACATTCTGCTGGATGGTGGTGCGTTCCCGGGGACGCTGTAGTCGCGTTTGCAGATGTACTCCCTCGCCCCGTTCTTACGGGGGAGAGGGTTGGGGTGAGGGGCTCTCTCCGCAAAGCACGGTGACAGTCGGACTCGCGGAGACTCCCCCTCACCCGGCGCTTCGCGCCCACCTCTCCCCGCAAGCGGGGCGAGGTAAAATCATCACCGCTGCTTGGTCGGCTCGTCCTCATCCTGCTGGCTCGGAGCGGAGGAATCGGCGGTGGTGCGCTCATCGGTCCAGTCGATGCCGAATTCGTCGAGCCCGTTCGCGAGCAGATCGCCCAGCATGGGCTCGCCGAGCAGATAGTGCACCGTTTCGCGGCGTGGGCTGCCATATTCACGGCGCGCCTCCGACGCGCGGGCGCGCAGATCGTCCCAGTCATCGATCGTGCCATCGCCGCGTCCGAGCCAGGTCAGCGCGACGAGATCGAGCTGCTCGTCCTCGTTCAAGGCGATCATGAAGCTTCCGAGCTCCTGGACGACAGGATCGGAGCCATCGTCGTCGAGGACGTCCATCATATCGTCGTCGGCCGCGTTCGAGCCGGAGTCCGGATCAGAAGCCCCCTCCTTGACGTCGAATTCGCGCGCCTTCTCGATGATAAAGGCGACCTTTTCCGCGGAAATCGCAAGCTCTGGCATGGCGTCCTCTTCGGCTAGCATCCAGTTCCCCGCGATAACGCCACATCACCTCAGATGATCCATTGCGCCCGATGGCAGAAAACGTGCATGTTCCAGCGCAAGAGCAAGAAAATGGGAGGCGGCGGATGCAGTGGAAGGTCGGCAAGGTCAGGATCACGAAATTCGTCGAAATGGAGACGGTCGGCTCGACCCGCTTCATCCTGCCGGCAGCCACCCATGACGAGATCCAGAAGCTGCCCTGGCTGATCCCGCATTTCGCCACCGACGAAGGCCGGCTGAAAATGTCGATCCACTCGCTGGTGGTGGAGACGCCGACGCGCCGGATCGTGGTGGACACCGGCCTCGGCAACGACAAGCAAGGCCGCGGCGTCCCCACCTGGAACAACCGCAGCACGCCGTTCTTGGAGACCATGACCGCGGCGGGGTTTCCGCCTGACAGCATCGACACCGTGCTGTGCACGCATCTTCACGTCGACCATGTCGGCTGGAATACGCGGCTGGTTGACGGCCGATGGGTGCCGACGTTCCCGAAGGCGCGCTATGTTTTCGGCAGGACCGAATATGATCATTGGCGTGATTACACGGCCGAGCCGGACAAGGTCGCGGTGTTCAACGACTCCGTGAAGCCAGTGGTCGATGCCGGCCAAGCCGATCTGGTTCCGAGTGACCATCGGCTTTGCGAGGAGATCGAAATGATCCCAACTCCCGGTCACAGCCCGGGGCACATGAGCGTCCTGATCGAGTCCGACGGCGAGCAGGCGCTTCTGACCGGCGACGTTGCCCATCATCCCTGCCAGATGGCCCATCTCGACTGGTGCTCGACTGTGGATACTGATCCCGCGCGTTCGGCGGCAAGCCGGCATGCGGTGTTCTCGCGCTTTGCCGACACACCCACACTGGTGATCGGCGGTCATTATTCCGCCGGACATATCAAGCGAGACGGCGACGCATTCAGGTTCGTGGCGCTGGGGTGATGCCCGTTTTGGGCGGTTGAATTTCCCGCCGCCCTGTTCCATGAAGCAGTTAACCGATCGGTCCATTCCCAGGGAGAAACGAGAATGAAGCTTGTTCGTTATGGCGAGAAGGGTGCGGAAAAGCCCGGCCTGATCGACAGATCCGGCCAGTTGCGCGACCTGTCGGCGCATCTGAAGGACCTCACCGGCGAGGCCTATTCGCCTGAATCCCTGAAGAAGCTGGCCGCGCTCGATCCCGCCTCGCTGCCCGCCGTCTCCGGCAAGCCCCGGTTCGGCGCCCCCGTCACCGGTATCTCGAAATTCGTCGCGATCGGCCTCAACTATTCCGACCATGCCAAGGAGACCGGCGCCGAGATCCCGAGCGAGCCGATCATCTTCATGAAGGCCAATACCTCGCTGTCGGGCCCGAATGATCCCGTCGAGAAGCCGCGCGGCTCGACCAAGCTCGACTGGGAGGTCGAGATCGCCGCCATCATCGGCACCCGCGCCAAATACGTCTCGGAAGCCGACGCGCTGAACCACGTCGCCGGCTATTGCGTCTGCAACGACGTCTCCGAGCGCGCTTTCCAGATCGAGCGCCTGGGCCAATGGACCAAGGGCAAGTCGCACGACACGTTCGGCCCGCTCGGGCCGTGGCTCGCCACCAAGGACGAGATCAAGGACGTGCAGAACCTGTCGATGT
This sequence comes from Bradyrhizobium sp. BRP20, assembly GCF_020194215.1. Taxonomy (NCBI): domain Bacteria; kingdom Pseudomonadati; phylum Pseudomonadota; class Alphaproteobacteria; order Hyphomicrobiales; family Nitrobacteraceae; genus Bradyrhizobium; species Bradyrhizobium sp. BRP20. The sequence continues at coordinate 360,226 of NZ_JADYVY010000001.1, read as the reverse complement.
GGCTCGACGTCAACGGCCAGCGCCGCCAGACCGGCTCGACCAAGACCATGATCTTCTCAATGGCCAAGTGCATTTCCTATGTCTCGCAGTTCATGACGCTGCTGCCCGGCGACGTCATCACCACGGGCACGCCGCCCGGCGTCGGCCTCGGCATGAAGCCGCCGACCTTCCTCAATGTCGGCGACGTCGTCACGCTCGGCATCGAAGGCCTCGGCGAGCAGCGCCAGGAGATCGTGGCGGCGTAAGCCTCCGCCCTCTCGCCGTCATTGCGAGCGAAGCGAAGCAATCCAGAATCCCTCCGCGGCAACACTCTGGATTGCTTCGTCGCTTCGCTCCTCGCAATGACGAAACAAAACGTTCATTTGTGGGATACTCTCCATGAAGCTCACCTTCTCCCCCGCCTCGCCCTTTGCCCGCAAGGTGCGCATCGCTGCGATCGAGCTCGGGCTGATCGACAAGATCGAGCTCGTGCCCGCGAGCGTCACGCCGGGCACCGCCAACGAGGATTATTCGAAGATCACGCCGCTGAAGAAGCTGCCGGTGCTGATCACCAATGACGGCGACGTGATCCTGGATTCCTATGTCATCGTCGAATATCTCAACGAGATCGCCGGCGGCAGCCTGATCCCGGATTACGGCCCGCGGCGCTGGAAAGCCAAGACCAATCACTCGCTGATCAACGGCATGCTCGATTCCATGCTGCTGTGCCGCTACGAGAAGATGGTGCGGCCGCAGGGCCTGCAATGGCAGGCTTGGTCGGACGACCACTGGAACAGGGCCTGGACCGGCATGGCGCGCTTCGAGAACATGCCTGACGTGCTGAACGGCCCGTTCGACATCTCGCAGATCGGCCTCGTTTGCGTGCTCGGCTATGCCGACTTCCGCTTCGCCGATTGCGGCTGGCGCAAGGCCTATCCGAAGCTCGACGCCTTCCACCAGAAGATGCTGGAGCGGCCCTCGGTGAAGATCTCGGTGCCGCCACCTGCATAGAGTTCAGGAGTTCTCATGAGCCTCAGATTCTCGGTCGGCGATCTCACCATCCATCGCGTCATCGAGCAGGAGACCTCGTTCGTCCCGGCGCTTGAGATGCTGCCGGGGCTGACGGCCGAGGTGCTGGCCGAGAACCGGGCGTGGATGCGCGAGGCGAAGGCGCTGGACGAAGAGGACGTGCTGCTGCTGTGCTTCCAGTCCTACGTGGTGAAGACGCCGCACCACACCATCCTGGTCGACAGCTGCATCGGCAACGACAAGCCGCGGCCGCGGCCGAAATGGAACATGAAGACCGACGACACCTATTTGCGCGGCCTCGGCGCCGCGGGGTTTTCGGTCGACGACATCGACTTTGTGATGTGCACGCATCTGCATGTCGACCATGTCGGCTGGAATACGCGGTTGGAGAACGGCCGCTGGGTGCCGACCTTCCCCAAGGCGCGCTATTTGTTCGCCAAGCAGGAATTCGATCACTGGTCCGCGCAGAACGAGAAGACGGAGATCCCGCCCTTCGTCGACAGCGTGTTGCCGGTGGTCGAGGCCAACAGGCACGAGCTCGTCGGCAACGACCACGAGATCGGCGACCACGTCCGCATCCTGCCGACACCTGGCCATACGCCGGGCCATATCGCCATCACGATGGGCCGCGGCAAGGACGATGCGGTGTTCTCGGGCGATCTCATCCACTCACCGCTGCAGACGCTCTATCCGGAGCTGTCGATCAAGTTCGACGTCGATTCGGCCGAAGCCGCGAAAACGCGCCGCAGCTTCCTGGAACGCTATTGCGACACCGACACGCTGTGCTGCACCGCGCATTTCCCCTCGCCGTCGGTCGGGAAGATCAGGCGCAAGGGCAACGCGTTCGAATGTGTGGCGGTTTAGTCTGGCTGTCGTAGGGTGGGTTAGCTCTGCGGCTGCGCGAAGCGCAGACGCCGAGCGTAACCCACCACTTCTGCCTCCGCGGAGAATAAAGACGTGGGTTACGCCGCGCGGCTTGCGCTTCGCGCAATCCCCGGGGCTAACCCACCCTACGATACTGCCCGTGTGGAGAATACGATGACCGCGCTCCCCGACATCCCCCTGCCCGCCGGCATCCGCTCGCGTCACGTCGAGGGCATCAACGGCTTGCGGATGCATGTGCTGGAGGCCGGATTCGAGACCAAAGGACGGCCTTGCATCCTGCTGCTACACGGCTTTCCCGAGCTCGCCTTCTCCTGGCGCAAGGTGATGCCGGCGCTCAGCGCGGCCGGCTACCACGTGATCGCACCGGACCAGCGCGGCTACGGGCGCACCACGGGATGGACCGCGGAGTACGATGGCCCTCTCGCGCCGTTCTCGCTCCTCAATCTCGTGCGCGATGCGCTCGGCCTGGTGTCGGCGTTCGGCTACAGGCAGGTCGACGTGGTCGGGCATGATTTCGGAAGCCCGGTCGCGGCCTGGTGCGCCTTGATCCGGCCCGACGTGTTTCGTTCGGTGACGATGATGAGCGCGCCGTTCGGCGGTCCACCGGCGCTGCCGTTCGGCACGGTCGACAATCCGGCAAAGCCCGCGGTGGAAGACCCGGTGCATCGCGAGCTCGCCGCGCTGCCGCGGCCACGCAAGCACTATCAATGGTATTATTCGACACGGGAAGCCAATGCCCACATGCAGCAGGCACCGCAGGGCGTGCATGATTTCCTGCGCGCCTATTATCATCACAAGAGCGCGGACTGGATCGACAACAAGCCCTATCCGCTGCAAGCATGGTCGGCGCAGGAGCTGGCGAAGCTGCCGACCTATTACGTGATGGACTTGCATGAGACCATGGCCGAGACGGTCGCGAAGGAAATGCCCTCGCCGGCCGCGATCGCCGCGAACCAATGGCTGCCGGATAGCGACCTTGCCTATTACAGCGCCGAATACAGCCGCACCGGATTTCAGGGCGGGCTGCAATGGTACCGCTACGGCACGTCGGGCACACTCAACAACGAGATGCAGCTGTTTGCCGGCCGCAGCATCGATGTGCCCTCCTGCTTCATCTCGGGCAAGCAGGATTGGGGCACCTATCAACGGGCCGGCGCTTTCGAGACAATGCAGCGCAGCGCGTGCACGAAGATGCTCGGCTGCCATCTCGTCGACGGCGCAGGCCATTGGGTCCAGCAGGAGCAGCCGGCCGCGGTGAGCAGGTTGCTGCTCGACTTCCTCGCCAAGGCGGGCGTGGCCTGATTTGACCGGGAACCACAATCTCCATCAAACAGCCGTTGCGAGATTCGGCCAGACTGCGCATCATCTTCGAGCAATCAGAGCGGGAGAAGCGCCGTGGCCGGATCGGAATGGAGTTTCAGGAGTGCGGTCGAATTGTCGGCCGCGTTGCGCGCGAAGAAGGTCTCGGCGGTCGAGCTGACGCATGACGCGATGGCGCGTATCGAACGGCACGACGGCAGGATCAACGCGGTGTGCGTGCGCGATTTCGATCGCGCGCTCGTTGCGGCGCGCGAGGCGGATGCGGCGCTGGCACGCGGCGAGTGCAAGCCGCTGCTCGGCCTGCCCACGACGATCAAGGAATCCTTCAACATCGCAGGCCTGCCGACGACCTGGGGATTCGTGCCGCAGAAGGGCTTCAAGCCCGTGGAAGACGCGCTGGCGGTGACCCGCATCAAGCAGGCCGGCGGCGTGATCCTCGGCAAGACCAACGTGCCGGTCGGCCTCGGCGACTGGCAGAGCTACAACGACATCTACGGCACCACCAACAACCCCTACGATCTCGGCCGCACGCCGGGCGGTTCGTCCGGGGGATCGGCGGCAGCCCTCGCCGCAGGCTATTGCGCGCTCGCCACCGGCTCGGACATCGGCGGCTCCCTGCGTGTGCCGGCATTTCATTGCGGCGTGTTCGCGCACAAGCCGACCCTCAATCTCTGCGCGGCGCGCGGCGAGACCCCGCCGCCGTTTCCAGCCATTCCGCGCGAGGGCGACCTCGCCGTCATCGGGCCGATGGCGCGCAATGCGGCGGATCTGTCCTTGCTGCTCGACGTCATGGCGGGACCCGATCCTCTCGACATCGGTATCGCCTACAAGCTCGATTTGCCGGCCGCGCGGCATCAGTCGCTGCGGGATTTTCGTATCCTGGTGATCGACAGCCATCCTCTGCTGCCGAGCGACCGGGATGTCCGCAGCGCAATCGACAAGCTCGCAATCGATCTTGCGAAGGCCGGCGTCACCGTCGCACGCGAGAGCGCGCTGCTCCCGGACTTCGCGGAGACGTCCCGGCTTTACATGCGCATGCTGCTGGGTTTCCTCGGCGCGTTCCTACCTCCCGACGAGCTGGCGGATGCGCAGGCGCGGGCGAGCCAGCTGTCACCGGAGGACACCAGCCTTGACGCGGAGCGGCTGCGCGGCATCACCGCGAGCCACCGCGCCTGGGTCCTCGACGCAGGGACCCGCGCCGTGCTCCGCGCGCAATGGCGGGCGTTGTTCAAGAGCTTCGACGCGGTGATCTGCCCGATCATGCCGACGCCGGCCTTTCCGCACGATCATTCGCCGGAACAACGCCTGCGAACGATCAGCATCGACGGCAAGGATTACCCCTATTCCGACCAGCTCGCCTGGCCGGGCATCGCAACGCTTCCGGGCCTGCCAGCGACGGCCGTTCCGCTCGGCCTGTCGAAACACGGTCTGCCTGTGGGTGTGCAGATCGTCGGTCCCTTCCTCGAGGACAGGACGCCGCTCAAGCTCGCCGAGCTGATCGAGCGCGAGTTCGGCGGCTTCGTGCCGCCGAAGATGTTCGACGATTGATGCTTCGAAGTCCTGTAGCCCGGATGGAGCGAAGCGAAATCCGGGACAGCCGATCCGCGACAAAGATCCCGGATTGCGCTTCGCTCCATCCGGGCTACGAACTGTCATGCCCGGCTTGACCGGGCGATGACACCGTAACGGCCGCTAGCTATCGAACACGATCACGCTGCGTAGCGTCTTGCCTGCCTTCATGTTGGCAAAACCCTCGTTGATCTCGGAGAGCTTCAGCTTGGCCGAGATCCAGTCTTCCAGATGCAGCCAGCCGCGCAAATAGAAGTCGACCAGGCGCGGCATGTCGACCCGAAAGTGGTTCGAGCCCATCGAGGAGCCCTGGATCTTGCGCTCGCGCAGAAAGTCGAAGCCGTGCAGCTCGATCTTCTGCCCAAACGGGATCATGCCGACGATGGTGGCGGTGCCGCCGGAGGCGAGCATCGCAAAAGCCTGCTCGGCCGTCTCCTTGCGGCCGAGCACCTCGAAGGAATGGTGCACGCCGCCATTGGTGAGGTCGCGGACCTGCTTGACGACATCGCCGTCGGCCGGGTTGATGATGTCGGTCGCGCCAAGCTTGGTCGCGAGCTGGAGTTTTGCGGGATTGGTATCGATGGCGATGATACGGCCGGCGCCGGCGATCTGCGCGCCGTTGATCGCGGCCATGCCGACGCCGCCGCAGCCGATCACCGCCACGGTCTCGCCGGCCGTCACCTTCGCCGTGTTCACCACCGCGCCATAGCCGGTGATGACACCGCAGCCGATCAGCGCGGCGAGATCGAGCGGCATGTCCTTGCGGATCTTCACGATGGCATTCTCGTGCACCAGCATCTGCTCGGCGAAGGAGGAGAGATTGAGGAATTGGTGCAGCTTCTCCGGCTTCGACCACTGCATCCGGTTCGAGACGCCCGGCAGCATCTTCACCGTCGCGTCGGTGCAGAGCACGGTGCGGCCGGTGGTGCAATTGTCGCAGGTGCCGCAGAAGACGGAGAGACATGTGACGACATGGTCGCCGGGCTTCACATAGGTGACATCGGAGCCGACCTGCTCGACCACGCCGGCGGATTCGTGCCCGAGCACGGCAGGCAGCGGATGCGGATAGAGCCCTTCCATGAAATGCAGGTCGGAGTGGCAGAGGCCGGCGACGGCGGTCCGGATCAGCACCTCGCGCGGTCCCGGCTTCGGCAGGCTGATGTCCTCGATGACGAGCGGCTGATTGACTTCATAGAGGACGGCGGCCTTCATCGAACACTCCCTATCGCGCTTTTTGTTTGATCGCAGCGCGCAGCCTACGCTGCCAGAACCAGTTCGCCAACCTCGCTCATGCCGGCTGCGCGATCGCCAAGCAGCAGTTCGGCCATCTTCGCCTGCGCGGCATTTTCCGTGAGCCGGAACGGATCGCTCGGCGTCACGCGGTGGTCGATCACGAGGCGCGACAGCAGCAGCCGGCGTGCATCGCCGCGCATCTCGTGAATGCGGTGTGCTTCCCAGGCGAACGCGACCGCGCTGGCGACGTGATAGAGCGCGCTGGTGGCGCGGCGCGCATCGGCTTCGTTCTCGGATTTGGCCGCGACTTCACGTGCGAAGCCGACGGCGCGGTCGGTGAGGCCACGCAGATGATCGCGCCAGGCCTGCGGTACCGAGCCACTGTCGTCGAGCCGGGCGTGCAGATCGGCCGCGAGCGCGGATTCCGCGCCGTGGCGGCCTACTGCGCGGCGGAGCGCATCGATCGCGACGATGTTGCCGGTGCCTTCCCAGACCGAGCCGAGATGCGCATCGCGCAACAGGCGGGCGGTGGCGAATTCCTCGATATAGCCGATGCCGCCGCGCATCTCGAGCGCATCGCCGCAAACCTTGCGCGCATCGCGCGTGGCGCGGAACTTCAGCGTCGGCGTGAGAATGCGCAGCAGCGCCGCGGCATCCTGGCTGCCGGCCTCGGCACGGTCGAGGGCATCAGCAGTGAGGAAGCTCATCGACAGGCCCTGCTCCACCGGCAGCATGATCTTCAGCATTTGTCGCCGCCCCAGCGGCAGATCGATAATGCGCTGGCCGAACACGACGCGGTTGGTCGCCACCGTCATCGCGTCATGATAAGCGCGGCGCATCAGCGCGGTGGACTTGACGCCGTTGGAGAGCCGCGAGGAGTTCACCATCTCGGCCATCTGCACGAAACCGCGGTCAAGCTTGCCGACAGCGTAGGCGATCGCGCCTTCAAGCTTGATCTCGCCAGAGGCCATCGAGCGGGTGCCGAGCTTGTCCTTGAGGCGCACGATCCGGTAGTGGTTCTGCGAACCGTCGTCGAGGAAGCGCGGCATCAAAAACAGGCCGACGCCGCGCGTACCGGGGCCGGCGCCTTCAGGGCGCGCCAACAGCATCACGACCTTGGCGTCGGCATTCGAGCAGAACCATTTCTCGCCATAGAGGCGCCAATGGTCGCCTTCCTGCACGGCTCGCGTGGTCAGCGTGCCGACATCGGAGCCGCCTTCCTTCTCGGTCATGAACTGGCCGCCCTGGGTCAGCTTGCTCATGTCGGTCGAGGTCAGGCCATCCAGATATTTCGCCTTGAGCGCCTCGCTGCCGAAATTCGCCAAGAGCTTGGCGCAGCCATCGGTGACGTTGATCGGGCAGCCCATGCCGAATTCGGTCTGGTTGAACAGGAAGGTGAAGGCGTGCTTGGCCACAACAGGGTATTTGTCCGACCAGCCCATGATGCCTTTGCGGATTGAAAGCGCGTGGATGCCGAACTCGCCGAACGCGGCGTTCTCCAGCTCGCGATAGGCCGGATGATATTCGATCCATTGCACGTCGCGGCCGAACTTGTCGCGCTGGTGCAGGATGGGCGTGTGCCGGTCGGCGAGCCGCGCGCATTCGTCGAGATGGCCGCCGGCGAGCTCACCGAGCCGGTCGAGATGCGGCTCGATGTGTCGGAACAGATTCTCCGGCAGATGGATGCGGAGCAGGTCCCTGAGCGCGGGATCGGCGCGGTAGAAATTCATGCCCGACGTATCGGGCGCCAGCAGGCCGGAGGGTGCGGCCGCGATATCTTTTGGCTGCGCTTTAACCGGTCCGGGCATGATCGTCCTCTTCGTTTCCGTCCGACGGCAATTCTTTGCGCTTGCCGCTTTGGATGATGTCGATCATGCTCCAGTCGCGGACAGCGATAAAGCCGCAAAATGTCAGGGCGGCATGATCGCCGCGAGGGAGCAACTCGCCCTGCGGAATTGTGATCGCGCCGGCTGGTTGTCTGCGCGGACCATGCATAGATCAGCGGCTCCTACCTCCGAGAGATCACGCCATGGAACACCCGAAGTACAAGATCGCCCTCATCGTCGGTGCCGGCGAAGGCCTCAGCGCATCGCTGGCGCGCCTGCTAGCGGCGCAGGGCATCCGCATCGCGCTCGCCGCACGCAAGATCGAGAAGCTTGGCGCGCTCTGCACCGAGACCGGGGCCAAGGCCTATGCCTGCAACGCCACCGAGCCCGACGAGGTGGAGCGGCTGTTCGGTCTGGTCGAGCGCGAGATCGGCACGCCCGACCTCGTCGTCTACAACGCCTCCGGCCGCACGCGCGGGCCGTTCGTCGATCTCGTGCCGGCCGACGTCGCGCAGGCGATTGCGGTCAGCGCCTATGGCGGCTTCCTGGTGGCGCAGCAGGCCGCCAAGCGCATGCTGCCGAACCAGCACGGCGCGATCCTGTTCACCGGCGCCTCCGCCAGCGTCAAGGGCTATGCGCAGTCCGCTCCCTTCGCCATGGGCAAGTTCGCGCTGCGGGGCCTTGCCCAGAGCATGGCGCGCGAACTCTCGCCGCAGGGCATCCATGTCGCGCATTTCGTCATCGACGGCGGCATCAGGAGCGCCGCGCGGACGGATCCGGCGGACAAGCCGGACTCGATGCTCGATCCCGACGCAATCGCACAGAGCTATTGGAACGTGCTGCAGCAGCCGCGCAGCGCCTGGAGCTGGGAGCTGGAGCTGCGGCCCTGGGTGGAGAGGTTTTGAGGGCAAGCTGACAACAATACCCGTCATTGCGAGGAGCGAAGCGACGAAGCAATCCAGACTGTCTCCGCCGAAAGATTCTGGATTGCTTCGCTTCGCTCGCAATGACGAAGGAAGGGAGAAACCATGACCACGGAAACCACCATCGATACCGGCACGAATGAGCTCCTCTGCACGATCCGCGACCGCGTCGCTGTGATCACACTCAACCGGCCGGAGGCGCGCAATTCGCTGTCGGACGCGCTGACGCCGGCGCTGCGCACGATGATCCGGAGCTGCGGCGAGAATCCCGATGTCGGCGCGCTGCTGCTGACCGGCGCGGGCGAAGCCTTCTGCGCCGGCGGCAACGTCAAGGGCATGGGTGCGCATCGCGACAAGGCGAAGCTCGACATGTCCTTTGACGACAAGGTCGCCGACCTGCAGGAGCGGCAGCGGCTGCTCACCGGCGCGCTGGTGTCTGTGCGCAAGCCGACGATCGCTGCGCTGCCCGGCCCCGCGGTCGGCGCCGGGCTCGCCATCGCCATGGCCTGCGACATCCGCATCGCCGCGCAATCCGCCTTCGTCGCCACCGGCTATGCCCGCATCGCGCTCAGCGGCGATTATGGCATCGCCTGGTTGCTCACTCGGCTGGTCGGCACCGCGCGGGCGCGCGAATTGATGTTCACCGGCGAGCGCGTCGATGCCGCGCGCGCCGAGGCGATCGGCCTCGTCAACCGCGTCGTGCCCGACGACAAATTGCAGACCGAGGCGTTCGCACTGGCCAAATCGCTCGCCGAAGGCCCGCGCCTCGCGCTCCGCTACATGAAGGACAATCTCGACGAGGCCCTGCTGTTCGACTTCGAAACCGCGCGCGACCACGAAGCCGAGCGGCTGGTCCGCCTCACCACGACCGCCGACCACAAGGAGGCCGTGCAGGCCTTCATCGACAAGCGCAAGGCGGTGTTCACGGGGAAGTAGCTCCGACACAAGCGCCGTCATTCCGGGGCGATGCGCAGCATCGAACCCGGAATCCATTGGGCCGCAAAACGCGCGGTGAAATGGATTCCGGGTTCGCGCTACGCGCGCCCCGGAATGACGAGGGGAGATAGAGCGCAAAAAAAGCCCGGCTCTGGCTTGGCCAGGCCGGGCTGCAGTCATGTCAGGCCGAGGCTGAGGGGCTGTCGGCCTGACGGGAAAGGGCGGCGAGGCGCCAGCTCGCGCAGGGAATGTCTTTCGGTTCGACACTGATCTCCTTGTCGAAGCGCACCAGCTTCCAGTCATCAGGGTGGTTGACGAACGTGAAGCCGGATTTGCGCGCGAGCGAGACCATGGTCTCGTTGGCGCGCAGCGTGTCGCCGAACATGTGCTCGGCGCCGAGCGCGGCCGCGCGGCATTCGAGATTCTTCATCAGCGCGGTGGCGATGCCGTGGCCCTGCCAGCGGTCATCGACCGAGAGGCCGAACTCGAGCGTCGCGGTCTCGGCGTGGAAGGCATAGCGGGCTTCGGCCACGATGGTCTCGAAGCCGTCGACCATCATGGTCGCCACGATTGTGAAGCGTTCGCGCTCGCCGACGTCGAGGAAATCGTGCAGCAGGCCCTTCGGCAACTCGCTGATCGCGCCGAAGAAGCGGTTGTAGCGGGAGCGGGTCGAGAGCGAGCGGAAATAGTGCTGCAGCTCATCGGTGTCGCGCGGCTCGACGAAGCGGACATTGAGCCGCTCACCGTGCCTTGTGCGCAGCACGTCCGAATATTGCTTGAGGTCTTCGAGGCGAAGCGAGCTCATGACACATGCCCAGCGGAAAAGGGGACCGCCGGCGCCCCTGTGCTCAGGCGGCGCCGGCCTGGCGGCCTATCAGGCCCGCCAGAAGGGTTTGTCGGCCTCGTAGGCAATGTCGGACCAGGACAGCCCGACGTCCTGGAGATCGCGGGCAGTCCAGTGGGTCAGCTCGCGCCGGGTCCGGTAGCGCTCGTGCCAGACGTGAAGGACCTCGCCGATCTGGTAGAGGACGCCCTGTGCATGATGATTTGTCATCGAATTGTCGGTCAATGTAGACATTTTCAGCTCCTGGAGCTAAGTTGACCGCTAATATCTGCCTTCTGCTGCGCCGCGACAAACGACAATTTGTACCTTTTCGCATGAAATAACGTCATGCATCCTGCTGCCAAATGACTGCCAGATTGCCCTCCCTGAACGGATTGCGGGCGTTCGAGGCCGCCGCGCGCCATCTCAGCTTCACGCTCGCAGCCAGCGAGCTGAACGTGACCCAGACCGCGATCAGCCATCAGATCCGCAGGCTGGAGGAGGAGCTCGGCATCCGCCTGTTCATCCGGCAGAACCGCGCGCTGGCGCTGACGCCGGAGGCGCGCGACTATTTGCCGGGCGTCCGCGCCGCCTTCAATGATTTGCGCCTCGCCACGGACCGTCTCCTGCGCAAGGACGACGACAAGGTGCTGACAGTGTCGACGCTGGCCTCGCTCGCCGCCAAATGGCTGCTGCCGCGGCTGACCGATTTCCAGGAGCAGCACCCCGGCATCGATGTGCGCATCACCACCTCGACCAGCCTCGTCGACTTCCAGCGCGACAATGTCGATGCCGCGATCCGCTATGGTCGCGGCCAATGGCCCGGCCTGCGCGCCGACTGGCTGATGGCGGACGAGCTGTTTCCGGTGTGCAGCCCGTCGCTGCTGCGCGGCGACAAGCCGCTGCGCCGCCCCGAGGATCTGCGCAACCATCCGCTGCTGCACACGTCGAGCACCAACAGCGACGACTGGCGGCTGTGGCTGACCGCGGCGGGCCTGCCGGCCGATATCGCAAGGCACCCCGGCATCACCTTCGACATGATCTTCATGACCATCCAGGCCGCCATCGACGGCATCGGCGTCGCGATGGGACGGACCTCCTATGTGCAGGACGACATCGCCAAGGGCCGGCTCGTGGTCCCCTTCAAGATCGCGCTGCCGGCGGACGCCGGCTTTTACCTGGTCTCGCCCGAGGGCCGTCGTGAGGCGCCAAAGTTGGTCGCTTTTCGCGACTGGATGATCGCTGCAGCGCAAAATAAAGCCTGAAAATTCATCAGCTTCCCCGGCGAAATCGGTTGACTCGCCTCGCCCCGCGCGGGAAGGGGTATGGCAGATTGTCGCAGCATCAATCTGTCGCCTTGCCGAGAGAACGATTCTCGGCCGGCCACGCCTTCCAAGGGGAGAACGCCATGGCTGGATCAGCCGCATCGACCAATCCACCCGCAATCAAATCGCGCATCGGCGCCATCCTGCGCGCGACCTCGGGCAATTTCCTCGAGCAGTTCGACTTCTTCCTGTTCGGCTTCTATGCCGCCGCGATCGGCAAGGCGTTCTTCCCCTCCACCAACGAGACGGCCTCGCTACTCAACACGTTCGGCGTGTTCTGGCTCGGCGCTCTCATGCGTCCCGTCGGCGCGATCGTGCTCGGCGCCTATATCGACCGCATCGGCCGCCGCCAAGGCCTGATCGTCACGCTCGGCATCATGGCCTTCGGCACCGTCGTCATCGCGTTCTGCCCGAGCTACGCGACCATCGGCATCGCCGCGCCGGTCATCGTGCTGATCGGCCGGTTGCTGCAGGGCTTCTCGGCAGGCGTCGAGCTCGGGGGCGTGTCGGTGTACCTCGCCGAAATTGCAACGCCCGGCAATCGCGGCTTCTACACCTCGTTCCAATCCGCGAGCCAGCAGGTCGCGATCTTCGTGGCCTCGATCCTCGGCTTCATTCTTTCCGAGGTGATGCCGGCCGACACGGTGGCCGCCTGGGGCTGGCGCATTCCCTTCTTCGTCGGTTGCCTGATTATTCCGCTGATCTTCGTCCTGCGGCGGACGCTGGAGGAGACACCAGCCTTCCTCGCGATGAGAAAGCATCCGACGACGCGCGAGGTGCTCGCCTCCGCCCTCGCCAACTGGCGCATCGTGGTGCTCGGCATGATGATCGCGATCCTGACCACGACGACGTTCTACTTCGTCACGGTGTACACGCCGACCTTCGGCAAGACCGTGCTGAAGCTGTCGACCCAGGATGCTCTGCTGGTCACGCTGCTGGTGGCGGTGAGCAACTTCGTCTGGAATCCGGTCGGCGGCGCGCTGTCCGATCGCATCGGCCGCAAGCCGGTACTGCTCGCCATCGCGGGCCTTTCGCTCATCACCGCCTATCCGGCGCTGCACTGGCTGGTGGCCGCGCCGACGTTCGGCAAGTTGCTCGCGGTCGAGATGATGTTCTCGTTCTATTTCGGCGTCTACAGCGGCACCATGCTCGGCGCACTCGTCGAGATCGTGCCGGCGCATGTGCGCACCACCTGCTTCTCGCTCGCCTTCGCGCTCGCCGCCGCCCTGTTCGGCACCTTCACGCCGTTCGCCTCGACCTGGCTGATCGAGCGCACCGGCGACAAGGCCGCGCCCGGCTTCTGGCTGATGTTCGCCGCCCTGCTCGGCATCATCGCGGCCTCGACGGTGTATCGCGGCGGCGGCACAGTGCCGGCCTATGATGCGGTGCCGGAGCCGGTGGCGGGCCGCTAGACGGTGTCATTTCGGGACGCGCACTCTCTTCACCTCTCCCCGTAAGAACGGGGCGAGGGGCGTACTGCCCGTGCCGCCTACAGCTCCACCACCACGTAATCGCTCTCGATCCTGACCGGAATCGTCTCGGCGACATACGGTCCCTTCACCACGCTCGCGCCCGGCTCGACATGGGCGGGATAGGCCTTCACGCGGAAACGGCGGGGGTCGCAATAGGATTGGCCGGTGCGGATGTCGAACTCCCAGCCGTGCCAGGGGCAGCGGATGATCTCACCTAACTTGGTGTATTCGATCTCGCCGGGATTGCTCGACTGTGCGAGACCGATCAATGGCCCCTCGCATAGCGCCGCGCCCTGATGTGGGCAGCGGTTCATCAGGCCGAAATATTCGCCCTTGATGTTGAAGACTGCGATCGGCCGCCCGTCGATCTCCAGGAATTTTCGTGTGCCGGGCGGAAGCTCGTCGACCGCGGCAATCACATGCCGCGCCATGCTATGTTTTCCGCATGATCTGACCGAAAAACCGCTTCACACTTTTTCGGATCATGCGGTTATCCCGTACAGCTTCTTTGCGTTGCCGAGATAGAACGCCTCGCGATTGTCCTCGCTGACTCCCGCCGGCAGCACGCGCGACGGCTCGTCATAGTCCCAATGCGGATAATCGGTGGCGAACAAGAGACGATCCCAGCCGATCCATTTGATGACATCGAACAGATCCTCGCGCCTTTCAGGATCTTCCATCGGCTGCGTCGTCCACCACACCTGCTCGCGGATATATTCCGACGGCGGCCGTTTTACATGCGGCACCTCGCTCCTGAGCCGCTGCCAGGCCTTGTCCAGCCGCCACGCCAGTGACGGCGCCCAGCCGAAGCCGGCCTCGATCATCACCATCTTCAATTTCGGGAAGCGCTCGAACACGCCCTCCAAAACCAGGCTCGCAAGCGCCGATTGCTGGCACTGCGAATGCCCGACCATCTCCTCGATGTAATAGGACGGCCAGCCCGAGGGGGTGATCGGATTGCCGCCGAAGCCGAAGGCGTGCACGCCGACGGGAAGGCCGGCTTCTTCCGCGGCCTGATAGATCGGCCAATAGCGACGCTGGCCGAGCGGCTCGACATTGCGGCTGAGCAGCAGCACCTGCACGAAATTCTTGTCCCCGGCGCGCTCGCGGATCTCGGCCGCAGCCGACAGCCCATCCTCATTGCCCACGACGATGGAGGCCTTCAGCCGCTTGTCCTTGCTGGTCCATTTGTCGATCTGCCAATCGTTGATCGCCGAGCACAGAGCGGCCGAGAGCTCGTGATTGCGGATGCCCTGCCCGGTGTTGAGCGGATTGAGCACGCCCAGCTGCACGTTGTTGGGATCGAGCAATTGCTTCTGCATGAAGGCGAGCGAGGAGCCCTGCGGGCCGCCTTCCGGCGGATAGGCATCGCGGCGCGAGGCGTTGGGCTGGGCCTTCGGATAGGGCGGGCCTTCCATCATGCCCTGATAGGCATGGACGCCGTAAACCTCGAGATGGTGCTGCCAGCGTTTGGCGAGGTAGGGGTAGAGCTCGGTGTGGGTCGTACGCGCCGGATGGATGTCGCAGTCCGCGATTGCGGTTTTGACGTTCAGTGGGGAAGCGGCTTCTTGGTTCTCGCGGAACTGGATATTCATCGCCTTGCCTCCTTTGGCAGCGGGCTCATTTCAGGCGGGGATAGGTTGCATGCGGATTGTCGATCATGATCTTGCGCACGAGATCGGGGGACAGACCTTCGGGCAGCGCGTCCTGGCCGTCGAACTGCCAGTGCGGATAGTCCGTGGAGAATAGGACCAATTCGTCGGACTGCATATGATCAAACAGGCGAATTAATGTCTGAGGTTCCGGCGGCGCATCAAATGGCTGTAACGAGAAACGGATGTTGCTGCGCACAATCTCCAGCGGCGCGCGATCGACCCAGGGCGTCTCCATCCGTACCCCGCGCCAGAACTTGTGCAGGCGCCACAGATAGGGCGCGATCCAGGACACGCCGGACTCCAGCATCACCATTTTCAGCCGCGGATATTTGGCGAACACGCCCTCGACGATCAGGCTGGTGAGCTGGGTCTGGAACGCCTGGGCCTGCCCAACATAATCCTCGATGTGATAGGACCCCCAACCCACGGCGGTCGGCGGATTGTGGTAGGCGGAACCGGCATGGATGCCGACCGGGAGTTCCAGACGTTCCGCGGCCTCGTAGATCGGCCACAGCGCGCGCTTGCCGAGCGGCGTATCGCCCATGACAAGCATCAGCACCTGCACGAAGCGCTTGTCCGGTGCACAGCGCTCGATCTCGGCAACCGCTTTCTCGACGCTTTGCGTGGGGATCACGATCGAGCCACGCAGCCGCGCGTCGCGATCGAGCCATTCCTTCGCCAGCCAATCGTTCAGCGCGCGGCAGAAGGCGGCCTGCATGTCTTCCGAAAACACCATCTGAACGCCGTAGAGCGGGTTGCAGATCGCATGCTTGAGCTGGAAGGGATCGAGCACGTGACGCTGCATGGCCTCCAGACTCTCGCCGGGCTTGCCGGTCTCGGGGCGCCAGTCCGGCCGCGCGGTGATCGGCGAGTTCTGCGGATAGGATTGCGAGATAAGGTCGACCATGCCGCGCGTCGTGACCTGATCGCGCCAATAATCGTTCAGGTACGGCAGCAGGCTGGTCAGATGCGGCACGGCCGGATGCACGTCGCAGTCGATGCCACCGGCGATCAGGGATGCCATCACGTCTCCCTTCTCACGTTTCCTCGCATGTCTCTTCTTGTCCCCGCCATTCAAGCAGGCCTGCCCGCCGCCCGCAACTCGGCCAAGCGTCCTGTCATATGCTAGGAAGGCTGAGCTCGGTTGCGAAGGAATGAGGGGTTACGACATGAAAGAGCTCGTCGGCATTGCGGAACAGGTCGCCGCCAAACTGATCGCGCGCAAACAGACCATTGCGGTTGCCGAATCCTCCGCCGGCGGCCTGATCGCGGCCAGCCTGCTCGCGGTGCCCGGCGCATCCGCCTATTTCCTCGGCGGCGCGGTGGTCTATACGCGCGATGCCAGGCGCGTGCTGATGGATATTTCGGACGAAGGAATGAAGGGCTTTCGGTCGTCGTCGGAGCCCTACGCGCAATTGCTGGCCGAGCAGATGCGAACGCGCTTCGACAGCGACTGGGGCCTGTCCGAGACCGGCGCCGCCGGCCCCACCGGCAACCGCTACGGCGATTCGGCGGGCCATAGCTGCATGGCGGTTGCAGGGCCCGCCATGGAGGTGATGACGCTGGAGACGGGGAGCAATGACCGGCTCGGCAACATGCAGATGTTCGCAGCGGCGGCGCTGCGGTTGCTGCTGAGGAAGCTGGAGGGGTGAGAAAGAGGAGCGACAGCTACCGTCCTAAATGCCGCATGAAAATGCGCACCACATAGCCCGGGAATCGTGGTGCCTCGTCGTAGAGATCCGACGCGATCCGCTCGATGGTCTCGCGCAGCGACAGGAATTGCGCCTGCCGTGCGCTGCTTTCGGTGCCCTGCATGCCCGCGAGCTCGTCCATCGCGGCGTCGCTGATCTGGCACTGCACGACCTCGCCGTCGTTCAACATGGTGAAGCGAAAGGCCAGCCGTTCCAGATCATGGCCAATGATCTTGTGGCGCATGAGCGGCATCAAGTCGTCCCGGTCGAGCCCCGCGTCGGACAATGCTGAAAATCGCTGCGCTTGTCAGCAGCAAAGTGCGGCTTCGGCCCTACTGGAACGCCACTTCGGCAAAGCTGCGGAGCTTGCGCGAATGCAGCCGTTCCGATTCCTGCTGCTTGAGCCGCTCCAGCGCCTTCAGGCCGATCTCAAGGTGCTGGCCGACGCGGCGGCGGTAGAACTCGCTGGCCATGCCCGCGAGCTTGATCTCGCCATGCAGCGGCTTGTCGGAGACACACAGCAGCGTGCCGTAGGGAACGCGGAAGCGGTAGCCATTGGCGGCGATGGCGGCCGATTCCATGTCGAGCGCGACCGCGCGCGATTGCGACAGCCGGCGGATCACCTCAGGCCCGGAAATTTCCCAATTGCGGTTGTCGACGCTCGCGACCGTGCCGGTGCGCATCAGGCGCTTGAGCTCGAAGCCTTCGAGCCCGGTGACGTCCTCGACCGCCTCCTCGAGCGCGACCTGCATCTCGGCCAGCGCTGGGATCGGCACCCACAGCGGCAGCTCGCGATCGAGCACGTGATCCTCGCGCACATAGCCGTGCGCGAGCACGTAATCGCCGAGCCGCTGCGTGTTGCGCAGGCCGGCGCAATGGCCGAGCATCAGCCAGGCATGCGGCCGCAGCACCGCGACGTGGTCGGTGACGTTGCGCGCATTGGACGGACCGGTGCCGATGTTGATCAACGTGATGCCGCGATAGCCAGGTGCGACCAGATGGAAGGCCGGCATCTGCGGTGCGCGAGCCGGCGCGGTGCCGCTGATCGCGCCGCCGCTGTTCGTGATCACGTTGCCGGGCGCGACGAAAGCTTCGAGCCCGGCTTCGCCGGACTGCAGCCGCTGCTGGCACGCTTGCGCGAAGGCATCGACATAGAACTGGTAGTTGGTGAAGATCACGAAGTTCTGGAAATATTCGGGATCGGTGCCGGTGTAGTGATAAAGCCGGCGCAACGAGTAATCGACGCGGGCGGCGCGGAACAGGGACAGCGGCTCCGGCGTATCAGGCTGGAGCTCGAAAGTGCCGTCGGCGATCGAATCGTCCATGGTCGCGAGAACGGGCACGTCGAACGCATCGCGCAGCGAGCGTGTCACGGGCGAATTCTCGCTGGTGGTGATCGCGGCTTCGATATTGATGTCGCGCCGATAGGCGAAGTGGATCGGGATCGGCTCGGCGGACTCGCCGATCTCGACGGGCACGCCGTGGTTCTGGATCAAGAGGCCGATCTGCTCGGTGAAATAGCTGCGGAACAGATCCGGCCGCGTCACGCTGGTTTCATGCACGCCGGGTCCGGCGACGAAGCCGTAAGCAAGGCGCGAATCCAGCCGCGCATGCGTCGCAGTGGTGATACGGACGAAGGGATAATAGGCGCGAACCCGCATCGTGATCGCTTCCCCGCCGACATAGGCTTCGAACCGGTCGCGCAGGAATTTCGTGTTGCGCTCGTAGATTTCCTCGAGGCGGGCAACGGCGAGGGACGCGTCGGAGAAGGATGCGGTGGGGATGGAGGGAGGAGATTGCATGGTTCGACCGCCGGGTGATTGGGCCTAAGTCGAACTATAGCAAAGAAGGCGGTGTTGTAGGGTGGGTTAGCGCAGCGTAACCCACCACTTCCGCATCCTCGGTTAGAGAAGCGGTGGGTTACGGCTTCGCCTAACCCACCCTACGAGACCACGGCGCGCTGTCGTGCGTCACTTCTCGCGGAAGGCGCGCATCAGCTGGTCGTGAAGCGGCTTCATCAGATAGGACAGCATCGTGCGGTCGCCGGTTTGGACGAAGGCTTCCACCGGCATGCCGGGGATCATCTTGACGTCGCCGAGCCTGGCGATCTCTTCCGGCGGCATCGAGACGCGGATGGTGTAGTAGCCTTGGCCGGTGCGCTGGTCGGTGGTGACGTCGGGCGAGACGCGGCTGACGACACCGTTGAGCTCGGGCGTGGTGCGCTGGTTGAACGCGGACAGGCGCAGCAGCGTCTTCTGGCCGATCTGGAGCTTGTCGATGTCGACCGGATTGACCTTGGCCTCGACCTGGAGATCGTCGGTCTGCGGCACGATCAGCATCAAGGTATCGCCGGCCGTGACGACGCCGCCGATCGTGTGCACCGTCGATTGCAGCACCATGCCATCCTGCGGCGCGCGGATGCCGACGCGGCGGAGCTGGTCTTCGGCCGCGACCTTGCGCTCGATCAGCTCGCCGATCTTGTCGTTGGTTTCGCGCAGGTCCTTGGAGACCTCGCTGACCACGTCCTTGTCGATCTGGATGATCTGGAGCTCGGTCTCGGTGATCTTGCCCTTGGCCTGGGCGCGCGCGGCGATGTACTGCGCGCGCTCGCCGTTGAGGCGGGCCGAGTCGCGCTCGAGCTGGGTCAGGCGCGAGATCTGCACAAGACGCTTCTCGTAGAGCTCACGCACGCCGGTGAGCTCGTTCAGCACCAGCGCGATCTCCTGGTCCTTGGCTTTTTCCTGGGCGCTGAGACCGGCGATCTCCTCGTTGAGCTGCGTGATGCGTTCGCGGAGCTGCGCCTTCTGCCCGGTGCGGCCATTGACGCGGACCTCGAACAGCTTGGTCTCGGCCGCAAGCAGCGCCTTGACGTCGGGATCGCCCGCCCGCTCGATGAGGCCTTGCGGGAACTCGATTCGGTCGAGGCCGCGCTGCTCGGCCTGCAATCGCGCCGCACGCACCTGCGCCGCATCGAGGTTCTTGGTGACGATGGCAAGATTGGCCTTGGTGACGGTGTCGTCGAGCCGCACCACGATGTCGCCGGACTTGACCAGGTCGCCGTCGCGGGCGCGCACCTCGCCGACCACGCCGCCGGTCGGATGCTGCACCTTCTTGACGTTGGATTCGACCACGATCTGGCCCGGCGCAATCAGCGCGCCCGAGATCAGGACGGTCGAGGCCCAGCCGCCGAGGCCGACGACCAGGACCAGCACGATCACAAGGCCGAGCATCAGGTGGAACCTGATGGAGTCGCGGACGGTCTTCGCGGCCGCCTTGGTGCCGCCGATGGCCAACGTGCTCATGGCTTCGTGCTCATGGTTTGGCCACTCCGCCTTCGCTGACGATCTTGATCGGCGCCGGCGGCGTCACGCGCGGCTGCAGCACCTGGGCGAGCACCTGCTCCTTCGGCCCAAAGGCCTGCATGCGACCGTCGCGCAGCACCAGGATCTGGTCGACCGCCTCGACGCCGATCGGGCGGTGCGCCACCACGACGACGATGGCACCGCGCTCGCGCGCCGAGCGGACGGCGCGGGTCAGCGCCTCGTCGCCTTCGGTGTCGAGATTGGAATTGGGCTCGTCGAGCACGATCAGGAAGGGGTTGCCGTAGAGCGCGCGCGCCAGCGCCACGCGCTGGGCCTGACCTGCGGAAAGCGCGGCGCCCTGCTCGCCGACTTGGGTGTTGTAGCCCTCGCGCATCTTGATGATCATCTCGTGCACGCCGGCCTCCTTGGCCGCGGCGATGATCGCCTCGGAGGTGGCCTCGGGATCGAACCGGCTGATGTTCTGCGCGATGGTGCCGCCGAACAATTCGACGTCCTGCGGCAGATAGCCGATATGGCGGCCGAGCGCGTCGCTCGTCCATTGATCGAGCGCCGCGCCGTCGAGCCGCACCTTGCCGCGCACCGGCTGCCAGACCCCGACCAGCGCGCGGATCAGCGACGACTTGCCGGAACCGCTCGGGCCGATCACGCCGAGGCCGTTGCCGGCGGCGAGCGCGAAGGTGACATCCTGCACCACGAGACGCTGATCGCCGGGCGGCACCATGGCGACGCCCTCGACCGAGAGCCGGCTGGTCGGCGCCTGCAGCTGGGTTGGCATCGCCTGCGCCGGCATCTGCTCCAACAGGCGCGTCAGCCGCTGCCAGCTCTGGCGCGCCGCGACGAAGGATTTCCAATGCGCGATGGCGAGATCGACCGGCGCGAGCGCGCGGGCGGACAGGATCGAGCCGGCGATGATGATGCCGGCCGTCGCCTCCTGGTGGATGACGAGATAGGCGCCGACCGCGAGCACGGCCGATTGCAGCATCATCCGCAGCACCTTTGCGACCGCGCCGAGACCACCGGCGACGTCGCTCGCCCGCTGATTGCCGGCGAGGTATTTTTCGTTGGCCTCGCTCCAGCGCTGGTTCATCCGGCCGGCCATCCCCATCGACACCATCACTTCGGCGTTGCGGCGGCTGGCCTGGGCGAGATCGTTGCGCTGGGCGGCGAGGCCCATCGCTTCCTTCGCCGGCTGGCGGGACATGAACTCGGTGACCAGCGTCAGCCCGACCAGGATGATGGCACCGACCAGCGCGGTGACGCCGATCAGGACATGGAAGGCGAAGCAGATGGCGAGATAGAGCGGCAGCCAGGGCAGGTCGAAGAATGCGCTGGGGCCCATGCTGCCGAGGAAGGAGCGGACATTGTCGAGATCGCGCAGCGGCTGCAGGCCCTCGTTGCGGCTGCCGACCAGCAGCGGCAGGCGCACGATGGTGTCGAACACGCGCTTATTGAGGGCCTCGTCGAGCGCGGTGCCGATCCGCCCCAGGATGCGGTTGCGGATCATGTCCAGCACGCCCTGCGCCATGTAGAGGAAGCTGGCGAGGATGATCAGGCCGACCAGGGTGGGGATGCTGCGGCTCGGCAGCACCCGGTCATAGACCTCCAGCATGAAGATCGACCCGGTCAGATAGAGCAGGTTGATCATGCAGCTCATCAGGCCGACGCCGATGAAGGCCGTGCGACAAGCGCGCAAGGCGTCACCGAGCTCCGAACGGCGGACGCCAGGGATGGCTGCCATCAGTCTGATCTCTTTCGGCTAACGGGCAAAGCCCTGATTTCAAAGGCGATTCAAGGAGTACTCGCCTTGGATTAACATCTGTTTTCCGGCCGTCCAACGCGGTCGAATTTAATCCGAGGCCTCATGGGCCACATCTACCCCCGATAGCCTTCCGCGCAAGTCCGGAATTCCACAGGCTTGCGGCTTTTTCTTGCAGGCTTTCAGCCGCTTCCGCGAAAAGCGCGGCTCAAGTTCCGCTCAGCCGAATGCAGAGGCTAGAGCCGGCCCCCGCCGCGCACCAGGCGTACCACCAGCAGCAGGATGACCGCTCCGATGGCAGAATAGACAATCTGGGAGATCAAGCCGGTGCCGAGGCGGATGCCGAGCTTTGGAAACAGCAGGCTCGCCACCAGCGCACCGCAGATGCCGATCACGATGTCGCCGATCAGGCCGAACCCGGCGCCCCGCACGATCTTGCCGGCGAGCCAACCGGCGACGAGACCGACGAACAGGATGACGAGAAGGCCTTCGTTGGAAATGTACATCCGTGAGGTCCCTCTCCGTGAAAGGCGCCATGGAACGGGAACCGGAATGAACGGGGTGTGAATGCTGGAAAGGCTCGCACAGCCCGGTTCAACTCATCCGAACTATGACAGCACGGTGGCCGGCTCCGCCAGGACGCATCTGGCGGCCCGACCCGGCCCGACCGCGACATTTCCGGGCAATTGCTCCAGGCAGCGCGGCTCGGCGAGCTTGCAGCGGGGAGCGAAGGAGCAATTGTGCGGCTTCTCGGCCAGCGACGGCGGCGTGCCGGGGATGGTCTCCAGCCGCTGTGCGCGCTTGGCACCGTGGATGGTGGAGGCGAGCAGGCCCTTGGCATAGGGATGCACCGGCGAGCGGACGATGTCGCGCAAGGTCCCCTGCTCCACGATCTGACCGGCATACATCACCGCGACGCGATCGCAGATCTCGATGGCGACGCCGATGTCGTGGGTGACGAAGATGACGGACATGCCGAACTCGCGCTGCAGCTCGCGCAGCAAGAGCAGAATCTGGATTTGCACGGTGGCATCGAGCGCCGTGGTCGGCTCGTCCGCCAGCAGGATTTTTGGCCGGCAGGCCAGCGCCAGCGCGATCATGGCGCGCTGGCGCATGCCGCCCGACATTTCGTGCGGATAGGCATCCAGCCGGCGCTTGGCCGAGGGAATACGCACGACCTCGAGCATCTCCAGCGCCCGCGCACGCCCTTCCGCAAAACTCTTGCCTTCGTGGCGCACCACGCTTTCGGCGATTTGCGCGCCGATCGTGTAGACCGGATCGAGCGCAAGCGCCGGCTCCTGGAAGATCATCGAGACGGTCTGGCCGCGGAACGACGACAGCTGCTCGTCGTTCATGGCCAGCACGTCCTGTCCCATGACGTTGACCGTGCCCGAAATCTGCGTGCGCTTCTTTGGCAACAGCCGCATCAAGGCACGCAAGGTCACGCTCTTGCCCGAACCGGATTCGCCGAGCAGGCCGAGCACCTCGCTATTGCCGAGCGAGAGACTGAGATCGTTCACGGCATAGACCGTGCGCTCGCCGGTGAAGCGGATGTTGAGGCCTGAGATCTCGACGAGGTTTGTCATGACGGCAGCTTCGGCAATCGGTCGTGATAGTCGGTGATGCGCTGGAACGCGGCGCCAATGGTCAGCAGGGTGGCTTCGTCGAAGGAGCGGCCGATCAGCTGCATGCCGACCGGCAGGCCGGTCGTGGTGAAGCCCGAAGGAATGGTCAGTGACGGCAAGCCCAGGAAATTCACCGGGCGGGTGAACAGCGTCAGCCGCTGCAACAGCGCCGGCGCGTTCGGGCCGCCGCCGACGTCGCTCTCCTCGATCGTCGGCGCCGGCACCGGGGACGCCGGCGCGATCACCGCATCGACGCCTGCCGTCGCGGCATTGTGGGCCGCGAGCGCCGACCCGCGCCAACGCATCGCTTCGAGATAGGTGATGGCGGGAATGGCGAGGCCGTTCTGAAGCCGCATCAAGACCTGCGGGCCATAGTCCTGCGGACGCTCGATCATCCAGCGCTTGTGGAAGGCGGCAGCTTCCGCGGCGAGCACGAGCTGGCTGGCCGAGGACAATTGCCGCTGGTCCGGCAGCTCGACCTTGACGATGTCGGCGCCCTCGCGCTTGAGCACCGCGATGGTCTCGTCCAGCACGCGCGCGACCTCGCTGTCGAGATCGTCGACATAGAACGAGGCGGGCACGCCGATCTTGAGCCCCCTCAGCGAAGCCTTGGTGGCTGCGACGTAGTCCGCGAGCGGCTCGTGGCTGCAGGTCGAATCGGCGGGATCGGGACCGGCCATCAGCGCCAGCAAGAGCGCGCAATCCTCGGCGCTGCGGGCCAGCGGGCCGACGGTGTCGAGCGATTGCGACAGCGGCATTGCGCCGGCGCGGCTGACGCGGCCGACCGTGGTCTTGAGCCCCGTGACGCCACAGAAATGCGCGGGCATGCGGATCGAGCCGCCGGTGTCCGAGCCGAGCGCCGCATAAGTCAGGCGCGCGGCCACCGCCGAGCCGGAGCCGGATGAGGAGCCGCCGGTGATATGGGCGACGTTCCAGGGATTGCGCACCGGACCGTAATGAGCGTTGTGGCCTGTCGGGCCATAGGCGAACTCGGCGAGATGCAGCGTGCCGAGCCGGACCTGGCCGGCGTCCTTGAGCCGCTGCAAGGCGGTGGACGTGACGTTCGGCACGAAGTCGCGGCGGATCAGCGAGCCGCAGGTCGCGACGTGGCCGGCATCGTAGTACATGTCCTTGTGCGCGAGCGGGACGCCATGCAGGGGACCGCGGACATTGCCCTTGGCGAGCTCGGCATCGGCGGCATCCGCCGCTTTCAATGCAGCCTCGGCCTCGATCGACATGAAGGCGTTGAGATGCGGCTGCCACTGCGCGATGCGCTGCAGCAGCGCACGCGTCGCCTCGTGCGAGGACACCTGCTTCATCGCGATCGCGCGCGCGACCTCGGTGAGCGTCATCAGAGCGGGCTCACGGCTCATTTGGACACCTTCTGCGTCTGCGCGAGCACGTAAGTTGCGGGCTCCAGATCGAACGGCAGCGTGCCGGCGATCGCGGCGAAGCCTTCGAAGGCGGGGCCGATGGCGTTGGAGATGCGGGTTGCGATCTCGTCGTCCACGGGGACGCCGGCGATATGCGCGATCGGCTTGATCTCTTTCGGTGTCGGTCTCGTCATGCGGTTTCTCCCCTGGGGGCGCGGCTGTGGCCTGAACCCGGTATCGCCATGTAGCACGCGGCCTCGTGACCCATATTATCCAGCGCGGTGAGCTTTGGTGTCGCATTTGCGCAGAGCGGCTCCGCAAACGGGCAGCGGGTGTGGAAGCGGCAGCCGGGGGGCGGATCGATCGGATTGGGCGGATCGCCCGTGATCGGCGGCGTCTCGGTGCGCTTGTCGGGATCCGAAGACGGCATCGCGGCGAGCAGCGCCCGGGTGTAGGGATGCGCCGGGCTGTCCCAGACCTGGTCGACCGGGCCGAGCTCGACGACCTCGCCGAGATACATCACCAGCACGCGGTCCGAGATGTAGCGCACCACGTTGAGGTCGTGGCTGATGAAGAGATAGGTGAGGCCGAATTCGCGCTTGAGATCGGCGAGCAGGTTGAGCACCTGCGCCTCGACGGATTTGTCGAGCGCCGAGACGGCCTCGTCCAGGATCACCAGCCGCGGCGACAGCGCCAGCGCGCGCGCGATGTTGACACGCTGGCGCTGGCCGCCGGAAATCTCGTGCGGATAGCGGTTGGCGAAGTTTTCCGGGCGCAGGCCGACCTTGCCGAGCAGCTCTCGCGCCAGGTTGCGCGCCGCGCCATCGGCCATGCCATGGACCTTTGGACCGAAGGCGACGGATTCCTCGATCGTCAGGCGCGGGTTGAGCGAGGCGTAGGAATCCTGGAACACCATCTGCATGCCGCGGCGCAGCTCGCGCAAGCTTAGCGACTGGCCGACGGTCATGCCGTCATAGATGATGTCGCCGTCATCGCGCGGCATCAGGTGCATCAGCAGCCGCGCGGTCGTGGACTTGCCGCAGCCGGACTCGCCGACGATGCCGACCGTCTCGCCCTTGGCGACAGAGAAGGAGACATTGTCGACGGCACGCACCGTGCGCTTGGCGGCGAACAGGCCGCCGCGCACCGGGAAATGCTTGGTCAGGCCGTTGACCTGCAGCAGCGGCTGCGCGAGCCCACCGCGGTCCTCGACCGGCTCCAGCATTTCGACGGAGGTATTGGTTTCGCTCATGGCCTAGTTCCTGATGTCCATGGCGCTACGCAGGCCGTCCGAGAGCAGATTGAAGCAGATCGAGACCGCGAAGATCATCGCGCCCGGCAAGGCTGCGACCCAGGGATTGACGTAGATCGCGGTGCGCAGCGTGTTCAGCATCAGGCCCCATTCCGGCTCCGGCGGCTTGGTGCCGAGGCCGAGGAAGGACAGACCGGCCGCCAGGATCATCGAGACCGAGATCAGACTGGTGGCATAGACGAAGATCGCGCCCAGCACGTTGCCGAGGATGTGGACGCGCATGATGGTGAAGGCGCCCGCGCCGGAGGCACGGGCGGCCTCGACGAAGTCCATGTTGCGCACGCCGGTGGTGACGCTCTCGGCGACGCGGGTGATCTGCGGCACGAACACGATGGTCAGCGCCACGATGGAGTTGAGGATGCCGGCGCCGAGCGCGCCAGAGATCGCGATCGCCAGCAGCACCGACGGGAAGGCGTAGAACACGTCCACCGTGCGCATGATCGCGGTGTTGAGCTTGCCGCCGACATAGCCGGCAATGATGCCGAGCGAGGTACCGATGCAGAAGGCCAGGATCACGGGCAGGATGCCGATGACCAGCGACAGGCGCCCGCCATAGATCAGCCGGGCCAGCATGTCGCGGCCGAGCTCGTCGGTGCCGAGCGGATAGCCTGTGGTGCCGATGTGGCGGAGGCGGCGGATCATCGAACCCTTGTAGGGGTCTTCGAGACCGAGCCACGGCGCGAGGATCGCGGACAGGAAGATCAGCAGCAGCACCAGAGCGCAGGCCATGCTGACCTTATCGCGCATGATGCGGCGGCCGACGGTCGCCCAATAACCGCGCGCCTTGGTGGCGGGCGCGGCCTGCAGCGCGGCATCGCTGGCGGTGGCGGACAACGGAAGCTCGCTCATCGGCTAGCCCCGCTTGATGCGCGGGTCGATCGCGGCTTGGGCGATGTCGACCAGGAGATTGAGGAAGACGAAGAACAGCGCCAGGATCAGGATCGTGCCCTGCAGCAGCGGCAGGTCACGCTGGAAGATCGCCGAGTTGAGCAGGAAGCCCGAGCCAGGCCAGGAGAACACGGTCTCGATCAGGATCGAGCCGCCGAGCATGTAGCCGAGCTGAAGCCCCATCACCGCGAGCGCGGTGGGCGCGGCATTCTTGATGACGTGGCGGAACACGCCGGTTTCGCGCAGGCCCTTTGCACGCAAAGCCTCGACGAAGTCCTGCGAGAGAATGTCGCCAGTGAGCGCGCGCACCGTGCGGGTGACGATGCCCATCGGGATCACCGACGTCGTGATCGCCGGCAGCACGAGATATTTGAGGTGCGCCCAATCCCAGGCCCAGGAATTGGAGCCGCTGGGGCCGGCGCCGACCGCGGGCAGCCAGTTCAGCTGGACCGAGAAAATGATGACGAGCAGCATGCCGAGCCAGTAATGCGGCACCGAGACGCCGGCGATGGCAAAGGAGGTCGCGACCTTGTCGACCCAGGTCTCGCGGAAATAGCCGGCGATCAGGCCGAGCAGGACGCCCATGGTGAAGCCGATGATGGCGGCGGCAATCGCGAGCGTGACGGTGTTGCCGACCGCGCGCATCACCTCGGCCAGCACCGGACGCCCCGTCGCGATGGAATTGCCGAGATCGCCGTGAAGGGCACGCAACAGCCACAGGCCGAACTGCACCGGCAGCGGCCGGTCGAAGCCGTAGGCGGCGCGCAGCTGCGCGGCGAGCTCCTGCGACGCATCGGCCGGCAGCACGGCGACCAGCGGATCGCCCGGCGTGATGTGCACGAGCAAGAAGCACACCAGCGCGACGCTGATGACGATCGGGACGACGTAGACAATGCGTCTGGCGGTATAGGCGAGCACTGGTCTTCTTTCTTCCTTCTCCCCTTGCGGGAGAAGGTGGCGCGCAAGCGCCGGATGAGGGGTTCGGTCCGCGGTTACAGCATTATCAAATGGAGGAAGGATCACTCGCGGAGAGAGACCCCTCACCCGGCTTCGCTATCCGCGAAGCCACCCTCTCCCGCAAGGGGAGAGGGTGCACTGTGCGTGTGGCGCGAATTACTGCGCGATCGACACCGGCGAGAAGTCGATGAACCAGCTCTTCGGTTGCACGACGCCTGTCACCTTCGGGCTCATGGCGCGCGGGCCGACGTCGTGGGCGACGTAGAGGAAGGCGGCGTCATCGACGGAGGCTGCGTGCAATTCGGCGAGTGCGGCGTCGCGCGCGGCGGGATCGAAGGTCTGGCGCGCCTTCTTCACCAGCTCGTCGAATTTGGGGTTGTTGATGAAGCCCCAATTGTTCGAGACCGGCGGCGCCATGCCCGACTGCAGGAAGCGCACCAGCGCGAAGAACGGGTCCATCGCCGCGTAGGTGACGTTGGTCGCGTGCGAGCCGTTGGCGCTGGGATCCTTGGCGCCGCGGCGCCAGTTGGTGAACAGCGTATTCCATTCGATGACGTCGAGCTGCACATCGAAATAGCATTCGGCCAGCGCCTGCTGGAGATACTCGTTCATCGGCAAGGGCTGCATCTGGCCCGAGCCGGACGCCGACGTCTGCGTCTTCACGGTCAGCTTCTTGTTGGGACCGTAGCCGGCCTCCTGCATCAGCTTTTGCGCAGCCGCCTTGTCGTACTTGATCTGGAAGGTGGGATTGCCGCGCCAGGGGTGGCCGGGCTCGAAGGTGCCGGACGCCGGCACCATCAGCCCCGCGAGCAGACCGTCCCTGAGGCCTTCGCGGTCGACGCAGAGGTTCGCGGCCTTGCGCACCCGGATGTCGTTCCAGGGCGAGCCCTCGACGCGCGAGAACTGCCACGGCCAGACGTGCGGCTGCTCGTTGGAGTAGAGCTTGAAGCCGCGCTGCTTGAGCTCGGGCAGCGCGTCCGGTGCCGGCGCCTCGACCCAATCGACCTGGCCGGACAGCAGTGCCGCGGTGCGCGCGTTGGCTTCCGGCATCGGCAGCAGCACCATCTTGTCGACCTTGGGCACGCGCGCCTTGTTCCAATAGTCCGGGTTCTTGACCAGCTCGAGCCGCTCGCGCGGCGTAAAGCTCGCCATCTTCCACGGGCCGGTGCCCGAGGCGCTCCTGGCGAAGGCGGTCCATGCGGCTTGCGACTTCGCCTTGGCGTCGGCGCCTTCGGCTTTGTCGTAGAAGGACTGCCACTTCGCCGGGCTTGCCATGAACAGATTGGTGAGGTTGATCGGCAGGAAGCTGTCGGGCTCCTTGGTGGTGAGCTCGACGGTCATGTCGTCGATCTTCTTCGCGGAGGCCAGCGTCGGCATGCGCGAGGCCGTGACGCCGACCTGGCTGGCGTCGAATTGCGGCGCATCCTGCTTCAGCACCTTCTCGACGTTCCACACCACCGCGTCGGCGTTGAACGGCGAGCCGTCATGGAAGGTGACGCCGGGGCGCAGCTTGAAGACCCATTTGGTCTTGTCGGCATCGTCGACCTTCCACTCGGTGGCAAGGCCGGGGATCACCACGCTCGCCTTGTCGGCAGAGGACAGGTCCCAGCTGGTCAGCGCATCGTACATGGTGAGGCCGGTGAAGCGGTTGCCCTCGAAACCTTGATCGGGCTGGCCGAGCGTGCGCGGAATATCGGCAGCAGTCATGCCGATGCGCAGCACAGTTTCGGCAGCCGCCACCCGCGGCCATGCGGCTGCGCTGCCAAGCGCCAACAGCGCGATCAGCGCCGCCCGTGTGTTGTTGTTCTTGATAAACATCGCCTCAGTCCCTTTCCGGCTTCCGATGATTAATTTTGATGCAATCGTATGCAATGGCTATGCCAAGGGAAAACTTTTTCTGCGATTTGCCCCTGCGACGACAAGTCCTTGTGATGACGCACGGGCGAAATCGGCGCGCTGCCTATTCTGGCATCAAGATTGCAGGTTTGGTCCCAGATCCCCCTGGAGCTTTGGGCCATGCGTATTCGTCTATCGACCTGTCTCGCCGTGCTTGCACTGGCGGTGTCCGTAATCACGGCGCACGCCGAAACGGTGGTGCGTTACGGCATCTCGATGGCGGATATTCCACTCACCACTGGCCAGCCCGATCGCGGCGCCGGCGCCTATCAGTTCACGGCCTACACGATCTACGATCCGCTGGTGGCCTGGGAGATGGATGTCGCCGACCGCCCCGGCAAGCTGGTGCCGGGCCTCGCCACCGAATGGAAGGTGGACGACGCCGACAAGACGAAGTGGCACTTCACCCTGCGCAGGGGCGTGAAGTTTCACGACGGCAGCGATTTCAACGCCGATGCGGTAATCTGGAATCTCGACAAGGTGCTCAACGACAAGGCGCCGCAATTCGACAAGCGGCAGAGCGCGCAGGTGAAGACCCGCCTCCCCTCCGTCGCCAGCTACGCCAAGATCGACGACTTCACGGTGGAGATCATCACCAAGACGGTGGATTCCTTCTTCCCCTATCAGATGCTGTGGTTCCTGGTCTCGAGCCCGGCGCAATATGAAAAACTCGGCAAGGACTGGGACAAGTTCGCCAGCCAGCCCTCCGGAACCGGCCCGTTCAAGCTGACGAAGCTGGTGCCGCGCGAGCTCGCCGAGCTCAGCAAAAATCCGGACTACTGGAACAAGAAGCGCATTCCCAAGGCCGACAAGATCGTGCTGGTGCCGATGCCGGAAGCGCTGACGCGCACCAATGCGCTGCTCGCCGGCCAGGTCGACCTGATCGAGACGCCGGCACCGGACGCCGTGCCGCAGCTGAAGGCGGCCGGCATGAAGCTGGTCGACAACGTCACGCCGCATGTGTGGAATTATCACCTCAGCGTGCTGCCGGGCTCGCCCTGGACCGACATCCGCCTGCGCAAGGCGCTGAACCTTGCGATCAACCGCGACGAAGTCGTCGGCCTGATGAACGGCCTCGCCAAGCCTGCCAAGGGCCAGGTCGACCCGTCGAGCCCGTGGTTCGGCAAGCCCAGCTTCGAGCTGAAATATGATCTCGCCGCCGCCAAGAAGCTGGTGGAGGAAGCGGGCTATTCGAAAGCAAAGCCTCTGAAGACCACCTTCATCATCGCGCAAGGCGGCACCGGCCAGATGCTGTCGCTGCCGATGAACGAATTCCTGCAGCAGAGCTTCAAGGAGATCGGCATCGAGATCGACTTCAAGGTGGTCGAGCTGGAGACGCTCTATACGCATTGGCGCAAGGGCGCCGCCGACGAGATGAACGCCGGCATCACCTCCAACAACATCGCCTATGTCACCTCGGATCCGCTCTACGCCATCGTCCGCTTCTTCCATTCGGGCCAGATCGCGCCGGTTGGCGTCAATTGGGGCGGCTACAAGAACCCCAAGGTCGACGCGCTGATCGACGAGGCCAAGCAGACGTTCGACAGCACCAAGCAGGACCAATTGCTGGCGCAGGCGCACGCGCTGATTGTGGACGATGCCACGCTGGTGTGGGTCGTCCACGATACCAATCCGCACGCGCTGTCACCGAAGATCAAGCAGTTCGTGCAGGCGCAGCACTGGTTCCAGGATCTGACGACGATCGGGGTGGAGTGAGCAACACGCAAGGGTGGGCACGGCGCTTTGCGCCTTTGCCCACCCTTGGTGCATGCTCAGCGCGCGCGATCACCGCCCCTTGGTCGGGATCTTGTTGTACGGCACGTCCTTGTCGACGCGGATGTCGCCCGGCAGGCCGAGCACGCGCTCGGCGATGATGTTGCGCAGGATCTCATCGGTGCCGCCGGCGATGCGCATCGAGGGCGAGGACAGCAGCATCTGCTGGAATTGGCCCTGGGCCGTTTCCTCGTCATTTCCGGTGAGAACACCGGCCGCGCCCTGCAGGTCCATGGCGTAAGTCGCGATGTCCTGCAGCATCATGCCCGAGACCAGCTTGCCGATCGAATTCTCCGGGCCCGGTCGCTCGCCTTTCGATAGCGCCGAGATCGTGCGGTAGCTGGTGTATTTCAGTCCGTTCGACTTCGCCGCCCAACTCGCGAGCTTCGAGCGTACGGCGGGATCGT
Organism: Bradyrhizobium sp. BRP20; assembly: GCF_020194215.1. Classification (NCBI taxonomy): domain Bacteria; kingdom Pseudomonadati; phylum Pseudomonadota; class Alphaproteobacteria; order Hyphomicrobiales; family Nitrobacteraceae; genus Bradyrhizobium; species Bradyrhizobium sp. BRP20. The sequence goes on along the minus strand of NZ_JADYVY010000001.1, from coordinate 328,250 downwards.
CGATGGCGAGGCCATCCTCCAGCATCAGGTTCGAGCATAGCTCGAACATTTCGGGCACGCCGGTCGCGAGCCGCGCGCCGATCGACATGCGCTCGTTCATCAGCGTGGTCAGCGAGACGTTCCAGCCGTCGCCGACGGCACCCAGCCGCTGGCTGTCGGGGATCACGACATCGGTGAAATAGACCTCGTTGAACTCCTGCATGCCGTTGGCCTGCTTGATCGGACGCACCTCGACGCCGGGGCTCTTCATGTCCAGGAAGAACATCGTGAGACCCTTGTGCTTGGGCACGTTGGGATCGGTGCGCGCGATCAGCAGGCCGTAGTCGGAATAATGGGCGCCCGAGGTCCAGATCTTCTGGCCGTTGACGACCCAAACGTCGCCCCTCTTCTCCGCGCGGGTGCGAAGCCCTGCGACGTCGGAGCCGGCAGACGGTTCGGAGAACAGCTGGCACCAGATCTCCTCGCCCGATGCGAGCTTCGGCAAGTAACGGCGCTTGGCCTCCTCGCTGCCGAACGCCATCACGGTCGGGCCGCACATGCCCTCGCCGATCTGGAACGGCTGCGTCAGCTTGCCGTAGACGCCCTCCTCCTGCTGCCAGATCACCTTCTCAATCGGCGTCGCGCCGCGGCCGCCATACTCCCTGGGCCAGTGCAGGCAGGCCCAATTGCCCTCGAACTTCTTCTTCTGCCAGGCCTTGCCGACATCGACGATGTCGCGATTGGCAAGGCGGATGCGGCCGAGCGAGGACTTCGACAGCTCGGCCTGCAATTCCTTCGGCGCATTGGCCTCGATCCATTTGCGCGCGGTCTCGCGGAATGCGGCTTCCTGCGGGGTGTCGTCGAAATTCATGGCGGACCTCTCAATCCTTGCGCGGTGCGTAGGGTGGGTTAGCCGAAGGCGTAACCCACCACTTCTGTCGAGTATCGTTGCGAACGTGGTGGGTTACGCTTCGCTAACCCACCCTACGAATTCGAAGTCATCTTCCCTTCGTCGGGATCTTGTTGAACGGCACGTCCTTGTCGACGCGGATGTCGCCGGGCAGGCCCAGCACCCGTTCGGCGATGATGTTGCGCATGATCTCGTCGGTGCCGCCCTCGACGCGTGTACCCGGCGCACGCAGCAGCATGGCCTGGAAACGGCCGGCCAGCTCGCCATCCTCGCCGCTGACGATTCCGGACGCGCCCTGCAGATCGAGCGCATAGGTCGCAACGTCCTGGATCATGGAGCCCGCCACCAGCTTGCCGATGGAGTTCTCCGGTCCCGGGCGTTCTCCCCTCGACAGCGCCGAGATCGCGCGCATGCTGGTGTATTTCAGCCCGCTTGCCTTCACCGCCCAGTTCGCCAGCTTGGATCGCACCGCGCGATCCTCGATCGCCGGGCCGTCGTCGAGCATCAGGCTGGAGCAGTACTCGAACAGTTCGGGGAAACCGGTCGATACGGCCGCGCCGATCGCACTGCGCTCGTTCATCAGCGTGGTCAGCGACACGTTCCAGCCGTCACCGACCTCGCCGAGGCGCTGATGGTCGGGGATGCGGACATTGGTGAAATAGACCTCGTTGAAATCCGAGGCACCGCTCGCCTGCTTGATCGGCCGCACCTCGACGCCGGGGCTCTTCATGTCCAGGAAGAACATGGTGAGGCCCTTGTGCTTGGGCACGGTCGGATCGGTGCGCGTGAGCAGGATGCCGTAGTCTGAATAATGTGCACCCGAGGTCCAGATCTTCTGGCCGTTGATGATCCAGTCGTCGCCGTCCTTCTCGGCGCGCGTGCGCAGGCCCGCGACATCCGAGCCGCCGGCGGGCTCGGAGAACAGCTGGCACCAGACCTTCTCGCCGGAGGCGAGCGGCGGCAGATAGGTGCGCTTATGCTCCTCGCGCGCGAACGCCATCATGGTCGGCCCGCACATGCCGTGACCGATGATGAACATGCGGGACAGCTGGCCGAACGGCCCCTCCTCCTGCTGCCAGATCACGCGCTCGATCGGCGAGGCGCCGCGGCCGCCATATTCCTTCGGCCAGTGCAGGCAGGCCCAGCCGGCGTCGGCCTTTTTCTTCTGCCAGGCTTTTGCCACTTCGAGAATGTCAGCGTTCTTGAGCACGGTGCGGCCGAGTGAGAATTTGCGCAGCTCGTCCTCGTATTGCTTGGGCGCGTTCGCACTGATCCAGGCGCGGGCGGTGGCGCGGAACTCGGCTTCCTGCGGGGTGTCGTCGAAGTTCATCTTGGTTCTCTGTTGTCCGTAGGGTGGATTAGCCGGAGGCGTAATCCACCAATTCTGTCGAGCACTGCCGGTCGGTGGTAGGTTACGCCTTCGGCTAACCCACCCTACGCACCTGTCGTTACGCTGCGTTTTTCTTCCGCATCCGATCGATCAGCTGATCTTCCCAATAAGTGAGGCTGCCGAGCCCGAGCGCCATCGCGTTGGCGCGGCGATAGTACATGTGGCAGTCGAATTCCCAGGTGAAGCCCATGCCGCCATGGACCTGGATGTTGTTCTTGGCGCAGTGCTGGAACGCTTGCGTCGCGCTGATGCGCGCGGCGGCGGCGGCTTCCGGCAGTTCGGCCGCATTGGTCGAGAGCGCCCAGGCGCCGTAATAGCTGTTGGAGCGCGCCAGCGTCGCCGAGACGTACATGTCGGCGAGCATGTGCTTGACCGCCTGGAATGAGCCGATCTGCCGGCCGAAGGCGATGCGGTCCAGCGCGTAGTCGCGGCCCATCTCCAGCGCGCGATCGGCGCCGCCGACCTGCTCGAACGCGCACAGCACCGCGGCGCGGTCGAGCACCTGGGTGAGGATGCTCCAGCCGTCGCCCGCAGCTCCGAGCGGCTCGGCTTTGGCGTCCTTGAAGGTGATCTCGGCCTGTCCGCGGGTCGGATCGAGGTTGGTGAGGCTCTTCACATCGACGCCGCCGGCCTTGAGATCGACCAGGAACAGCGAGATGTCATTGTCGCGCCCACTCGATCCCGTGCGCGCGGCGACCACCGCAAAATCGGCAATCGCACCGTCGGCGACCGGCTTCTTGACGCCGTTGAGCACGCCGTTCGCAGCCGTCAGCTTGACGTTCTTCGGCGACGGGTTGCCCTTGCCCTCGAACAGCGCCAGCGTGCCGATGGCCTCGCCGGAAGCAATCGCCGGCAGCCATTTCTTCTTCTGCGCGTCACTGCCGGCGATCAGCAGCGCTTCGGCGGCGAGGTACACGGTCGAGGAAAACGGCACCGGCGCGTTGGCCCGGCCCATTTCTTCCGCGATTACGCACAGCTCAAGATGACCGGCGCCGGCGCCGCCGAACTCCTCGGGAATCGCGACGCCGAGGAAGCCCATCTCGGCGAGGCCTTTCCACAGCTCCTTGTCGTAAGGCGCCTTGCCGTCGAGCACGACACGCACCGCCTTGGGCGAGCATTTCTCGGCGAGGAACTTGCGCGCCTGGTCGCGGAGCTGCTTTTGATCGTCGGAGAAGTCGAAGTTCATGGCGGGCTTACCTCTTATTCGTTGTCATTTATTGCCGTCATTCCGGGGCGCCGCGCAGCGGCGAACCCGGAATCCATTTCGCCACGCATATGCGGCCCGATGGATTCCGGGCTCGCGCTGCGCGCGCCCCGGAATGACGAATGGAGCGAGTGTCGTCTTCATTTCAGCACGATCACATCCTGATCCGGCTTGTCCGCATAGAGCCGCTCCACCAGCGCCGCGCGGCGTTCCAGGCCGGCGCGCTGGTTGATGTAGCCCTTGTCGGTGAGCTCGTTGCCGTCGATCGAGGGCGGCTCGACCATCAGCATCGCGCGCGCGATGATACGGCTGCTGGCCCCTTCGCATTCACGGTTGTGGGCTTCCAGGCCGCGCCTGAAGCAAGCGATCACCTCGGGATGCTTCACAGCATCCGCAAAGCTGAGATCGGGATTGCCGACCAGCTGCCGGCAGGCGTGCAGGTTCGGCCAGGCCAGGAGGCCGATGAAGGGACGGTCCTGCCCCGCGACCAGCGCGTCGTGCACCACGGGCGTGGCGGCCGCGATCGCATCGGTCCGCAGCGAGCCGACATGTACGAATGTGCCCGTGGTGAGCTTGAAGTCCTCCACCACGCGGCCGGCGAAGATGATGCCTTGCACCGGATCGGAATCGTCGACGAAGACGCCGGCATCGCCGATGCAATAAAAACCTTCCTCGTCGAACATCTTCTTCGTCAGCTCAGGCTGGCCGAAATAGCCGGGCGTGACATTGACGCCGCGCAGGCGCAACTCGTATTTCGAGCCGCACGGCACCATCTTCAACTCGACGCCGGGGAACGGCAGGCCGATCAGGCCGACGCGCTCGGTGTCCCAATAGGTGCCGGTCGAGGTCGGCGCGGTCTCGGTCGAACCCCAGCCGGTGTAGAACACGATGCGCTCGCCGGTGGTCTTCACTGCGAGGGCCTGCATGCGCTCGTAGAGATCGTCGGGCAGACGCGCGCCGCCATAGGCCATGATCGAGAGATTCTTGAAGAAGGAACGGCAGAGCGCGTCGTCCTTCTCCATGGCCGCTGCCAGCGCGGCATAGCCGGCCGGCACGTTGGCATAATAGGTCGGCGAGATCTCGCGCAGATTGCGCAGGGTCTCCTCGAACTGGCCCGGCATCGGCCTTCCGTCGTCGATATAGAGCGTGCCGCCGTCGACCAGGATCGGGTGGAACGCGGCATTGCCGCCCATGGTGTGGTTCCAGGGCATCCAGTCCAGCATGGTCGAGATCGGTCCGTTCGGATCGCGCGGCCGCACTTGCATCATCATCGCTGCATTGGCGCACATCATCTCCTGCGTGTTGATGACGGCTTTGGGCATGCCGGTCGAGCCTGATGTGAACAGCAGCTTGCCGACGGTCTGCGGCGTGATCTTCGCGATCGAGGCCTCGACATCGGCCGTGACACGCGTTGCCGCGAGCTCGGCAAAGCTGACGCTCTTGATGCCCTCGCAGGGCCGCGCGACGTGAACCACGGTGACGCCGCTGAGGTCGAGCGCCTTCAGCGCCTTCTCGAAGATCGGTCCGTCCTGCACCATCAGTACCGCCGGCTTGATCAGGTCGAACAGGTACTTGAGCTTGACGTGGTCGTGGCTCATCAACGAGTAGGCCGGCGATACCGGCGCTGCCGGAACGCGCGCCTGCATCGCGGCCTGCGTCATCAGCGCATGCTCGATCGAATTGCCGGAGAGGATCGTGACGGGCCGGCCCTTGAGCTCGAGATTGAGCAGGCCTTGCGTCAGCGCGTCCACGATGCGCTTGGCTTCGCCATAGGACACCTTGCGCCATTCGCGGTTCGGGCCGCCGCGCTGCGCCAGCCAGATGCGCTCGGGTGCTTCCTTGGCCCATTTCGCCAGCGAGGCCGGGATGTGCTTCTCATGAGGCTGCAGCGGAATGCGCGACTTCAGCACCACCGTGCCGTCGCCGCGACGCTCGACGTCGATGTCGCGCGCGAGCCACTGCACCTTGCGAAAGGCGGGCTTCGTCATCACTGCCGCCGCGCTTCCACTCATTTTGCGTCTCCCGGAATTACTGTCCTTTGCGGATCTTCATCGTTCAGCGCCTGATATAGACAGGCTTTCGCTTCTCAAGGAAGGCCCTGATGCCTTCCGAAAACTCTTCCGAGCGGCTGCACAGGACCTGGTTGCGATCCTCCATCGCGATCACAGCTTCCAGCGAGCTGGCATCGACGCTCATGTTGAGGCATTCCTTGGATAGCCGCAGGCCCACGGGCGAGGCCGTCATCATCGCCTCGACATAAGGCGCGGCCGCGTCATCGAGCTTGTCCTCGTCCACGATCTCCGAGACGAGGCCGACCGCGAGCGCGCGCTCCGCTCCGATGAAGCGCCCGGTGAGGATCAGCTCGGATGCGACGGAGACGCCGACGAGGCGCGGCAGAAAATAGCTGGTGCCGATATCGCAGCCGCCGAGCCCGAGCTTGATGAAAGCGCAATTCATCCGCGCCGATCTCGTCGCGATGCGGATGTCGGAGGCCAGCGCCAGCGCGAAGCCGCCGCCGGCCGCCGCGCCCTGCACCAGCGCCAGGATCGGCTGCGGACAGCGCCGCATCAGCATCACGATGTCGGCGATGCGCCGCTGCGAATCCAGCGACTCCGTGACGCCCGGCGGCTCCTGCTGTCCGGCCCGGCGCGCCATCGCAGCTTTGAGATCGAGCCCGGCACAAAAATTCCTGCCGGCGCCCTTGAGCACGACGACGCGCGTGTCGCGATTGCGTTGCAGGCCCTGGAAATAGTCGTTGAGCGCATCGATCAGCGCCGGATCGAGGGCGTTGAGGTGCTCGGGCCGATTGAGCGTCACCCGGTCGACGCCATCGTCATGCTCGATCAGCAGCGGTTGGGACATGGGTGCCTCGCACTTGCCGCGAGTCGCGGCGCCGATTGCTGCGCCCTCTCCCCTTGGAGAGGGCATGTAAATCGCTAGCCGCACAATCGCTTGTGTGAGGGGTCTGCCTCCACAAATGAGATTGTGGAGACAACCCCTCATCCGGCGCCGTAGCCGAAGCTTCGCTTCGGCGTTCTTAAGAACGGCGGCCTAAGGCCGCCTATGCCACCTTCTCCCACAAGGGGAGAAGGAAGAAAGCACCTACCTCGGCGCCATCCTGATCGCGCCGTCGAGGCGGATGGTCTCGCCGTTCAGCATCGGGTTCTCGACGATGTGCACCGCGAGCATGCCGTATTCGTTGGCATCGCCGAGACGCGAGGGATGCGGCACCTGGGCGCCCAGGCTCTTGCGGGCCTCTTCGTTCAGGCCCATCAGCAGCGGCGTGAAGAACAGGCCGGGCGCAATGGTGTTGACGCGGATCTTCTGGCTGGCGAGATCGCGCGCGGCCGGCAGCGTCAGGCCGACGACGCCACCCTTCGAGGCCGAATAAGCGATCTGGCCGATCTGGCCTTCGTAGGCGGCAACCGAGGCCGTGTTGATGATGACGCCGCGCTCTTCGCCGATCGGCTCCGCAGTAACGAGGCGCTCGGCGAACAGCCGCAGGCAGTTGAAGGTGCCGATCAGATTGACGTTGATGATGCGTGCGAACTTTTCGAGCGGATAGACACCGTCGCGGCCGACGATGCGCTGCGAGCCGCCGATGCCGGCGCAGTTCATCAGCACGCGGGCGACGCCGTGTGCGGCTTCCGCCTTGGCGATCGCTGCCTTGATCTGCTCCTCGCTGGTGACGTCGGCGTGCAGCGCGACGCCCTTCACTTCGGCGGCCACCTTCTCGGCGTTTTCCTTGCTCTGATCGATCACGCCGATCTTGGCGCCCTTGGCGGCCATGGCGCGGGCGGTCGCGGCACCAAGGCCCGAGCCGCCGCCGGTGATGAGAACGGCTACGTCTTTTAATTGCATCGCTTGTACCTTTCCTTGAGCGTTTCTTCTCTAGACTTGTCACGTGTCGGCCGGACTATCCGGCCGCAGCGGCTTCCCCGGCTTGCGTGAGGATGCCGCCGCAGATCAGCGTTTCCATGTGCTTGATGTATTGCCGGCAGACATCGTCAGTGACCGGGCCGACGCCGGTGGCGCGGGACATCGCGTGCCGGCCGAAGAACAGGTGATCGCAGGCACCGATCAGGCTGGTGTAGAACAGTACCGGATCAGTCGGGCGGAATTCGCCGCGGCTGACGCCTTCCGCCACCAGGCGGCGGTGGAAGTCCAGCAGCGGGGCAACGAAGAATTTCGAGACTTCGTCGGCAGAGCTCGCGCTGGTTTCGTGCAAGAGATAGTGGATCAGCCGGTTCATGTAGGGGAACCGGTGATAGGCACGGATGATGCCGGCGATGTGCAGCTTCAGCTTCGCTGTCGACGTGATCGGCTGTGCCAGCAGATATTCGAGATTGGTCATCTCGGTCGCGGCATCCCGCGCCAGCAGCGCCAGCAGCAGGCCGTCCTTGTTGCCGAAGTGATATTTGACCAGGGCCGCGTTGGCGCCCGACTTCTGCGCAATATCGGACAGCGAGATCTCGATCGAGGAGCGTTCGATCATCAGCTCGCTCGCGGCCACCAGCAATTTCTCTGCCGTGGAATTTTTCCCGCTGGGGAGCCTGTTCGGTACGCTGGTCGCCACGGAGATCCCTGTTTGGCCGCTGGAAGCGGGGCGCAGATAAGCGCAAGCAGCGCCTCATCACAAGAGTTAATTGATCGATTGACTAAACGATGGTCCGACCCTTAAATCGCCCGACAACCCACCCAATAAAGAATTCAGGGAGAGACCGACATGGCCGAGGCTTACATCGTCGCCGCTGCGCGCACCGCCGGCGGGCGCAAGGGGGGCCGCCTCGCCGGCTGGCATCCGGCCGATCTCGCCGCGAAGGTGCTGGACGAGCTGGTCGACCGCACCAAGGTCGATCCGGCCCAGGTCGAGGACGTGATCATGGGCTGCGTGATGCAGGTCGGCGAACAGTCCAACAATGTCGCGCGCAACGCGATCATGGCCTCGAAGCTTCCGGAGAGTGTGCCAGGCACCTCGATTGATCGTCAGTGCGGCTCCTCGCAGCAAGCGCTGCACTTCGCCGCGCAGGCGGTGATGTCGGGTGCGATGGACGTCGTGATCGCGGCCGGGGTGGAGTCGATGACGCGGGTGCCGATGGGCCTGTCGTCGCAGCTTCCGGCCAAGAATGGCTTTGGCAATTACAAGAGCCCGGGCATCGAGAAGAAGTATCCGAATATCGTGTTCAGCCAGTTCACCGGCGCCGAGATGATGGCCGAGAAGTACGGCCTCTCCAAGGATGAGCTCGACGAATATTCTTACCAGAGCCATCAGCGCGCGATCGCGGCGACGCAAGCAGGTCACTTCAAGAAGGAGATCGTGCCGCTCGACATCACCCGCGCCAACGGCAGCAAGGACACTCACCACATCGACGAAGGCATTCGCTTCGATGTCACGCTCGACGGCATCAAGGGCGTCAAGCTGATCGCCGAGAACGGCAAGCTCACCGCGGCCAGCGCCAGCCAGATCTGCGACGGCGCCTCCGGCGTCATGGTGGTGAACGAGAAGGGCCTGAAGCAGCTCGGCGTCAAGCCGCTCGCCCGCATCCATCACATGACCATGACGGGCGGCGATCCCGTGATCATGCTCGATGCTCCCCTGCACGCCACCAAGCGCGCGCTGGAGAAGGCCGGCATGAAGATCGGCGACATCGACCTGTTCGAGGTCAACGAGGCCTTCGCCTCGGTGCCGACCGCCTGGCTGAAGACCACCGGCGCCGACCCGGAGCGTCTCAACGTCAACGGCGGCGCCATCGCGCTCGGCCATCCGCTCGGCGGCTCCGGCACCAAGCTGATGACGACGCTGGTCCACGCGCTGCACCAGCGGGGCAAGCGCTATGGCCTGCAGACCATGTGCGAAGGCGGCGGCATGGCCAATGTGACGATCGTGGAGCGGCTGTAAGAAGAACAAAAGCGAGTAGCGAGTGGCGAGTAGCGAGTGGTGAGTAGACGAAGAGCGGTTTGCCCTTCTTCCCTATTCGCCACTCGCTACTCGCCATTTCACGTTTTGAGGAAATGCCATGACCCACCCCTGTATCCACGCCAAGACGACGCCCGACAAGATCGCCTACCAGATGGCCGGGACCGGCAAGGCGATCACCTATCGCGAGCTCGACGAGCTCTCGAACCAGGGCGCGCATCTGTTCCGCTCGCTTGGCCTCAAGGCCGGCGACCACATTGCGCTGTTGATGGAGAACCGCCTCGCCTTCATGGAGCTGTGCTGGGCGGCACAGCGCAGCGGGCTCTATTACACCGCGATCAGCCGCTACCTGAAGCAGGACGAGATCGATTACATCATTGCCGATTGCGGCGCCAAGGTCGTGATCACGACGCCGAAATGCGCCGACCAGATCAAGGGCCTGATCAAAGGCACGCCCGGCGAGCCGATCTTCTACATGATGGACGACCCGCTGCCCGGCTTCCGCTCCTACGACAAGGAAGCCGCCGCGCAGCCGACGACGCCGATCGCCGACGAGGTCGCCGGCTACGACATGCTGTATTCGTCGGGCACCACCGGGCGCCCTAAGGGAATCAAGAAGGCTTTCGAAGGCAACAGGATCGACGTGCCGAACGCCTTCCTCCGCGTGCTCTGCGCCGACATGTGCGGCATGAATGCGGAGAGCACCTATCTGTCGCCGGCGCCGCTCTATCATGCGGCACCCCTGCGCTTCAACATGATGGCGATCGTGCTCGGCGGCACCTCCATCATCATGGAGCACTTTGACGCCGAAGAGTTCCTGAAGCTGGTCGAAAAGTACAAGGTGACGCAATCCCAGCTGGTGCCGACCATGTTCGTGCGCATGCTGAAGCTGCCGGACGAGGTGCGCGCCAAATACGACGTCTCCACATTGAAGGGAGCGATCCACGCCGCCGCGCCCTGCCCGGTCGACGTCAAGGCCAGGATGATCGAATGGTGGGGGCCGATCCTGATCGAGTATTACGCCGGGTCTGAAGGCAATGGCGTCACCGTCTGCAACTCGCAGCAATGGCTGGAGCACCGCGGCAGCGTCGGCCGCGCCGTGGTCGGCAAGATCAAGATTCTCGACGAGAACGATGAGGAGCAGCCGGTCGGCGAGATCGGTACCGTCTATTTCGCCGATGCGCCCGCCTTTACCTATCACAACGACCCCGAGAAGACGAAGAAAGCCTACAACGCCAAGGGATGGTCGACGCTCGGCGATGTCGGTTATCTCGACAAGGACGGCTTCCTCTATCTCACCGACCGCAAGTCCTACATGATCATCTCCGGCGGCGTGAACATCTATCCGCAGGAGACCGAGGACGTGCTGATCACCCACCCCGAGGTCGCCGACGTCGCGGTGTTCGGCGTGCCGAACGAGGAGATGGGCGAAGAGGTCAAGGCGGTGGTGCAGCCCCACGACATGAGCCGCGCCGGCAAGGCGCTGGAAGCCGATTTGATCGCCTATTGCAAGAGCCGCCTCTCCGCCATCAAATGCCCGCGCTCGATCGATTTCGAAGCCGAGCTGCCGCGCACGCCGACCGGCAAGCTGGTGAAGCGGCATTTGCGTGATCGGTATTGGCCGAAGACGGCGACGAAGATTTAGGGCGAGCGGCCGCTCTCAACACCGTCATGCCTGGGCTTGTCCCGGGCATCCACGTTCTTTGTACCGCAAAGGAACACGTGGATGCCCGGGTCAAGCCCGGCCATGACGCCGAGCAAGCTTTGGTATCTTCAATCGAACAAGCTCGGCGTGTGGTTCACCAGCGCGCCTTCGATCTCCAGCATCTTCAGCTTCGTGACCACGCCGCCATTCGCCGAGAAGCCGCCGGGCTTGTTGCCCGCCGCGAGCACGCGATGGCAGGGCACGACGATCGGGCACGGGTTGCGGCCGAGCGCCTGACCGACGTCGCGCGACAGCTGGACGCCACCGAGCTGCTTGGCGATGTCGCCATAGGTGACGGTCTTGCCGGGCGGAATCGCGCGGGCGATGTCGTAGACGCTGCGATTGAACTCGGGCACGCCGTCGAGATCGAGCGGGATGTCGGTGAGATCATCCGGCTCGCCGGCGAGCAGTTTCGTCATGCGGTCGATCGCCTGTTGCACCTCGGCGGTCGGCTCGGCCTCAACGGCGTCGGCATGACGCTGGCTGATGCGGGTGCGGATCTTCTGCTCGCCGCCCATCGGCAATTGCGTGCCGTTGATGCCCCGCGGGCCCCAGGCGATGGCGCACAGGCCGATCCTTGTGTCGAACAGGGCAAAATGCTGGTCGGTCATGTCTAGGTTCCTGGCTTGCTTCCGTTGCAGGCCCCCACTTTGATGTCGTGCCAAATCTAGGCTTGGAAATAGTTGCGATCCACCCGGTTTCCGGGAATCTTGCACAGGCGTTCCAATCCTCTCCCGAGTCCATCATGCAGAGCCTCCACGTCAACGGTTACGACATGCCCTATCTCGACGTGGGCGAAGACAGGGGCCGTCCGCCTCTGGTCTGCGTGCATGGATCGCTGAATGACTTCCGCGTCTGGGGCTGCGTGCTGGGGCCGCTGACGCAGCGGCACCGGGTGATCGCCGTCAGCCTGCGGCACTTCTTCCCGGAGCGCTGGGACGGCGTCGGTGACACCTATTCGATCGCCCAGCATGTCGAGGACGTCATCGCCTTCATCGACAAGCTCGATGTGGGACCGGTCGATTTGATGGGCCATTCCCGCGGCGGGCATATCTGCTTCCGCGTGGCGCAGCAGCGGCCCGATCTCTTACGCCGGCTGATCCTGGCCGAGCCCGGGGGCGAGCTCGATGCGAGCCTTGATCCGGACTACGTCGGCGGCCCCTCGCCGCTGCTGGCGCGCTTCACGGCCTCGGCCGAGAAGATCGCGGCCGGCGATGTCGACGGCGGGCTCGCCGTCTTCGTCGACACGCTGGAAGGCCCCGGCACCTGGCCGCGATTGCCCGCGATGGTGAAGCAGAACCTGCGCGACAATGCCTTTACGCTGATCGGCCAGGTCCGCGACAGCCGCCCGCCGTTCTCGAAGGCGGATGCGGAGGCGATCAAGATGCCGACGCTGTTCATCCTGGGCGCGCGGACCAAGGGCCTCTTGCCGAAAGTGCTGCATGCGCTGGCCGCGCATGTGCCCTATTCCAAGACGGCGATCATCCCGAACGCGACGCATCCGATGTTCGAGCAGGCGCCGCAGAAATTCTCCGAAGTGGTTTTGGATTTTCTGGCGAGCTGACCATGCAAGGCTTCCGCGTCAACGGTTACGACATGGCCTATCTCGAGGTCGGTGAGGGCCCGCCACTGGTCTGTGTGCACGGCACACTCGGTGATTTCCGCACCTGGTATTCGGTGCTCGGTCCGCTGTCGAAATCCCATCGCGTGATCGCGGTCAGCCTGCGGCACTTCTTTCCCGAGCATTGGGACGCCGTCGGCGACGACTACAAGATGGCGCAGCACGTCGCCGATACGATTGCCTTCATCGAGCAGGTCAGGCCCGGCCCCGTCGACCTGATGGGCCATTCGCGCGGCGGCCACATCGCCTTCCGCGTGGCGCAGGCGCGGCCTGATCTGTTGCACAAGCTGGTGCTGGCCGAGCCCGGCCGCGATCTCGACCCATCCCTGCCTGTGCCCGAAGGCACGCCCGCGCATCCGCCGCTCGCGGCGCGCACGGCGCGCTCGGTCGAGATGATCCGCGGCGGCGACCTCGAGGGCGCGGTGCGGAATTTCTACGAAGGCATCGAGGGCGACGGTTCCTGGCGGCGCGTGCCGGCTGCGGCCAAGCAACAACTCCGCGACAACGCGCTCACCTTCCTTGGCCAGATCAACGAGCAGCGCCGGCCCTACACCCTCAGCGATGCGCAGGCGATCAGGACGCCGACGCTGCTGATAGGCGGCGGCGCCACCACCGGCAGCCTGTCGGTGATGTGGCGCGTGCTGGCCGCGCACATCGCGGGCGCCGAGACGGCAGTGATCGCGAACGCCGGCCACTGGATGTTCGAGCAGGCGCCGCTCGAGTTCGGCGAGGTGGTGAGCAGATTCCTGACGGAGTAGCTCACACCTTCCACACGCCGACCGGCATCTTGATCGTCGCGTTCAGGCGGTTCCAGACGTTGATCGTCGCGATCGCAACGATCAGCGTGGCGAGCTCGCGCTCGTCGAAGTGCTTGGCGGCTTCGTTCCAGATCGCATCGGGCACCGGATCCTCGCGATCGGCGACGCGCGTGACGGCTTCGGTCAGGGCCAGCGCGGCGCGCTCGGGGTCCGTGAAATAGGGCGCCTCGCGCCAGGCGGATACGGCGAACAGGCGCTCGTCGGTCTCACCCAGTCTGCGGGCGACCTTCGGGTGCATATCGACGCAGACGCTGCAACCATTGATCTGGCTGGCGCGCAGGTGCACCAGTTCGAGGAGCCTTTCCGGCAGACCCTGCTTTGTCAGGTTGCCGAGGGACTGAAGGACATTCATGGCCTCCGGCAGGACCATGACAGGGTGTTTCATGCGGGCGTGCATCATGTTGCGTCTCCATCTGTCGAATTTCGAAGGTTCCGGTCACATCGGCCGGATTGGCTTCGTCATGGGCATGACGGATCGCGACGAGGGAATGTGACCTATGACCGGAGAAAATTTTCTGACTGAACAGTTCGAGGCGAGCAGGGACCATTTGCGTGCGGTCGCCTACCGCATGCTGGGCTCGCGCGCCGAGGTCGACGATGCCGTGCAGGAGGCTTGGCTGCGGGTCAGCCGCTACGACCTGTCCGACATCGCGAATTTGCGCGGCTGGCTGACCACGGTCGTGGCGCGCATCTGCCTCGACATGCTGCGCGCCCGGAAGTCGCGTCGCGAGGATCCGATGGGTCCGCACGTACCCGAGCCGGTTGACGATACCCGCGAGCGAGAGGCGGAGATGGCCGATTCCGTCGGCGCGGCACTGCTGGTCGTGCTGGAAACGCTGCAGCCCGCGGAGCGGCTCGCCTTCGTGCTGCACGACATGTTCGCCGTCCCGTTCGAGGAGATCGCGCCGATCGTCGGCCGTTCGGTCGATGCCTCGCGGCAACTGGCGAGCCGCGCCCGGCGGCGCGTGCAGGGCGCGCCGGTGCCAGAGACGGATCGGACGCAGCAGCGAAGGATCGTCGATGCATTTCTTAAAGCGTCGCGCGAGGGCAATTTCGAAGGGCTACTCGCGGTGCTGGATCCCGACGTGGTATTCCGCGCCGATCAGGCCGCGGTGCGGCTCGGCTCGCTGGCGGAGGTGCGCGGCGCCGAGGCTGTCGCGCAGCTCTACAAGGGCCGCGCCCGGACGGCGCGCACGGCGCTGGTCGATGGTGAGTTGGGTGCTGCCGTCATCCTCGGCGGACAGCTGCGCATTGCCCTGCGCGTGACGTTCGTGGGCGAGCGGATCGGGGCGATCGAGGCGGTGGCCGATGCGGACGACATCGCCACGATGGAGGTGGAGGTGCTGGATGGGTCAGATCCGGACCCGTTGTCGCGAAAACAACCCCATGCACAGTAGACGGACTCAGGAAATTCAACAGCTTACCCGGGTGACGTGAAGCCCTTGGGATCGCCCGAGGTACGGCTTGACGCTCCACCTCGCCGAGCGTAAGTTCGAATACGGAATTCCGTATTCTGAGATGGCTTGGAGCTGCCGGCGTGATCCCTCTCGACCCGCTCCCGAACTTGATCGACCAGGTCTATGCGCGGATCCTGGAGGCGATCTCCGACCGAACGCTTCGGCCCGGCCAGCGCATCCGGCAGAACGAGCTCGCCGATCGGCTCGGCGTGTCGCGCCAGCCGGTGTCGCATGCGCTGCATCTGTTGCATCGGCAGGGCCTGGTCGCCGAGAGCGGCCGCCGCGGCTTTGAAGTGACTCAGCTCGATCCCGCGCGCATCCGTCAGCTCTACGAGGTGCGCGGCGCCATCGACGCGCTGGCGGCCGGGCTGGCCGCTCAGCGCGCGGCCAGCGACGCAGCGGGACGCGCGCGACTGGAGGCAGCGCTCGCCGCCGGGCGCCGCAGCGACCGCGACACCACGCTATCCGAGCTCATCACCCTCGATGTCGATTTTCACCGCGCGATCTATCAGCTCGCCGGCAATCCCGTGATCGAGGAGACCATGGCGCCGCAATGGCCGCACATGCGTCGCTCGATGGCGACGGTGCTCTCCGAGCTCGATTATCGCGCCAGCGCCTGGGCGGAGCATGCCGATATTGCCGCGCACATTTTCAGCGGCAACGCGAAAGCGGCCGAACGCGCCGCGCTCGCGCACGCGCAGACGGCGGGACGGATGACCGAGGAGAGATTGCGGGCGACGGAAGAGGCGGCGGCGTAGCGATTGCCACCGTCATTCCGGGGCGATGCGTAAGCATCGAGCCCGGAATCCATCGGGCGGCAGAGACTGCGGGGAAAATGGATTCCGGGCTCGCGACTTCGTCGCGCCCCGGAATGACAAAAACAAACAAAACCAAGGAGGACGACCCATGAAACTGTCTCAGGAGCAATTGGAGTTCTTCCACCGCGAGGGCTGGCTGTTCCTGCCCGAGCTGTTCGCCCAAGAGGAGGTCGACCTGCTCGCGCGCGAGGCGGTCGCCATCTATGAGGCCAACCGGCCGGAGGTCTGGCGCGAGAAGAGCGGAGCGCCGCGCACGGCCTTTGCCGCGCATCTCTACAACGAGGCGTTCGCGATCCTCGGCGCGCATCCGCGCATGATCGAGCCGGTCGAGCAGGTGTTCGGGGAGCCCGTCTACATGCACCAGTTCAAGATCAACGCGAAATCGGCCTTCACCGGCGACGTCTGGCAATGGCACCAGGATTACGGCACCTGGAAGCGCGATGACGGCATGCCGGAGCCGCGGGCGATGAACATCGCGATCTTCCTCGACGAGGTGATGCCGATCAACGGCCCCCTGATGCTGGTGCCGCGCAGCCAGAACGCCGGCGATCTCGAGGCTTCGCACGATCTTGCCACCACCTCTTATCCGCTATGGACGCTGGACGAGGATACGGTGACGCGCCTCGTCAAGCAGGGCGGCATCGTCGCGCCCACCGGCAAGCCCGGCGGCATGCTGATGTTCCACGGCAATCTCGTGCACGGCTCCAGCGGCAACATCACGCCCTATCCGCGCAAGATCGTGTACCTGACGCTGAATGCGGTCTCGAACCATATCCGCACACCGACACGACCGGATTACATCGCCCATCGCGATTTCACGCCGATCAAGACGGTGGACGACGATGCGCTGCTGCGGTTGGCGCGGGCACCACGGCAGGCGGCGGAGTAACCTGTCATTCCGGGGCGACGCGGAGCGTCGAGCCCGGAATCCATCGGGCCGCAGTGCTTGTGGAGAAATGGATTCCGGGCTCGCGCTTCGCGCGCCCCGGAATGACGAAGTTTGACAGTGTCACCTGACAGCCATAGCGATCTCGGACCCCCCATGAACCTCTTCCGCCTCCTGCAAGCCCGCGCATCCGCCGGCAAGCCCATCCGTGTCGCGCTGATCGGCGCCGGCAAGTTCGGCTCGATGTTCCTCGCACAGGTGCCGCACACGCCGGGGCTGGAGGTGCCCCTCATCGTCGACATCGACCGCGACCGGGCCCGCGAGGCCTGCCGGACCGTCGGCTGGGATGCCGAACGCATCGCCGCGACCGTGTTCACCGATGACGGCGCGCGCGCCATTGCCGGCGGCGCCATGGACGTGGTGGTAGAGGCGACCGGCAATCCCGCCGTCGGCATTGCCCACGCGCGCGCCGCGATCGCGGCGGGCAAGCATATCGTGATGGTCAATGTCGAAGCCGACGTGCTGGCGGGCCCGCTGCTCGCCGACGAAGCGCGCAAAGCCGGCGTGGTCTATTCGCTCGCCTATGGCGACCAGCCGGCGCTGACGGCGGAGATGGTCGATTGGGCCCGCGCCACTGGATTTCACGTCATTGCCGCCGGCAAGGGCACGAAGTACCTGCCAGCCTATCACGACGTGACGCCCGACGGTGTCTGGCAGCATTACGGCCTGACCGCGGGCGAAGCGCAGTCGGCCGGCATGAATCCGCAGATGTTCAACTCGTTCCTCGACGGCACCAAATCGGCGATCGAGATGGCCGCGATCGCCAATGCCTGCGGCCTCGACGTGCCCGCGGACGGCCTGGCGTTTCCGCCGTGCGGCGTCGATGATCTGCCGCACATCATGCGGCCGCGCTCGCGCGGCGGTGTGCTGGAGCGATCCGGTGTCGTCGAAGTCGTCTCCTCGCTCGAGCGCGACGGCCGGCCGGTGTTTCGCGACCTGCGCTGGGGCGTCTATGTGGTACTGGAGGCGCCCAACGACTATGCCGCCGATTGCTTCAGGCAATACGGCCTCAAGACCGATGGGAGCGGACGCTATGCCGCGATGTACAAGCCCTACCATCTGATCGGGCTCGAGCTGAACATCTCGATGCTGTCGGCCGCGCTGCGGGGCGAGCCCACCGGGCAGCCTTACGGCTTTCGCGGCGACGTCGCCGCCGTGGCCAAACGTAACTTGCGTGCCGGGGAGATGCTCGACGGCGAAGGCGGCTACACGGTATGGGGCAAGCTGATACCGGCGGCCGCGAGCCTCAGGGCTGGGGCCCTGCCGATCGGGCTCGCACATCGCCTCAAGCTTAAGCACGACGTCGCCCATGGCACGTTGGTACGCTGGAGCGATGTCGAATTCGACCCGGGCAACGAAACGGTGAAGGCGCGCAAGGCCATGGAAGCCGCGTTCGCGCCGCAGCATTGATCGGCTTGGCCGGCGCACAACCAAAGCGAGCTTGATTTGCTGTTCCCCTTTGGTCATGCTGCCTGCGATCCGGGA